>NZ_JBITLO010000002.1:0-1021680 GCF_044465345.1 Nonomuraea sp. NPDC049684 | reverse complement strand
CTGTGCCTCAACGTCGAGGTGCTCTCCAGCGACGGCATGTCCATCGAGATGCGCGACACCGACGAGGACGTCTTCCGCGCGGCGGAGGAACTCGGTATCGATCTGTCCCGGCGTGAGCCGAGCAGCGTGGAAGAAGTCTGAGGGGGAGATCGCACACAATGCTAGACGTCAACTTCTTCGACGAGCTCAGGATCGGTCTTGCGACCGCCGACGACATCCGTCAGTGGTCGCACGGCGAGGTCAAGAAGCCCGAGACCATCAACTACCGGACTCTCAAGCCGGAAAAGGACGGACTCTTCTGCGAGAAGATCTTCGGTCCGACCCGCGACTGGGAGTGCTACTGCGGCAAGTACAAGCGCGTCCGGTTCAAGGGCATCATCTGTGAGCGCTGCGGCGTCGAGGTGACCCGGGCCAAGGTGCGTCGTGAGCGGATGGGCCACATCGAGCTGGCCGCGCCCGTCACGCACATCTGGTACTTCAAGGGCGTGCCGTCGCGCCTCGGCTACCTGCTCGACCTGGCCCCGAAGGACCTGGAGAAGGTCATCTACTTCGCGGCCTACATGATCACGCACGTCGACACCGACATGCGTGAGCGTGACCTGCCCTCGCTGGAGGCGAAGATCTCCGTCGAGCGGCAGCACATCGAGCAGCGCCGTGACGCCGACGTCGAGTCCAGGCAGAAGAAGCTCGAGTCCGACCTGGCCGAGCTGGAGGCCGCCGGCGCCAAGGGCGACCAGCGGCGCAAGGTCCGCGAGGGCGCCGAGCGCGAGATGCGCCAGCTCCGCGACCGTGCCCAGCGCGAGCTGGACCGGCTCGACGAGGTCTGGAGCCGCTTCAAGAACCTCAAGGTCCAGGACCTTGAGGGCGACGAGCTGCTCTACCGCGAGATGCGCGACCGCTTCGGCCGCTACTTCAAGGGCGGCATGGGCGCGCAGGCGATCCAGGACCGCCTGATCAGCTTCGACCTCGACGCCGAGGCCGAGAACCTGCGCGAGACCATCCGCAGCGGCAAGGGCCAGAAGAAGGCCCGCGCCCTCAAGCGGCTCAAGGTCGTGTCGGCGTTCCTGAACACGACCAACTCGCCGCGCGGCATGGTGCTCGACTGCATCCCGGTCATCCCGCCGGACCTGCGCCCGATGGTGCAGCTCGACGGTGGCCGGTTCGCGACCTCCGACCTCAACGACCTGTACCGCCGGGTCATCAACCGGAACAACCGCCTCAAGCGTCTGCTCGACCTCGGCGCCCCCGAGATCATCGTGAACAACGAGAAGCGGATGCTCCAGGAGGCCGTCGACGCGCTGTTCGACAACGGCCGTCGCGGTCGTCCGGTGACCGGCCCCGGCAACCGGCCGCTGAAGTCCCTCAGCGACATGCTGAAGGGCAAGCAGGGTCGTTTCCGCCAGAACCTGCTGGGCAAGCGAGTCGACTACTCCGGCCGTTCGGTCATCGTCGTCGGCCCGCAGCTCAAGCTGCACCAGTGCGGTCTGCCCAAGCAGATGGCGCTGGAGCTGTTCAAGCCGTTCGTGATGAAGCGGCTCGTGGACCTCAACCACGCGCAGAACATCAAGTCGGCCAAGCGGATGGTCGAGCGCGCCCGCCCCGTCGTGTGGGACGTGCTCGAAGAGGTCATCACCGAGCACCCGGTGCTGCTCAACCGCGCTCCGACGCTCCACCGTCTGGGCATCCAGGCGTTCGAGCCGCAGCTGGTCGAGGGCAAGGCCATCCAGATCCACCCGCTCGTCTGCACCGCCTTCAACGCGGACTTCGACGGCGACCAGATGGCCGTGCACCTGCCGCTGTCGGCTGAGGCCCAGGCCGAGGCACGCATCCTGATGCTCTCGACCAACAACATCCTCAAGCCGGCCGACGGCAAGCCCGTGACGATGCCCACCCAGGACATGGTCATCGGCCTCTACTGGCTGACCACCCAGAAGGAAGGCGCGACCGGCGAGGGCCGCGTGTTCGGCTCGATCGCCGAGGCGCAGATGGCCTTCGACCGCCGCGAGCTGGAGATCCAGGCGAAGATCCAGATCCGGGTCAAGGACGTCCTGCCGCCGCGCGACTGGGTCGCTCCGGAGGGCTGGGAGCAGGGTGACCCGATCCGGCTGGAGACGACGTTCGGGCGGTGCCTGTTCAACCAGACGCTCCCCGAGAGCTACCCGTTCGTCAACTTCCAGGTGGGCAAGAAGCAGCTGTCCACGATCGTGAACGAGCTGGCCGACACCTACCCCAAGGTCGAGGTCGCCAACTCGCTCGACGCGCTCAAGGACGCGGGCTTCCGCTGGGCGACCCGCTCCGGCGTCACGATCTCGATCGAGGACGTCGTCGCGCCGCCGAACAAGACCGACATCATGGAGAACTACGAGCGCCGGGCCGACAAGGTCCAGCGCGAGTACGAGCGTGGTCTGATCACCGACGAGGAGCGCCGCCAGGAGCTCATCGAGATCTGGACCCACGCCACGGCCGACGTCGAGACCGACATGGTCAACGCCTTCCCGGCGACCAACCCGGTCTGGATGATGGTCAACTCGGGCGCCCGTGGTAACAAGATGCAGGTCCGGCAGATCGCCGGCATCCGTGGCCTGGTGTCCAACACCAAGGGTGAGACGATCCCGCGGCCGATCAAGGCCTCCTTCCGCGAGGGCCTGTCGGTGCTGGAGTACTTCATCTCCACCCACGGTCAGCGGAAGGGTCTGGCCGACACCGCCCTGCGCACCGCCGACTCGGGTTACCTGACCCGTCGTCTGGTGGACGTCGCCCAGGACGTCATCGTGCGGGAGATCGACTGCGGCACCGACCGCGCGGTCCCGCTGCACGTCGGCGAGCGCGACGCGTCGGGCAACCTGGTCAAGGCGGAGAACGCCGAGTCCAACGTGCACGGCCGCATCATGGCCGAGGACGTCGAGGTCGACGGCAAGGTCATCGTCCCGGCGGGTGTCGACATCAACGACATCCACGTGACGAAGCTGGTCGAGGCCGGCGTCGAGACCGTCCGTACCCGCAGCGCGCTCGTCTGCGAGGCCAAGATCGGTGTCTGCGCGACCTGCTACGGCCGCTCGCTGGCCACCGGCAAGCTCGTGGACGTCGGCGAGGCGGTCGGCATCATCGCCGCCCAGTCGATCGGTGAGCCCGGCACGCAGCTGACGATGCGTACGTTCCACACCGGTGGTGTGGCCGGCGCCGACATCACCCACGGTCTGCCCCGTGTCACGGAGCTGTTCGAGGCGCGCATCCCCAAGGGTGTCGCCCCGATCTCCGAGGCCGAGGGCCGGGCCAGGATCGACGAGACCGACAAGACCAGGAAGATCGTCATCACCCCCGACGACGGGTCGGAGGAGATCGCCTACCCGGTCTCGATGCGTTCGCGCCTGCTCGTCCAGGACGGTCAGCGCGTGACGGTCGGCCAGCAGCTGATCGCCGGTGCGGTCAACCCCAACGAGGTGCTGCGCATCCTCGGCCCGCGCGCCGTGCAGCTGCACCTGGTGGCCGAGGTCCAGCAGGTCTACCGGTCGCAGGGTGTGTCGATCCACGACAAGCACATCGAGATCATCGTGCGGCAGATGCTCAAGCGCGTGAACGTGCTGGAGTCCGGTGACACCGACCTGCTGCCCGGTGAGCTGGTGGAGCGTCCGCGCTTCGAGCAGATGAACCGCGAGACGGTGGCCGAGAGCGGCTCGCCGGCCGCGGGCCGTCCGGTGCTCATGGGCATCACGAAGGCGTCGCTGGCCACCGAGTCGTGGCTGTCGGCGGCCTCCTTCCAGGAGACGACCAGGGTCCTGACGGACGCGGCGATCCACGCCAAGTCCGACTCGCTGCTGGGCCTGAAGGAGAACGTCATCATCGGTAAGCTCATCCCGGCCGGTACGGGCATGCCCCAGTACCGCAACATCCGGGTCGAGCCGACCGAGGAGGCCAAGGCCGCCATGTACACCGTCGGCGGTTACGACGGTTCCGCGGCCGACTACACCTTCGGCACGGGCAGCGGCGAGGCCGTCCCGCTGGAGGAGTACGACTTCGGTCAGTACAACCGCTAGCAGTTCGCAGGCGCCGCGCCCGGGTCTCTCTCCGCAGAGGCCCGGGCGCGGCGCTTTTGCGGCCCTACGCGCTGCCGTAGACGGTCCCAGACGCCCTGTGGGGGCGGCACGGGCCCGGGGGGACGGTCCGCCGGCCTGACGGCCTGTGGGCCGGTTGCGGGGTTCCCCGGCGAAGCGGCACACGTCGGTCCCCAGGCCAGGTATCATTGCCGCGGCGCTTCGGATGGGCTGGATGAGACAGGCCCCGGTGGCACGGAGCGGTGAGGCCGACAGGCGTTGCCGTGCCGTTTTGACGTGTCGGCTGGGCCTGGGTAGTCTTGAGCATCGTGCCCGTCTCTAGCGGGCTTTCGGCTGTGCGCTCATATCCATAGGGAGAGCGTCGGCTGGACTCTCAGGCTCGCAAGTCTCCGTGGCTGTGTCTGTGTGAATAGCGCGACACGCCCGACCGCGGGGGCACCGGGACGAGGAAAACCAGCAGGTCATGACACCGGCAGAACCTGCGAAATGCAAGACCCAATGACGTAACACCGGCCAAGGCACGAAACGGAGTGGCAGTGCCCACTATTCAGCAGTTGGTCCGCAAGGGCCGGCAGGACAAGGTCTCCAAGACCAAGACTCCTGCCCTCAAGGGGAGCCCGCAGCGGCGCGGCGTGTGCCAGCGCGTCTACACCACGACCCCGAAGAAGCCCAACTCGGCACTGCGCAAGGTGGCCCGCGTTCGGCTCACGAACGGCATCGAGGTCACGGCTTACATCCCCGGTGTGGGCCACAACCTGCAGGAGCACTCCATCGTGCTCGTGCGTGGCGGTCGTGTGAAGGACCTGCCTGGTGTTCGCTACAAGATCATCCGCGGTTCGCTCGACACCCAGGGTGTCCGCAACCGCAAGCAGGCCCGCAGCCGCTACGGCGCGAAGAAGGAGAAGAGCTAACAATGCCTCGTAAGGGTTCTCCTGGCCGTCGTCAGCTCATGTCTGACCCGGTTTACAGCTCGCCGCTGGTGACCGCCCTGATCAACAAGGTGCTCCTCGACGGCAAGCGCTCCATCGCGCAGTCGATCGTCTACGGCGCCCTCGAAGGCTGCAGGGAGAAGACGGGCAACGACCCGGTCGTCACCCTCAAGCGCGCGCTTGACAACGTCAAGCCCACCCTCGAGGTTCGCAGCCGCCGTGTCGGTGGCGCGACGTACCAGGTGCCGGTCGAGGTGCGCGCCGCGCGCAGCACCACCCTGGCCCTGCGCTGGCTGGTGCAGTACTCCCGCGCCCGCCGCGAGAAGACCATGACCGAGCGCCTCATGAACGAGCTCCTCGACGCCAGCAACGGCCTCGGGGCGAGTGTCAAGAAGCGCGAGGACACCCACAAGATGGCCGAGTCCAACAAGGCCTTCGCCCACTACCGCTGGTAACCCGGCGGGTTCGACGAGACGACGAGGACGCGAGTTAAAGTGGCCGCTACGACCGCTCTTGACCTGGCCAAGGTCCGCAACATCGGGATCATGGCCCACATCGACGCGGGCAAGACCACCACGACCGAGCGCATCCTGTTCTACACCGGCATCAACTACAAGATCGGTGAAGTCCATGAGGGCGCTGCCACCATGGACTGGATGGAGCAGGAGCAGGAGCGCGGCATCACGATCACGTCTGCCGCGACGACCTGTGAGTGGATCGGTCACACCATCAACATCATCGACACTCCGGGTCACGTCGACTTCACCATCGAAGTGGAGCGCTCGCTCCGCGTCCTCGACGGTGCCGTCGCCGTGTTCGACGGTGTCGCCGGTGTCGAGCCGCAGTCGGAGACGGTGTGGCGGCAGGCTGACCGGTACGAGGTCCCGCGCATCTGCTTCGTGAACAAGATGGACCGTGTCGGCGCGGAGTTCCACCGCTGCGTCGAGATGATGGTCAGCCGCCTGGGCGCGACCCCCGCTGTGATCCAGCTTCCGTGGGGTGTCGAGGCCGACTTCAAGGGCGTCATCGACCTCATCAAGATGAAGGGGCTCATCTGGAGCGCCGACGCGGCCAAGGGCGAGATGTACGACACCGTCGACATCCCGGCCGACCACGCCGACGCCGCCCGCGAGTGGCGTGACCGCCTCATCGAGACGGTCGCCGAGAACGACGACGAGCTGATGGAGCTCTTCCTGGAGGGCACCGAGCCCACCGAGGAGCAGCTGGTCGCGGCCATCCGCCGCGCCACGCTGAGCAGCGCCATCAACCCGGTGCTGTGCGGCACCGCGTTCAAGAACAAGGGCGTTCAGCCCCTGCTCGACGCGATCGTCGCCTACCTCCCCGCCCCGACCGACATCCCGGCGTTCAAGGGTTACGCGGTCGGCAACGAGGAGAAGGTGATCGAGCGTCACGCGGACCCGGCCGAGCCGTTCTCCGCGCTGGCCTTCAAGATCGCCAGCGACCCGCACCTGGGCAAGCTCACCTACATCCGCATCTACTCCGGCACCCTCGACACCGGTTCACAGGTCGTGAACTCGGTGAAGGGCAAGAAGGAGCGGATCGGCAAGATCTACCAGATGCACGCCAACAAGCGCGAGGAGCGCCCGCAGGCGATCGCCGGTCAGATCGTCGCCGTCATGGGTCTGAAGGACACCACGACCGGCGACACCCTTGCCGACCCGGCCAACCCGGTCGTGCTCGAGTCGATGACGTTCCCGGCTCCGGTCATCAACGTCGCCATCGAGCCCAAGACCAAGGGCGACCAGGAGAAGCTGTCCACCGCCATCCAGCGGCTGGCCGAGGAGGACCCGTCCTTCCAGGTCCGTCGTGACGAGGAGACCGGTCAGACGGTCATCTGGGGCATGGGCGAGCTTCACCTGGAGATCCTCGTCGACCGTATGCGTCGTGAGTTCAAGGTCGAGGCCAACGTGGGCCGCCCGCAGGTGGCCTACCGCGAGACCATCCGCCGCAAGGTGGAGAAGGTCGACTACACCCACAAGAAGCAGACCGGTGGTTCGGGTCAGTTCGCGCGGGTGATCATCGACCTGGAGCCGCTGGGCGAGGGCAACGACGGTTACGAGTTCCAGAACAAGGTCTCCGGTGGCCGCGTCCCGAGGGAGTACATCCCCTCGGTCGACGCCGGCGCGCAGGAGGCCGCCGAGTTCGGCGTGCTGGCCGGTTACCCGATGGTGGGCGTGAAGGTTACGCTGACCGACGGTGCCGCGCACGACGTCGACTCCTCGGAAATGGCGTTCAAGATCGCCGGCTCGATGGCCTTCAAGGAGGCCGCGCGCAAGGCGGACGCCGTTCTTCTCGAGCCGATGATGGCCGTCGAGGTCACCACGCCCGAGGACTACATGGGTGATGTCATCGGTGACCTCAACGGTCGCCGCGGGCAGATCCAGGCGATGGACGAGCGGGCCGGCGCCCGTGTCGTCCAGGCGCTCGTGCCGCTGTCTGAGATGTTCGGCTACGTGGGTGACCTGCGGAGCAAGACGCAGGGGCGCGCGAGCTACAGCATGCAGTTCGACTCCTACGCGGAGGTGCCCCCGGGCATCGCCAAGGAGATCGTCGCGAAGGCCCGGGGCGAATAGTTCCGGTCCCTGGTGGGGTGGTGCGAGCCACCCCACCGCCTAGGGGTCTGGGATCTCCCGGGCCCGAGTGTGTAGACGAAAGTCAGTCAGATTCTCAAGGAGAGAACCAGTGGGCAAGGCCAAGTTCGAGCGGACTAAGCCGCACATGAACATCGGCACCATTGGACACATCGACCACGGCAAGACCACGCTGACCGCGGCGATCACCAAGGTGCTTCACGACCGTTTCCCCGAGCTCAACAAGGCGACCCCGTTCGACAAGATCGACAAGGCGCCCGAGGAGAAGGCTCGCGGTATTACGATCTCCATCGCGCACGTCGAGTACCAGACCGAGAAGCGTCACTACGCTCACGTTGACTGCCCCGGTCACGCCGACTACGTGAAGAACATGATCACCGGTGCCGCTCAGATGGACGGCGCGATCCTCGTGGTCGCCGCCACCGACGGCCCGATGCCGCAGACGAAGGAGCACGTCCTCCTGGCCCGCCAGGTCGGCGTCCCCTACATCGTCGTGGCGCTGAACAAGGCCGACATGGTCGACGACGAGGAGATCCTCGAGCTCGTCGAGCTGGAGGTCCGTGAGCTCCTGTCCGCGCAGGAGTTCCCCGGTGACGACCTGCCCGTCGTCCGCGTCTCCGCCCTCAAGGCTCTCGAGGGTGACGAGAAGTGGGCCGACAGCATCATCGAGCTGATGAACGCGGTGGACGAGAACGTCCCCGAGCCTCCCCGTGACACGGAGAAGCCGTTCCTCATGCCCGTCGAGGACGTCTTCTCGATCACCGGTCGCGGCACCGTCGTCACCGGTCGTATCGAGCGCGGCATCGTCAAGGTCAACGAGCAGGTCGACATCATCGGCATCAAGCCGGAGAAGACGACGACCACCGTCACCAGCATCGAGATGTTCAACAAGATGCTCGACGAGGGTCACGCGGGCGACAACGCCGCCCTGCTGCTCCGCGGCATCAAGCGCGACGACGTCGAGCGCGGCCAGTGCATCATCAAGCCGGGCACGACGACCCCGCACACCGAGTTCACCGGCCAGGTCTACATCCTGTCCAAGGACGAGGGCGGCCGCCACACGCCGTTCTTCAACAACTACCGCCCGCAGTTCTACTTCCGTACGACTGACGTGACCGGTGTTGTGAACCTCCCCGAGGGCACCGAGATGGTCATGCCGGGCGACAACACCGAGATGCGCGTTGAGCTGATCCAGCCCATCGCCATGGAGGAAGGCCTCAAGTTCGCGATCCGTGAGGGTGGCCGCACCGTCGGCGCCGGCCGGGTCGTGAAGATCATCAAGTAGCTCGACCGTCGGGGCGGCGGTCGGCCCCACATTCAGGGCCGACCGCCGTACCGCGTCAAGGGCCTCGCGTAAAGCGCCGTGATCCAGCAGTCGCTTCGGCCATAGTGACCGAAGTAACTGCCGGATCACGGAAGAAAAGACAGATCAACAGTGTCTGTCTCGTGGGGTCACGCAGGGTCAGACCTGCACCAGCACAGCGGCACAAGGCCGCACGATACTTTTTCAGACGACAGCGAAGGACACCGAGGCCACTATGGCGGGACAGAAGATCCGCATCCGGCTTAAGGCCTATGACCACGAGGTCATCGACAGCTCGGCCAAGAAGATCGTCGAGACGGTGACGCGGACTGGCGCGAAGGTCGCGGGCCCGGTGCCGCTGCCGACCGAGAAGAACGTGTACTGCGTCATCCGCTCGCCGCACAAGTACAAGGACAGCCGCGAGCACTTCGAGATGCGCACGCACAAGCGGCTGATTGACATCATCGACCCGACCCCCAAGACGGTTGACTCGCTCATGCGGCTCGACCTCCCCGCGGGTGTCGACATTTCGATCAAGCTCTGAGGGAACGCACTGACATGGCTAAGACGATCAAGGGCGTCCTGGGCAAGAAGCTCGGCATGACCCAGGTCTTCGACGCGGACAACCGGATGGTTCCGGTGACCGTGGTCGAGGCCGGTCCGTGCGTGGTGACCCGGGTCCGCACCGCAGAGAAGGACGGCTACTCCGCCGTTCAGCTCGGCTTCGGGCAGGTCGACCCCCGGAAGGTCAACAAGCCGCTCGGCGACTACCTGCGTAAGCACGACATCACCCCGCGCCGTTACTTCGCGGAGATCCGCACCGACGACGCGAGCGACTACACCCTGGGCCAGGAGCTGCTGGCCGACACCTTCGAGGCCGGCCAGTTCGTCGACGTGACGGGCAAGAGCAAGGGCAAGGGCTTCGCCGGTGTCATGAAGCGGCACGGCTTCGGTGGTCTGGGCGCGTCGCACGGTACGCAGCGCAAGCACCGCTCGCCGGGTTCCATCGGTGGCTGCGCCACCCCGGGCCGCGTATTCAAGGGCCTGCGCATGGCCGGTCGGATGGGTAACGTCCGCACCACTGTGCAGAGCCTCAAGGTTCACTCCGTCGACGCCGAGAACGGTCTCATCCTGATCAAGGGTGCGATCCCCGGCGCGAACGGCAGCCTGGTCCTCGTCCGCACCGCTGCCAAGAAGGGGGCTGCCAAGTGAGCACCACTATTGACGTCCTCGACGCCAGCGGCGCCAAGGCCGGCACCGTCGAACTGCCCGAAGACGTCTTCGGCACGACGGTCAACGTTCCGCTGATCCACCAGGTGGTCGTGGCCCAGCTCGCCGCTCGCCGGCAGGGCACCCACAAGGCCAAGACCCGTGGCGAGGTCAGCGGTGGCGGCAAGAAGCCGTACCGCCAGAAGGGCACCGGCCGCGCCCGTCAGGGCTCGACCCGCGCGCCGCAGTTCACCGGCGGTGGCACCGTCCACGGGCCCGTGCCGCGTGACTACTCGCAGCGCACGCCCAAGAAGATGAAGGCCGCCGCGCTCCGCGGCGCCCTGTCCGACAGGGCCGGCGGCGGTCGCGTCCACGTGGTCAGCACGCTGGTGACGGGGGAGACCCCCAAGACCAAGGCTGCCCTGGAGGCCCTGCGCAAGATCACTCAGGCTCCCCGCGTGCTCGTCGTCGTCGACGAGGCCGACGAGCTGACCTGGATGAGCCTGCGTAACGCTCCCGAGGTCCACCTGCTGGACGCCGGGCAGCTCAACACCTACGACGTGCTCGTGCACGACGACGTGGTCTTCACCCAGGAGGCGTACGACCAGGTCGTCGCGCGGCTGAGCCAGGGCGGGAAGGAAGACGCCTGATGGAGAAGATCGCCGACCCGCGCGACATCATCATCAAGCCGGTCGTCTCTGAGAAGAGCTACGGCCTGATCGATGAGAACAACAAGTACACGTTCCTGGTGAAGAAGACCGCGAACAAGACCCAGGTCAAGATCGCCGTTGAGCAGATCTTCGGGGTCAAGGTCACCAGCGTGAACACCATCAACCGGACGGGCAAGCGCAAGCGCACCCGCACCGGTTTCGGCAAGCGTCCCGACACCAAGCGCGCGATCGTGAGCCTGGTCGAGGGCGATCGGATCGACATCTTCGGTCAGATCGGCTAGCAGCGCCATAGATAGGAAGCGGGCCGAAAGGTCTGCGAGGGACGAGACCGTCGCGCTTCGGTGCGGCGGGCTCGCCCATGTAACCGACGAAGGATGAACGAAAAAGATGGGCATCCGTAAGTACAAGCCGACGACTCCGGGTCGCCGCGGGTCGAGTGTCTCGGACTTCTCCGAGATCACCCGCAGCACTCCCGAGAAGTCGCTGCTTGCGCCCCTTCACAGCAAGGGCGGCCGGAACGTACACGGCCGGGTGACCGCGCGCCACCAGGGCGGCGGACACAAGCGCGCCTACCGGATCATCGACTTCCGTAGGCATGACAAGGACGGCATCCCGGCGAAGGTCGCTCACATCGAGTACGACCCCAACCGCACCGCCAACATCGCTCTGCTCCACTACGCCGACGGTGAGAAGCGCTACATCATCGCGCCGACCGGCCTCAAGCAGGGCGACCGAATCGAGAACGGCCCCGCTGCCGACATCAAGCCGGGCAACTGCCTGCCGCTGCGCAACATCCCGACCGGTACCTTCATCCACGCGGTGGAGCTCCGTCCGGGCGGCGGCGCGAAGCTCGGTCGTTCCGCGGGCGCCCAGATCCAGCTGCTCGCCAAGGAAGGCCAGTACGCCACCCTGCGTATGCCGTCCGGTGAAATGCGCATGGTCGACGTGCGCTGCCGGGCGTCGGTCGGCCAGGTCGGCAACGCCGAGCAGGCCAACATCAACTGGGGCAAGGCCGGCCGTATGCGGTGGAAGGGCAAGCGCCCGACCGTCCGCGGTGTCGCCATGAACCCCGTTGACCACCCGCACGGTGGTGGTGAGGGCAAGACGTCCGGCGGTCGCCACCCGGTGAACCCCAAGGGCAAGCCCGAGGGCCGCACCCGCCAGGCCAACAAGTCCAGCGACCGGCTGATCATCCGTCGTCGGAGCAAGAGGAAGAAGCGGTAGGAGCAGCCGAAATGCCACGTAGCCTTAAGAAGGGTCCCTTCGTGGACGACCACCTTCAGAAGAAGGTGGACGCCCAGAACGAGAAGGGCACCAAGAACGTCATCAAGACGTGGTCGCGGCGCTCCATGATCGTTCCCGACATGCTCGGGCACACGATCGCCGTGCACGACGGCCGCAAGCACGTCCCGGTGTTCGTCACCGAGTCGATGATCGGCCACAAGCTCGGAGAGTTCGCCCCCACGCGGACGTTCCGCAGCCACGTCAAGGAAGACCGGCGCAGCCGGCGATAGACGCCTTCAGAAGCATTTAGAGGAGTAAGCGATGGAAGCCAGGGCTCAGGCGCGGTTCGTCCGTGTCACGCCCCTCAAGGCCCGCCGCGTGGTGGACCTTATTCGCGGGCTGCCCGCTTCGGAGGCGCAGGCCGTGCTGCAGTTCGCTCCCCAGTCGGCGAGCGAGCCGATCTACAAGGTGCTCAGCAGCGCCATGGCGAACGCCGAGCACAACTTCAACCTCGACCCCAGCACGCTCGTCGTGAGCCGCGCCTGGGTCGACGAGGGCCCGACGCTGAAGCGGTTCCGCCCGCGTGCACAGGGTCGCGCCTATCGGATCAACAAGCGGACGAGCCACATCACCGTGATCGTGGAATCCCGCGAGCCGAAGGGAAGGACCCGATAGTGGGCCAGAAGGTTAACCCGCACGGGTTCCGCCTCGGCATCACGACCGACTTCAAGAGCCGGTGGTACGCCGACAAGCTGTACAAGTCGTACGTCGCCGAGGACGTGGCGATCCGCCGCATGCTGCAGAAGGGCATGGAGCGGGCCGGCATCTCCAAGGTCGAGATCGAGCGCACCACGGACCGTGTGCAGGTGGACATCCACACCGCGCGTCCGGGCATCGTGATCGGCCGCCGCGGCGCCGAGGCGGACCGTATCCGCGGCGACCTCGAGAAGCTGACCAAGAAGCAGGTCCAGCTGAACATCCTCGAGGTCAAGAACCCGGAGATCGACGCTCAGCTCGTCGCTCAGGGCGTCGCCGAGCAGCTGTCCAGCCGTGTCTCGTTCCGCCGCGCCATGCGCAAGGCGATGCAGTCGGCCATGAAGTCCGGCGCCAAGGGCATCCGTGTCCAGTGCGCGGGTCGTCTGGGCGGCGCCGAGATGTCGCGGTCGGAGTTCTACCGTGAGGGTCGCGTGCCGCTGCACACCCTTCGCGCGGACATCGACTACGGCTTCTACGAGGCCCGTACCACCTTCGGCCGCATCGGCGTGAAGGTCTGGATCTACAAGGGCGAGGCTCCGACCAGCCGCGCCGAGCGTGAGGCGGCTGCCGCCGGCGCTCGTGCCGGTCAGCGTCGCGAGCGTGACGACCGTCGTGGTGGCGGCGGCGACCGTCCGCGTCGTGGCGGCGGTGACCGTCCGCGTCGTGGCGGCGGCCGTGGCGACCGCGCCCCCCGTACCGAATCGGCCGCGCCCGCGGGCGCTGCCCCCGAGACCGGCCCGGCTGCGCAGCCGGGTGCTGAAGGGAGCTGACCATGCTGATCCCGCGCAGGGTCAAGCACCGCAAGCAGCACCGGCCTGACCGCAGCGGAGCCGCCAAGGGCGGCACCAGGGTCGTGTTCGGCGAGTTCGGCATTCAGGCTGTTGAGCACTCCTACGTGACCAACCGCCAGATCGAGTCCGCTCGTATCGCCATGACCCGTCACATCCGCCGTGGCGGCAAGGTGTGGATCAACATCTACCCCGACCGTCCGCTCACCAAGAAGCCGGCCGAGACCCGCATGGGTTCCGGTAAGGGTTCGCCGGAGTGGTGGATCGCCAACGTCAAGCCCGGACGCGTGATGTTCGAGCTGTCCGGCGTGGCGGAGTCGGTCGCGCGTGAGGCCCTCACCAGGGCGATCCACAAGCTGCCGATGAAGTGCAAGATCGTTAAGCGTGAAGTGGGTGAGGCGTGATGGCTAAGGGCCTGACCGCCGGCGAGCTGCGAGTGGAGGACCAGGACACCCTGGTGCAGAAGCTCAAGGAAGCCAAGGAGGAGCTGTTCAACCTCCGCTTCCAGGCAGCGACCGGTCAGTTGGAGAGCCACGGGCGGCTGCGCGCCGTCCGCCGCGAGATCGCCCGCATCTACACCGTGATGCGCGAGCGTGAGCTCGGCATCGTCACGGTCGAGAAGGAGTCGAGCGATGGCTGAGACCGAGACCACCGAAACCACCGAGGCGAACGACGCGCGGAACTTCCGCAAGGTCCGTGAGGGCCTGGTCGTCAGCGACAAGATGGACAAGACCGTCGTCGTCGCCGTCGAGGACCGCGTCAAGCACCGTCTGTACGGCAAGGTCATCCGCCGTACGACCAAGTACAAGGCACACGACGAGGCCAACGCCTGCGGCGTCGGCGACCGCGTGCTGCTCATGGAGACCCGCCCCCTCTCCGCCACCAAGCGGTGGAGGGTCGTGGAGATCCTCGAGAAGGCCAAGTAAGGCCCTCTCGGATATACCGCGCCTCGTGGGGGCCTCAGGGCCCCCATGACGGCGTCCAAGGACGCGAGGTCCTCCCGGACCTCGCGTCGCCTGCGGTGCGGCCCCTTCGCGGACTGTGGCCGTGGGAACAAGACAACGACAGGTTCCGCCAGGCTCAGCGATGAGAACCGGCGCGACTAACAGGAGTTCAAGTGATCCAGCAGGAGTCGCGGCTCAAGGTCGCCGACAACACTGGTGCGAAGGAGATCCTTTGCATCCGTGTTCTCGGTGGCTCGGGCCGACGCTACGCCGGTATCGGCGACATCATCGTCGCCACTGTCAAGGACGCGCTGCCGGGCAGCACGGGCGTCAAGAAGGGCGACGTGGTCAAGGCCGTCGTCGTCCGCACGGTCAAGGAGCGCCGCCGGCCCGACGGCTCCTACATCCGCTTCGACGAGAACGCTGCCGTCATCATCAAGGACAGCGGTGACCCTCGTGGCACTCGTATCTTCGGCCCGGTCGGCCGCGAGCTGCGCGACAAGAAGTTCATGCGCATCATCTCGCTCGCCCCGGAGGTGCTGTAATGCCGAAGCTGCATGTGAAGAAGGGTGACCTGGTTCAGGTCATCGCCGGCAAGGACAAGGGTGCCAAGGGTCACGTCATCGCCACGTACCCGCGCGAGGACCGCGTGGTGATCGAGGGCGTCAACATGATCAAGAAGCACACCAAGGAGTCTCTCCAGGGTCCGCGTGGCGCCAAGACCGGCGGCGTGCAGACGATGGAGGGCCCCATCCACGTGTCCAACGTGAAGAAGCTCAAGGACGAGAAGCCCGCCGACAAGAAGGCCGACAAGGCCGAGGAGACGGGTGAGGACAGCTGATGACCGCCACGACCACTGAGACCGAGCGCCCGACGCCGCGACTCAAGACGAAGTACCGCGAGGAGATCGCGGCCCAGCTTCGCGAGCAGTTCGGCATCGAGAACGTCATGCAGATCCCGGCCCTGACCAAGATCAAGGTCAACATGGGTGTCGGTGAGGCGGCTCGCGACTCCAAGCTCATCGAAGGCGCCGTACGCGACCTCACCGCGATCACCGGCCAGAAGCCGGCCGTCGTCCGGGCGCGCAAGTCCATCGCGCAGTTCAAGCTGCGTGAGGGCATGCCGATCGGCGCGCACGTCACGCTGCGCGGCGACCGCATGTGGGAGTTCCTCGACCGCCTGCTGGCGCTGGCGCTGCCCCGTATCCGGGACTTCCGCGGCCTGTCGCCGAAGCAGTTCGACGGCAACGGCAACTACACGTTCGGTCTGACCGAGCAGGTCATGTTCCACGAGGTCGACCAGGACAAGGTCGACCGCCCGCGGGGCATGGACATCACGGTCGTGACCACCGCGACGAACGACGACCAGGGCCGGGCGCTGCTGAAGCTCCTCGGCTTCCCGTTCAAGGAGGCCTGATCCAATGGCGAAGAAGTCGCTGATCGCCAAGGCGGGGCGCAAGCAGAAGTTCGAGGTCCGGGCCTACACCCGGTGCTCGCGTTGCGGTCGTCCGCGCGCGGTGTACCGCAAGTTCGGCCTGTGCCGCGTGTGCTTCCGCGAGATGGCGCACCGGGGCGAGCTGCCCGGCATCACCAAGTCGAGCTGGTAGATACTCTGGGGGGCGGCTCCGCGTCGTCCCCCGGGGTCCATGTTCAGAAGAAGACAGGACGCTTTGCGTCCATGACCGCGCCGAAGGTCCACCGGCAGAGCGCTGCTTGGCCGACTGGAAACCGCGGCGAGGAAGGCCACTGGCCATGACGATGACCGACCCGATCGCAGACATGCTGACGCGTCTGCGCAACGCGAACTCGGCGTACCACGAGAGCGTGTCGATGCCGTATTCGAAGATCAAGGCGCACATCGCCGAGATCCTCCAGCAGGAGGGTTACATCCAGTCCTGGGCCGTCGAAGACGCCAAGGTCGGAAAGAACCTCGTGGTGGAGCTCAAGTTCGGGCCTACCCGTGAGCGTTCGCTCGCGGGCCTGCGCCGGGTTTCCAAGCCCGGTCTGCGGGTTTATGCGAAGAAGGACAACCTGCCTCGAGTTCTGGGCGGGCTGGGCGTCGCGATCATCTCGACGTCCGCCGGACTCATGACCGACAAGCAGGCCGGCAAGCGTGGCGTGGGCGGCGAAGTCCTCGCCTACGTCTGGTAGAGGGGAGGAACACAGCATGTCGAGAATCGGACGGCTGCCCATCCCTGTGCCCAGTGGCGTAGACATCACGATCACCGGCCAGGATGTCCAGGTCAAGGGCCCGAAGGGCACGCTTTCTCACACGGTCGCGGACCCGATTACGGTCGGTCGTGACGACGACGGCGCCATCGCCGTCTCCCGGCCCAACGACGAGAACAAGGTCCGTGCGCTGCACGGCCTGTCCCGGACGCTGATCGCCAACATGGTGCAGGGCGTCACCCAGGGGTACACCAAGTCCCTGGAGATCGTCGGCGTCGGTTACCGCGTCCAGGCCAAGGGCCCGACGCAGCTGGAGTTCTCGCTGGGCTTCAGCCACCCGGTCATCGTCGACGCCCCCGAGGGTGTCTCCTTCCGCGTCGAGAAGCCGACCCTGTTCCACGTGGACGGCATCGACAAGCAGAAGGTCGGCGAGGTCGCGGCCAACATCCGCAAGTTGCGCAAGCCTGACCCGTACAAGGGCAAGGGCGTGCGTTACCAGGGCGAACAGATCCGCCGCAAGGTCGGAAAGGCTGGTAAGTAGGCATGGCTCCGAAGACTGCGTTCAGCAAGCACACGGCTGCCCGCACCGTCTCGCGGGCTCGCCGTCACCGCCGCGTCCGCAAGTTCGTCGTCGGTACGGCCGAGCGTCCGCGCCTGGTCGTCAACCGCTCGACCCGTCACATGTTCGTCCAGATCGTGGACGACTCCGTCGGCCACACGCTGGTGAGCGCCTCCACCATGGACGCCTCGCTGCGCACGCTCGAGGCCGACAAGACGGAGAAGGCCAAGAAGGTCGGCGAGCTCCTCGCTCAGCGGGCCAAGGAAGCCGGGATCACCAAGGTCGTCTTCGACCGCGGTGGCAACCGCTACGCCGGTCGCATCGCGGCCCTGGCGGACAGCGCCCGCGAAGGCGGGCTGGAATTCTGATGGCAACTGAGAAGAGGAACCACTGATGGCTGCAGCTCCGCGTCGCGGTGGCGGCACCGGTGGCGAGCGGCGGGACCGTCGTGACGATCGCCGCGGTGGCGCCGCCGACAAGGGCGTCTCGTACATCGAGCGCGTAGTGAAGATCAACCGAGTGGCCAAGGTCGTGAAGGGTGGTCGTCGCTTCAGCTTCACCGCCCTCGTCGTCGTCGGTGACGGCAACGGTCTGGTCGGCGTCGGTTACGGCAAGGCCAAGGAAGTCCCCGCGGCCATCGCCAAGGGCGTCGAAGAGGCCAAGAAGCACTTCTTCAAGGTGCCCCGCATCCAGGGCACCATCCCGCACACCGTGCAGGGCGAGGAGGCGGCCGGTGTCGTCTTCCTGCGTCCGGCGTCGGCCGGTACCGGCGTCATCGCCGGTGGCCCGGTGCGCGCGGTCCTGGAGTGCGCCGGCATCCATGACGTGCTGTCCAAGTCGCTCGGCTCGGACAACCCGATCAACATCGTGCACGCCACCGTGGCGGCTCTGAAGGGCCTTTCCCGCCCCGAGGAGATCGCCGCCCGCCGTGGCCTGCCGATCGAGGACGTGGCTCCGGCCCGCATGCTCAAGGCTCAGCGCGAGGGCATCGCCGAGGCCGCGGCCGCGAAGGCGGTGAGCTAGTCATGGCACGCCTGAAGATCACTCAGGTTCGCTCGAAGATCGGTGGCAAGCAGAACCAGCGTGACTCGCTGCGTTCGCTTGGCCTGAAGCGAATCGGCGATGTCGTCGTCAAGGAGGACCGTCCCGAGATTCGCGGGATGGTGTCCGTGGTGACGCACCTCGTCGAGGTGGAAGAGGTCGACTAGTCATGACTGACAAGGCTCCGCTCAAGATTCACGACCTGCGTCCTGCCCCGGGTGCCAACAAGTCCAAGATCCGCAAGGGTCGCGGCGAGGCGTCCAAGGGCAAGACGGCCGGTCGCGGCACCAAGGGCAGCCACGCCCGTACCACGGTTCCCCTCGGCTTCGAGGGTGGCCAGGTGCCGCTGCAGAGGCGTCTGCCGAAGCTCAAGGGCTTCTCCAACGCCCTGTTCAAGACGACCTACCAGGTCGTCAACCTGGACAGGCTCGGCGAGCTGTTCCCCGAGGGTGGCGACGTCACCGTCGAGGCCCTGGTGGCCAAGGGCGCCGTTCGCAAGAACCAGCTCGTGAAGGTGCTCGGCACCGGCGAGATCTCCGTCGCTGTGAACGTTACGGCTCACGCCTTCTCGTCCGCCGCGAAGGAGAAGATCGCCGCCGCCGGTGGTTCCGTTACCGAGCTGTAGCTCCGCTATGACGAGGCGTGGGGGTTCCGACAATGGGCCCCCACGCCCTTAGTGCGTTAGAGTTCGGCGAGACGGCAGGATTCTGTCCGGCTCGTTTGACTTGAGACTTGACATGGCAGATCCCCGCACCACCGCATACTCACATCGCCATAAAGGCGCGCAGGAGGGACCGTGCTGACCGCGTTTACCCGGGCGTTCCGGACACCGGACCTGCGCAAGAAGTTGCTCTTCACCCTGGGCATCATCGCGCTGTTCCGTCTCGGCTCGGTTCTTCCGACTCCGGGAGTTCACGTCCAGAACCTCGCGGCCTGTTTCGACCAGGCCCGTAACGGAGCCACCGGCAACATCTACGGGATGGTGCAGCTGTTCAGTGGTGGTGCGCTCCTGAAGCTGTCGGTGTTCGCGCTGGGCATTATGCCGTATATCACCGCGAGCATCATTCTCCAGCTGCTCGTCGTGGTGATTCCACGTCTTGAGGCTCTCAAGAAGGAGGGCCAGGCGGGTCAGGCCAAGATCACGCAGTATACGCGTTATCTGACCATCGGCCTCGGCGTCCTCCAGTCGACCGCCTTCATCGCGCTCGCGCGGTCCGGCCAGCTGTTCCCCAACTGCCAGCAGGACGTCCTGCTCGACCCCGACAACATCTTCGGCATCGTCACGATGGTCATCATCATGACGGCCGGCACGTCGGTGATCATGTGGCTCGGTGAGCTCATCACCGACCGCGGCGTCGGCAACGGCATGTCCATCCTGATCTTCACCCAGGTCGTCGCGGTCTTCCCGTCCGAGCTGACCAACATCTTCCAGGCGAACAAGTTCACCTTCGCGGTCGTCATGGTCGTCGGTGTCTTCATGATCGCGGCCGTGGTCTTCGTCGAGCAGGCGCAGCGCCGCATCCCGGTCCAGTACGCCAAGCGCATGGTGGGCCGCAGGATGTACGGCGGCACCTCGACGTACATCCCGCTGAAGGTCAACCAGGCCGGCATCATCCCGGTCATCTTCGCCTCGTCGCTGCTCTACCTGCCGCAGCTGCTGACCTCGCTCTTCCCGACGTCGAACAACGCGGTCGTGCAGTGGATCTCCCAGTACCTGGTCAGGGGCGACCACCCGGTCTACATGATCACGTTCTTCGTGCTGATCGTCTTCTTCACGTACTTCTACGTGTCGATTACGTTCAACCCCGCTGAAGTCGCCGACAACATGAAGAAGTACGGTGGGTTCATTCCGGGCATCCGTCCCGGCCGTCCGACGGCTGAATACCTGAACTTCGTGCTCACCCGTCTGACCGCGCCCGGCGCGCTCTATCTGGGTCTGATCTCCATGATCCCGATCGTCGCGCTGGCGGTGGCCGGGGCTAGCCAGAACTTCCCGTTCGGAGGGACGAGCATTCTGATCATGGTTGGTGTCGGCCTGGACACGGTGAAGCAGATCGAGAGCCAGCTCCAGCAGCGTAACTACGAAGGTTTCCTGCGGTAGTGCGTCTCGTTCTCGTCGGGCCCCCCGGAGCGGGTAAGGGGACACAGGCCCAGTACATCGCATCGAACCTGTCCATCCCGAAGATCTCGACAGGTGACATCTTCCGTGCCAACGTCTCGGGCGGCACGGACCTCGGCAAGCTGGCCAAAACCTTCATGGACCGTGGCGATCTCGTGCCCGACGAGGTCACCATCGCCATGGTCCGCGACCGACTGTCCGAGGACGACGCGCAGGACGGCTTCCTGCTCGACGGCTTCCCGAGGAACGTCGCGCAGGCGGAGATCCTGCGCGACATGCTCAAGGACTGGGGTCTGGAGCTCGACCTGGTGCTGGAGCTGGTCGTGGACGACGACGAGGTCGTCCGGCGGCTGGCGGGGCGGCGCACGTGCAGTCAGTGCGGCCGTATCTGGCACGTGGAGTTCGACGACAAGAAGGACGACAAGTGCGACGCCTGCGGCGGCGCGCTGTTCCAGCGGGACGACGACAAGGAAGAGACCGTCAGGCACCGCCTGGAGGTCTACCAGGAGCAGACCGCGCCGCTGGTCTCGTACTACGTCGACGAGGGCATCCTCGTGGGCGTCGACGCGACCGGGCCGGTCGAAGAGGTGACGCAGCGGGCCATGGAGGCGATCCGCCCGTACCTGGGATGACGCCGGACACGATCTCCTGCGAAGGTGGCACGGATATCCGTGCCACCTTGCTTTTTTGTGTGCGGCTATTGTGGGGGAATTAGGGCTCCCACGAGGCCCGTCAGAAACCCCGGGGGGTGCCGAACAATGTTCAAGAGAAACCGACACGGAATCCAGATCAAGTCGCCCGAGCAGCTGGAGAAGATGCGGGCCGCCGGCCTGGTGGTCGGGCGCACGCTCGATCTGCTGAGGCGCTCCGTCGAGCCCGGCATGACCCCGCTCGACCTCGACTCCATCGCCGAGAAGGCGATCAGGGACGAGGGCGCGATCCCGTCGTTCAAGGGCTACCAGGGCTTCCCCGCGACGATCTGCGCGTCCGTCAACGACGAGGTGGTCCATGGCATCCCCACGGACGCCCGCAAGCTGCGCGAGGGCGACGTCATCTCCATCGACTGCGGCGCGATCCTGGAGGGCTGGCACGGCGACTCCGCCGTCACGGTGCCGGTCGGCGAGGTCGACCCGAAGCTGACCGAGCTGATGCGGGTCACCGAGGAGGCCATGTGGCGCGGCATCGCCGCGCTGAAGGTCGGCCGCCACCTGTCCGACATCGGCTACGAGATCGAGCGCTACGTGAAATCCCAGGGCCGCTTCGGCATCCCCCAGGAGTACGGCGGCCACGGCATCGGCACCGAGATGCACATGGACCCGTGGATCGCCAACCACGGCAAGCCGGGCCGGGGCCCGCTGCTGGAGGAGGGCATGTGCCTGGCCATCGAGCCCATGGTGAACCTCGGCACCGAGCGCACCCGCGTGCTGTCCGACGACTGGACGGTCGTGACGATCGACGGGAAGGCCTCTGCGCACTTCGAACACAGCGTCGCGGTGACACATAATGGACCTTGGGTGCTTACCGCCCTGGACGGTGGCGAAGAGCGCCTGAGTCACCTTCAGCCCTGACCCCCGGGAGTGGTGGAATGGCGAACAGCCCCGAGATGCGTGCCTCGGACGTCGACCGCGACCGGGTCGCCGCCATCCTCCGGGAGCACACCGCGCAGGGCCGCATCACGATGGACGAGTTCAACGAGCGGCTCGAGGAGCTCTACAAGAGCAAGACCTACGGTGACCTGGCCAAGCTGACGGCCGACCTGCCCGACGTCGACCTGCGTCACCGGCCGGCCAAGCCCGAGGCGGTGCCCGCGACGCGCGGCAACCTGCATCCGGGCATGCGGGCGGCCTGGGGCGCCTGGGCCGCGGCCAGCGCCGTCAACTGGGTGATCTGGCTGATCGTGAGCGTCTCGTCCGGCCACATGATCTATCCGTGGCCGCTGTGGGTCATGGGGCCCTGGGGCGCGATCCTGCTGATGAGCACCATCTTCGGGAACGGGCCGAAGCGCAGTTAGCCCGGAGCCTTATGTGGCGTAATGCACTGTGTGTATTCCTCCGCAGTGCGTGACGGCGCTGGTTCCTAGCGTGTGCCGTGTCGGGAACACGACTCACGGAGGAATCAGATGCGCAAGGTCCTCGCAGCCGCCGCCCTCGCCGGCTCGATCGCCGTCACCGGTCTCGCCGTCGCCCCGGCCGCCCAGGCGGCCTCGTCCGGAGGGTGGGGCACGTTCTACTCGGGCAACCACAAGGCGTCCACGCACGGGAGCACGTACCGGTCGCACGGCAAGGTCTACACCCACTGGTACGGCAAGGAGTCCACGCCGAGGTTGGGGTACGTGTGGTTCCGGTACCACGCGAACGGAAGCTGGCACCAGTTCTCCACGAAGTGGGACGGGAGCCACGACGAGACCTGGTCCGGCCGGGGGATCAAGAAGATCTACACCTGGACGTGCTGGGGCGGCCCGGCTACGTACTGCGGTGACCGGCACCGCGTCTACTAGCGGCACCTCGCGAAGGGCTCGCCGGTCCGCCCGGCGGGCCCTTCGGCGTGTGGACGAAGGAGTGCGGGCCGTGGGGTAGACTCTTACATGGTTGTGTCAGGACACCTGGCACGCGTTTCGCGTTTTGGGCTCAGGTGTCGTACACTCCTTAGTCGGCTCACTATGACTTACACGCGTCGGCGGTCTTTGCCGATCGCCGCTCTCTTCGAAGCGTGAGGTCGCGGCTGCTTAGTGAACCGGAGCCTCAGACGACCGATCAGTGAAACGCGAGGGATTTTGGCCAAGAAAGACGGCGCCATCGAGATCGAGGGCACTGTGGTTGAGTCGCTCCCGAACGCCATGTTCCGGGTGCAGCTCGACAACGGCCATAAGGTCCTGGCCCACATCAGCGGACGGATGCGGATGCACTACATCCGAATTCTGCCGGACGACAGGGTAGTCGTTGAACTGAGCCCCTACGACCTGAGTCGCGGGCGGATCGTCTACCGATACAAGTAAGACGTCTGAGGAACACGAAGGACAATGAAGGTAAAGCCGAGCGTCAAGAAGATCTGCGACAAGTGCAAGGTGATTCGCCGGCACGGTCGCGTCATGGTGATCTGCGACAACCTGCGCCACAAGCAGCGTCAGGGTTAGTCGTACGCAAGGTTTCTCCGAGTCCGCCCCGAATTAGGGAGCGGGCTCGACGCATGAGGAGCCCGCGACAGTAATCGCGTCTCACACCTGGGCAGGCGGAGCAATCCGGACCACTCAGGAGACCCCCGGTCGGAGGCCGGGGCCCTCACCCCGGGCATGGGGAGGGGTAGTGCGGCGCAAGACCTCCGCCCAAAAGAAGGAGAATGCCCGACCATGGCTCGCCTGGTTGGCGTCGACCTCCCCCGCGAGAAGCGGCTGGAGATCGCTCTCACCTACATCTACGGAATCGGCCGCACCCGCGCCCAGGAGATCCTCCAGGCGACCGGTGTCAGCGGCGACCTCCGCGTGCACCAGCTCTCCGACACCGAGCTCGTCCCGATGCGTGACTACATCGAGGCGAACTTCAAGATCGAGGGTGACCTGCGCCGCGAGGTCCAGGCCGACATCCGTCGCAAGATCGAAATCGGTTGCTACCAGGGCATCCGGCACCGCAAGGGCCTTCCGGTCCACGGTCAGCGCACGCAGACCAACGCGCGTACCCGTAAGGGCAAGAAGAAGACCGTCGCCGGTAAGAAGAAGCCCGGTAAGAAGTAGTCCACAGCCGCGGACCGAAGATCTCAGGAGTAATGGCAAACAATGCCTCCTAAGAGCCGTCAGGGTGCCCCGAAGAAGGTGCGCCGCAAGGAAAAGAAGAACGTCGCTCACGGGCACGCCCACATCAAGAGCACGTTCAACAACACGATCGTCTCGATCACCGACCCCAACGGGAACGTGATCTCCTGGGCCAGCGCCGGCCACGTGGGTTTCAAGGGCTCCCGTAAGTCCACCCCGTTCGCCGCTCAGATGGCCGCCGAGAACGCCGCCCGCCGCGCCATGGAGCACGGCATGCGCAAGGTCGACGTGTTCGTCAAGGGTCCCGGCTCCGGCCGTGAGACCGCGATCCGCTCCCTCCAGGCCACCGGCCTCGAGGTGGGTTCGATCCAGGACGTCACGCCGGTTCCGCACAACGGCTGCCGTCCGCCGAAGCGCCGCCGCGTCTGAATTTCCCCAGGAGATATTGAGAAATGGCTCGTTACACGGGCGCGGACTGCAAGCTCTGCCGTCGCGAGAAGACCAAGCTCTTCCTCAAGGGCAGCAAGTGCGAGTCCGCCAAGTGCCCCATCGAGATCCGTCCTTACCCGCCGGGTGAGCACGGCCGCGGACGCCCCAAGGAGTCCGAGTACCAGCTTCAGCTTCGCGAGAAGCAGAAGACCCGTCGCATCTACGGCGTCCTCGAGAAGCAGTTCCGCAACTACTACGAAGAGGCCGCGGGCAAGAGCGGCAAGTCGGGTGAGGTGCTGCTCCAGATCCTGGAGAGCCGTCTCGACAACGTCGTCTACCGCGCCGGCTTCGCCCAGTCGCGTGACGCCGCCCGCCAGCAGGTGCGCCACGGCCACATCCTGGTGAACGGCAAGAAGGTCGACATCCCGTCGTACCGCGTTCGCGAGCACGACATCATCGAGGTCCGCGAGAACAAGCGCAACCTGCTGCCCTACGAGGTCGCTCGGGCGACCGCGGGCGAGCGCACCGTTCCCGCGTGGCTCGGCGTCGTGCCGGAGAAGCTCCGCGTCCTGGTCCACCAGCTGCCGGTTCGCCAGCAGATCGACACCCAGGTCCAAGAGCAGCTCATCGTCGAGTACTACTCCAAGTAGTCACTGACGTCCTAGTTCGGGCACGGAAGACCGCTATACGCGGTCTTCCGTGCCCGAACTAGACTGTTTATCGGAGTGGCGTCATATAGCGGGCGTCACACGACAAGGGGAGAACCCACACCATGCTGATCGCTCAGCGCCCGACTCTTCTCGAAGAGTCGATCGACGAGACCCGGTCGCGGTTCGTCATCGAGCCGCTGGAGCCGGGCTTCGGCTACACCATCGGCAACTCGCTGCGTCGCACGCTGCTGTCGTCCATTCCGGGCGCGGCCGTGACGAGCATCCGCATCGAGGGCGTGCTGCACGAGTTCTCGACCGTTCCCGGGGTCAAGGAAGACGTCACCGACATCATCCTGAACCTCAAGGAGCTGGTCGTCTCCTCCGAGCACGACGAGCCGGTCGTGATGTACCTGCGCAAGCAGGGCCCGGGTGAGGTCACCGCCGCCGACATCGCGCCTCCGGCCGGTGTCGAGGTGCACAACCCCGAGCTGCGCATCGCCACGCTCAACGGCAAGGCGAAGCTGGAGATGGAGCTGACCGTCGAGCGCGGTCGCGGCTACGTCTCCGCCGCCCAGAACAAGCAGCCGGGCCAGGAGATCGGTCGCATCCCGATCGACTCGATCTACTCCCCGGTGCTCAAGGTCACCTACAAGGTCGAGGCGACCCGAGTCGAGCAGCGCACCGACTTCGACCGTCTCATCCTCGACGTCGAGACCAAGCCCGCCATGAAGCCCCGCGACGCGGTGGCCTCGGCCGGCAAGACCCTCGTCGAGCTCTTCGGCCTGGCCCGTGAGCTCAACGTCGAGGCCGAGGGCATCGACATCGGCCCGTCGCCGACCGACGCCGCCCTGGCCGCCGACCTGGCGCTGCCGATCGAGGAGCTGAACCTGACCGTTCGCTCCTACAACTGCCTCAAGCGCGAGGGCATCCACACCGTGGGTGAGCTCGTCGCCCGCAGCGAGCAGGACCTTCTCGACATAAGGAACTTCGGGGCCAAGTCGATCGAAGAGGTCAAGCAGAAGCTGCACGAGATGTCGCTGGCGCTCAAGGACTCCCCGCCCGGGTTCGACCCGAGCGCGGTGGCCGGCGGCGGCTACGACGACGACGACAGCGCGTACGTCGAGACCGAGCAGTACTGAGCCTCGTGCGGAGACCCGTCTCCGCACGTGCCCCGCACGCGCCGAGTGGCCCAGCCGCTCGGCGCGTGACGAACGTAACGGCCCAGTCGTGGTGACTGCGGCCGGCCCGACTCCGGTACCTGGTACGGCCGGGGCGGGTTAACCCAAGAGGAGAAAGCAATGCCCAAGCCCACCAAGGGTGCACGTCTTGGCGGCAGCCCGGCGCACGAGCGGCTGATCCTGGCGAACCTCGCCACGGACCTGTTCCGCCACGGCAAGATCCGTACGACGGTTGCCAAGGCCAAGCGCCTTCGCCCGCTGGCGGAGCGCCTGATCACCAAGGCGAAGAAGGGCGACATCCACAACCGTCGCCAGGTCCTGACCGTGGTCAAGGACAAGGGCGTGGTTCACCACCTGTTCACCGAGATCGCGGTGACGTTCGCCGAGCGTCCGGGTGGTTACACCCGGATCACCAAGGTCGGCGCGCGTAAGGGCGACAACGCTCCGATGGCCGTCATCGAGTTGGTGTCCGAGCCGCTGAACGGTGTCACCACCCGCCGTACCGAGGCTCCGGCCGCCGCTGCCGCTCCGGCTCCGGCTGCCGAGGAGACCGAGGCCGCCGAGACCGAGGCGCCCGAGGCCCCCGAGGCCGCCGCCGAGGAGACCCCGGCTGCCGCCGAGGAGGCTCCGGCCGCCGAGGCCGAGGCGAAGAAGGACGAGGCCTGATCTCTCAGGCTGGTTGAATCGGGCCCGGATCCCCTTCGCGGGGGTCCGGGCCCTTTTCCGTGAACGCGAAAGGGACGATCGTGCTACGGCTCCGCCTGGATCTGGCATACGACGGGACCGACTTCTCCGGATGGGCCAGGCAGCCCGGTCGCCGTACGGTCCAGGGTGAGATCGAGCTGGCGCTCACCAGGATCCTGCGCCTGGGCGAGCCGGCCGCGCTGACCGTGGCCGGGCGTACGGACGCGGGCGTGCACGCGCGCGGCCAGGTGGCGCACGTGGATGTGCCGGCCGGGTCCCTCGCCGAGCTCGACGGCAACCGCGGGCCCCTGGACGTCGATGAGCGGCTCTCTGCGCTCGTCCGGCGGCTGGGCGGGCTCCTGCCCCTGGATGTACGCGTTCATCGGGTCTCGGTGGCTTCTGAGGGCTTTGACGCTCGATTCTCCGCGATGTTCCGGCGGTACGCGTACCGGGTGTGCGACATAGCGGGCGGGGTCGATCCGCTGCGGCGGCACGAGGTGGTCTGGCACAGCCGTCCGCTGGACCTCGACGCCATGAACGAGGCGGCCCGGCGGCTGGTGGGCGAGCACGACTTCGCGGCGTTCTGCAAGAAGCGCGAGGGCGCCACGACGATCAGGGAGCTGCAGCGCCTGGAGTGGACGCGCGAGGCGGACGGCGTGCTGGTGGCCGCCGTCGTGGCCGACGCGTTCTGCCACTCGATGGTCCGGGCGCTGGTGGGCTCGCTGCTGGCCGCGGGCGACGGGCGACGGCCGGTGGAGTGGCCCGGCCAGGTGCTGACGCGGGCCGTACGGGACTCCGGGGTGCACGTCGCGCCCGCGCACGGGCTGTGCCTGGAGGAGGTCGGCTACCCGGCGGCGGACGAACTCGCCGCGCGGGCGGCCGCCACCCGGCGGGTCCGCACGCTCTCAGCCCTTGGTGACGCGGCGCTCCAGGACGAGTGAGGTCTGGTCCCTGAACGCCCCGCTGACCTTGGCCAGCGTCTTGTCGCCGGCGTCCGGGGTGTGGCCGTCGGCGTGGGTGGCGTAGCTGAACACGATGTACCTGCCCCACACCAGGCCGGCCGCGTAGCCGCCGGCGATGGACACCCGCTCGCCCCCGCTTCCCTTCGCACCCGGCAGCGCGCGGAACCAGACGTTGCGCGGCAGGTTCTTGGCCTGGTCGGTCTGGACGGCGTCCTCCTTGGTCGGCAGCACCGCGATGCCGGTGGTCACGGCGTAGCGGCGCTTGCTGTCGACGAAGGTGGCCCGGATGATCCGGCTGCACTTCCGCTCGCGCAGCGCGTCGGCGAACGCGCCGGTCGCCGCCTTGTCGCAGCTCGTCTCGGTGTCGGTCTTGACCCTGGTGAACGTCGTGCCGGCGGCGGAGACCTTCTTCTTCGGGAACGCCTCCGTCAGGGACATCTTCTTCGGGTCGGTCTCCTCCGAATTGAGCATCGACGCGCCCGGGACGTCGGCGGGCGGGCTGGTGGTCAGCTCCGAGGTGGGCAGCAGCGTGGGCGGGGCGGGGGTGGCGCCCGCGGTCGTGGCGGCCGGCGGGGCGGTGCTCAGCGCGCGGTAGGCGAAGAAGCCGCCGGTCGCGACCCCTGCCAGGGCCAGTGCGCCGAGGGTCACGAGCAGGGCTCGCTTGCTCTTGCCGCGGGCCGGGGGTGGCGGGGGTGGGATCTGGAACGGGGGCTGCCTGAAGGCGCCGGGTGGGAAGGTGGGCGTGCCGTGGGGCGGGGTGGGGAGGTCCAGGGCGGTGCCGGGCCGCTTCGTCCACAGGTCCTGGTTGAAGGGCAGGTCGGGGAGTTTCTCCTGGGTGGGGGACGGGTCCTGATGCGGCTCTGGTGAAGGCCGGGGTTCGGCCTGCTTGTCGTCCGGGTCCCGTTCCGTTGGGCGGGCGTTCTGGGCAGGCGCGTCGGGAGAGTGGCCGGTCGCGCGTTGCGTCGCCTCGTCGGGCCTGGCGTCCGGGTGCCTGTCCTCCGGGCGCTTCTCCTCTGGGCGCTTGTCCTCGGCCGGGGGCATTGGGGGCCATACGGGGACGTCGCCCGGCTCCGGGGGGCGGCCCGTCGGGTTGGTGGGGTGGGGCTCGACGTGGTGGGCCGTCCGCATGGGGCCGGTGGGCTCCTCACGGGGGTCGGACGCGCGCATGCCCTGAGGCGGGGTGTCCAGGGCTGCCGGGTCGTGCTCCTCGTGCTCCTCGTGCTCGTCGCGGGGAGGGGCCGGGGTGGCATGCTGCTGGACGGTGGCGGCGGCGTCGCGCTTGGCGGCCTCGGGGTCGAAGTAGTGGGCCGCCTTGGGGATGCCGCCCGGGCGGGTGGCATCGGGGTCGTACGAAACGGCCTCGGGGGTGAAGCTTGCGGCCTCGGGGCTGAACCGCCCGGGCTCGGAACCGAACCGTACGGGGGCGGGGGCGTCGTGCGGCGCGGCGTCCGGGGTGTCGAGGGCGTCACCGGGGTACGGCGGGTGGCCGGGGTCGTACGGGGCCTCTTGGTCGTACGGGGCGTTCTGGTCGTACGGCGCGGCGGGGTCGTACGGCGCGTCTTGGTCGTACGGCGCGGCGGGGTTGTACGGCGCGGCGGGGTCGTGAGGGAACGCCGGTGCTGTGGCGTTCGGGTCGGCGGGCACGCCGGTGGCGGCGGTACCGGCTGAGGCGGTGCCGGCCGCGGCGGTGGACGGGGTTCCCGGCGACGCTGTAGGCCGACCGGTCGTCGGGCCGGTCGGTGGCTCTGTGGGGCGGCCGGTCGACGGGCCCGTCGGCGGCTCTGCGGGCCGACCGGCCTTCGGGCTGGTCGGTGGATTCGCGGAGTGGCCGGTGGGCGTGCCGGGCGGTGGCTCTGCGGGGTGGCCGGTCGGCGTGCCGGGCGGTGCTGTCGGGTGGGTGGCCGGTGCGCCGGTGGGCGTGGTGGAGCGGCCGATCGGGGTGTCGGTCGGCTGGGTGGGGAACGGGGTGGGCCGGCGGTCGGCGGCTGCCGGGGGCGCGGGGTGACCGGCCTGAGTGGTGGGGAACCGGGCGGTGGGGTCGCCGAGCGCCCGGTCGCCAAAGGCCCGGTCGCCAAGAGCCCGGTCACCAGAGGCCCGGTCGCCGAGGGCCGGGTCGTCGGTGTCCGGCTCGGCTACGAGTTCCCCCGTGGCGGCTGGCCACGGGGGCATGGCGTGCGGGTCGGCGACCGGGGCGGGCCACACCTGAAGGCCCGCGGCGGCGGCCGTGAACGCCGGCGGCGGCTCCCACGGCGGCGCGCCCGGCACGACCGGCCCTGGCTGCTCCCACGGCGGCGTGCCCGGTACGGCTGACTGGCCCGGCCAGGCGGGAGGGTCTTCCTCCGGGACGGCGGCCCACTGGCCGGGGGCAGGGGTCCAGGAGGCGTCGTCCTCCGGCTGCGCGTCCCGCGTGGGGGTCTCCCCGGACTGCGGACCCCGACTGGCGTCGTTCTGGGGGTGCCGACTCCAGGGGGCGCCACCCTCCGGTTGCGGGCCCTGGGGGGCGTCGTTGTGGGGGTGCCGATTCCAGGAGGCGTCGTTCTCTGGCCGTGGGCCCATGGCGGGGTTGCCCCCTGGCCGCGGGCCCCAGTCGCCGTCGTTCTGGGGTTGTGGGCCCCAGGTGGCTTCGGCGGCGTTTCTGGGGGTCCAGGCTGCTTGGTCGGGGGGTTGGGGGGCCCAGGCGGGGGTGTCGGCGGCGCCTGTGCCGGGCCCGGTCTCGCTGATCGGCCTGGGGCCCCATCCGGCTTCCGTGGGGGTGCCGAGGGGGCGTCCGGGGTCGGGGACGGCCCTGGGCGGCGAGGCGGCTTGATCGGGAGCCTGGGGGGCCCAGGCGGGCTGGGCGGCCGCGGACGATCCGGACGGCTCGCCGGCTGCGTCGGAAATCTGGGGGGCCCACGCGGGCCTCGTCGGGGCGTCGACAGCCCACTCGGGGGCATCCGGAACCCCTGCGGGGTCGGAAGCCGAGACGGGCGTTCCGGGCATACGGGACGCAGAGGCGGGTGCTCCGGAGGGGCCAGGGCCGGGGGCGGAGGTCCCGAAAGCGGAGGTGTCAGGGGTACCGGGGGTGCCGGGGGCGCCGGATCCGAAGGCCGGAGGGGTGGCGGCCGAGGTCGGGGTGGAGGGAGCGCCGGCGGGGGTGTTCGGCGCGCGGGTCGGCCAAGGGCCGGTGTTTCCGCGGGGGGCCCGGGAGGTCGCGACGGTGTCTTCGCCGACTCTCGGGCCCTGGGAGGCGTCGCCCCCGGGAGGCGCGAAGGGGGCGCCGGTGGCGGGTACGGGCGCCCCGAAGGCGGTGGGAGGCCCAGGGACGGCGAAGGGACCGGAGGCTTCGGAGGAGCCGCCCGCACGGGGGCCGGAGGTCCCGGGAAGGCCACCGAGCCCAGAAGACGCGCCTGGCGCGCCGGGTCCGGAGGACACGCCTGCAGGCCGGGGCCCAGAGGAATCGCCTGGGGCACTGAGCCCAGAGGAGGCGCTTGGGGTGCCCGGTCCGGAGGACGTGGCTGGGGTGGCGAAGGGGGTGCTGATGGTGGGCGTGGAGGAGGGTGGGGGTGGGGGAGCGGTGGGGTCGGGGGAGTCGTCGGCGAACCAGTCGTAGGGGGCCGAGTCGTCGCCGGCCACCTCCCACGGCTGTACGCCGGCGGACGCCTCAGCCGGCTCCGGTGGAGTGCCACCTGGAACCCGCGTCTCGTCGCCGGTCGGCTCACCTGACGGAGAGAACGCCGACGGGACGCCGCTGCCGATGCGGCCGAAGCTCGGCGGTGGCATCGGTGATGCGGTCGTACGGTCGGCTTCCCTGCGATCGTGCTCGGACCCGGGTTCCTGGCCACGCATAGGGCGAGCCTAGCGAGAGTAGCGAGATCGTTATGTCGGTATGGGGGTTCCTCGCGGGATCCGCCGCCCTCTTTGGGGGGTTATCGGGTGGGATGCCGGTTCAGCTGAGCGCGCTGCCCGTCATCGAACGGTTGTCCAGAGCCTTGAAGACGGTCGCGTCGCTGAGGTCCTTGATGGCTTCGAGGATGCGCTTGGATTCCTTCTTGTCCGGCTTGCTGCCGTCCTTGTTCTGGAACCACACCATGATCGCGTAGTGGCCGTGCGTCGAGATCTTGGCGCCGCCGCTGCCCGAGCCGAGCATCTTGGTGACGCTGTCCTTGCCGGCCAGCGGCTTGACGTAGTTGCTCGCGTCGCCGACCTTGGCCACCTTGCTGGCGGTGCCGCTCGTCTTGAGGTTGGCCACGCCGATCGTGCCGATCACCTTGCCGGACTTGTCGCGGAAGCTGGCCCGGAGGAGCTGGGTGCACTTGCCCGACTTGAGCGCCTTCTGGAGCTTGTCGCCCAGCGCGCCGTCGGTGCACTTCTTGTCCTTGCTGGTGACCGTCATCTCGTACGCGCGTCCCGAGACGTTGATCTTCTTGGTCGAGCCGAAGATCTCCTTGACCGTGATCGGGTCGGGGTCGGTCTTGCGCTCGGCCGCGAAGCCGTACTTGCCGGGCGGGGCCGAGGGGAGCGGCGCGGAGGTCCTGGTGGGGGCGCCGGCCGCGGCGGTGCTGGGACCGTCCGCGTTCCACATCAGCGCCAGGCCGCCGCCGAGCAGGCCCAGCAGCAGGACGCCGCCGATCGCGAACCACAGCGGGGCGCGCGAGCGCTTGCCCTCGTCGTAGGGGCTCCAGCCGACCCGGCTCTGCTGCGGCTGCGGCGACTGCTCGGACTGACCCGCCTGCCCTGACTGCCCCGGTTGTCCTGGCTGTCCCGACTGCGCCGACTGCTCGGACTGCGACGAATAGGGCGGCTGACCGAACGCCCCCGACTGGCCGAACGATCCGGACTGGCCGAATGATCCGGACTGGCCGGGCTGCTCCGGCGGCAGGAACTGGCCGGTGCGGGCGGACGGCGGCGGCTGCGAAGGCCCGGGGAACGGAGACTGCGAAGACGGTGGCTGCGGGAACGGAGACTGCTGAGTGGTCTCGCTCTCGGCGGCGCGCTCCCTGCGCGAACGGCGGGGACCGCTGTCCATGCCACGTTCCTCATTGCCGTTGGAAACCATGCGGAGACATTACCGTGATGTGCGTCATTGAGTTCCGAAGTCCTGGGTCCACCATGGGCCGTCCGGTCCGGCGGCGACGCCGACGCCGATGGCCTTGAGGGTGCAGTCCAGGATGTTCCTGCGGTGGTCGCGGCTGTCCAGCCAGCCGCGGACGGCCTGCTCGGGCGTGCTGTAGCCGTTGCCGATGTTCTCGGCGGCGCCCCAGTGGTAGCCGGCGCGGTCCATGCGGTCCCAGGGGGAGGCGCCGTCGGGGGAGTTGTGGGCGAGCTGCCCGGTTCGGGCCATCTCCAGCGAGTGCTCGCGCGCCGAGCGTCCCAGCCTGCCGTCCACCCGCAGCGGCCCGCAGCCGTGCTCGGCGCGGGCGGCGTTGGTGAGCGTGACGACCTGGGCGGCCATGCCGGGGATCACCTTGGCCTGGTCGCCGCCGCCGGTGAACACCTGGGTCGGGTCGTCCGGGGCGTCGAAGCCGGCGATCTGCCCTTCGGGGGTCTTGGCGGGCCTGGGGGTGGACCTGCCGCGCGGCGTCCTGACCGTGCTGGCCTGCCGCGGGATGCGGTCCAGCTCGGGCTGGGCCTTCTGCCCGGCGGTGGGCGCGGGACGCGCGGTGGCCGCGGCCGGCGGAGCGGTCTCGTTGAGGTAGATGTGGGCGGTGGGCTCGACGTCGTCGGACAGCCGGCCGAGCAGCACGCCGGTGAACAGCGCGGCCATCAGGCAGGCCAGCACGCCCAGGCTGTTCCGGCGCCGCGCGCCCCGCTGGGTTTGCCGGGTGTGAGAGTTCCGCCACATACCGCAGCTAACGATAGAGATGTCGGGTACTGGGAAAGAAGGGATCCCAGGGAAACGAAATGGAACCGTTCTGCTGTCGGGTAGACTCGTGCAGGGTTACCGGTCTTTTGACCTGCGCGCCGATAGGCGGGTAACCTAATCGTTCGTTGTGTGCATAGGTCCAGCGTGACCGATGCGCGGCGCGTCCGGCGTCATCTCCCATCATCAAGCCCATCGGGCTCGGGAGACGGAAGGTCCGGGCTGCCGTGTGCCCGCACCGACCGACCCATGTAGCTGTCGCATCCGACAGCGCCGAAGACGCGAGCAAAAGAAGGCTACGACCGTGCGCACGTACTCACCGAAGCCCGCCGACGTCCAGCGTCAGTGGTACGTCATCGACGCGACCGATGTCGTGCTGGGCCGGCTGGCCAGCCACGTCGCGAACCTGCTCCGCGGCAAGCACAAGCCGATCTTCGCCAACCACGTCGACACCGGTGACTTCGTCATCGTCATCAACGCCGACAAGATTGCGCTGAGCGGTAACAAGCGTGAGCAGAAGAAGGCCTACCGTCACTCGGGCTACCCGGGCGGTCTGCGTTCCGTCACCTATGGCGAGCTCATGGACAAGCGGCCGGAGAAGGCCGTCGAGAAGGCCGTCAAGGGCATGCTGCCGAAGAACTCCCTCGGCCGGAAGATGGCCAAGAAGCTGAAGGTCTACGCGGGTTCCGACCACCCGCACCAGGCTCAGCAGCCGGTGCAGTTCCAGATCACCCAGATCGCCCAGTAGTAGTTCGAAAGAGTTAGAGGAGAACCGTGGCTGAGCCCACCGGTGTCGAGACGGTCGTCGAGACCGAGCTGGAGGAATTCTCCGGCGAGGACTTCCCGTCCGAGTACACCACCGAGTCCGCTGCCAGCGCTGACGCGCCCGTGCGCAAGCCCGTCACCACGGGTAACTCGTACGGCACCGGCCGCCGCAAGGAGGCGATCGCCCGCGTGCGCATCGTCCCCGGCACCGGCAAGTGGACGATCAACGGTCGTTCGCTGGACGTCTACTTCCCGAACAAGGTCCACCAGCAGATCGTCAACGAGCCCTTCGTGGTCCTCGGCGCCGAAGAGGCGTTCGACGTCATCGCGCGCATCGACGGCGGCGGCGTCACCGGCCAGGCCGGCGCGCTGCGCATGGGCCTGTCCCGCGCCCTGGCGATCCTGGACGTCGACGTCAACCGCCCGCCGCTGAAGAAGGCCGGCTTCCTCACCCGTGACGCCCGCGCCACGGAGCGGAAGAAGTACGGCCTCAAGAAGGCCCGCAAGGCTCCGCAGTACAGCAAGCGCTAAATTGGCGCGCCTTTTCGGCACCGACGGGGTACGTGGGGTCGCTGGTCGCGACCTCACGGCCGAGCTCGCCATGGACCTGTCCGTGGCGGCCGCCCATGTACTCGGTGATGCGGGCGCGTTCGCGGCCACGGGACGTCGTCCCGTGGCCGTCGTGGGCCGGGACCCGCGAGCCTCCGGGGAGTTCCTGGAGGCCGCAGTGGTCGCCGGCCTCGCGGCGTCCGGAGTGGATGTGCTGCGCCTCGGCGTGCTGCCCACCCCGGCCGTCGCCCATCTCACCGCCGCGCTCGGCGCCGACCTCGGCGTCATGCTGTCCGCCTCGCACAACGCGGCGCCGGACAACGGCATCAAGTTCCTGGCCAGGGGCGGCTTCAAGCTGTCCGACGCGGTCGAGGACGAGATCGAGCGCCGGCTCGGTGAGAGCTGGTCCTTCCCCGTCGGTTCGGGGGTCGGCCGCGTGCGCGACGCGTACGGCGAGGCCGACCGCTACATCTCGCACGTCCTGACCACGATGACCGCCGCGCTCGACGGCCTGCACGTCGTGGTCGACTGCGCGCACGGCGCCGCCCACATGGTCGCGCCCGAGGCGCTGGTGCGTGCGGGCGCCCGGGTCGAGGCCATCGGCGCCAGGCCCGACGGGCTCAACATCAACGCCGGGCACGGCTCCACCCACCTGGACAAGCTCCAGCAGGTGGTCGTGTCCAGGGGCGCCGATCTGGGCGTGGCCTACGACGGCGACGCCGACCGCTGCCTGGCGGTCGACCACACCGGCACGGTCGTCGACGGCGACCAGATCATGGCGGTGCTCGCCGCCGCCATGCACGGCGACGGCCTGCTGTCCAAGGACACCGTGGTCGCGACCGTCATGTCCAACCTGGGCTTCAAGCTGGCGATGCGCGAGACCGGCATCACCGTGATCGAGACGGCGGTCGGCGACCGTTACGTGCTCGAACGCATGAAGTCCGACGGGTTCAACCTGGGCGGCGAGCAGTCCGGTCACGTCATCCTGCTCGACCACGCCACCACGGGCGACGGCCTGCTCACCTCGCTCCACCTGCTGGGCGTTGTGGCCAAGTCGGGCGTCCCGCTGAAGGAGCTGGCCTCGGTGATGACCCCGCTGCCGCAGATCCTGATCAACGTCAAGGACGTCGACAAGGGCAAGGCGTCGGTGCCCGAGCTCATCGCCGCCGTGGCCGAGGCCGAGGCGGAGCTGGGCGAGACCGGCCGGGTGCTGATCCGGCCGAGCGGCACCGAGCCCATGATCCGGGTGATGGTGGAGGCCGCCTCCGAGGAGCACGCCAACCAGGTGGCGGGCCGCCTGGCCGACGTGGTCCGTACGGCCTGCGCCTCCTGACGCGCCTGAGCGGGTACGGCCGCGTGCCGTACCCGCCGTGCCGCTACTCGTCGCCGGTGAGGGCGAACACCCGCAGCCTGCGACCGGCCCAGAAGACCGCGCCCACGGTCACGATCACCAGCGCCGGCACGGCGAAGCCCATCGTGACGTCCGACCTCAGGAACGGCGAGTCGGAGAGCTGGTCGGCGATGGTGTTGGCCCACGCCTGGATCGAGAACTTGCGGGCCCCGGCCATGATGCCCGCCACCGTGACCTCCCAGACGAGGGCGTAGATGACGCCGATCGTGACCGCGTGCTTGGTCACGACCCCGAGGAGCAGGAACAGCGCGGCGTAGGCGACGCCGGCGACCAGGGCGCCGAGGGCGAAGCCGGTCGCGATGCCGTCCTCGCCGCCCACCAGGATCCAGGCCGCCACGTACGTCGGCAGAGCCCCGAACAGGGCCATGAGCGAGGCCGCCACCACGAACTTGGTCAGGGCGATCACGGGCCTGGAGATGGGCTTGGACATCAGGTGGATGACGGTGCCGTCGTCGATCTCCGGCGCGATGACGCCGGTGCCCGCGATGACCCCCAGCAGCGGCAGCATCGCCGCGATCGCGAACTTCTGCATCAGGTCCACGGCCAGCTTCTGGTCGGCGCCGGTCGCCACGCGCAGCAGCACGGCCAGGGCGATCAGGGCCAGCGGAAGCAGCAGGAGCAGGATGATGCGGCGACGCCCGAGCAGTGAGCGGTACGTGATGCCGGCGACCACGGTGTTCATTCAGGTGCTCCTGTTGATCAGGTAGGAGAAGACGCTCTCCAGGTCCTCGTCGGCGGGGGAGACCTGGTGCAGGCGCACGCCCTCGTCGCGGGCGACGCGGGGGAGCAGCCGGGCGAAGCGCCGCAACTCGGTCGCCTGCACCTCCAGGCCGTCCGGGCGGAGCGTGATGCCGCCGGCCGACTCGTCGCGGATCAGGGCCGCGGCGAGCTTGCGGTCGTCGCTGGAGCGGATGACGAACAGGTGGGGCCTGTCGGTCATCAGGCGCCTGATCTCGCGGAAGTTGCCCGAGGCGGCGTGCCGGCCCGACACCAGGACCTCGATGTGCTGGGCGACCCGCTCGACCTCCTCCAGGATGTGCGAGCTGAACAGGATCGTCTTGCCCGCCGTGCCCATGGCGCGGATGAGGTCCATCAGGTGGAGGCGCTGGCGCGGGTCCATGCCGTTGAACGGCTCGTCGAGCAGCAGCACGGCCGGGTCGTGGACGAGGGCGGCGGCCACCTTGACCCGCTGGCGCATGCCCTTGGAGTACGTCTCCACCCGGCGGTCCTTCGGCTCCTCCATCTCGACCGTGGCCAGGGCCTTGCGGGCGGCCTCGACGGGGTCGGGGAGGCCGTGGAGGCGGGCGGCGGACAGGACGAACTGCCAGCCGGTGAGGAAGCCGTACACGCCCTCACGTTCCGGGACCAGACCGATATTTCGATAGATGTGGTGGTTTTTCCAGACCTGGGTGCCGTCCAGCGTGACCGAGCCGCCGGACGGCGCCAGGAACCCGGCCATCATGTGCAGCAACGTCGACTTGCCCGCGCCGTTGGGGCCGAGCAGGCCGGTGACGCCGGGGCCGATCGTCATGGTCACGTCGTTGACCGCCACCACGTTGCCGTACCAGCGGGACACCTGGGAGAGCTCGATCTTCATCGCGAGGCCGCCTTCCTGTAGCGCAGCGCGAGAGCGGCCAGGCCGACGCCGATCAGCACCACCAGGATCGCCGCCGAGGCGGGACCGCTCGGGTACGCGCTGTCGGCGTGGGACGGGGTGCCGAACAGCCACGACTGCACGGAGTCGACCAGCCAGAACGGGTTCATCAACCACGCCCAGGGAGCCGACGACTCGTTCCCGGTGCTGAGCATCGTGCCGTAGAGCAGCGGCACCGACGCCGAGGACAGCAGGTAGACCGTCATCACCGAGGCCACCCCGAGCCCGCGCCGCGGCGTGAAGGAGGCGAGGGCCAGCCCGAACGCCGACAGCAGCAGCGCCAGCACCAGCGCCATGAGCAGCGCGCCGAGGAACTCGCCGGTGGCCGGCGGCCCCGGCAGGTCCACGACCAGCTCGCCGACCCACAGCAGCGTCAGCGGCCCGCCGATCAGCAGGAACAGCGCGGCGGTCATCGCGATCACCTTGGCGGCCACGTACTGGAAGACCGAGATCGGCCGCGACAGGTACAGGGGCAGCACGCGGTGGCGCAGGTCGGGGGCGACGACCGTGGGGGCCTGCGAGGCCAGGAAGATGGCCACCACGGCCTGCATGATCACCGCGAACCCGCTGTAGGGGATGAGCCGCTGCTTGGCCAGCGCCATGGACGCGATCGACACCACCATGGGCATCAGCATGATGACGACCAGCGCGAACGGCACGATCTTGCTGCGCGCCGGACGGCCGAGCCCGAAGACGCCGCGCAGGCTGTGGACGGTGAGCGCGCGGGTGGCGTACGCGCCGCCCATGCGGGGGCCGTCGTAGTGCCGGTAGCCGATGTCGTAGATCTCAGACATGGGCCGCCTCCTCCCTGAAGACGTCCTCGATGCGGTGGCGTCCCTGTTCGAGGCGGATCAGGCACAGGTCGAGGTCGACGGCGGCGTCGCGGACGGCGTCGTAGGTCTCGGGCCCGAGCACCTTGACCACCAGCAGGCGGCCCTGCTGGGAGACGGTCTGGCCGGTCTCGGTCAGGCGCCGGGCCAGCGGCTCAAGGCCGTCCTCGACCTCGACCGTGACCGTCTGGGTGGCCTGGGTGAACTCCGAGATCGCCGACGAGCGCAGCAGGCGGCCGCCGTCGATGACGATCACGTGGTCGCAGATGCGTTCCAGCTCGCCCAGCAGGTGGGAGGTGACCAGCACGCTGATGCCGAACTCGGTGCCGATGCGCCTGATCAGCGTCAGCATCTCGTCGCGGCCGCGCGGGTCGAGCCCGTTGGTCGGCTCGTCGAGGAAGACGAGCTTGGGGTCGTGCACGAGAGCCTGGGCCAGCTTGACCCGCTGCTTCATGCCGGTGGAGTAGCCGCCGATCGGGCGGTAACGCTCTTCGGCCAGGCCCACGTGGCGCAGCACGTCGGCGGCGCGCTCGCGGGCGGCCGTGCGCGGCAGCCCGGAGATCCTGGCGAGGTGGACGACCAGCTCGGTCGCGGAGACGTCGGGAGGGAGGCATTCGTGCTCGGGCATGTAGCCGACGAGCCGGCGGATCTCGGCGCCCTGCGCGGTGACGTCGAGGTCGAGCACCCGCGCGGCGCCCTGGCTGGGCGGCAGCAGGCCGAGCAGCATCTTGATCAGTGTCGACTTGCCCGCGCCGTTCGCCCCCACCAGCCCGGTGACGCCGGATCCCACGGTCACCGTGAGCCCGTCGACCGCGGTGACGGTGGGGAAGCGTTTGGTCAGCCCCTCGGTGGCGAGGATGTGCATGTGGCGGACCCTACCCGGCGCGGGGTGGGCCTGGCCTCGTTCACACGGATGAACGCTGTCCTACTTGAGGCCAGAATTTCCGCTGGACCACCAGCGTGGCGGTGCCCGAGATGACCATGCCGAGGATGTTCACCGCTAGCTGCGAGATCGACCCGGCGACCTCCGCCCAGTCGCCGAGCCCGAGCGCCACGGCGAGGTAGCCGGCCGCCGGGACCGTGGTGACCGAGATGAACACGCCGATCAGGGCCGAGGACTTGCCCGCCGTCACCGACAGGACGCCCGCCGCCCCCGCCAGCAGTGCCACGATGAACGACCACTTGTCCGGCTTGACGATGAACTGCACCTCCGCGTTCACCTTCAGGTTGCCGATGTCGATCCAGCCCAGCCAGTTGGAGACCAGCGCGCAGGCGAAGGTGATGGCGATGGCGACGGTGAAGCCGATGACCAGGGTCCGCAGAGCGGTGGTGATCAGGCGTCCGCGCCGGCCCAGCAGGCCGAAGCAGATCGCGGCGATCGCGCCGAACTCCGGGCCGAGCACCATCGCGCCGACGATCAGGATGGGCGAGTTCTGCAGCACGCCGATGCCCGCGAGCTGCGTCGCGATGGCCAGGAAGGCCAGGTAGGCCCAGGTGATGCGGGACTCGCTGGAGACCTTGTGTGCCAGCTCCTCCCACACCACCGCGTCGTCGGGGTCGCCGGGCGCCTCCTCGACCGCCGCCGTGGCGGCCCTGGACAGCGACAGGTCCACCTGCTCGATGGCGATCGAGCCGACGTCCTCCACCCACTTGAGCCGGCTGATCACCTCGTTGGCCGCCTCGCGGGCGGCGTCGCAGAGGACGACGTCGCCCGCCGGCTCGCGGGCCGCCCCGGGCAGCACGATGACGTTGGTGACGCCCGTGCACTCCTGCAGCAGCGCGACGGCCTCGTCGGTGCGCTCGGCGGGGATGATCAGTCGGAGATGCAGCACCCCGCCATTGTTGTCCATCGGACATTGACGTCGCGTTGACCGTCGTACGCGAGGCTGCCTCACATGACACGCTTCAGATGCCACGATCACGGTGAGGACTGCTGGTTCGCCGACATCGACGACCAGGAGTGCGCGGGCCGGTTCGCCGCCTACGTCTTCGACGAGGTGTTCAGGTCCGGCGAAGCCGTACCCGCCTGACCGCGTGGTCGGCGCCCTTCTGCAGGACGAGGTCGGCGCGTCCCCGGGTGGGGGCGATGTTCTCGACCAGGTTGCGCTCGTTGATGTCGCGCCAGACGTTGACCGCGAAGTCCGTGGCCTGCTCGTAGGTGAGCTCGGCGATGTACTTGAAGTAGGACTTCGGGTCCTCGAAGGCCGTGCGGCGCAGCTTGTGGAAGCGTTCGACGTACCAGGTGCGGATGTCCTCGACCTTGGCGTCCACGTAGATGGAGAAGTCGAAGTAGTCGTTGACGGCCAGGGACGTGGGCGGGGCGGGCTGGAGCACGTTCAGCCCCTCGATGATCAAGATGTCCGGATTTCTTACGACCTGGCGGGCGCCGGGGACGATGTCGTACTCCAGATGGCTGTAGACGGGCGCGTACACCTCGGGAGCGCCCGCCTTGACCTCCGCCACGAACCTGACCAGCGCGCGCCGGTCGTAGCTCTCCGGGAAGCCCTTGCGCTGCATGATGCCCTTGGCCTCCAGCACCGCGTTGGGGTAGAGGAAGCTGTCGGTGGTGATCAGCTCCACGTGCGGGTGCTCGGGCCAGCGGGCCAGCAGGGTGTGCAGCAACCGCGCCGTGGTCGACTTGCCGACCGCGACGCTGCCGGCGATGCCCAGGATGTACGGCACGCGCGTCCCCGCGTCGCCGAGGAAGGCGCTCAGCACGCTGCTGCGCTGCTTGGACCCGGTGAAGTGCAGGTTGAGCAGCCGGGTCAGGGGGAGGTAGATGTCGGTGACCTCGGTGAGGTCGATGGGGTCATCGACGCCGCGCAGGTCTTCCAGCTCGTCTGCGGTGAGAGTCAAGGGCGTGTTCTTGCGGAGCTCGCTCCACTGCTCCCTGCTCAGTTCCACGTAGCCGTTGTTCACCTAGGCAGCGTAGCGATGGGGGACAAATGCGATCATGGGCGGGTGCGGCGCGGCGGACATCCACAGCCTGTGGATAAAAACGTGGGATTACCAAAGCATGATTCCGGGAAGAAAGACCGGTCCTGACGATCCGGGCGTGCCGGAACCGGCGGGCGGCTACTGTTCCGGACGTAGCCTCCCGGGAGGTCCTGTGGATCGCCGTCGCTTCCTCGCCAACGTGCTGGCCGTGGCCGGGCCCTTCGCCGGGGTCGCCTGCGCCGGGGCCAGGGGCGGCGCGCGGCCCGCCGTCGGCTACGGACCGCTGCGACCGGTCGCCGACCTGCGCGACGGCAAGGTGCGCCTGCACCTCCCCGACGGTTTCCGCTACCGCTCGTTCAGCGCCGCGGGCGAGAGGTTCACCGACGGCTCCACCGTCCCCGGCAGGCACGACGGCATGGCGGCCTTCAGCGGCCCCAAGGGCAGCACGATCCTCGTACGCAACCACGAGGTCACCGGCCCGGTCGGCGCGTTCGGCGACAAGGGCGCCGCCTACGACCCGGCGGCCGGCGGCGGCACCTCGACCCTGCATGTCACCCGCCACGGCGAGGTGATCAGCAGCGCCCCCTCGCTCAACGGCACCATGACCAACTGCTCCGGCGGCCCCATGCCCTGGCGGGCCTGGGTGAGCTGCGAGGAGACGGTCAACGGCCCCGACGTGGGCGACGACCCATCCGGGAGCGACAACAGCAAGCTCAGGCGCAGGCACGGCTACCTGTTCGAGGTGCCGGTCGGCGGGGTCGCGAGCGCGCGCCCGATCAGGTCGGCCGGCCGCTTCCCGCACGAGTCGGCCGCCTTCGACCCCGCCACCGGAGCCGTCTACCTCACCGAGGACAACTTCTCCTTCCCCTCCGGCTTCTACCGCTACCTGCCGCCCAGGCACCCGATGCGGGAGGGCCGGCTGCTCGACGGCGGCCGGCTGCAGATGCTCGCCGTCGACGGCGAGCAGCGCGCCGACCTGTCGCGCGGGCAGCGGGCGGGGGTCTCCTACGCCACGCGCTGGGTGGACATCGACGAGCCCGACCCCCGCTTCACCGGCAGGCCGCCGTACGAGGAGGCCGTCCAGGCGGTGGGCCGGCAGGGGCGCGCGGGCGGCGCGGCGATCTTCGCCAGGCTGGAGGGCGCGGTCTTCCACCAGGGCGTGGTGTACTTCGTCTCCACCCAGGGCGGGGCCACCGCGCCGGGCGACCGGCCGCCTCCCGGGTTCGGCGACGGGCGGGGGCAGGTGTGGGCGTACGAGACGTGGAGCGGGCGGCTGCGGCTGGTCTACGAGTCGCCGCGCTCGTCGGCGCTCGACCTGCCCGACAACGTGACCGTCAGCCGGCGCGGCACGCTGGTGCTCTGCGAGGACGGCGACGGCGACAACTTCCTGCGCGGCCTCACCAGGACGGGCGAGATCTTCGACTTCTGCCGCCTCCAGCCGATCCCGGGCGATCCGGGCGCCGAGTTCGCCGGCTCGACGTTCGGGCCGGGCGGCCAGACGCTCTATGTCAACGTCCAGGCCGTCCGGGGGCGCTCGTTCGCCATCTGGGGGCCGTGGGAGCGCGGCCTGTTCTGAGTAGCCTGGGACGATGATCCTGGGTATCGGAGTGGACATCGTCGACATCGCCCGCTTCGAGGCGGCTCTCGAACGTACGCCGCAACTGCGCGAGCGGCTGTTCACCGACGTCGAACGGCCGCTGCCGGCGCACTCGCTGGCCGCCAGGTTCGCCGCCAAGGAGGCCGTGGCCAAGGCGCTCGGCGCGCCGAGAGGGCTCGGGCACCTGGAGGCCGAGGTGCGCTGCGACGAGCTGGGCAAGCCCGAGCTGCACGTGTCGGGCAAGGTCGCCGAGGTGGCCTACGGCCTCGGGGTCAAGCGCTGGCACCTGTCGCTCAGCCATGACGGGGGCGTCGCCGTGGCCTATGTGATCGCGGAGGGATAGTTTCGGATCATGCGCGCGAGGGGGTTCCGTCGCGTGCGGGAGCGGCGCGAGCGCAACGACCGGAGCGGGGGAAGGCGGCGGCATATGGCGACCGAGCAGCCGAACGGAGTGAGGCCATGAAGACCGCCTACACCGCCGACCAGATCCGGGACGCCGAGCGCACGCTGATGGCCCGCCTGCCCGAGGGCGCCCTCATGCAGCGGGCCGCCCACGGTCTCGCCGCCGCCTGCGCCGACCTGCTCGGCCGGGTGTACGGCGCCCGCGTCGTGCTGCTGGTCGGCAGCGGCGACAACGGCGGCGACGCCCTCTACGCCGGCGAGCGCCTGGCCCGCCGGGGAGCCAGGGTCGAGGCGGTCCTGGCCGGCGCGAAGACGCACGAGGGCGGCCTGCGCGCCTTCCGCGACGCCGGAGGCCGCGTTGCCGGCCCGTCAGCCGTGCGGGACGCCGACCTGATCGTGGACGGGCTGGTGGGCATCGGGGCCGCGGGCGCGCTGCGCGAGCCGTACGCCCGGCTGGCGCGGGAGGCGAACCAGGCCCACGGCACGATCGTCGCGGTCGACGTGCCGAGCGGCGTCGAGGCGAGCACCGGGCGGGTCGCGGGCGTGGCGGTGCGGGCGCGGGTGACCGTGACGATGGGGGCGTACAAGACGGGGCTGCTGGTCGATCCGGGCGCCGCGCACACGGGCCGGGTCGAGCTGGTCGACATCGGGCTCGGCCCCTTCCTGCCCGACCCCGACGTCGCGGCGCTGACCCGGGCGGACGTGGAGGACCTGCTGCCCAGGCCCGGCAACGAGTCCGACAAATACCGCAGGGGCGTGCTCGGGGTGGCCGCGGGCAGCGACCTGTACACCGGCGCGGCCGTGCTGGCCGTGGGCGGCGCGCTGCGGGCGGGCGCGGGCCTGGTCCGCTACGCGGGCACCCACGAGCCGGTCCAGCAGGTGCGCGCCCACTGGCCGGAAGCGGTGATCACGCCGCTCGACCGGCCGTCCGTCGAGGACGTGGGCCGCGTCCAGGCGTGGCTGCTCGGCCCGGGGCTCGGCACCGGCGACTGGGCGCACGAGCTGGCCGCCCGCGTGCTGGCCTCGGACGTCCCGGTGCTGATCGACGCCGACGGGCTCACGCTGGTGGCCCGCGACCGGTCGTTGCTGCGCAGGCGGGCGCCCGTGCTGATCACGCCGCACGCGGGCGAGCTGTCGCGGCTGATCGGCGTGAGCCGCGACGACATCGAGGCCGCCCGGCTGGAGCACGCCCGCCGGGCCGCGGCCGAGCTGGGCGTGACCGTGCTGCTCAAGGGCTCGACCACGGTGGTGGCCGAGGAGGCCAGGCCGGTCCGGGTCAACGAGACCGGCACGTCGTGGCTGGCCACCGGGGGCACCGGCGACGTGCTGTCGGGCGTGGCGGGCGCGCTGCTGGCCCAGGGGCTGTGCTGTTACGACGCGGGCTCGGTCGGCGCGTACGTCCACGGGCTGGCCGGCCGGCTGGCCGCCCGCGGGGCGCCGCTCACCTCGGCCGGGGTGGCGGCGGCCGTCCCGGAGGCCATCCGCTCCGTCCACGGCGAACCCTGTCCCTGAGCGGCGCGAACCGCGCTCGACCACCCGTCTGAGCTGCCACACTGGAGAGATGTACTCCTCGATGGCCACCCCCGCCGAGGCGCGGGTCGATCTGTCCGCGATCCGGCACAACGTGGCCCTGCTGAAGGAGCGGGCGGGCGGCGCCGAGCTGATGGGGGCCGTCAAGGCCGACGCCTACGGCCACGGGCTGGTGCCCTCGGCCAGGGCCGTCCTTGAGGGCGGCGCGTCCAGGCTGGGCACGGCCTTCGTCGCCGAGGCGCTGGCGCTGCGCGAGGGCGGCGTCACCGCACCCGTCCTGGCCTGGCTGATCACCCCCGGCGAGCCCCTCGACCGGGCCGTGGCACACGACATCGAGCTGTCGGCCGCCCACGAGGGCCTGCTCGACGAGATCGCGGCCGCCGCGCGCCGCGTGGGGCGTCCGGCCAAGCTGCACCTGGAGGCTGACACCGGCATGAGCAGGGGCGGCGCGCCGCCGGCCGCCTGGCCGGGGCTGCTGAGCAGGGCGCTCGCGCTGCGGGCGGAGGGCGTCGTCGAGATCGTCGGCCTGTGGTCCCACTTCGCCTGCGCCGACCTGCCCGGCCATCCCTCGGTCGAGCAGCAGCTGGAGGCGTTCGAGAGCGCGCTGAAGCAGGCCGAGCAGGCGGGCGCCGCCGGGTCGTCGGTGATCAGGCACCTGGCCAACTCGGCCGCCGTCATGACGCTGCCGGCCGCCCGCTTCGACCTGGTCAGGCCGGGCATCGCCATGTACGGCCTGAGCCCCGTGCCCGAGCTGGGCGACTTCGGGCTGCGTCCGGCCATGACCCTGACGGCCAGGATCGCGCTCGTCAAGCGGGTCCCGCAGGAGTCAGGGGTCTCCTACGGCCACCTCTACGTCACCGACCACGAGACCACCCTCGGGCTCGTGCCGCTCGGCTACGCCGACGGCATACTCCGGCACGCGTCGGGAAGAGCCGAGGTGCTGGCGGGCGGGCGCCGCCGGAAAGTGGCGGGCCGGGTGTGCATGGACCAGTTCGTGATCGACGTCGGCGACGACCCCTTGTCGCCGGGCGACGAGGTGGTGCTGTTCGGTCCCGGCGACGGGGGCGAGCCGACTGCCCAGGAATGGGCGGATACCCTCGGCACGATCACGCATGAGATCGTGACCAGGATCGGTTCCCGGGTGCCACGGGTCCACCAGCATGTGACGGCGGGCACTCCGGAGCGGCCATGAGCGGAGAAGGATCGGGGACATGACGACGACAACACGGCGGCGCAGGGTCGGAATCGCCGGCGCGATCGTCGGAGCGGCGTCGGCCGGTGTCGCGGCGGCGGCTCTGGCCAAGCGCTACGCGGTCGGCCGGATCAGGCTGCGGCACGACGAGGAGGCCAGCGAGCCGTTCGGCGAGCTGCGCGGCAGGGAGCGCACGCTCGTCACCTCCGACGGGGTGGCGCTCCACGTCGAGATCGACGGCCCCGAGGACGCGCCGCTGACGATCGTGATGTGCCACGGCTACTGCCTCAACCTCGAATCGTGGCACTACCAGCGCAAGGACCTGCGCGAGAACTACCGCCTGGTGCTGTGGGACATCCGCTCCCACGGCCGCTCGCAGCGCGTGACGGCCGACGACAGCACCATCGACCGGCTGGGCCAGGACCTCGCCGAGGTGATCGAGGAGTTCGTGCCCGGCCCGTGCGTGGTGGTCGGCCACTCGATGGGCGGCATGACGATCATGGCGCTCGCCGACAGCCACCCTGAGCTGTTCGGCAAGAAGATCCGGGCGGTCGCCCTCATCGCGACCTCGGCGGGCAAGCTGGCCGAGCTGACGCTGGGGCTGCCCGCGATGGTGTCCAAGGCCGTGCACAAGGTCGCGCCGTCCACGGTGTCGCTGCTGGGCAGGAAGGGCGCGCTGATCGACAAGACCCGGCACGCGGGCAGCGACATCGCGTTCCTGATCACCCGCTACATGGGCTTCGGCGACTCGGCGAACGTGAGCCCGACCGTGGTCGACTTCGCCGAGTCGATGATCAGGCAGACCCCCACCGAGGTGTTCGCCGCCTTCTACCCGGCCCTGATGAACCACGACAAGCTGTCCGCGCTGCACGTCCTCGACCCGGTCCCGACCGCCATCGTCTACGGCGAGCGCGACTGGCTGACCCCGCCCGACCACAGCAGGGCCATCGCGGCGGCGCTGCCCAAGGCGCAGGTCACCGAGATCCCCGACACCTCCCACCTGATCCAGCTGGAGCGCCCGGGGATCGTCAACGACGCGCTGCGCGACCTGATCAAGCGAGTGGAGTTGTAGTGCGACTGGCGACAGCGGAGGACATGCGGGCCTACGGCGCCCGCCTGGCGGCCCACCTGCGGCCCGGCGACCTGATCGTGCTGTCGGGCCCGCTCGGCGCGGGCAAGACCACGCTCGTCCAGGGGATCGCCGAAGGTCTCAAGGTACGCGGGCCGATCACCTCGCCGACCTTCGTGATCGCCCGGGTGCACCCGTCGCTGCGGCAGGGCCCGCCGCTGGTGCACGTCGACGCCTACCGGCTCGGCGGCGACCTGGAGGTCGACGACCTCGACCTCGACGCCTCGCTGGAGGAGTCGGTCACCGTGGTCGAGTGGGGCGAGGGCTTGGTCGAGGGGCTGGCCGAAGACCGGCTGGAGATCCACATCGACAGGGAGACCGGCGACGACGCCCGCCTGGTGACCCTGCGCGGGGTGGGCGACCGGTGGGCCGACACGCCGTCTGATCCGGCCTAAGGCTAAAACCTCCGTCAATATCCGGCAAAGCTGTCACCCTTGACGTACCTGACCGAAGACATAAATCATGATCGTTGGTCAGGGATTTGCCCAGAATTTCTGGGTATCAGGAGGGGCGACATCCGCTTTTTTGGTGGATGCTGGGTGCAAGACGGCAAAGTGGGGTGCGGCGGTGCTCAGGGTCAGGCGAGTCGCGTACGCGGGTGCCATCATGGTGGTCGGGCTGACCGGGTGTGCGGCCTCGGCCGAGACCACACCGACAGGCACACCGACGGCCACAGCCACGACGTCCACCACCGCCACCACGACGGCCACGGCCACGACCACCGCGACCGCCCCGCCGCCCACCAAGAGGCCGAGCATCGCGGTCCAGGTCAACCCCGACCGGGTCACCGCGGGGGAGACGTCCAAGGTCTGGATCCTGGCCAACTGCCCGCTGCCGTCCGGCGGGCCGGCCCACACCGGCACCGCGACCTCGCGGGCGTTCCTCAACGGCGTCCCGCTCAACCCCGTGCCGGCCGGGTCGGCCTCGCCGACCGCGACCAGCAGCCCGGCGAACGGCTCGCCCTGGGTCCGGGGCGAGGCGACGGTCTCCGGCACGGTCAAGCGCGGCTCGTACACCGTCGACGTCAAGTGCGACGGCACCAACGACGTCGGCAAGGCCACGCTCAAGGTGGCCAGGGCCGAGGCCGACCCGACCGGCGTGCCCACCAAGGCGCCCAAGGCGGGCGGCGGCGGCACCTTCGGCCGTGACGTCGACGACGAGTCCTCGATCCCGCTGGGCCCGGCCGGCGCGCTGGTGGCCCTGGTCCTCGTCGGCGGCGCGGTCGTGATGGTCAAGCGGCGCAGCCGGGCTTGACCGATGGCACGTCCAGGACGGGTGGTGCTCGCGGGCGCCGTCACGGGCCTGCTGCTGGTCGCCTTCGGCAAGAGCATGCAGAACTCCTCCACCCCGGCGGCGGGCGTGGTGCCCAAGAGCATCGACATCCCCTCGCTCGACCTTGAGGCCCCGCTGATGAAGCTCGGGCTGAGCAAGGACGGCGAGGTCGAGCTGCCGCCGTACGAGAAGCCCAAGATGGCCGGCTGGTACAGCGGCAGCGCGGTGCCCGGCGAGAAGGGCGCCTCGGTGATCATCGGCCACGTCGACACCAAGACCGCCCCCGCCGTGTTCTACAAGCTCAGGCAGTTGCGCAAGGGCGAGACCGTCAAGGTGGAACGCAGCGACGGCAAGGTCGTCAGCTTCAAGGTGGACGCCATCGAACAGGTCTCCAAGGACCACTTCCCCGCCCGGCGGGTGTACGTCGACGACGGACTCAAACTCGTCACCTGCGGCGGCAAGTTCGACTACGCCAGAGGCGAATATGTCGACAACATCATCGTCTACGCGTCCCGAGCCTGATCATGGAACGATGAGCACTGACCACAACCCGCCGGCGTCCGGGGCCCGCGTGCCCTGGCAGGAGGTCCACCCGCTGGTGCGCGAGGCGGTCGAGGGCTTCCTCGGCGGCCGCGTCGTGGAGGCCGTCACCCAGGAGGGCGGCTTCTCCCCGGCGGCCGCGGTGCGCCTGCGGACCGACGGCGGCCGGCGCGCGTTCGTCAAGGCCGTCGGCCCCGAGCCCAACCCCGACAGCGTGCGCATCTACCGCTCCGAGGTCAGGAACGCCGCCGCGCTCCCCGAGTCGGTCCCCGCGCCGAAGCTGCTGACGGCCTTCGAGCTGGAGGGCTGGGTCGCCCTGGTCTTCGAGGACGTCGAGGCCGTCCACCCCGCGATGCCGTGGCGGCGCGACGAGCTCGACCGGGTGATCACGGCACTGAAGGAGATGTCCGCCGCGCTCACCCCGTCGCCGATCGAGGCTCGCACGGTCGGCGAGGTCATGGGCGACTCCTTCCAGGGCTGGCGCAGACTGCTCGACGAGGACACCGCAGGGCTCGACCCGTGGGCGCTGCGCCACCTGCCCGAGCTGGCCGAGCTGGAGTCCGGCTGGGCGGCGGCGGCTGCCGGCGACACCCTCGTCCACGCCGACCTGAGGGCCGACAACGTCCTGCTCACGCACGACCGCGTCTACGTGGTCGACTGGCCCTGGGCCTGCCTGGCCGCGCCCTGGTACGACCAGGTGGCCATGCTGCCGTCGGTCGGCATGCAGGGCGGTCCGGCGCCGCACGAGCTGTTCGACGATCCTGACCCGGCGGTCACCGCGGTCGTCGCGGCCCTGACCGGCTACTTCGTCCGGCACGGCCGGCTGCCGGATCCGCCCGGCCTGCCCACGCTCAGGGCGTTCCAGCGGGCGCAGGGAGTGGTCGCGCTGGAGTGGCTGAAACGGCGTACCGGCTGGGTGTGACCCGTCCGGCGGGTAGGCTAAACAGTCGTGCTGGTCCTGGCCTTTGATACCGCGACGCCCGCCGTCACCGCCGCGCTCCACGACGGCGAGCGGGTGCTCGCCGAGTCCACGACGATCGACGCCCGCCGCCACGGCGAGCTGCTCGTCCCCACCATCGAACGCGTGCTGACCGAGTCGGGCGCCGCGCTGCGCGACGTGACGGCCGTCGTCGCGGGCAGCGGCCCCGGGCCCTACACGGGCCTGCGCGTCGGGCTGATGACCGCCCAGGGGCTCGCGACGACGCTCGCCGTGCCCGCGTACGGCATCTGCACCCTCGACGCGGTCGCCTACGGCAGCGGGCTCGGCGAGCCGTTCCTGGTCGCCACCGACGCCCGGCGCAAGGAGGTGTTCTGGGCGCGCTACCAGGACATGCGCACCCGCGCCGACGGCCCGTTCGTCGACCGGCCCGCCGACGTGCCCGTCGATGGCCTGCCGGTCGTGGGCGCCGGCGCGGGGCTCTACCCCGACGTGCTGGGCGGCCACGACGCCCCGCCCTACCCCTACGCGGGCGCGCTGGCCGCGCTGGCCGCCGAGCGGCTGGCCGCGGGCGTCCCGCTCGACCCGCCGCGGCCGATCTACCTGCGCAGGCCCGACGCCGTGGTGCCGGGCGCGCCCAAGAAGGTGACGGCGTGAGACTGCGGCCGATGACCGAGGCCGACCTGCCCGCGGTCATGGCGATCGAGCGGGCCACGTTCCCGCTCGACGCGTGGAGCGAGGGCATGATGCGCGGCGAGCTGGCCGACATGCCGCGTTCGCGCCACTACGTGGTGGCCCTGGCCGACGACGAGATCGTCGCCTACGCCGGCATCGCGGTCGCCTCCGACCAGGCCGACGTGCAGACCATCGCCGTGCTGGAGCAGCACCAGGGCACCGGCTTCGCCAGCGCGATGCTGACCGAGCTGCTGGCCGAGGCGCGGCGCAGGGGCGCGCGCGAGATCTTCCTGGAGGTACGCGCCGACAATCCGCGCGCCCAGGCGGTCTACCGGCATTTCGAGTTCGAGGAGATCGGCACCCGCCGCCGCTACTACGACGACGGCACCGACGCGATCATGATGAGAAGGAAGCTGGATGGCTGACGCACCCCTGGTCCTGGGCATCGAGACGTCGTGCGACGAGACCGGCATCGGCATCGTCAGAGGCCACACGCTCCTCGCCAACACCATCGCCTCCAGCATGGACGAGCACGCCAGATACGGCGGCGTGGTGCCCGAGGTCGCCTCCCGCGCCCACCTGGAGGCCATGACGCCCACGGTAGAGGCGGCGCTGGCCGAGGCGGGGCTCAAGTTCTCCGACATCGACGCCATCGCCGTCACCGCCGGGCCCGGCCTGGCCGGGGCGCTGCTGGTGGGCGTGGCCGCCGCCAAGTCGTACGCGCTGGGCCTCGGCGTGCCGCTCTACGGCGTCAACCACCTGGCCGCCCACGTGGCCGTCGACCAGCTCGAACACGGGCCGCTGCCCAAGCCGTGCATCGCCATGCTGGTCTCCGGCGGCCACTCCTCGCTGCTGCTGGTGCCCGACGTGGCTCAAGACGTCATCTCGCTCGGCTCGACCGTCGACGACGCGGCCGGCGAGGCGTTCGACAAGGTGGCCCGGGTGCTCGGGCTGCCCTTCCCCGGCGGCCCGCACATCGACCGGGCCGCCCGCGAGGGCTCCGGCACGGCCGTCACCTTCCCCCGGGGCAAGATCGACGACGGCACGCTCGACTTCTCCTTCTCCGGGCTCAAGACCGCCGTCGCCCGCTGGGTCGAGGCGCGCGAGGCGTCCGGGCAGTCGATCCACGTGCCCGACGTGGCCGCCTCCTTCCAGGAGGCCGTGGTCGACGTGCTGACCCGCAAGGCGTTGCAGGCGTGCAAGAAGTACGACGTGCACGACCTGCTGATCGGCGGCGGCGTGGCGGCCAACTCGCGGCTGCGGGCGCTGGCCCAGGAGCGCTGCGACGCGGCGGGCGTGCGGCTGCGGGTGCCCCGGCCGGGGTTGTGCACCGACAACGGGGCCATGGTCGCCGCCCTGGGCTCCGACCTGGTGGCGGCGGGCATCACGCCCTCGACCCTGGAGATCCCGGCGGACTCGTCGCTGCCCATCACGACGGTTCACGTCTGAGCCCTGGCGGGGCCTGAGGCCGGCGGTGAGGCGCGGGACGTGCCCCACCGCCGGGCGGGTCAGTCTTTGGTCCTGGTGGGCCGGAGCAGGGCCTCGGCCAGCGCCAGCATGGTCTCCTCCAGCGCGGCCAGCCGCTTGGTGAGGTCGTCGGTGGCCGGCTGCACGATGCCGCTGACCGTCTCGCTCAGCTCGTCGCGGTCGGGGCGGGAGCGCACCAGCTCGGTCAGCGCGTCGGCGGCGGCCGACAGGCGGTCGGCCTGCGCGCCGGCCTGCGACTGGATGAGCTCGCCGACCCGCTCGGGGATGGCCAGGGCGGCCGGGAGCTGGCTGACGTGCTGGTTCATGGCCTCGATGCGGTCGTCGACCGACTCCAGGTGCTCGCCGGCCTGATCGGCGCGCGCGGCCAGGCCGTTGAGGTGCGTGTCGAGGCCGTTGAAGCGGCTGTCGAGCCCGCTGAACTGGCCGTCGAGGGTGTCGAACCGGGTGATCAGGTGCTCCTCCGCCTCGACCAGCCGCTCGTCGATCGACTCCATCTGGTTGTCGAGCTTGTTGAAGCGGCCCTCGCTGCGGACGGCGGTCTCGGCCAGGCGCTGGTCGGTGGCCGAGGCGCGGTCGTCGAGCGAGCTGAGGCGGCCGTCGAGGGCGTCGAAGCGGTCGTCGTGGCGGACGAGGTGGCCGTCGATGGCGCCCATACGCTTGCCGAGGCCGCCGAGCTGGCCGTCGACCGAGGTGAGGCGCTTGTCGACGCCGCTGATGCGGCCGTCGACGCCGTCGAGCCTGGTGTCGATGTCGGCCAGACACTCGTCGGCCGACTCCAGCCTGCCGTCGAAGCCGGTGAGCCGGGTGTCGAGCCCCATGAGCCGGCCCTCGACCCGGTCGAGCCGGGAGTCGACGCCGTCGAGCCGCCCGCTGAGCCGCAGCTCGCTCTCCCCGAGCTGGACGGCCAGGTGCTGGTCGGCCTCGTCGAGGCGGGCGGTGAGCCGCTGCTCGACGTCGGCCAGCCGGACCGTGAGCCGCTGGTCGCCCTCGTCGAGCTTGGCGGCCAGGCGCTCGTCGGCGCGGTCGAGGCGCTCGTTCAGGCGCTGGGTCAGCCGCTCGTCGGTCTCGTCGAGGCGGCCGGCCAGGCGTTTGTCGGCCTCGTCGAGACGGGCGGCGATGTGCAGGTCGGTGTCGTCGAGGCGGCCGGTCAGGCGCTGCTCGGCCGCGTCGATCTTGACGGCGACCTGCTGCGACGTGGCCGCGACGCTCTCGGCCAGCTCGCCGACCACGCTCTCGACCCGTTCGGCGCGGCCCGACAGGTCGGCCACCGACTTGTCGAGCCGGGTGAAGCGGCTGGCCGCGGCCTCCATGCTCGAGTTGAGCTGCGTCAGCTTGGTGGCGAAGTCGGACATGTTCTGGGTGATGCCGTCGGTGGTGTCGAGCACCGACTGCAGGCGTTTGAGCGCCTCGTCGACCGCCTCGCCCACGGTGCCCAGGTCGGCCCACAGGCTCGGCAGCTCGGCCACCGGCGCGACCCGGGCGTCGACGTGGCCGATCTTCTCCCCGACGGCGTCGACGTGGTCGCGCACGGCCTCGACGTGCTGGGCCAGGCCCTCCGCCCACATCGGCGGCTTGGCGGTGATGTCGTCGAGCCGCCCGCTCACCGCCTCCAGCGTGCCGCTCAGGCCCCCGAGCTCGCGTTCGCGCACCTCGCGCAGCAGCCACTCCATGCCTTCAAGACGCTGGCGGATCTCGTCGAGCACGGCTCCCTGGGTGCGCTGCTCGTAGACATGGTCCTGGGCGGCGCGCGCGAGGAGGTCTCGCATCCTCTCGGAGATGGCGGACTGGCCGCCTGCCTGAAGAAGGGTGGTGTGGTTGGAATGGTCCACCGAAAGGCTCCTTCGCTCGCCGACGGTCTGCCGCGCAGCGGTGGGATAGGTCCGGTTTGCAGATGAAAGGGCGAGTACGCGGGTTACCGCATAAGGGGGAGAACTCCCGCCCGCCCACCTTAGCCTTTCGATCAAGGTCAGGCGGCGTCGAAGTGAAAGATCGTATTTAGCGGAAGAATGACCGCTTTGGAGCGTTCAGGCAGGTGAGAGGGGGTTGCAGATGATAACTGAAGGCTTATCGAGAATGCGGGTCAGGATAATGACGACCGAGTTCTCGCCGGAAAGCCGGAGATCGGCGCGCAGGCGTTCGATGTCGATCGCGGACGCGCGTTTCTTGATGGTGACATTTCCGATCCGCCGTTCGCGGAGAGCCGCGCGGAGCTTTTTCAGCGAGAACGGCATGACCTCGTCCACTTCGTACCCGGAGGCCCAGGGGGTGTGGCTGGGCTCGTCGGCGGTGATGTAGGCGATCATGGGGTCGGGCAGGCGTCCGCCGATCAGCTCGGCCACCTCGCCCACGAGGTGGGCCCGGATCGCGGCGCCGTCGGGCTCGTAGACGTAGCGGCCCATCGGGCCGACGGGTGCCTGGACCCCGGTGGCGGTCAGGGTGTGCCCGCCGGGCAGCAGGGTGGCGCGCCGGGCGGGGCCGGCGCCTTCGCGGGGGCCGGTCCAGAGGGTGGCCTCCTTGACCTCGCCCTTGTAGGAGACCCATTCGGCCTCCGCGCCCTCGGGGATGAACTCGTACGGGATGCCGGGCGCGACCTTGAGGCAGGCCCGCCGCGCCCGCGCGACCAGGTCGAGCACGACCGGCCAGGGCGGCGAGTAGGCCATGGGGTCGAACGTGCGGCCCTTGCCGCTGCGCCGGGCCGGGTCGGCGAACAGCGCGTCGTACTCCTCGGGCCGGACCAGCGCCGCGTCGCCCACGCGCACCCGCACCCGTGCGGACAGCCCGAGCGCGTCGGCGTTGGCGCTCGCCACGGCGACGGTCAGCGGGTCGAGGTCGACGGCGTCGACCTCGCAGCCGGCGCGGGCGAGCGCCAGCAGGTCGCCGCCGACTCCGCAGCAGGCGTCGATCACCCGTCCGGCGCCCATGCGCCGGGCGCGGTGGTCGGCGACCTCCCGGCGGGTGGACTGCTCCAGACCATGCGGGGTGAAGTACATGACCGCGGCCTCCGCGCCGAACTTCGCCGCGGCGCGCTCGCGCAGCGCCGCCTGCGTCAGCGCGGCGGAGGTGAGCGCCGCGTCGTAGGTGCGGCGCAGCCTGGTCGCCGCCGCGACCGGATCGGTCCCGGCCAGCTCCGCGGCCTCGGCGAGCGCCCGCTGCCCGCGCGGGGTCAGCAGCTCGCCGAAGGCGTCGAGATCCATGTACGCACTCCGCTCACAACTCGGGATCACTTGCGGCTCGGGGCCATTCGTGGCTCGGAACGCCCGGAATCGGGGCCGCTCGCGGCTCGGACCGCTCGTGACTGGGCGCCGCTCCTGGTCCGGGGTCGCTCACAGGGAGGTGTCGCCCAGGGAGACCAGCAGGCTGCGCAGCAGCCCGGCCAGGGCGTCCCGCTCGTCCTCGGACAGGCCGGCGAGCAGCCGCTCCTCGTTGGCGGCGTGCAGGACGAGCATCTCGTCGGCGACCCTCCTGCCCTCGTCGGTGAGGGCGACCAGCGTCATGCGCCGGTTGTGCGGCGCCGGCCAGCGGTGGACCAGGCCGCGCCGGACCAGGTGGTCCATCCGGTTGGTCAGCGCGCCGGGGCTGACCATGGCCGAGGTGGACAGGTCCTTCATGCACATGGTCGCCTCGGCGCCGCTGCGCAGCAGCGTGGCCAGCATGTCGAACTCCCACGCCTCCAGCCCGTGCTCGGCGAAGAAGTCCTTCACGCCGCGCTCAAGCAGGCGCGAGGCGCGCGAGACCCGGCCGATCACGCCCATCGGGGACACGTCGACGTCGGGCCGTGTCCGCGCCCACTGTCCGAGAATCACGTCCACCGCGTCATCCACGTGGCTCACCCTACCAAAGCTTCGATGTTGAAATGTTCGGCATCGTGCGGTACTGTCCACGACGTCGAAATGTTCAACGTAGAAATTTTCGAGGTAGGATCATCATGAAGGTGCTGGTGCTGGGCGCGACGGGGTACATCGGCGGCGCGGTGGTCGAGCGGCTGGCCGAGCAGGGGCACGAGGTGGCCGTCCTGGTGCGGCCCGCCGCCGACGGGTCCCGGCGCGTGCCGGGCGTGGCGGACGAGCGTCACGGAGACCTGGCCGACGTCGCGGGGCTGGCCGCCGCGATCACCCCGGACATCGACGCGATCGTGGTCGCCGCGCAGCTCGGCGGCGACAAGGAGGCCGACCTCGCCGCGATCGGCGTGCTCGCCGCGTCGGGCCGGAAGGTGGTCTTCACCAGCGGCGTGTGGGTGCTGGGCGCCACCGCCGACGGGCACGAGGGCAGCCCGGCCGACCCGATTCCGCTCGTGGCGTACCGGCACGAGATCGAGCAGCTGGTCATCGACGGCGGCGGCTCGGTGATCCGGCCCGGCGTCGTCCACGGGCGCGGCGGCGGCATCCCCGCCGTGATGCGCGCGCAGGCCGCCGAGCGCGGCGCCGGGGTCTACGTCACCGACGGCGGCGAGCCGCACACCTGGACGTTCGTGCACGTCGACGACCTGGCCGAGCTCGTCGTGGCCGTCCTGGAGAGGGGCGGCGCCCGCGTCTACCACGGCATCAGCGAGGAGGCCGTGCCGGTCGCCGAGGTGGCCGAGGCGGCGGCCCGGTCCGCGGGCGTCAAGCCGCAGGCCGAGCCCTGGCCGCTGGCCGAGGCGGCCCAGGTGCTGGGGGCGGGCTTCGCCGAGGCCCTGGCGCTCGGCCAGCGCATCAGCGCGACACGCACGCGCGCCGAACTCGGCTGGAACCCCTCCCGGCCCGGCGTCGTCGCCGATCTGACCGAGGGTTCCTACGTCTGATCGCTCTGAGCAGACGCGTTCGTGTTGACTGTCAAGGCCCTCTTGCATATGTTTCCTGTTGGCACTCTCACCTTGAGAGTGCCAACGTGCGACGAGGCAGGTCTGACACCCGCGACGGCAGGCCCCGCTGGTCGCCTCTTCTAGATCATTCAAATCTGAAGGGGAGGTCCGATCGTGACGACCGCCACCAAGGTTCCCGTTAAGCCGCTCGGCGACCGCATCGTGGTTCAGCCGCTTGAGGCAGAGCAGACCACCGCTTCCGGTCTGGTCATCCCGGACACCGCCAAGGAGAAGCCGCAGGAGGGCAAGGTCCTCGCGGTGGGCCCCGGCAACTGGGATGAGGACGGCGACAAGCGTATTCCGCTCGACGTCTCCGAGGGCGACGTCGTCCTCTACAGCAAGTACGGCGGCACCGAGGTCAAGTACGGCGGCGAGGAGTACCTCGTGCTCTCCGCCCGCGACGTTCTCGCGATCATCGAGAAGTAAGCCGGTTGTGTCGAGCCCCGGGCGCTCTTGAGGGCCCGGGGCTTTCGACGCCAGGAGAGGACTTTCAGCATGGCGAAGATCCTGCAGTTCGACGAGGACGCCCGTCGCGCGCTTGAGCGCGGTGTCAACGCCCTCGCGGACGCCGTGAAGGTAACCCTCGGCCCGCGTGGCCGCAACGTCGTCATCGACAAGAAGTTCGGTGCGCCGACGATCACGAACGACGGTGTCACCATCGCTCGTGAGATCGAGCTGGAGGAGCGCTACGAGAACCTCGGCGCCCAGCTCGCCAAGGAAGTTGCCACCAAGACCAACGACATCGCGGGCGACGGCACCACCACCGCCACCGTGCTGGCCCAGGCCATGGTCCGCGAGGGCCTGCGCAACGTGGCCGCCGGCGCCTCGCCGCTGTCGCTCAAGCGTGGCATCGACAAGGCCGCCAAGGAGATCAGCGACCGGCTGCTGGCCAGCGCGCGCGAGGTGGGCGACAAGAAGGAGATCGCCAACGTCGCCACCATCTCCGCCCAGGACGCCAAGATCGGCGAGCTGATCGCCGAGGCGTTCGACAAGGTGGGCAAGGACGGTGTCCTCACCGTCGAAGAGTCCAACGCCATGGGCATGGAGCTCGAGTTCACCGAGGGCATGCAGTTCGACAAGGGCTACCTGTCGGCCTACATGGTGACCGACCCCGAGCGCATGGAGTCCGTCCTGGAGGACGCGTACATCCTGCTCACCCAGGGCAAGATCTCCTCCATCGCCGACTTCCTGCCGCTGCTGGAGAAGGTCGCCCAGACCAAGAAGCCGCTGCTCGTGGTCGCCGAGGACGTCGAGGGCGAGGCCCTGGCCGTCCTGGTCACCAACAAGATCCGCGGCACCTTCACCTCCGTGGCCGTCAAGGCCCCGGGCTTCGGTGACCGCCGCAAGGCGATGCTCCAGGACATGGCCATCCTCACCGGCGGCCAGGTCGTCAGCGAAGAGGTCGGCCTCAAGCTGGAGCACGTCGGCCTCGAGGTGCTCGGCACGGCCCGCCGCGTCGTCGTCACCAAGGACGCCACGACCATCGTCGACGGCGCCGGCGACCAGCAGGCGATCGAGGACCGCGTCAAGGAGATCAAGATTGCCATCGAGCAGTCCGACTCCGACTGGGACCGCGAGAAGCTGCAGGAGCGCCTGGCCAAGCTCGCCGGCGGTGTGTGCGTGCTGCGCGTCGGCGCCGCCACCGAGGTGGAGCTGAAGGAGAAGAAGCACCGCCTTGAGGACGCGATCTCCGCGACCCGCGCCGCGATCGAGGAGGGCATCGTCTCCGGCGGTGGCTCGGCCCTCATCCACGTGGGCAAGGAGCTCGACGACCTCGGCCTGACCGGCGACGAGGCCACCGGTGTCGGCGTCGTGCGCCGCGCGCTGGTCGAGCCGGCCCGCTGGATCGCCGAGAACGCCGGCCTGGAGGGCTACGTGGTGACCCACAAGGTCGCCGAGCTGCCCGCCGGCCAGGGCCTCAACGCCGCCACCGGCGAGTACGTCGACCTGATCGCCCAGGGTGTCATCGACCCCGTCAAGGTGACCCGGTCCGCGGTGCAGAACGCGGCTTCGATCGCGGGCATGCTCCTGACGACCGAGGCGCTCGTGGTGGACAAGCCCGAGGAGGAGGCTCCGGCCGCCGGCCAGGGCCACGGCCACGGTCACGGCCACTGACCGGCTGTTTCCCCCGCGCCCGTACGGCCCGCCCGGTTCCACCGGCGCGGGCCGTCGGTTTTCCACAGCCCGTCCCGGTTCCCTGGGGGCGGGCCGTTGGCTTTCAAGACCCGTTCCTGGCTTCGCGGGTGTGGGCCGTCGGCCTTCCACGGCCGTCCACGGCCCGCCCGGGTTCTCTCCGGTGGGGGCCGTCGGCTTCTTGCGGTCCGTCCCGGCTGCGAGCCTCGGTTACGGCTTTGTTTGTGCGAGGTTCTCAAGCTGCTGGACGACGCGGTCGATCGGGGCGGACGCGTCGATCTCGAGTGTTGAGGTGGCTCTGAGAAGCGGTTCCACGTCGGCCAGGTCGCGCAGGACGGCTTCGCGTTCCTCGGGGCGCTTGCCGAAGGGGTTGTTGGTGCGTGTCGCGATGGGAGCGAGCATGACCTCAGCGGGCGCGCTGAGCAGGACGACGTGGTCGAATCGCGGGTAGAACCGGCCCTGATTGGACTTGCAGCCGGCCACGAAGAGGGCGCCCTCGCCATGGTCGGCGAGCAGGTCGCTGATGGCCGGCTCGCGCCACACCCAGTCGGTGGATCCGTCGGGCAAGGTCACCCAGTGGCTCCACTGGTCGGTATCGGTGTCGACGGCGCGATGGCCCCGGGCCGCCAGCATCTCCAACGCCGTGGACTTACCGGTTCCCGACATCCCCGTGACCAGGATCTTCGCCATCGGACGAGGCTACCGGACCGTCCCGGCCTCGGCCGGTTTCGTGTCAACCACGTTGGCGATCCGGTGGCGCCGACTCGGACCACGGAAACCCGCTCGGCTCGCTGTGCCGACCGCCGCCGGTAAGTGATCACTGTGTTGTGACGCCCCCTCGACCACGTTCCTTCGGGGGCTTCCCACGGCATTCCTTCCGGGGGCGGGGCTTCCCACGGTCCGTTCGGGGCCGACCGGTGCGGGTCCTTGCTGTCGTGGTCTACTCCCAGCCTTGCCGGTGTCGGCGGTTGGCTCTCCAGGGGCGGGCCCCCGACGGAGGCGGGCGGGGGCTGGGGGGTTACGGGTGGCCTGGAAATGTGCCTGGGGCTGGCGGGGCGCAAGGGGGCGCGGGCGGGGAAAAATGGGGGAAGAGGTCGATTATTGGAGTAAACCGGCAGTGCCGGTTAAGCGTCGGGGTCTGGCAATTGTCGCGCATTTTGGCTTATGGAGTGAAATATTATGTCAGCTTATCAGGCTTAGTGTGGTCATCTGATTACTGCTAGTTATCGTCGCTTCAATGTGACCAATCCGTAGCCGTTCGCCAGGGGGACAGGCCCGATCAGTGCGGGCATCATGCCTATCGTGAGCGAGGGAAGCGTCGCCGACGCCAAAATTGGGGTAAGGCTCGCGTCGAGACTTCCGGCACGGACGGATGACTCCGACCTTAGGGAACTGACGAGCCTCGCCGTGCAGGGAGATCGCAGTGCGATCGAATCCCTGCTCGGGGAGTTGCGTCCCATGGTGGTGCGGTATTGCCGCGCCAGGCTGGGCAGGGTTTCAGGGCAATATCACATTGCCGATGACGTAGCCCAGGAGGTGTGCATCGCGGTGTTGTCCGCGCTGCCGCGATACCGGGACATGGGGCGGCCTTTCGCGTCCTTCGTGTTCGGGATCGCCTCGCACAAGGTGGCCGACGCGCTGCGCAGTTCGGTGCGCTCGGCCGTGCCCACCCAGGATCTGCCCGACGGGCCCGACGACGGTCCCGGGCCCGAGGAGACGGTGGTCCGCTACATCGAGGTCGAGCACGCGCGCAGGCTGCTGGCCAGGCTGCCCGACAACCAGCGGGAGTTGCTGCTGTTGCGGGTGGTGTCGGGGCTGTCCGCCGAGGAGACCGGTAATGTACTCGGTATGTCACCAGGTGCGGTCCGCGTAGCCCAGCATCGGGCGCTGGCCAGGTTGCGGCAGATGGCCGAGCTGGAGTCGGCTTGACGCCGGAGGACGAGCTCCATGCGCTTCTCGAGGCCGACGACCTGCTCCAGACCGACGAGCTGCTCGACGCGGTCGCGCGGGGCCGGGCGCGGGACTCGTCCGACCCTGCGGTGCGGTTGCTGGGCGCGCTACTGGACGATGTCTCGGAGGAAGTCGATCAGCGGCGCTCCTCCGTGTCGATGACGCCGTCGACATAGCCTCGGGCGTACTCCCAGCTGACGTAGTCGGCCGGGTCGGGGTGGAAGGCCGGCTCGTGCACCTGGGGCTGGCCTTTCTCGATCATCTGGCGAAGGTTGCCGCGCAGCAGCTCCCAGTCGAAGAAGTGCTGCTCGCCGCACTCGGGGCAGTCGAGCACGAGGCCCAGCACCCCCTGCGGTTCGAGCAGGGAGCGAAAGACCTCGACGTCTGCCAGGTCGGTGATGGCCTCGTCGCGCTCGGCCGCGGTGAGTGGCTCGGCGTCGTCGAGAGCGCCCATCGCCGAGGACGGGTCGTTCGGGTCGTCCGCGAACGGGTCGCGGGGGACGTCTTCCAGCACCTTCCCACCATATGACCGAAGCGGCCCCGGCGGAGAGTATTAGCTGAGCCATCCCCGTCTGGCGGCCTCAACGCCGGCGTGGAACCGCGACTGCGCGCCCAGCTCGGCCATGGCGTCGGCGAACCTCGCGCGCACCGTACGGACCGAGACGCCGAGCTGGCGGGCGATGGAGTCGTCGCACACGCCCTGCGCGGCCAGGCGGAGCACCTGGACCATCCCGTCGCCCCTGCGCCCCCAGGGCAGCGGCACGGCCCGGCCCCAGAGCTCCTGGAACAGCGAGCGCAGCATGCCGACGACGATCGGCGTGCGCACCAGGTAGAAGTTGTAGGCGTGGTCAGGCAGGTTGCCGCCCCACAGGGCGGGCAGGCCGGCGACCTCGGGCCCGGCCGTCATGAACCAGCTCGGCACCCGGTCGAGCGTGCGCACCTTGCCGCCGGTGTCGAGGAGCCGGGTGAGCTGCTCGCGTACGCCCGGCAGGCTCAGCGTGGAGACCGGAATGATCGCCTGAACGGTAAGAAGTTGCCGTTTTTGCGCATCAATCCATGGGTCCGCAAATTTACGAACAAAATCTGCCATTGTGCGCTCGTCCGGGATTGCGGTCAACAACTCCATGGGCGGGGATTGCACGGCTATGCCGACGACGCTCTCGTAGAGGACGTCCGCGCCGTTCACCATCTCCACCGGGAATGTCCCGCTCTGATAATCGCGGCCGGCGTCGTAGTCGTGGATCAGGCCGCGGATGGAGCCGAGCGCGGAGTCGATCCTGCGGCTCTCCTCGGCCAGCCGGTCGAGCCGCTCGGCGATCACCCGGCCGAGCGCCGCCGCCGGGTGCCTGGCCAGGTACTCGCCGGACTGCTCGTCGACCACCCCCAGCCTGACCAGGTCGTCGAGCTGGCGGCCGACCTTCTCGACGGGGCCGTCCATGGCCTGGGCGAGGTCGGTGCGCGTGGCCCTGTGCAGGCGTAGCAGCGCCGTGTAAAGGGCGGTCTGCGCCGGGTCGAGGCCCAGCGTCTCGAAGGGCTCTGCAACGCGCCTGGGCTGGTTACGCATTATGGGCGGCTCCGTCGGGGGGACACGGGCGTGCCGCGAGGATAACCCCGTACCGCCTGCGTGTCCGGGGCTTGCCGCGGAATCGTCGGCGGAACGTGCAACTTCGTGCAATTGCACGTTTTCACATTGCGTCGTGCCGTTGAGTGACGCAGGCTTTACCTAGCGTCGGCACCCTGAAGCGGGGCCTTGCGGCAGCCGCCATCAGGACGCGGAGGGGGGTTCGGTGGCGTGAACGCGCCGCCAGGCCTGGGTGCCGGTGGCCGGGGGATGGGACGGATCACCGACCGTCCCATCCCCCTGCACTTTGCGCGTTCCGGACGGCGAGGCCGGGCGCACGACGGGGCGTGGGGCCGTCGTGCTCCCGGCTTCGTTGCGTTTTGGAGGCAGGCCCTAGACTTAGGTCAATCAGCGCAGAGGTCAGGAGGGGGCCGAGGCATGTCCAAGTTCACCGAGATGGGTTTGACCTTCGACGACGTGCTGCTGGTGCCCGGCTACTCCGATCTCCAACCAGGTGAGGCCGACACCAGATCCCGTCTGTCACGGGACATCACGCTGTCCATCCCGCTCATCTCCGCGGCCATGGACACCGTCACCGAGGCCCGCATGGCGGTCGCCATGGCGCGCCAGGGAGGCATCGGCATCCTGCACCGCAACCTGTCGGTCGAGGAGCAGGCCCAGCAGGTCGACCTGGTCAAGCGGTCCGAGGCCGGCATGGTGACCAACCCGGTGACCTGCAGCCCCGACGACACGCTGGCCGACGTCGAGCGGCTGTGCGCGACCTACCGGATCTCCGGCGTGCCGGTGACGGACGTGGCGGGCACCCTGGTCGGCATCGTGACCAACCGCGACATGCGCTTCGAGACCGACCAGAGTCGTCCGGTGCGCGAGGTCATGACCAAGATGCCGCTGGTCACCGCGCCGGTGGGGGTCTCGCGCGACGACGCGTTCGCGCTGCTGCGGCAGAACAAGATCGAGAAGCTGCCCCTCGTCGACCCCGACGGCAGGCTGCGCGGCCTGATCACGGTCAAGGACTTCACCAAGAGCGAGCAGTACCCGCTGTCCACCAAGGACGCCGACGGCCGCCTGCTGGTCGGCGCGGCCGTGGGCGTCGGCGGCGACGCCGAGCTGCGGGCCAAGGCGCTGATCGAGGCCGGGGTCGACGTCGTCGTCGTCGACGTGGCCCACGGTCACTCCAAGGGCCTGGCCGACATGATCGCCAAGCTCAAGGCCAACAGCAAGGTCCAGGTCATCGGCGGCAACATCGCGACCAGGGCGGGCGCCCAGATGCTGGTCGACGCGGGCGCCGACGCGGTCAAGGTCGGCGTCGGCCCCGGCTCCATCTGCACCACCCGCGTGGTGGCCGGCGTGGGCGCGCCGCAGGTCACGGCCATCCACGAGGCGTCCAAGGCGTGCGCCCCCGCCGGGGTGCCGGTGATCGGCGACGGCGGCCTCCAGTACTCCGGCGACATCGTCAAGGCCATCGCGGCCGGCGCCGACGCGGTCATGCTGGGCTCGCTGCTGGCCGGCTGCGAGGAGTCGCCGGGCGAGCTGATCTTCATCAACGGCAAGCAGTTCAAGTCGTACCGGGGCATGGGGTCGCTCGGCGCGGTGCGCAACCGCGAGCGCGGCGGCACCTCCTTCAGCAAGGACCGCTACGCGCAGGCCGACGTCGGCGGCGAGGACAAGTACATCCCCGAGGGCATCGAGGGGCAGGTGCCCTACCGCGGGCCGGTCGCGGCCGTCGCCCACCAGCTCATCGGCGGGCTGCGCCAGGGCATGTGGTACGCCGGGTGCCGCACGATCGAGCAGATGCACACCGACTGCGAGCTCATGCCGATCACGGCAGCGGGCCTCAAGGAGAGCCACCCCCACGACATCCAGATGACCGTGGAAGCTCCGAACTATCACAGAAGGTAAGTTCATGACTCAGCAGGTGGAGATCGGCCGGGGCAAGACCGGGCGGAGGGCGTACGCGCTCGACGAGATCGGGCTCGTGCCCTCGCGACGCACCCGTGACCCGGAAGAGGTGTCGATCGCCTGGCAGATCGACGCCTACCGGTTCGAGCTGCCCGTCGTCGTCGCCCCCATGGACAGCGTGGTCTCGCCCGCCACCGCGATCGAGATCGGCCGGCTCGGCGGCCTGGCCCCCCTCGACCTCGAAGGGCTCTGGACGCGCTACGAAGACCCGTCCCCGCTGCTGGAGGAGTGCGCCGCCCTCGACGCCGCGGCCGCGACCCGGCGGCTCCAGGAGATCTACGACGCGCCGATCAAGGAGGAGCTGATCGGGCGCCGGATCGAGGAGATCCGGGCGTCCGGGGTGACGACGGCCGTCCGGCTGTCGCCGCAGCGCACGGTCCAGTACCACAAGGCCGTGATCGACGCCGGCGTGGACATCTTCGTCATCCGCGGCACCACCGTCTCGGCCGAGCACGTCTCGGGCCGCGCCGAGCCGCTCAACCTCAAGCAGTTCATCTACGAGCTCGACGTGCCGGTCATCGTCGGCGGCTGCGCCACCTACACCGCGGCGCTGCACCTGATGCGCACGGGCGCGGCGGGCGTGCTGGTCGGCTTCGGCGGCGGCGCCTCGCACACCACCCGCAACGTGCTGGGCGTGGCCGTGCCGATGGCCACCGCGATCTCCGACGTGGCCGCGGCGCGCCGCGACTACATGGACGAGTCCGGCGGCCGGTACGTGCACGTGATCGCCGACGGCGGCATGGGCACCTCGGGCGACATCGCCAAGGCCATCGCGTGCGGGGCCGACGCCGTCATGGTGGGCTCGCCGCTGGCCAGGGCGTCCGAGGCCCCCGGCCACGGCTTCCACTGGGGCTCCGAGGCCCACCACCCCGACCTGCCGCGCGGCCGCCGCGTGGAGTTCGGCACGGTCGGGACGCTGGAGCAGATCCTGCACGGCCCCTCCAGCGTGGCCGACGGCTCGATGAACCTGATGGGCGCGCTCAAGCGCACGATGGCCTCCACCGGCTACTCCGACATCAAGGAGTTCCAGCGGGTCGAGGTCGTGGTCGCGCCGATCCAGCGCTGACCGGCGGCTGACCGACGTCTGCGACGGCTCCCGGGGGTTGCGGCCCTCGGGAGCCGAGTGCTTTCCGGGGGCCCGGCCGGCCCGCTGTGTCGATCAAGGCGGTGTCGAATCAATGCGGTGTCGAATCGCGGTCGTGTCGAATCCGGGGGCCGCCGTTCGTGTAGGACGCGCAAGGTGACGCACGTGCCGGCGAGGTGATTGCAGGATGTCCGACCAGGTCGAACGGGCCTTCCGGGAGGAGTACGGCCGGGCGGTGGCGGTGCTCGTCCGCGCGTTCGGTGACATCGACGTCGCCGAGGAGGCCGTGCAGGAGGCGTTCGCGATCGCGCTGCGGCAGTGGCCGCAGGCCGGCCCGCCGCCCAGCCCGGCCGGCTGGATCATCACGACCGCCAGGAACCGGGCCGTCGACCGGTTGCGCAGGGAGTCGGGCCGCCACGACAAGTACGTGCAGGCGGCGCTGCTGCACGCCGCGGACGAGCCAGTCGCGGAGGGGCCCGTACGGGACGAGCGGCTGCGCCTGATCTTCACCTGCTGCCATCCGGCGCTCGCCCCGCACGCGCGGGTGGCGCTCACGCTGCGGCTGCTCGGCGGCCTGACCACGGCCGAGATCGCGCACGCGTTCCTGGTGCCGGAGGCGACCATGGCCCAGCGGCTGGTCAGGGCAAAGGGCAGGATCCGGCAGGCGGGGATCCCGTACCGGGTGCCGGCGGCGGCGGACCTGCCGGACCGGCTGCGCGCGGTGCTGGCGGTGATCTACCTGATCTTCAACGAGGGGTACACGGCCAGTTCGGGCGAGCGGCTGGTGCGCGAGGACCTGTGCGCGGAGGCCGTCCGGCTCGGCCGCCTGCTCGCCGAGCTGATGCCGGACGAGCCCGAGGTGTGGGGCCTGCTGGCGCTGATGCTGCTGGTCCATTCGCGCCGGGCGGCGCGCACCGCGGGCGGCGGCGAGCTGGTGCCGCTGCCCGAGCAGGACCGCGCCCTGTGGGACCGCGCGCTGGTCGAGGAGGGGCAGGCGATCGTCCGGCGCTGCCTGCGGTGGGGGCGGCCGGGGCCCTACCAGGTGCAGGCCGCGATCAACGCCGTGCACGGCGACGCGGCCGGCGCGGGGGAGACCGACTGGCGGCAGATCGTCCAGCTCTACGACCTGCTGCTGACCTTCACGCCGGGGCCGGTCGTGGCGCTGCACCGCGCGGTGGCGGTGGCCGAGGCGGAGGGCGCCGAGGCGGGGCTGACCCTGGTGGAGGGCCTGGAGGTGACAGGCTATTACCTGTTCCACGCCGTACGGGCCGACCTGCTGCGACGGCTGGGACGCGACGAGGAGGCGGCGCGGGCGTACGGCGAGGCCATCGCCCGCGCGGGCAACGAGGTCGAGCGGGAGTTCCTGCGCCGCAGGCGCGCGACGTTGAGGGGGACGTGAGATGGACCGGGTGTGCGTGGTCACGGGGGCCAACCGGGGGATCGGGCTGGAGGTGGCCAGGCAGCTCGCGGCGGCGGGCGACACGGTGGTGCTGACCGCCAGGGACGAGCGCAAGGCCGCCGAGGCGGCGGCCGGGATCAGCGGCGAGGTGCTGGCGCGGCGGCTCGACGTCGCCGACGAGCGGTCGGCGGCCGATCTGGCACGCGACCTGGAGAAGACCCACGGGCGGATCGACGTGCTGGTCAACAACGCCGCCATCCACTACGACACCTGGCAGCGGGCCAGCGAGGCGGACCTGGGCGTGGTGTCGCAGGCGCTGGAGACCAACCTGCTGGGCGCCTGGCGGGTCACGCTGGCACTGCTGCCGCTGTTGCGCGGCAGCGGCCACGGCCGGATCGTCAACGTCTCCAGCGAGATCGGCTCGCTGGCCTCGATGGGCGGCGGCACGCCCGCGTACACGGTGTCGAAGACGGCGCTGAACGCGCTGACCAGGATGCTCGCGGCCGAACTGCGCGGGGACGGCATCCTGGTCAACGCCGTCTGCCCGGGGTGGGTGGCGACCGACATGGGCGGCCCGGGAGGGCGGCCGGTCGCCGAGGGCGCGCGGAGCGTGTTGTGGGCGGCGGACCTGCCCGACGACGGGCCGACCGGCGGCTTCTTCCGCGACGGCCGATCCATCCCGTGGTGACGGGCTCGTAGGGCAGGCGGGCGTATCCTGCCGAAGCATGGCCGATCTCGCGCACACCCACGTCCTCGACATCGACGGCGACGTCGTCACCAAGCGCTACGTCGACGGCAAGGAGGGCGCGGCCGAGCGCGAGTGGCGGGCGCTCACCCTGCTGGCCGAGCACGCCCCTGGCCTGTCCCCACGGCCGATCGCCTTCGAGGACGGCGTCGTCCGCATGTCCAGGATCGACGGCGTGCCCCTGCGCGGCCTGGCGGCCGGGGAGGCGCCGCTGACCGCCATGGCCGAGGCGCTCACACGGCTGTACGAGGCCGTCCCGCCCGGCGTGCTGGCGGACGTCCCGGTACGCCCGTGGCAGGCCGAGGCGGTCGCCGGCCAGGTCAGGGAATGGCTGGACGCCTGGCGGCCCCGCGGCCCGGAGGCCGACCGCGCGGTCAAGGAGGGCCTGCGCTGGCTGGCGGGCTGGCGTCCGGGGGAGTCGGGCGTACGGCCGGCGTTCGGGGCGGGCGACGGCAACCTGGCCAACTTCCTGTGGGACGGCGCCCGCGTGTGCATCGTCGACTTCGAGGACTCCGGGCGCAGCGACCTGGCCTACGAGCTGGCCGAGCTGTCCGAACACGTCTCGATGTGGGTGGACGGCGAGGTGGAGATCGCCGACCGGTTCGAGCTGAGCGGGCCGCAGGCGCGCCGGCTGCGCGACTGCCGCAGGCTCCAGAGCCTGGTCTGGCTGTTCCTGCTCTCGCACGACAGCCCGCGCAATCCGCCCGGCACCTTCGATCGCCAGGTCGACAGGGTGCTGCGATCATTGGGGGCATGAGACTGGCGCAGGAGGCCGACCGGGCCGCCGTCGAGCAACTCGTCCATGACGCCTACCAGCCATGGGCCGAGATCATCGGCACCCGGCCGCTGCCCATGGAGGCCGACTACGCTGCCCTCATCGACGCGGGCAGAGTGCACGTCACCGACGGCCTCGAAGGGCTGGTCGTGCTCATCCCCGAGGAGGGCACGCTGCTGGTGGACAACGTGGCGGTGCGGCCCGACCTGCACGGCAGGGGCATCGGCCGGGGCCTGCTGGCCTACGCCGAGCGGGAGGCCGCCCGGCTCGGCCTGCCCGCCCTGCGCCTCTACACCAACGTCAAGATGGCCTCGAACATCGCGCTGTACACCTCGCTCGGCTACGCCGAGATCGGCCGGGCCGACCTCGACGGCCGCTCGGCCGTGGTGATGCGCAAGGAGCTCAGCCGGTGAGCACGCCCAGCAGGTGACTCACCTCGCGGGCCACGGCGTCACGGCCGGCGTTGAGGTATTTGCGGGAGTCGACCACCCGCTCGTCGTGGGCCAGGTAGTCGCGTACGGCCCGGGTGAACGCCTTGTTCAGGTGGGTGGCGATGTTGATCTTCTTCATGCCGCTGGCCACCGCCTCGCGCAGCACGTCGTCGGGCACGCCGGACGAGCCGTGCAGCACCAGCGGCACCGGCACCGCCGCCCGCAGCTCGGCGATGAGCTCCAGGTCGAGCACGGCGTCCTTGGTGGTCATGGCGTGCGAGGTGCCGACGGCCACGGCGAGCGCGTCGACGCCGGTCCTGGCGACGTAGTCGACCGCCTCGTGGGGCTTGGTGCGGGCGCCGGGCGCGTGCACGCCGTCCTTGCCGCCGACCTCGCCGAGCTCGGCCTCCACCCAGACGCCGCGCTCGTGGCACCAGGCCGCCACCTCGGCCGTGGCCGCGACGTTCTCCTCGTCGGGCAGGGCGGAGGCGTCGTACATCACCGAGCCGAGGCCCAGCGCCACCGCCTCCTCCACCAGCGCGCGGTCGGTGGCGTGGTCGAGATGGACCGCGACCGGCACCTCCGCGCGGCGCGCGACGGCCAGCGCGGCCAGCGCGACGGGTTCGAGCGCGCCGTGGTAGCGCACGCAGTTCTCGCTGATCTGCAGCACGACCGGCAGGCCGAGCGCCTCGGCGCCGGCCACGATCGCGGTGGCGTGCTCCAACTGGATCACGTTGAACGCGCCCACCCCTGCGGGGGACTGCCGGACGATGTCGCCGATTCCGGCGAGGGCCATGACGAGCTCCTTACGTGATGATGATCTGGGGGTGTATGTCGGCGTAGACCTCGCCGTCGAAGTCGCCGGCGACCGGCGCGGCCACGGCGGCCGCGCCCAGCGCCGCGGCCCGCCGCAGCCGGTCGGGCCACGGGGAGCCCTCGACCAGGCCCAGCGCCAGCCCCGCGACCAGCGAGTCGCCGGCCCCGGTCGGGTTTCCCCGCACGGTGTAGGGCATCCGGGCCCGGAAGGTGCCCTCGCCCGTCACGGCGAGCAGCCCGTCGGCGCCCATGGAGACGACCACGGCCCCGGCCCCGCGCTCGCGCAGCGCCTGGGCGCCCTCCTCGGGGGTGCCGCCGGGCACCGCCCTGGCCAGCTCCTCGGCGTTGGGCTTGACGACGGCCGGACGGCCCTCGGGCGCGTGCCGCAGCGGGTCGCCGTCGGCGTCGACGATGGCCGGCACGCCCGCGCGGGCGGCGACGGCGGCCAGCGTCGCGTAGAAGTCGGCGGGGACGCCGCGCGGCAGGCTGCCGGAGACCACCACCGCGTCGGCGCCGGCCAGCAGCGAGGTGTACCGCTCCACGAACGCGGCCAGCTCGGCCGCGCTCACCTCGGGGCCCGGCTCGTTGAACAGCGTGGCCCCGCCCGGCTCGGAGACCACCAGCGTGGTGCGGGACTCGGCGGCGATGCCGGTCAGCGCGGCGGGCAGCCCGGCGGCTTTCAGGTCGTGCTCGATCGCGCGACCCGTGGGCCCGCCCGCCAGCCCCGTGACCAGGACCTCCTGGCCGAGGGCGGCCAGCACGCGGGCCACGTTGACGCCCTTGCCGCCGGCGCGCCGGTGGACGGCGCCGACCCGGTTGACGCCGTCCCAGGCGACGGACGGGACCTCGTAGGTCACGTCGAGCGCGGCGTTGAGCGTCACGGTGATGATCATCAGGGCTCCGTGATCCAGTCGCCGTTCTTCATCACGCCGTCGACCTCCAGCTCGCCGGAGAGCACGACCAGGTCGGCCGCCTTGCCGACGGCGATCGAGCCGATCTCCTCGGCCAGGCCGAGCACCCTGGCGGGGGTCAGCGAGGCCACCTGGACCGCGTCGGGCAGCGACATGCCGAGCTCGCGCACGCCGCGGCGGAAGGCGGCGTCCATGGTGAGGGTGGAGCCCGCGATCGAGCCGCCCTCGACCAGCCTGGCCACGCCGTCGGTCACGCGCACCCGCATGGGGCCGAGCACGTAGTCGCCGTCGCCGAGCCCCGTGGCCGCCATCGCGTCGGTGATCAGCACCGTCCGGCCGGGGCCGGCCACCTCGTAGGCCAGGCGCAGCATCGCCGCGTGCACGTGGACGCCGTCGTTGACCAGCTCGACCGTGACGCGCTCGTCCTCCAGCAGGGCGGCGACCGGGCCGGGCGCGCGGTGGCCGAGCTGCGGCATCGCGTTGTAGAGGTGAGTGGCGACGGTGGCGCCCGCCTCGATGGCGGCGATGGCCTGGTCGTAGTCGGCGTCGCTGTGGCCGAGCGCCGCGATCAGGCCCTCGCCGACGGCCGTGCGGATCGTGTCGAGGCCGCCGGGCAGCTCGGCGGCGAGGGTGACCATGCGCGCGTGCCCGCGCGCGGCCTTGACCAGCGCCGACAGCTCCTGCGGCGACGGCTCGCGCAGCAGGGCGGGGTCGTGCGCGCCGCAGCGGGCCTTGGCGATGTACGGCCCCTCGAAGTGGATGCCCGCCAGCAGCCCCTCCTCGCACAGCTCGGCCAGCGAGGAGGCGGCCCTGGACAGCTCGTCGACCGCGTCGGTGACCAGGCTGGCCATCATCGTGGTGGTGCCGTGCCGCCGGTGCAGGGCCACGGCGTCGCGGGCCTTGTCCTGGTCGCCGGTCGGGAACGACCCGCCCGCGCCGCCGTGGTTGTGGATGTCGACGAACCCGGGGACGACGTGCCGCCCCCCGAGGCTCAGGCCGGGGCTGGGGGCCGATCCGTGGCCGACATGCGTGATGCGGCCGTCTTCGATGGTCAGCCACCCTTCGTGCACCCCTTCGGGGGTCACGATCCGGGCGTCGGCGAGAGTAAGGCTCATGAAGAAAGGATCACAGATCGCGTGAGGTGCATGGGCTCGTCGGGGTTCAGTCCACGGGCGAAGGCCCGCGCGACCGCCACCCGCTGGGCGCGCACCAGCTCGGCCATGGGGTCGAGGCCGCTCTCGAAGAACGTGCCGCCGGTCGCCTCGACCTGCTCGCGCAGGCCCTCGGGGGCGGTGCCGAGCATCCACGTGACGCGGCCGGGGCCGGCGATGCTGATCGGGCCGTGCCGGTACTCCATCGCCGGGTACGCCTCCGTCCACGACCGGGACGCCTCGCGCATCTTGAGCGCGGCCTCCTGGGCCAGGCCGACCGACCAGCCGCTGCCGAGGAAGCTGAACTGCTCGGCCTCGACCAGCTCGGCGGGCAGCGGCTCGGCCAGGGCCCGCTCGGCGTCGGCGATCGCGGAGGTCAGGTCCTCGTCCAGGCTGGCGCGGAGCATGGCGAGCTGGGTGGTGGCGAAGCGGGTCTGCACGACGGAGGTCTCGTCGGCGTAGTCGAGCACGATGACCTCGTCGGCGGCCGTCATGACCGGCGTGTTCGGGTCGGCGGTGATGGCCGTCGTGCGGGCGTTCGTCCTGGACAGCAGTTCCAGCACCTCGGTCGTGGTGCCGGACCGGGTCAGGGCGAGCACCCGGTCGTAGGAGCGGCCGATCGGCGCCTCGGAGGCGGCGAACGCGTCGGTCTCGCCCATCCCGAGCTGCTCGCGCAGCGTGGCGTAGACCATCGCGATGAACCACGACGTGCCGCAGCCGACGACGGCCACCCGCTCGCCGGGCTCGGGCAGCGCGCTTGAGGGCACGGCGGCCACGGCGCGGCGCCAGCAGGACGGCTGGGACTCGATCTCGGCTTCGGTATGGGTGGTCACCGTGTTCCTCCCCGTTGCTGTTTGTTTCTGCCTTTTTTATACAGTAAAAGAGCAGATTTGTGCAGTGGTCGCTCCTGCCTGCCCGCCTGTGCCACGCTTGATCCCGTACGGATCTCATTGGAGGCTTCGTGTCCCGCTACGACCGCTGGAACGCCATCCTGGAGCTGCTCGCGCAGGAGGGCAGGCTGTCGGTGGAGGAGGCCGCCCAGGCGCTCGACGTCTCCACCGCCACGATCCGGCGTGACTTCGACCAGCTCGCCCAGCAGCAGATGCTCATGCGCACGCGCGGCGGAGCCGTCGCCCAGAGCGTCAGCTACGACCTGCCGCTGCGCTACAAGACGGCCAGGCACGCCGACGAGAAGCACCGCATAGCGGCCGCGGCGGCCGACCTGGTGAGCCCGGGCGCCGTGGTCGGGCTCAACGGCGGCACCACCACCTCCGAGCTGGCCCGCACCCTCGCCACGCTGTCCACGCTGGAGAGCGGGTTCACGATCGTCACCAACGCCCTGAACATCGCCGCCGAGCTGACCGTGCGGCAGCACGTCAAGATCGTGGTCACCGGCGGGGTGGCCAGGCAGCAGTCGTACGAGCTGATCGGGCCGCTGGCCTCGGGCGTGCTCGAACAGGTCACCCTCGACGTGGCCTTCCTCGGCGTCGACGCGATCGACGTCGAGCTGGGCGCCTCGGCCCACCACGAGGGCGAGGCCAGCGTGAACAACCTGCTGATCAGCCGGGCCGCCCAGGTCGTGGTGGTGGCCGACTCCTCCAAGGTGGGCCGGCGGGCCTTCTCCCGCATCTGCCCGATCGAGCAGATCGACACGCTGGTCACCGACGAGCGGCTCTCCGACGAGCTCACCGGCCGGCTCACCGACGCGGGGGTCAAGGTCGTCCGCGCCTGAGCCGTCCTTGCGTTACATGGAACCGGGCGTACGGGTAGGTACTGACCGCAGTCGACGCAAGGGGAGATGATGACGGCCGGTAGGAGCGTGGCCCGGCTCGGGCCCACCGAGCGCGCGGCGGCGCTGGCGGAGATGTCCGCCCAGGAGTTCGACGTGGTCGTGGTCGGCGGCGGCGTGGTGGGGGCGGGCACCGCGCTCGACGCCGCCACCCGTGGCCTCGACGTGGCCCTGCTGGAGGCCCGCGACTTCGCCTCCGGCACCTCGTCGCGCTCGTCCAAGCTCATCCACGGCGGCCTGCGCTACCTGGAGCAGCTCAACTTCGACCTGGTGCGCGAGGCGCTGCAGGAGCGGGCGCTGCTGCTCCAGCGCCTGGCGCCGCACCTCGTCCGGCCGGTGCCGTTCCTGTTCCCGATGACCCATTTCGGGTGGGAGCGCGGCTATGTGGGAGCCGGCGTGGCGCTCTACGACACGCTCGGCTTCGCCTCCGGGCTCACCCGCGGGGTGCCGGGCCACCGGCATCTGTCCAGGTCGCGGGCGTTGCGGCTGGCCCCGGCGCTGAAGAAGAGCGCACTCACCGGCGCCGTCCAGTACTGGGACGCCCAGGTCGACGACGCCCGCTACGTGATGACCATGCTGCGCACCGCCGCCACGTACGGCGCCCGGATCGCGCCGCGCGCCCAGGTGGTCGGCTTCCTGCGGGAGGGCGAGCGGGTCACCGGCGTGCGGGCACGCGACCTGGAGACCGGCGCCGATTTCGACGTACGCGCCCAGCAGGTCGTCAACGCCACGGGCGTGTGGACCGACGACATCCAGGAGCTGGTCGGCGGGCGCGGCCAGATCCACGTACGGGCCTCCAAGGGCATCCACCTGCTGGTGCCGCGCGACCGCATCCACTCCCGCACCGGCATCATCCTGCGCACGGAGAAGTCGGTGCTGTTCGTGATCCCGTGGGGCCGCCACTGGATCATCGGCACCACCGACACCGAGTGGACGCTCGACAAGGGCCATCCGGCGGCCTCCCGCGCCGACATCGACTACCTGCTCGACCACGTCAACGCCGTGTTGTCGGTGCCGCTGACCCGCGACGACGTCGAGGGCGTCTACGCCGGGCTGCGCCCGCTGCTGTCGGGGGAGTCCGACGAGACGTCGCAGTTGTCGCGCGAGCACGTCGTGGCGCATCCGGTGCCGGGGCTGGTGATGGTCGCCGGCGGCAAGTACACGACGTACCGGGTCATGGCCCGCGACGCGGTGGACGCGGTGGCGCACGGGCTTGACCAGCGGGTGCCGCGCTCGTGCACCGACCGCATCCCGCTGGCCGGGGCCGAGGGCTACCAGGCGCTGTGGAACTCCCGCTACCGCCTGGCCCACACCTCGGGCCTGCACGTCGCCCGGATCGAGCACCTGCTCCAGCGCTACGGCTCGCTCATCGACGAGGTGCTCCAGCTGATCGAGCAGGATCCGTCGCTGGGCCGGCCGCTGGCCGGGGCCGACGACTACCTGCGGGCCGAGATCGTCTACGCCGCCACCCACGAGGGCGCCAGGCACCTCAACGACGTGCTGACCAGGCGCACGCACATCTCCATCGAGACCTTCCACCGCGGCCTGGCCGTGGCGCAGGAGGCCGCCGAACTGCTGGCCGGGCCGCTCGGCTGGGACGCCGAGCAGGTGAAACGCGAGGTGGAGTACTACACCAAGCGGGTCGAGGCCGAGCGGCGCTCCCAGGAGCAGGACTCCGACCAGGAGGCCGACGCCATCCGGCTGGGCGCCCCCGAGATCGTGCCCGTGGTCGCGCCGGAGCGCGGGTGACCGGTACGGCGGACCGGTCACCCGCCCTGACGGGGGGTCAGCGCAGCGGGATCCACGCCTGACGGGCCAGCGTCGTGGCGTCGTTGACCTGGAGGCCGTCCCAGGACAGCGTCCAGACGGCGTCGCCGATGACGATCGAGCGCTGGATGCCGGGCTGGTAGGCGTAGTCCTTGTCCTGGTGGGTGGGGTGCGTGATCATGCCGAGCTTCTTGACGGCCGAGTCGTCGATCTTCAGCACGAGCGCGCCCGACTCCTTCTGGGTCATCAGCGGGAGCACCGACAGGCCGGTCTTCGGCCAGTACAGGAACGCGTGCGGGTCCCACTCGGCCTCGGAGCCCGACTCCTTCTGGAAGAGCTGCGACAGCCTGCGCGGGGCGGCCGGGTCGCTGACGTCGAACAGCGAGACCTGCGTGCCGAGCGTCCTGCCCTTGTCGCTGGCCTCCTGGCCGATGCCGATCAGCCGGCCGTCCGCGCCGGGGTGCAGGTAGGCCGAGTAGCCGGTGATCTTCAGCTCGCCGGTCACCTTGGGGGCGGCCGGGTCGCGCAGGTCGAGCGTGTAGAGCGGGTCCACCTGCTTGAACGTCACGACGTAGCCCAACGGGCCGATGAACCGGACCGAGTAGATGCGCTCGCCCTTCCCGAGGCCGCCGACCTCGCCGGCCTTGGCCATGGTGGCGGCGTCGAGCACGTACACGCTGCTGGCGCTGTTGCGGCCGTCGGTGGAGGTGAGGGTGGTGGCGACGCGGAGGTGGCGCTCGTACTCCGACAGCGAGTACTGGTTCAGCAGGCGGCCGGGGACCTTGCCGGAGGCCACGTACGAGGGGGCGCCGGCGGCGCTGATGTCGAACCGGTGGACCTCGGTCTCCTCGGGCGGCGCCGTGGGGGTGGGCTCGGGGGTGGGCTCAGTGGTGGCGGGCGTGGCCGGGGCGCTGCTGGTCACGGCGGGGTCGCTCGGGGCGGACGTGGCCGGGGCGCTGCTGGTCACGGCGGGGTCGCTGGTCACCGTGGGGTCAGTCGTCACGGGCGGGTCGCTCGGGGTGGGCTCGACGGCCGGGGCCGCCCCGTCGGTGGCCGTCGGCACGGGCTCGACCGGCATCGGCTCGGTGACCACCGGGAACCACCAGCGGGGGTTGCTGGCGACGTACAGGCTCGTGCCGCTTCCGTAGACGGTGTCGCCGTCGGCGGCCAGGCTGATGGGCTCGGTGCCGGTCGCGGCGACGTCCTGGGTCAGGTCGATGGTGTGGACGGTGAGCAGCGAGGTGCCGGTGTAGTCGGCGGGGTGGCTGACCCGCTCGCACTTGACCGTGTCCTTCCTGACCGCGCCGGACCCGCCGGTGATCTCGACCGTGGGCAGCCAGGCGGACAGCGGCGCCCGCCGTACGACGTCCTGGTTGGCCTTCTTGCGGTCGGCCTCGGAGGCGTCCGGGCTCTTGGGCTCGGGGAAGGTGATGTCGGGCTGGCTGCGGGTGACGAGCCGGACCGTGGAGCCGATCATCCTGGCGTCCACGTACGAGCCCTGCGCCCGGATCGTGCTGAGCACCTTCGGCTGCCCGGCCAGGTCGACCACGACGTACCGGGTCTCGCCGGGCGGCGCGAAGGACTTCACCATGATGTCGCCGCCGCGGAACAGCACGAGCGCGCGGTCGCCGGACAGCAGCAGGTCGGCGGGGGTGAAGGTCGGCTCGTCCTTCTTGGTGAGCTTGACCGAGGCGGTGACCTTCCTGGTCGCGGTGTCGATGACCCGCAGGGTGCCGTCCACGACCGTGACGATCCGGTTGCCGTCGGTCTTGACCAGGTCGGGCTCGTCCACGCCCGCTTCGTGCACGTTCGTGGTGGAGTGTTCTGGGGTGTCGGAGGTGGTCTTCGCCCTCGCGGTGGCGGCGGTGTCCTCCATGTACATGATCTGCGGGCCGCCGAACCCCCACGGGCCGACGTTCTCCGCGGCGTGCTCCCGCAGGCCCGACAGCATGTCGTCGCAACTGTCGTAGGCGACCAGGCGGACGGCGTCGAGCGTGACCTTCGGCACGGGCGCCTGGCCCGTGGCCGCCGACGTGCAGGCCGTCGTGACCGCGGCGAGGGCCGCGGCGGTCACGGCCGTACGGAACAGCGTCTTCATGACCTCCATGACGGCTGCGCGGGCCGGATGGTTCAGGAGCCCTTGGCCGGGTTGGCGGTGAAGACCGGGCTGAAGTCGACGTCGCCCGGCACGTCGAGGATCTTGCGGAGCAGGGTGCCCTTGAGGTCGACGACCTGGATCTCGTCCTTGGTGTTGTTGTCCTGCTCCCAGCAGTAGAGGTGGGTGTCGTCGTACCAGCCGAGCACCTTGTCGCAGTCGGAGGTGAACTTGTGCGTGCGGTCGCCCGACTTGACGTCCCACACGCAGGTGTCGCCGTCGCTGCCGTTCGGGCAGGCGGACAGGAACGACTCGCCCGAGGGGGAGAAGACGTCCTGGGTGCCGGCGGGCAGCGTGCCGATCGAGCGCAGGTCGCGGGTGGCCTTGCCGTCGGCGTCGAAGAAGCGCAGGCTGCGGTTCTTCTCCGGGCCGAAGACGTTGATCACGCCCGTGCCCTCGCCGTCCCAGCCGAAGGCGGTCTTGCGGACGGCGGAGTCGTCCACCATGACGGTCTTCGCCTTCTTCGCGGCGACGTCCACGATGACGAAGCCGGGGTAGGTCCAGGTGCTGCCGCTCTTGCGCTCGATGTTGAGCAGGATCCTGGAGCCGTCCTCGGACCAGGCGCGGATGCTGGCGATCAGCGGGCCGCGGACGGTCTTGATCGTGGTGCGCTCGCCCGTCTGGCGGTCGCTGACGATGATGTAGTCGTAGTTGTCGTCGGTGTACTTGCGGCCGCGGGTGGCCAGGTAGCGGCCGCCGGGGGAGACGTTCGACTCCCAGTTGCCGGCGTACTTGCGGAACGGGCCGCGCAGCGAGTCCCTGGCGTGGTCGACCCAGTCGTCCTTCTTCTTGTCGTAGATCTCGTAGGAGGTCAGGACGATGGCGTCGGAGGTGTTCTCGTAGAGGCCGATCGCGGCGCCGGGCAGCGCCTTGCGCGGCCCCTCCTCGGGGACGGAGACCGGCGCGACCGAAGCCGTGACCGACGGCGTGGCGGGCGGCACGCTGCGCCCGGACGGCTGGGCGGAGGCGGGCGTCGTGACGCCGCCGTCGGCGGCCAGGGTCGTCCTGTTGTTGGCGATGAGCACGACGAGCCCGGCCAGCACGAGTAAGGCGACGCCCAGCGTGGCCCCGATGATCAGCGGCGCCCTGCTCTTCCCGGCCGGTCGCCGGGGGTGGACTCCGGGGTGGGTGGGCTGCGCGTACGGGCCGGGCGGGTGCCACTGCTGCTGCGGGTACGGCTGCGGGCCCCCCGGGCCCCCCGGGCCCCCCGGGCCCCCCGGCGCCCCCGGTACCGGCCCGGTCATCGGTCCGGTCATCGGCCCCTGCGGATGCCCCTGCGGCGGTCCCTGTGGCTGCCCCTGTGGCGGCCCGTGCGGCGCTCCCGGCGGTCCCTGCGGGTGCTGCTGCGGCGGCGCGGTCATCGGCCCCGCCGCCGACCCCGCCGCCGGCCCGGTCACGGGCGGCCCGGCGGGGACGGCCTCCGCGGCGGCCGCGGCGAGGATGGGCGAGTTCGCCGGCATCGGGTGCTGGAGCAGCCGCATGATCACCTGCTCGGCCGTCGGCCGCTGCGCCGGGTCCTTGGCCAGGCACGCGGCCACGACGTCACGCAGCGCGCCGTCGAGCACGCCCAGGTCGGGCTGCTGGTTGAGGACCCGGTTGATCACCGCGGGCATGGTGTCGCTGCCGAACGGCGCCCGCCCCGACGCCGCGTAGACCATCGCGCTGGCCCACGAGAACATGTCGGCCGCCGGCCCGACGGTGTGGCCCATGATCTGCTCGGGCGGCATGTACGACGGCGTGCCCACGACCATGCTGCTGATCGTCGAGGTCGCGTTGAGCGCCCGCGCGATGCCGAAGTCGATCACCCGCGGGCCGTCCGCGCCCAGGATGACGTTGGCGGGCTTGAAGTCGCGGTGGACGATGCCGGCCTGGTGGATGGCGGCCAGCGCGGTCGCCGTGCCGATGGCCAGCCGGTGCAGCGTGGACCCGGTGCGCGGCCCCTCCTCCTGCACCACCCGCTGCAACGAGGGCCCCTCGATGAACTCGCTGACGATGAACGGCCGGTCCAGCTCGACGCCGGTGCCGAGGACGGCCGCGGTGCAGAACGGCGCCACCTGCTGGGCCACCTGGACCTCGCGCAGGAACCGCTCGACGCTCACGTCGTCGCCGGACAGGTCGGGGCGCAGCCACTTGACGGCGACGTGCCCACCGGAATGATCTTTCGCGAGGTAGACGACGCCCTGGCCGCCCTCGCCAAGCCTGCCGAGGAGATCCATGCCGGCCAGACTCGCCGGATCTCCCGGGCGTAGCGGAGCGAACGATGGCATAAGAGGATTCTGACCCCACCCCGCGAATCCGCAAAAACTACCCGCCGGTAGCCAAGCGGAATATCCTTCGGGCATGCACGTCACGTCCAGCGGCAAGACCCGGGAGATCACCGCCCCCTTCACCGGCGAGCCGCTCGCCGAGCTGCCCATTTCCACGGCCGACGACGTACGGCTGGCCTACGAGCGAGCCAGGGCCGCCCAGGCCGAGTGGGCGGCCAGGCCCGCCGCGGCGCGGGCCAGGCCGTTCCTGCTGCTGCACGACGCCATCCTCGACCGCAGGGACGAGATCCTCGACATCGTCCAGAACGAGACCGGCAAGGCCCGCAAGCACGCCTTCGAGGAGGTGCTCGACGTCGCCGGATGCAGCCTCTACTACGCCCGGCGGGCCTCCGGCCTGCTCGCGCCGCGCACCCGCAAGGGCATCTTCCCCGGCGCCACCCGGGTGACCGAGCTGCGCCAGCCCAAGGGCGTGGTCGCGCTGATCTCCCCGTGGAACTACCCGCTCTCGCTCGGCGTCACCGACGCCGTGCCCGCGCTGCTGGCCGGGAACGCGCTGGTGCACAAGCCGGACACCCAGACCGCCATGTCCACGTTGTGGACCATCGACCTGCTGGCCGAGCTGGGCATGCCGCGCGAGATCTGGCAGGTCGTGCTGGGCGAGCCCGCCGAGATCGGCGACGCGCTGCTCGACGACGCCGACTATGTCGCGTTCACGGGTTCGACCAGGGGCGGCAGGAAGATCGCCGAGGAGGCGGCCAAGCGGCTCATCGGCTGCTCGCTGGAGCTCGGCGGCAAGAACCCGATGGTGGTGCTCGACGACGCCGACGTGCCGCTCGCCGTCCAGGGGGCGATCCGGGCCTGCTTCACCAACGCCGGCCAGCTCTGCCTGTCCATCGAGCGGCTGTACGTGCACGCGTCGGTGTTCGACGACTTCGCCGCGCGCCTGGTCCGGCAGGTCGGCAACCTCAAGCTCGGCGCGGGCCACGACTGGTCGGTCCAGATGGGCTCGCTCACCTCGCAACGCCAGCTCGACGCGGTCAGCGCCCACGTGGACGACGCCGTGGCCAAGGGCGCGACCGTGCTGACCGGCGGCCGGGCCAGGCCCGACCTCGGCCCGCTGTTCTACGAGCCGACCGTGCTCACCGGCGTCCGCGACGACATGGACCTGTGCCGCAACGAGACGTTCGGCCCGGTGGTCGCCCTCTACCCCTTCGAGTCGGAGGAGGAGGCGATCGAGCTGGCCAACGACACCATCTACGGCCTGAACGCCTCCATCTGGACCACCGACCCGGCCCGCGGCCGCGCCCTGGCCGCCCGCGTCAAGGCCGGCACGGTCAACATCAACGAGGGGTACGGCTCGGCCTACGCCTCCTACGACGCGCCCATGGGCGGCATGAAGGCGTCGGGCCTCGGCCGCCGGCACGGCGCGGAGGGCCTGCTGCGCTACACCGAGTCCAAGACCGTGGCCTCGCAGGCGTCCTGGCTGGGCTTCGAGCCGCCCTTCGACCTGACGTACGAGACGTGGGCCGACGTCCTGGCCGGCACCCTCAAGGCGATGCGGAAGCTGCGGATCAAGTGACGTTCGACGTTCTGGTCATCGGGTCGGGGTTCGGCGGCAGCGTCTCGGCGCTGCGGCTGAGCGAGAAGGGCTACAAGGTCGGCGTGCTGGAGGCGGGCCGTCGATTCGACGACGCCGCGCTGCCGGCCACCTCGTGGAAGCTGCGCGACTTCCTGTGGGCGCCCTGGCTCGGCATGAAGGGCATCCAGCGCATCCACGTGCTGCGCGGCGAGCGCGGCACCGGCGTGATGGTGCTGGCCGGAGCCGGGGTGGGCGGCGGGTCGCTGGTCTACGCCAACACCCTCTACGAGCCGCTCGACCCGTTCTTCCGCGACCCGCAGTGGGCCGGCATCACCGACTGGAAGGCGGAGCTGGCCCCGCACTACGACCAGGCCAGACGCATGCTCGGCGCGGTCACCAACCCCACCGTCACCCGCGCCGACGACGTCATGCGCCGGGTCGCCGAGAAGATGGGCGTGGGCGACACCTTCCACCTGGCCCCGGTCGGCGTCTACTTCGGCGAGGACGGCGTCGACCCGTACTTCGGCGGCGCGGGCCCGCGGCGGCGCGGCTGCATCGAGTGCGGGCAGTGCATGACCGGCTGCCGCCACGGCGCCAAGAACACGCTGGTCAAGAACTACCTGCACCTGGCCGAGCGGGCGGGCGCGCGGGTCTACGCCGAGTGCACGGTCACCTCGGTGCGCCCGCTGCCCGCCGGCGGCTACCGGGTCGTCGCCCGCCGGACGGGGTCGGCGCTGCGCCGCCGTTCGTTCACGGCCAAGCAGGTGATCTTCGCGGCCGGCACGTACGGCACCCAGCGCCTGCTGCACAAGCTGCGCGCCACCGGCGACCTGCCCCGCCTGTCGCCCAGGCTCGGCACGCTGACCAGGACGAACTCCGAGGCCCTGCTCGGCTTCGAGCGCACGTCGGCGGGCGGCGAGAAGCTCAACAAGGGCGTGGCCATCACCTCCTCCATCCACCCCGACGCCGAGACCCACATCGAGCCCGTGCGGTACGGCGACGGCTCCAACGCCATGGGCCTGCTGCGCACCCTGCTCGTGGACGGCGGCCAGCCGAGGTGGCCGGCGCTGTTCCGGGAGATCGCCGCGCGGCCTCTGGAGGCGCTGCGCCTGCTCGACCTGCGCCGCTGGTCGGAGCGGACCGTCATCGCGCTGGTGATGCAGGCCAAGGACAACTCGATCACCGTCCGGCGCACCCGCTGGGGTCTGCGGTCGGCCCGCGGCCACGGCGAGCCCAACCCGACCTGGATCCCGGCCGGGCACGAGGCCGTCCGGCACGCGGCGGCCGAGATCGGCGGGGTGCCCGGCGGCACCTGGCTCGACCTGTTCGACATCCCGACGACGGCCCACTTCCTCGGCGGCTGCGTGATCGGCGACTCGCCCGAGACCGGCGTGATCGACGCCTACCACCGCGTCTACGGCCACGAGGGGCTGCACGTCGTGGACGGCTCGGCGGTGTCGGCCAACCTCGGGGTCAACCCGTCGCTCACCATCACCGCGCAGGCCGAGCGGGCCATGTCCCTGTGGCCCAACGCCGGCGACCCCGATCCCCGGCCCGCCGCGGGCTCGCCGTACGTCCGGCTGCCCCCGGTGGAGCCCCGCCGGCCCGCCGTGCCGGAACGGGCTCCGGGCGCGCTCCGTCTGTATACACTGTAAACGTGAGTGAACCAGGGACGGCCGCGCGCATCGAGGCCGTGGCCCGGCGCATCCTGCTGGAGGAGGGCGCCGACGCCGTCAGCATGCGGCGGGTCGGCGAGGCCGTGGGCGTCACCGCCATGGCCATCTACCGGCACTTCCCCAACCGGGAGGCCCTGCTGCGCGCCGTCGCCGACGCCGCCGCCCGCGAGCTGGCCGAGGCGTGGACCCGCAGGCCCGGCACGGGCGACGTGGAGGAGCGCATGATGGCGGCGCTCGACGACTTCCTCGACTTCGCGCTCGGCAGCCCCCACCTGTACACCTTCCTGACCTCCGACGCCTGGGCGCGGGCCCGCCGCTTCCCCGACGACTTCCGCGACGGCCAGGGCCCGCCGTTCAGCGTGGTGGTGGCGCTGGCCGAGGAGGGCATGCGCACGGGCGTGCTGCGCGAGGACGACCCGCTGGAGACCGCGCTCGCGGTCACGGCGAGCACCCAGGGCCTGGTCCAGCAGTACCTGAGCGGCCGGATGAGCATGGCCGAGCCCGACTTCCGCGCCCTGTGCCACCGCACGGTGACCCGGGTGCTCAACGGCGTCCGGAATAAACCTTCTGTACCTCCGTGTCCTTGACGGACATGAAGATTCGTTACGCCGGTGGCCCGACCGCCGTCATCGAGCTGGGCGGCGTCCGGCTGCTGGTCGATCCCACCTTCGACGCGCCGGGCGACCACCCGGTCGGCGCCAGGGTGCTCAAGAAGACGGCCGGCCCCGCCTTCGGCCCCGACGAGGTGGGCCCGGTGGACGCCGTGCTGCTCTCGCACGACCAGCACCCCGACAACCTCGACGACGCGGGCCGCGCGTTCCTCGCCACGGCCCCGCTGGCGCTGTCCACCGCCTCGGCGGCCGAGCGCCTGGGCGAGCCGGTGCGCGCCCTGCCCAACTGGAGCGAGACCGAGGTCGGCCCGCTGCGGGTGACCGGCGTGCCCGCCCAGCACGGCCCCGACGGGACCGAGCACCTGACGGGCGAGGTCACCGGCTTCGTGCTCGGCGGCGAGGGCCTGCCCACCGTCTACGTGAGCGGCGACAACGCCTCGCTGGACGTCGTACGGGCCGTGGCCGCCAGGTTCCCGCGGATCGACGTGGCGCTGCTGTTCGCGGGCGGCGCGCGCACCCCGCTGGTGGACGGCTTCCTGACGCTGACCAGCGAGGACGCCGTCACCGCCGCCGACGTCCTGGGCGCGCGGCACGTCGTCCCGCTGCACTTCGAGCACTGGGCGCACTTCACGCAGGGCAGGGACACGCTGGAGAAGGCGTTCGCGGGGCTCGGCGAGCGGTTCGTGCTGCTCGCTCCCGGCGAACAGGTGGAGCTTTCCTGAGCTCGTCCTGACAGGGTGGTCCGGTGAGCTGGAGCACGCGCGCGCTCGACGTCCTGGCCGCCGGGCCGCCGACCAGGCTGATCGACCTCCCCGTCCGGGTGCCCGGCGTGCGCCTGCTGCTGAAGGACGAGTCCGGTCACCCCACGGGCAGCCTGCGGCACCGGCACGCCAGGGCGCTGTTCCGGCGGGCCGTGCTCGACGGCTCGATCACCGAGGGCGCCACCGTGGTCGAGGCCGCCGGCGGCAACGCGGCGGTCGCGCAGGCGTGGTTCGCCCGGCGGCTCGGCCTGCCCTACGTCGTGGTCATGCCGGGCGCGCGCGACCCGGCGCGGGCCCGGGCGGTCGAGGCGCTGGGCGGCGAGTGCAGGTTCGTCACGCCGCCCCTGGCCATCTACGACGCGGCCGGGGAGGCGGCCGGGCAGGTCGGGGGCCACTACCTCGACCAGTTCGGCCGGGCCGCGCCGCACGACCTGGCCGAAGAGCTGTTCGCCCAGGTCCGTCCCGACTGGGTGGTGACCGGCGCCGCCACCGGCGCGACCTCGGCCACGCTCGGCGCGGTGGCCGGGGAGCACGGCTGCCGGGTGGCGGTCGCCGATCCCGACAACTCCGCCTACTTCCCGGGCTGGACCCTCGACGCGCCCGACTACGCCACCGGCATGCCGTCGCGCATCGAGGGCGTCGGCCGTCCGCGCGTGGAGCCGGGGTTCCGGCCCGACCTGGTCGATCTGGTGGTGCCGGTGCCCGACGCGGCGAGCGTGGCGGCGGCCAGGCACATCAGGCAGGTCACCGGGCTGCCGGTGGGCGGCTCGTCCGGCACCGCGCTGTGGGCCGCGCTCGAACTGGCCGGGCGCATGCGGGCCAGGGGCGAGAGCGGCACGATCGTCTCGCTGCTGGGCGACGCGGCCGAGCGGCACCTGGCCACCTACCACGACGACGCCTGGGCCGCCGGCAAGGGCCTCGACGTCGCCGGCCGCCTCACCGAGCTGCGGCAGCGGGTCTGATCCAGCCTTCCAGCCCCGCCAGGAAGTCCTCGAACAGGTGGCGGTGGATCGTGTGCTCGGCCCCCGTGACCACGCGCACCTCGAATCCCTTGCCCCGCAGCTCCTCCTGGAACGCCGGCGGCACCAGGAAACTCGGGTCGGCCACCTGCACCAGCGACGGCACGACGGGCGCGGGCGTGAAGTCCATGCCCGACGCCCCGGCGAGCGACAGCGCCGACCCGCGGTCCCAGCGCGCGAGCATCTCGACCTCGACCGCCACCTCCTCGGCCGAGAAGCCGGGGTGCAGGGCGGCGATCAGCTCGCCGGTCTCGTCGGTGAAGTCCGCCATCGACTCCAGGGCGCCGCTTTCCGGCGTCGGCAGGCGGAAGGCCGGATCGGAGTAGATCGCCCGTCCGGGCATGAGCCGTTCGACGGCGAGGCCGAGCGTGAGGCCGCCGAGGGAGTGCCCGATGGCCAGCTCGGGGCGCGCGGGCACCGACTCCGCCAGCGACGAGGCGAACAGCTCGGGCGGATAGGCGTCGGCGCGGGGGCTCCGGCCGTGGCCGGGGAGATCGACGGCGATGACCCGGTAGCCGCGCGCGGCCAGCTCGGGGCCCACCCGCCACCAGCATCGCGAGTCGGCCATGATGCCGTGGACGAGGACGGCCACGCGGTCGCCCGAACCCCATTCACGAGTGTGCAGCTTCATGCGGCAGCCTCCCCTGCTTATACGTATAAGCAGTTGATACCATCCACCCCGTGAACACGACAAGGGGGGAGCGCCCGCCGACCAGTGTCGACGTGGCCAGGGCCGCGGGAGTCTCCCAGGCCACGGTCTCCTACGTGCTCACCGACAACCCCCGCGCCCGGGTGAGCGAGGAGACCCGCAGGCGGGTCCGCGACGCCGCCGCCCGCCTGGGCTACGTGCCCGACGCCGCCGCCCGCGCGCTGCGCACGGGCCACAGCGGCATCGTGCTCATGCCGCTGTCCCGGGCCAGGGTGGGCCGGCTGGCGCAGCAGGTGTTCGACGAGCTGGAGGAGGGGCTCAGGGCCCGCGGCCACACCCTGGTCCAGTACGGCGAACGCACCCTCAAGGGCGTGGCGGCGGCCAGGAGCTGGCTCGCCCTGCGGCCCTCGGTCGTCCTCGTCGAGGCCGCGCGGCTGACCAGGCCCGCCGTGGAGCTGCTGCACGCCTCGGGCGTCCGGGCCGTCATCGGCCTGTCCGACCAGCCCTCGCCCCTGGTGCCGGCCGTGGTGTTCGACCACCGGGCCCTCGGCGCCGTGGCCGCCCGCCACCTGGTCGAACGGGGAAGCCGGCGGGTGGCGGCTGTCGTGCCACGGGAAGAGGGCATCGACGCCATGGGGCTGGCCCGGCTGGCGGGGGTGCGGGAGGTCGTCCCCGGGGCCGCGCGCATCGACCTGGCCTTCTCCGAGGAGGAGGCGGGGCGGGTCGTCCGCGCGGGCGACCTGCCCGACGGCGTCTTCGCCTACAACGACGAGTACGCGATGCTGCTGATCAGCGCGTTGCAGGACGCCGGTCTGCGGGTCCCCGGCGACGTCGCCGTGGTCGGCGCCGACGACCTGCCGATCTGCACGCTCATGCGGCCCCGCCTGACCAGCGTGCACTTCGACGCCACCGCGAGCCCGGCCGACCTGGCGGGCGAGATCGACGGGATCGTCCGCGGCGTGCGGCCGTCCGCGGCCGGCGAGGTCCTCGCCCGGTTCGAGCCCCGGCTGGTGGCCCGGTCCAGCGCCTGAGGCCGCCGTCGAGCGCGTAACGAGTCGGACGCGCGTCTTGTCAGCCCTTCCCGGGCGACCTACAGTCCAGAGCAATCGTCGGTGATACGTATCATCAACGCTCCGGAAAGGTCCCCCCATGGCTGAGGCTCTGAGCGGCGCGCTCACGGACACCCGGCGCCCCGGGCCGCTCTACCTGACGCTTCCGCTGGCCAACGTGGCCGTCATGTTCCTGTGGATGAGCGTGGGCGCGTTCGTCCTGCCGGTGCACGTGCAGCGCATCACCGGCGTCAACGACGTGGCCGCGCTGGGCCTGGCCAACTCGATCGGCCCGCTCATGGCCACCCTCGCCAACCCCGTCTTCGGCCAGATCTCCGATCGCACCCGATCGCGCTTCGGCCGCCGTTCGCCGTGGATACTCGGCTGCGTGCTGCTCGGCGTGCTCGCCCTGTTCGCGCAGGCCGGCGCGGGCAGCGTGCTCATGCTCGGCATCAGCTGGGCGGGCGTGCAGACCATCATGAACGGCTACCAGGCCGCCATGACCGCGATCCTGCCCGACCGGGTGCCGCCGAGCCGGTACGGCACCTACTCCGGCCTGTTCGGGCTCGGCACGCCGCTGGCCACGATCGCGACGGCCGTCATGTTCATCGTGTTCCCGCAGCTGGCCGCCGGCGGGGCGTACTACGTGGCGATGGCGCTGCTGCTGGTCGCGGCGGTGCTGGTCGTGGTCGTGACGCCGGACACGTCCTCGGCGGGGATGGCGCGCGAGCCGTTCCGGCTGGGGGCGTTCCTGGCCGGGTTCGTACGGCCGCTGAAGACCCCGGACTTCACGTGGGCCTTCGTGTCGCGCTTCGGCGTCATGCTCGGATATTTCGTCATCTTCACCTTCAACCTCTTCCTCCTTGAGGACTTCATCAAGATCCCCAAGGGCGAGGCGGTCGCCACGATGGGCCTGCTGATGCTCGTCGGCCAGGCCGCCACGCTGCTCGCGGTGCTGGTGATCGGCCCGATCTCCGACCGTCTCGGCCGCTTCCGGCTGTTCGCGCTGGTCGCCGGGCTGTCCTCGGCGGCGTTCCTGGGCATCCCGCTGGCGATGCCGACGTTCGAGGGCATGATCGTCTACAACGTCGCGCACGGCATCGCGTTCGGCGTCTACCTGGCCGTGGACATGGCCCTGGTGACCAAGGTGCTGCCGGACCCCGGCGACGCGGGCAAGGACATGGGCGTCATCAACATCGCCAACGCCGGGCCGCAGATCCTGGCGCCCGCCCTCGCCGCCGTCGTGGTGGGGACGGGCGGCTACCCGGCGCTGTTCGTCGTGGGCATCGTGATCTCGCTGGTCGGGGCCGTAGGGGTCCTCAAGATCAGGGGGGTGCGCTAGCGTCGGCGGCATGACGGAACTTGACCCCAGACTGCGCGCGATCACCGACCTGATGGTGTCCGAGGCGCGCGAAGGGGGCGGCAGGCACGAGTACGACGGCCGGATCCAGGACCTGTCGCCCGAGGGCGTACGGGACGGCCTGGCGCGCCTCGGCAAGGGCGACGCGCCCGGCGACCCGCACGACGCCGAGCATCTGCAGATCTTCGAGGAGGCCATGCGCACCCAGTTCGGAGAGCTGGAGCTGCACCGCAAGAACCCTCTCATCCACCTGGCCAACCTCGACCTGGCCTGCTACGACCGCGACTACGCCCCCGAGGCCGAGCGCGCCGCCGCCAGGGCCGCCCACCTCGCGCAGTGGCCGGCCGCCGTGGACGCCGCGGTCGCCTCGCTCGACCAGGTCGGGGCCCCGGTCGCCACGTCCCTGCTGGGCGCGGTCAAGGGCCTGGCCGCGGGCATCACCGACCAGGCCGCGATCGAGGCCCACGGCAGGCTCGTGGCCCACGTGGCCCGCGCCGCCGCCGAGGGCGACCCCGACGCCGCGCTCGGCGGCGCCGCCCTGGTCAAGCTCATGAGCAGCGCCGAGGGCCTGCCGGTCGACCTGGGCAGGCTGGCCGAGCGCGCCGACGCCGAACGCGACCGGCTCATGGGCCTGCTGGCCGAGTCCTGCGCCAAGCTCGGACGCTCCGAGCCTCCCCTCGACGTCGTCCGCGAGCTGGTCAAGGACCACCCCGACGCCGACGGCGTGATCGAGGCGGCCAGGATCGGCACCGAACGGGCCATCGCCTTCACCCGCGAGAAGGACCTCGTGCCCTACCACGACGGCGAGTGCCTGGTCGGGCTGGCGCCGGAGTCGCGCCGCTGGGCCATGGCCATGATGGCGTGGAACTCGCCGGGCGAGCCCGAGGGGCCGTCCTGGTACCACATCACCCCGCCGGACGCGTCCTGGAGCGAGCAGGACCAGGAGGAGTGGCTGGAGGTCTTCAGCGCCACCACGCTGCCCGCCATCAACGTGCACGAGGTGGCCCCCGGCCACTTCTCGCACGGCCGCGCGCTCCGCCGGGCCCCCTCCGACGTGCGGCGGCTGCTGCAGTCGATGGCCTTCGTCGAGGGCTGGGCCCACTACGCCGAGGAGCTGTGCGTCGAGGAGGGCTACGCGCCCGACGACCCGCGGTTCGAGATCGGTGTCTGGGTGGAGGCCCTGATCCGGGTCACCCGGCTGGCCTGCGCGATCGGCGTGCACACCGGGCAGATGACGGTCGAGGAGGGCGCTCGGCGCTTCGAGTCCGACACCCACCTGGCCGGTCCCGCCGCGCTGTCGGAGGCCCGCCGCGCCTCCTTCGACCCGACGTACGGCCGCTACACCTGGGGCAAGCTGCTCATCCTCGACCTGCGCGAGCAGGCGCGCACGCGATGGGGGGCGGGTTTCACGCTCCAGCGCTTCCACAAGGCGCTGTTCGACCTCGGCTCGCCGCCCCTGGGCCTGATCGGCGCGATCCTGTAGCGTCGGGGTAGCCGAGCGAGCGCTAGGGAGGTTCAGGCCGTGCGTGAACTGTCCGGCAGGGTCGCGGTGGTGACGGGCGCGGCCAGCGGCATCGGCAGGGGCCTGGCCGTCCGGTTCGCCGCCGAGGGCATGGCGTTGATGCTGGCCGACGTCGATCCCGGCGGGCTGGCCGAGACGGCCGCGCTCGCGCGGAAGGCGTCCGCCGGGCCTGGCGAGGTGCTCACGCAGGTCACCGACGTCTCCGACGCGGCGGCCGTGGAGCACCTGGCCGACCGGAGCTTCGGCGAGCTGGGCGCGGTGCACGTGCTGTGCAACAACGCCGGCGTCCACCAGGGCGGCCGCCTGTGGACCAGGACCGCCGAGGACTTCGCCTGGCTGCTCGGCGTGAACCTGTGGGGCGTGCTGCACGGCGTGCGCGCGTTCGTGCCGCGCATGATGCGGCAGGACACCGAGGGGCACGTCGTCAACACCGTGTCCGTGGCCGGGCTGCTCGCCGCGCCGGGCGCGGGCGGTTACGCGCTCACCAAGTACGCCGCGCTGGCCGCCTCGCAGTCGCTGGCCCAGGACCTCGCCGCCGTGGGCTCCAAGCTCCGCGTGACCGCGCTGTGCCCCGGCGCGGTCAGGACGCGGATCGACGACTCGGCCAGGTCCCGCCCGGCCGGCCTGGTCACCACCCCGACGGACGACGAGACGGCCGCCCGCGAGGCCGTCGGGGCGGCCATGGCGCGCGGCGTCGAGCCCGCCGAGGTCGCCGCCCTGGTCGTACGGGCCATCCGCGAGGAACGCTTCCTCGTGCTGACCCACCCCGAGTTCGCCGACCGGCTGCGCAGGCAGACCGAGCTGCTGCTGGCCGGCGAGCTGCCCGGCGCTACCAGCGGCGCTCGTGGACCAGCACGCTCACCACGCTCCCGCGCCGCGGATTGACCAGCAGCCGGACGAAGTCGCCCGGCAGCACGTCCTGGTAGACGCGCTCCTTGGCCCGGTACGCCGGCGCCCGCTCCGAGATGCCGTCGTGCACCGCCAGGTAGCAGGTGCGCGAGGAGGACAGGTCGTCGCCGTGCTCGGTCACGATCCAGCGCTTGACCACCCGCCCCTCGACCTCCTGCCGCTTGGGCGCGCCGCCGTCGCGCGGAGCCGGCTCGACCAGGACGCCGCGCCACCCGTCGCCGGTGAAGACCCACTCCTGCCGCGGGTCCACCGGAGCCGGCTCGGGCCCGGCGACCTCGCGGCCGAGCGGCGTCAGCACGAACCCGCGCCCGCCCAGCAGCAGCGCGGCCCCGGCCACGAACGCCCCCGCCGTGGCGATCCAGCCGGGCCACGACACGCCCGCCTGCGAGATGGTGACGTACCAGGGCCCGGCGAGCCCGGCGGCCAGCAGCAGCGGCACGAGCATGCTTCCCCAGCGCCGCCGCGCCAGCCCGAGGTCGATGGCGCTCTGCCGGACCAGGGGCACGAACGCGGCGTCGAGGTCGCCGCTGTCCGGTATCAGGGCGACGACCGGCGCCTGCGTCGCGCCGCCCATCCGCGCGGCCACCCGGTCGAGCACCCATCGCTCGTACGGCCACACCTGCCCCTCGCCCGTCGCGGAGAGCGTGAGCCGGTCGTCACGGATCGTCAGGAACCCGCGCCTGGCCAGCTCGAAGACCGTGGCGTGGAAGACCTCACCGGCCCGCAGCCCGCGTAAGAGCTCGACGACGGCGGGCGGCGCCGCGGGAGCAGGGGCCGCCGGGGGCGCGGCGGCCCGGCGCGTCGTCAACCCGAACGCGGCGGCCAGCGCGGCGAACCACAGGGCCCACGCCGAGGCCGGCCAGACAAGATCCACCGTTCTGTGTTAGCACGAGTGACGGTGTGAGGCCAGGCGTAATACCCGAGGCCGATACAATGAAGGCACCGCATTTCGCCTTTGGGGGGTTCTCACGGTGTCTGAATTCGACACAGTGCTCGTGGTCGACTTCGGCGCACAGTACGCGCAGCTCATCGCCAGGCGGGTGCGCGAGTGCCACGTCTACTCCGAGATCGTGCCGTCGACGATGTCGGTCGAGGAGATGATGGCCAAGAAGCCGAAGGCCATCATCCTGTCCGGCGGCCCGTCGTCGGTCTACGCCGAGGGCGCGCCGCCCGTGCCGCACGGCCTGTTCTCGACCGGCGTGCCCACGTTCGGCATCTGCTACGGCTTCCAGGCCATGGCCCAGGCGCTGGGCGGTGAGGTCGCCCGCACGGGCGTCGCCGAGTACGGCGGCACCGCGCTGAAGGTGCTCGACGAGGGCGTCATCTTCCAGGGGCTGCCCGCCGCGCAGACCGTCTGGATGTCCCATGGCGACAGCGTGGCCGCGGCCCCCGAGGGCTTCGCGGTCACCGCCTCCACGAGCGAGACGCCGGTCGCCGCCTTCGAGCACCCCGAGCGCGGCCTGTACGGCGTGCAGTTCCATCCCGAGGTGCTCCACTCCGAGCACGGTCAGGCCGTGCTCAAGCACTTCCTCGACGCGGCCGGCTGCCGTCCGGCGTGGACGATGCTCAACATCGTCGAGGACTCCGTCGAGTCCGTGCGCCGGCAGGTCGGCGAGGGCCGCGCCATCTGCGCGCTGTCGGGCGGGGTCGACTCGGCGGTGGCCGCGGCGATCGTCCAGCGGGCCATCGGCGACCGGCTGACCTGCGTCTTCGTCGACCACGGGCTGCTGCGCAAGGGTGAGGCCGAGCAGGTCGAGCGCGACTTCGTGGCCGTCACGGGCGTCAAGCTGCGCGTCGTCGACGCCGCCGACCGCTTCCTGAAGGCGCTGGAGGGCGTCACCGACCCGGAGGAGAAGCGGAAGATCATCGGCCGCGAGTTCATCCGCGTCTTCGAGGACGAGCAGCGCGCCATCATGGCCGACGGCCCGGTCGACTTCCTGGTCCAGGGCACCCTCTACCCCGACGTCGTCGAGTCCGGCGGCGGCACGGGCACCGCCAACATCAAGTCCCACCACAACGTCGGCGGCCTGCCGGAAGACCTCCAGTTCAAGCTGGTCGAGCCGCTGCGCGCGCTGTTCAAGGACGAGGTCCGCAGGGCCGGCGAAGAGCTGGGCCTGCCGCCCGCCATGGTCTGGCGGCAGCCGTTCCCCGGTCCCGGGCTCGGCATCCGCATCGTCGGCGAGGTCACCCGCGACCGTCTGGCGCTGCTGCGCGAGGCCGACGCCATCGCCCGCGAAGAGCTCTCCCGGGCCGGCCTCGACCGGCAGATCTGGCAGTGCCCGGTGGTGCTGCTGGCCGACGTGCGCTCGGTGGGCGTGCAGGGCGACGGCCGCACCTACGGCCACCCGGTCGTGCTCCGGCCGGTGACGTCCGAGGACGCGATGACGGCCGACTGGGCGCGGGTGCCCTACGACGTCCTGTCGCGCATCTCCACCCGCATCACCAACGAGGTGCGCGAGGTCAACCGGGTCGTGGTCGACGTCACGAGCAAGCCCCCGGGCACCATCGAGTGGGAATAGCGCCGTGTGCGGACGGCCCGGACCGGCTGACGGTTCCGGGCCGTTCGCATGTCCGGCCATGAGCGGTTAATGCAGGTCAGGGGGTTGGTTATGGTGGAAGGAGGTCGATTCGCCAGACCCACTGGACCCCGGCCCGTTACGATTGCTCGGCTTGTGGACGCATACCGGAAAGTTTCTTGGGAAAAGTGCGTGAGTTTGGGCCACTTCTTGGCCGTAGTGGGCAGTGGGGCACCTGAGGCGTCGATTCGTTAGAGCTCGGTGCCGGTGGACGAAGGGTGCAATTGCCAACATGGCCCATGCGAGTGAGGATGTCCGGCAGCCGTTGGTGTTGCTCGTGGAGGACGATCCGCAGGATGCGCTGATCGTCCAGGAGCTGCTGGAGGACAGCGGCCTTGCCGTCCGGCTGGAGTGGGCGCGTTCGGTGGACGAGGCCCGCAGGGCGCTGGCCCGCCTGCGCCCCCAGTGCGTGCTGCTCGACCTCGGCCTGCCTGACGCCTACGAGTTCTCCGCCCTGTCGTCGGTGCTGGAGGAGGCCGGGGACGCCGCGGTCGTCGTGCTGACCGGCCTGGCCGAGGAGAGCGCCGGCCTCGCCGCGGTGACCGCCGGAGCCCAGGACTACCTGGTCAAGGGCCGGGTCGAGGCCGAATGGCTGGGCCGCACGCTGCGCTACGCCATGCAGCGCAAGCAGGCCGAGCAGGCGGCCGTGGCGCTGCACACCGAACGCATGCGCGCCAAGGAGAACGCCCGCCTGGAGCGCGGCCTGCTGCCGACGCCGCTGCTGCAGGAGATGCCCCTGGAGGTCGCCTCCCGCTACCGGGCCAGCCGCGGCTCGGCCACGCTCGGCGGCGACTTCTTCGACGTCGTCGAGACCGACGACAAGGTCGTGCACGCGGTGATCGGCGACGTCTGCGGCCACGGGCCCGACGAGGCGGCGCTCGGCGTCTGCCTGCGCATCGCCTGGCGGGCGCTGGTGCTCAACGGCATGACCGGCGTCCCGCTGCTGCGCCAGCTCGAACGGATCCTGCGGGCCGAGCGGGCGGGTTCTGAGGTCTTCGTCACGATGTCCACGGTCGTCCTGGAGCCCGACCGGCACACGATGCGGGTGTGGCGCGCCGGGCATCCCGGCCTGCTGGTGCACACGGCCGACTCGGTGCTGCTCGCCGACCCGCGGCAGGGGCCCGCGCTCGGCCTGCCCATCGAGCCCGACTGGGAGGAGGACCTCCTGGAACTGCCCGAGGGCGGCGGCGTGACGCTCTACACCGACGGCCTCTTCGAGCGCCGGCTGCCGGGCGACACGCCCCGGTGGCTGGGCGAGGAGGGCCTGCTGGAGCTGTCCTCCCGGTGGACGGGCCTGGGCAGCGAGGAACTGCTCGACGCGATCCTGGCCGACGTCGAGGCGGCCTCCGTCCACGACGCGGCGGCGGACGACGTGGCCGTCGTGCACCTGCGCTGGAAAGACGAATCGTGAGCGAACAGGCGTCCGTGCTGGAGAGGCAGGCCGTGCAGAAGGTTTCCCGTACGCGTGGCGGCGAGCAGGGCTGGCGGCGGCTGACCGTCCACGGCTGGTTCGTGCTGATGATCGCGGCCGTGTCGGTCCTGGTGGTCACCTGCGTGGTGGTCGCCACCGTGATGCTCGACCGCACCGCGCGGCTGTCCGACCAGGTCATCCTGCGCATCTCGCCGGCCAGGATCGAGGCCGCCCAGTTGCGCAGCACCCTGATCGACCAGGAGACCGGCGTACGCGGGTTCCTGCTGACCGGCAACGAGGACTTCCTCCAGCCGTACACGGCGGGCGTGGCGGACGAGCGGCGCAGCCGCGAGCGCATCGCCACGCTCATCGGCGACCGTCCGGAGCTGGTCGGCGAGCTGAACGCGGTCAGGGACGCGGCGGCCACCTGGCGACGCGACTACGCCGAGCCGCTCACCGCCGACAAGCGGGCCGACGGGGTCATCTCGGCGAGCCGCATCGAGAGCGGCAAGCAGGCCTTCGACCAGATCAGGGCGCTGCTCGACCGGCAGGACGAGCGGCTGGCCAAGGCCCGGCAGCTCGCCCAGGAGGAGCTGCGGCAGGTCGAGCAGGTGCGCAACCTGGCCTTCGTCATCATGCTGGTCCTGTTCCTGGTGGCCGGCGTCGCGATGGCGGTGCTGCTGCGGCGGGCGATCGGGCGTCCGCTCGACGAGCTGCGCGAGGCCGCCCGCGACATCGCCGCCGGCGACTTCGACCGGGCGATCCCCGCCAGCGGGCCGGCCGACATCCGCGAGGTCGCCCGCGACGTGGAGTCGATGCGGACGAAGATCGTCTTCGCCCTCGACGAGTTCCGCAAGCAGCACGTCCTGCTGCGCGAGCAGGCGGCCGGCCTCGACGCCCAGGCCGAGGAGCTGCGGCGGTCGAACGCCGAGCTGGAGCAGTTCGCCTACGTCGCCTCCCACGACCTCCAGGAGCCGCTGCGCAAGATCGCCACGTTCTGCCAGCTCCTCCAGAAGCGCTACGGCGATGTGCTCGACGAGCGCGGCGTCCAGTACATCCACTTCGCCGTGGACGGCGCCACCCGCATGCAGGTCCTGATCAACGACCTGCTCACCTTCTCCCGCGTCGGCCGCCTGTACGACGACCGCAAGCCGGTCGAGCTGGAGGAGTCGCTCGACAAGGCCCTGGTGGACCTGTCGGCGGTGATCGAGGAGACCGGCGCCGAGATCGAGCGGCCCGACCCGCTGCCCAGCGTGATCGGCGACCCCACCATGCTCGGCATGCTCTGGCAGAACCTCGTCGGCAACGCGCTGAAGTTCCGCGCCCCCGACCGCGCCCCGCGCATCCGGATCGCCTGCGAGCAGCGGGAGAACGAGTGGCTGTTCTCGGTCACCGACAACGGCATCGGCGTGGAGGCCGAGTTCGCCGATAAGATCTTCATCATCTTCCAGCGCCTGCACAGCCGCGAGGCCTACAGCGGCACCGGCATCGGCCTGGCGATGTGCAAGAAGATCGTGGAGAACCACGGCGGTACGATCTGGCTCGACACCGGCCACACCGAGGGAGCCCGGATCAGCTTCACCCTGCCCGCCGTCACCGACGAAGGAGCGACCGCATGACCGTCCAGCCCATCGAAGTGCTCCTGGTCGAGGACGATCCCGGTGACGAGCTCATCACCCGCGAGGCGTTCGAGGACAACAAGATCCGCAACAACCTCCACGTCGTGCGCGACGGCCTGGAGGCGCTCGACTTCATCTACCAGCGCGGGGCGCACGTGGGCGCGCCGCGGCCCGACCTCGTCCTGCTCGACCTCAACCTGCCCAAGTACGACGGGCGGCAGGTGCTGGAGCAGATCAAGGGCGATCCGGAGCTGCGGGCGATCCCGGTCGTCGTCCTGACCACCTCCTCGGCCGAGGAGGACATCCTGCGCAGCTACAAGCTGTTCGCCAACGCGTACGTGACCAAGCCCGTCGACCTTGAGCAGTTCATGGCCGTCATCCGGCAGATCGACGAGTTCTTCGTCACCGTGGTGCGGCTTCCCGGCCGTACCCGGCTGCCCGACGGCCAGGGCCTGGCCTAGTCGCCTGGCCTGGTCGCCTGGCCTAGTCGTCAGGGCCGGTCGTCTCGGCGGCGGGCGGGGCCGGCCGGCGCAGCGCCCGCCACGCCGGCCGGGCCGCGGCGATCACCAGCCGCCCGGCGCTCGCCAGGAGCAGCGGCGCCAGCAGCAGCCCGACGAAGATCGGCGCGGCCATGTACCGGAAGTCCTGGGCCGAGATGTTGGCCAGCACGGCGAGCTGCTGCCCGGCCACGACCGCCGCCACCCCGACCACAAAGCGGTTGCGCAGGGCCAGCGCCCCCAGCGCCACCGCCGCGTACGACAGGTAGGCCCACGAGGCCCCCCGCCACAACACCCAGTCCCACTGCGGGAGCAGCGCCCCCGTCAGCCACGGCTCGGCCACCTGGTTCAGCTCGGCCGACAGCGGCCGGAGCGAGAACACCCCGCGGCCGGCGAAGTCCGGCACCTTGCCGGGCCCCACGTACGTGTCGGCGCTGGGCCGCCGCGAGAACCGGTACGTCATCCCGCCCACCACGTACGGGTCCTGGACCGGGCTCCACGCGATCGCCCCCCGGCACAGGCGGGTGCCGACGATCATCCCGGGATCGCTCGTCAGCAGCCGTTCCCACAGGCCGAGCAGCTCGCCCGCGTGCGCGTCGGCGGCCGGCCAGCTGAAGTCGCGGCGCCAGATCAGCAGGTTGACCGTGGCGCAGGTGCCGCCCTCCCACCACCTGCTGAGCGGCGCGACCGAGGTCATCAGCGCCTTGTCCTGCTCGGTGAACAGCTCAGGACGCTCCCTGAACGCCACGGCGACGTCGGCGAAGGCCGTGTGGTAGACGTACGTGCTGGACGGCGGCGTGATGCCGAACCGCGGGAACAGCAGGTTCGTCAGCAGCAGCGGCACTGCGGCCGCCACCGTGCCGACGAGCGCGAGCCGTACCCGCCGCGTGGCGACGACCACCAGCAGGACGGCGACGGCGATGCCCACCACCAGGAAGCCGTTCGCGCGGAACAGCCCGAGCAGCGTCATGAGCACGCCGAGCCCGGCCAGGGAGACCCGCCGGCGCGCGGCCATGCGCGCGCAGACCCCCGCGATCATGATCGCGCAGATCGTGAACGGCACGTCCTTCCACAGCGTGACCGTGAACGCCCCCACCGTCGGCGTCACCGGCGCCAGCACCGCCACCAGCGTCGTGGCCCACCGCGGCGCCCCCAGCGACACGAGCGACCGCGCCAGGTACGTCAGCGCCCCCGCCATCGCCGTGGTCTGCGCGAACGTGACCGCCCCGAGGTCACCCGTCCTGGTGAAGCTCAGCCACAACAACGCGTCGTAGGCCACCGAATGGTCGCTCACCCACGGCCCGACGACGGTGTGGCTGAGATAGAGCACCGAGTCGCGGCTGAACAGCCCGGGGTAGAAGGCCGCCCACCAGCAGGCGAGCACCGCCTGAATGATCAGGAAGGTGACAAGGGCGACCCACGGCCTGGGACGTGCCGCGGCGGGGCTGACGCTCTCCATGGTTCCAGCACTCGGGAGGGAGACGTGCTCAGAAGTAGCTCACTCCGGAGTCGGGCCCCTTGCCGCGCAGCAGCGTCGGGACGGTGACCAGGGTGTAGCCCTGCTTCTTGAGCTCCTTGACGATCTCGGGCATCGCCTTGACGGTCTGCGGGACCGTGTCGTGCATGAGGATGACGCCGTCGCGCTTGGCCAGCTTGAGCACGGTCGCCTTGATCTTCTTGGCGTCGCGCAGCTTCCAGTCGAGGGTGGTGCCCGTCCACAGGATCTCGGCCAGGTCCTGCTGGTCGGCCATGCGCAGCACGCGTTCGTCGGTGTGCCCGTAGGGCGGGCGGTACATCGTCGGGCGGCGGCCCGTGGCGTCTTCGATGAGCGCCTGGGTGGTGCGCAGCTCCTCGATGATGTCGTCGTCGCGCAGGGTCGGCAGCGAGGGGTGGGAGTAGGTGTGGTCGCCGATCGCGTGCCCCTCCGCGGCCTGCTGCCGGGCCAGCGCCGGACGCCGCTCGACCTGCTTGCCGACGAGGAAGAAGGTGGCCTTGGCCCCCTCCTTCCGAAGCACCTTGAGCAGCGTCGCCGTGTGCTCGCTCGGGCCGTCGTCGAAGGTCAGCGCCAGGCACTTGAGCCGGGCGCAGTCGATCTTCGGGGCGGCGGCCGCGGGCGTGGCGGTCAGGGCCAGGGTGGCCGCGAGGAGGGCGTGAATCACCACACGCGACAGCCTAGAACCATCCGGGCCCGGCCGCGTCACCGGACATCGACTTGAGACCTGCCCCCGGCCTTCCCCCTCCTGTGGCTCGGAACCCGTCACCTGCCCAGCCTGGCCCGCAGGAACAGCGTCACGCCCTTCAGCGACCTGACCGGCAGGTAGCGCTCGGCGCGCACCACCATCGACAGGCCCGCGTTCACCACCGCGGGCGTCGGCTGCAGGTCGCTGCCCCTCGACCGCCGCCGGTGCCGGGCCACCAGCGGGCGCAGCAGCACGTTCCAGCTCCACAGCCGGTCCACCTTCAGCCCGGCCTTCTCCACCACGACGGTCAGCGTGTCCCGGCCGTAGCGGCGTACGTGGCCCACGGCGTCGTCGTGCGCCGACCACAGCGCCATGTCGCACGGGACGGCGATCAGGGCGTGCCCGCCGGGCGCCAGCACCCGGGCGATCTCCTCGGTGACGAGATGGTCCTCGTGGATGTGTTCGAGCACGTCGAACGCGGTCACCAGGTCCATGCTCGACGACTCGAACGGCAGCGCCCGCGCGTCGGCGTGCACGGCCTTGAGCCCGCGTTCCCTGGCGACCTCGACCGCCGTCTCGCAGTAGTCCGTCGCGGTGGCGTCCCAGCCGGCCTCGACCAGCACCCGGGTGTTCCCGCCGCCGGCCGCGCCGACGTCGAGCGCCCGCCCTGGACGGCCCAGCTCGCGCAGTTCCCTGCGCAGGATCGCCCGGCGCTCCCGGTACCACCAGTGGGTGTCCTCAAGGTCGAGCAGCCGGCGGATCTCAGTGGTTTCCATGTGGTTGGTTCCTTGTGCGGGAGAAGACCCAGCGGTCCAGAGCGGTGAAGCGGATCAGGGTGAGCAGACCGTACGTGGCGACCACCGCGCTCATCTCCATCAGCCGCCCGGCCCCCGGCGACACGCTGCGCAGGCCGAGCACGGCGGAGGTGGTCAGGAGGTAGTTCGCCAGGAAGAGCAGCGCCGCCCGGAAGTGCATCGCGGTACGCCGTCCGCCCAGGCGGTTGAACGTCCAGCGCCGGTTCGCCTCGGTGTTGACGAACCCGGTGAGCACCAGCGCGCCCAGGTTGGCCGGCGCGGGCGCCCAGACGCCGCGCAACGGCAGGTAGATGAGCGCGTACAGCAGGACGGAGAACACGCCGATCGCGGCGAACGAGGCGAACTTCGCCAGCGTCACCGCCCTCGGCCGGGCGACCACCGCGTCGGGATGCGTGGGCGTGAGCTCCGAACGCGCCACCTCGACGTCGGCCCGGCCCATGGACATCGACCAGGCGACCCTGGCCAGGCCCTTCAGGTCGTCGATCGCCGTCCTGACCACGCGGACGCGCGAGTCGGTGTCCTCGATCCAGTCGACCGGCACCTCGTGCACGCGCAGGCCGTTGTGCTCGGCCAGCAGCAGCAGCTCGGTGTCGAAGAACCAGGCGTCGTCCTCGATCTTGTCCATGAGCGGCCGGACCACGTCGGTCCTGGCCGCCTTGAACCCGCACTGGGCGTCGCTGAACCGGACCCCGAACCCGTACCGCAGCAGCGCGTTGTAGCTGCGCGAGACCACCTCGCGGCGGATCGAGCGCAGGGTACGGGCGCTGTGCGCCAGCCGGGTGCCGATGGCGATCTCCGAATGCCCGCTCGCCACCGCCGCGACCAGCGGGAACAGCGCGCCGAGGTCGGTGGACAGATCGACGTCCATGTACGCGACGATGTCGGCCGGGCTCTCCCGCCAGGCCGCCTTGAGCGCGGCTCCGCGGCCCCGGATGTCCAGGCGGCGGGCGTGCACCCGGTCGTGCTCGGCGGCCAGCCGGGTGGCGATGGGCCAGGTGTCGTCGGTGCTGCCGTTGTCCACGACCGTGATGCGCCACGGCAGCGGGAAGCCGTCCTCCAGGAACCCGGTCAGCGTGCGCACGCAGCCCGGCAGCGCCCGCTCCTCATTGAGCACCGGGATGACGATGTCGACGGTCGCCAGGCCGGCCGAGGTGTCCAGGACGTTGGGGCTCGGGTCCATGGCGGCACGCGTGTCCATAGAGTTCCCTGATCGCTTGCGGCGGTAGGTTCACGGAAATGGTGCTGGGGGCGTCCAGCGGGGCGCGTGCCGTTTCTTCGCACCATTCCATGAACGGGGGCAAGCTTTACCCGGTCGTGAGCTCGTACACGGAGGCGTCGGCGTTGCGGAAGCGCAGTTCGGCGTATGTCTCCAACGCCGGATCATTGCTGGTGAACAGCCATTTGACGCCGTATTTCCGGCGGAGCCTGCCGACGTTCGCGGCCGACGGCTCGCGGAAGGCCGCGTCGTTGTCGGCCAGCCTGGTCTGGTCGGCGAACGGCACCTGGAGGTAGGGGGTCACGAACATCTCGGCGCGCGACAGCGTGCTCTCGGCGTACGCCCAGCCCTCGACCAGCACCCGCCGCTCGGTGAACCCCGAGACCCAGAAGTGCCTGCTGTCGCACGTACGGCGGGGCGCCGGGTTGCGGCAGTGGAGGTCGGTGGCCACCACGTCGCCGGGCGCGGAATGGTCACGCAGCCACCGTCCGGCCTCCAGCGCCCCGGCCGGGATCAGCCGCTCGCGCTCCCACGGCTCGGGCGCGACGTGCACGACCGCCTCCCGCAGCGAGGTGGGCACGGCGTACCCCGCCAGCAGCGCCACCACCGCCAGCGAGAACCCCCTGCGCCGGAACGCCAGCACCACCACGGCCACCCCCGCGAGCACCAGGTACGGGACCAGCACCCGCACCAGCACCGCGCCCGGCGGCGTCAGCCGCGAGGCCGCGACGGCCACCGCCGCCCCCGCCCCGGCCAGGCCCGCGACCACCGCCCACGGCACCCGCCGCCGCTCCACGGCCGCCACCGCCCCGCACACCGCGGCCACCGACAGGTACGGCCGCACCCCCTCCAGGAAGTAGAGCTGCGCGTCGGACGGATGGCCGAGCACCATGATCGCGCCGATGCCCGCCAGCCCGACGCCGACCGGCAGCAGCACCGCCGGGTCCAGCAGCCGGGACCTCAACGCCGCCACGCCGCCCCACACGCAGAGCAGGCAGAACAGGTGGATGCCGGCGAACACCAGCACCGGCCCCCACGGCTCGGCGGCCAGCGCGGGCGGCTGCACGTCGGCCACCACCCCCCACAACGTGCGCATCGTGGCGAACGGCGCCACCACCGTGCCCTGCGCCCCTCGCCCGAACACCACGAACTGCGCGATCAGCAGGCAGCCGAACGTGATCGCCGCCGGCACCACCCACTCCCGCCGCAGCCGCCGCTCCACCGGCAACCGCACGACCAGCACGAACACCAGCCCGGCCAGCAGCAACGGCAGGAACGTCGCCTTGGCCCCCGTCAGCGCCAGCAGCAGCACGGCCACCGCCGCCCACCCCCTCGGCCGCATGGCGGTGAGCACCAGCATCACGGGCGCGAACAGCAACGCGCCGAACGTCTGCGTCGGGCTGGCCCACGCGGTGAACATCGACCGTGAGGTGAACACCACGCCCTCCTGCAAGACGGGGGCGAACAGGAAGTACGTGACGCCGACCGCCGCGAGCCCCGCCCCCCAGCGCCCGCCGAGCCGCCGCCCGAGCACCGCCACGAGCACGACCATCGCGAACGTCATCGGCAACGTGGACAGCCGGTAGACCAGCGTCACCGGCTCGATCCCGGTGACCCAGCTCGTGGCCGCCATCTCGGCGTAGACGAACCAGTGGTAGGACAGCCGCTCGCCCAGCACCGACGGCAGCGTGGGCGGCACGTGGTTCCTGACCTCGCCGAGCAGGGCCAGGTGGTAGGGCATGTCGACGTACGCGTCGGTGATCGGCACGCGGTAGAGCGACCGGGCGCAGAAGGCCAGCAGGTAACCGGCGACGCCCGCCAGCGACCAGGCGCACCACCAGGGCATCCGTTCGCGCTCGGCCCGGCCCCGCCAGTGACGCCGCAACCGCGGCACCACGAGGAACGCCGCGACGGCGGTGACCGGCCAGCCCAGGACGAGCAGCGGCAGGCCGGCCGCGCGGGCGGGGATGTAGACCAGGACCTCGACCGCGTACCCGAGGGCCAGCCCGGCGGCCACGTCCTCGGCGAACGACCGGCCGCCGCCGGTGAGCGCCCGCCAGAGCAACGTCCCCGGCAGCGCCACCCCGAGCAGGACGTACGCGCCGAAGGCCGCCAGATCGCCCGCCGGAACCCCGCACCAGAGCAACACCCAGGCCGCCCCGCCCAGCACCGTCCCGGCCGGCAGCCACCCCGCGAGCAGCCGCCGCCCCCACCCCGGCGCCCGCCGCCCCCTGACCGGGGCCTCCACCACCGCAGCCGTCATCCCCAAGCCACCCCCTCATGCCCCCGAGCCGCGGCCGGGGACCGCGGCCCGCCCTCCCATCCCTGCCGGCCCGCACCAGCGCGACGACCGCCAAGGGGTCCGCCAGGCGCCGGGGCGACCGTCGTGGGCCTGTCGTCCGGGGCGGCGGACCGGTCGCCGCCCGGCGGCGCGATGGCCCGCGGAGGAACGGACGTCATCGGTGCCCCGGCCCCGTGCGCGGCCGGTTCGTCCGACGAGGGCTCATCTGACCACGGTCACCAGTCGCGTGAACTCGCCCGGCAGGTCGACGCCGTCCCACACCCGGTGGAAGCTCAACGCGCTGCCCACCGGCACCATGCGATCGACCCCGCGCCCGGCGAGCTCCCGGGCCAGCCCCTCCAGCTCGCCCAGCGAGAAGCCGAAGTGGGTCAGCGTCTGGTCCTTGCGCTCGACCATCGGGACCAGCTCCGCCAGCGTCGCCACCCGCGCGTGCGCGAACGTGCCCGCGCCCAGCCACCTCCGCGGCATGGCGGCCGCCGCCGCCAGCGTCACGTTGGCCAGCGCGTTGCCCCGGAACTCGATCAGGTCCACCAGCCCGTCGGCGGCCAGCCCGTAGACCGAGACCCGCTTCTCCACCGCCATCGCCGCGTCGACGTCCCAGCCGCGCCCGGCCAGCACCCGCGACACCTGCTCGGTGAAGTCGCCCCGCGCCGCCTCGCCGTCGCCCTCGGCCCCCACCCAGAACACGGTGCGGGGCGAGGAGCAGGCGGCCTGGTCGAACCAGTAGCTGTCGTTGACGAACCCCTCGGCCGCCGCCACCCTGGCCGCGCGCGGCGCGCACAGCCAGGCCGCCGCGTTCACCACCGCGAACGACGAGCGGTCGGGGAAGGTCAGGTCGCGGGCGTGCGGCGCGAGCGGGTGGCGGCGCACCTCGCGTACGGTGTCGTCGCCGCCCCAGATGACCCGCAGGTCGCAGGCCGCCGACAGGGCGGCGGTGACCGCCTCGGCCCGCCGGTCGTAGGAGACGATGCGCTGCGTGGCCGTCACCACCGGATCGGCGTCGGCCAGCGCCTCCCCGAGCGTGTCGAGGACGACCGCGGCGACCGCCCCCGCGCGCGGCGACAGGCGGACGACGTTGCGGTTGCCCATCAGGGCCGACAGGGCCCAGGAGTAGACGAAGACGGTGTCGACGTTGGCCGGCGGGAGATGGAAGACCAGGCCGCGCGGCACGCGTACGTGCGGGGTGCGCAGCTCGTCGAGGGTGCGGGCCAGCTCGCTCGGCCGCAGGAAGAACCCCAGCGAGCCCAGCTCGGGATGGCGGCGGGCCAGCGCGGGCCGCAGCAGCCGCTTGCCGAACGCCGCCAGGAACCCGCGCACCCGCTCGTCGCCCACCTCAAGGGGCGCGCCCTGCCGCACCTGCGCGACCAGCTCCTCGACGGGGACGGGCGAGCCGCCGGGAGGAAAACGCACCACGACCCCGCCCGCCTCGCCCACGCGCGGGATCCGGGTGGTGATCGATCGATCGGTCATCAGCCGCCCTGCCCGAAGGTGTCGCTGCAACCGCGCGCCTCGGCCCGCGGCAGCCTGCCCAGCACGGTGAACCGCTTGCCCGGCCAGTGGCCGTCGTCGACGCCGTGGACCATGCCGAGGTCTTCGGTCAGCAGCGCGTGGCCGGGATAGGAGGTGGGCAGGGTGCTGACCACCTCGATCAGCCCCGGCTCGCCGGGCGGGACCTCCCGCCAGGTGCCGGGGTCGCGGATGACGACGTCGGCGAAGTCGGGGCAGTAGAGCCCGTCGCCGCCCGGGCCCTCCAGGAAGACCGTGCCGATCTGCTCGACCATGCCGTAGAAGTTGTGGACCCTGGTCAGCCCGCACTCGGACGCCAGCCGCCGGCGGAAGGCGTCGTTGTCGACCGCCTGCTCGGCCAGCCGCTTCCAGCCGCCCGAGTGGATCAGCACGCCCTGGGACAGGTCGGCCCCCAGGCCGAGCAGGTAGAGCCAGACCATGAAGGTGAACCCGAAGACCAGGAACGGCTCGCCGCCGTGGCGGGCCAGGAACGCCTCGACGGCCGCCGCGTCGACCTCGCCCTGCTCGTCGAGGACGAAGGTGTGGTCTCTGCCGAAGTTCATCATCCCGAGCACCCCGGCCCCCCGGGCGCTCAGGGCCGGGCCGCGGACGACCGAGCGGCCGTCGACGATCAGCATCGGCAGCCGCCGCTCGCCCAGCACCGCCCGCAGGGTCGCGGCCAGCATGCGCGGCTGCGCGGCCGCCGCCTCCCGGTCGAGGTAGACCCGGCTCGGCCGCTGCCCGGTGGTGCCGCTGGAGGTCAGGACCCGGAACACCGCCTCGGCCGGGACGCTGCGCAGCTCGTGGGTCTTGAACAGCCGCACCGGCAGCCACGGCAGGTCGGCCACCCGCTCGTAGGGCGGATGGGCGCCGATCGCGTCGAGGATGCGCCGGTAGGGCGGGCACGCCCGCCGGTGCCGCTCGGTCAGCGCCGCCAGTTCCCCGGCCAGCACCTCCTCCCGCGCGGCGGCGTCGAGCGTGAACACGCTCACCGCCCGGCCTCCGCGGCCGACTCCAGCGTCCGGTAGTCGATCTTGCCGGTGGGCAGCAGCGGCAGCCGTTCGACGGCGCGCACGTCGAAGCCGCTCCAGTGGAGCCGCAGCTCGGCGCCCAGCCGGCGGGCCAGGTTGCGGCACCCGGCCGCGTCGAGCCCTTCGGCCCACACCGTGACCCGGTCGTCGCCGCTGGTCGCCGCGACCGGGACGGTGTCGCGCAGCAGCTGCTCGACGTCGTCGAGGTTGACCCGGACGCCGAAGATCTTGGCGATGCGCCTGAGCCGGCCGGTGACGTAGAGGAAGCCCTCGTCGTCGAGCCGGCCGAGGTCGCCGGTGCGCAGCACCCCGCCCAGGTCGTCGGGCCTGGCCAGGTCGGCGGCGGTCTCGGCGTAGCCCATCATCACGTTGGGCCCGTGGTAGACGACCTCGCCGCCGTCGATCGTCAGCCGCCCGCCGGGGACGGCCTGCCCGGCCGAGCCCGGCTTGTCGGCGAGCCGGTCGGGCGGCAGGACGGCGATGCGGGCCGTGGCCTCCGTCTGGCCGTACATGACGAAGAAGCGGTCGGCCTGGGCGGCGAACAGGGACACCAGCTCGGGGCTGAGCCGGCCGCCGGCCTGGGTGAGCGTGCGGATCGTGGGATGCTCGGCGCGGTCGAAGCGGAGCCTGCGCAGCATCTCGTACTGGTAGGGGACGGCCGCGAGCGAGGTGCACTTGTGCTCGTCGAGGTGCGTCCAGAAGGACCGTTCGAGCAGCCCGGCCTCGGTCAGGACGACCGTCGCCCCCGCGTGCAGGTGGCTGTTGAGCACCGACAGGCCGTAGCTGTAGTGCAGCGGCAGGCTGGTGGGCGCGATCTCGCCGGGCATGATCGACAGCGCCGAGGCGATGGCGGCGGCGTTGGCCGCGACCGCCTCCCTGGACAGCCGCACCAGCTTGGGGTTGCCCGTCGAGCCCGAGGTGGCCAGGAGCACGGCCAGGTCGGGATGCGGGTCGGGGGCCTGGCCGCGGGCGCCCGGCGGCCCGTCGGGCGCGTGGGTGAACCCGACCAGCGCCGCGGGCCGGAACCGGCTCACCAGGTCGGCCAGGGCCGCGGCCGACAGGTCGGGGTCGAGCAGCGCGATCGGCCTGCCGGTCTGCCAGGCGGCGAGATAGCGCAGCACGGACGCCAGGTTGTTGCGCATGCCGCAGAACAGCGGCCCCGGCCGCAGCCGGGACAGGGCCTCGGCCACGCGGGCGACGCGCCGGGCCAGCTCGTCGCCGGCCAGCCCCTCCTGGTCGCCGGCGACGACGAGCCCGGCCTGCCCGGATGGGAACATCACGGCACCAGCCCGCCGTCGACCCCCAGCACCTGGCCGGTGATGTACGACGCGCCGGGCGAGAGCAGGAACGCCACCGCCTGGGCGACGTCGTCGGGCCGGCCGATGCGCCGCAGCGGGGTCGCCGAGATCGCCGTCTCGCGGTCGTCGGGCCGCAGCGTCTTCAGCATGTCGGTCTCGACGTAGCCGGGGGCCACGGCGTTGACCCGGATGCCCGCCGGGCCCATCTCCCTGGCGGCGGCCAGGGTCAGGCCGATGACGGACGCCTTGGTCGCGGAGTAGGCCGCCTGGTTGGCGCCGCCCGCCCGGCCCATGAGCGAGGAGACCAGCACGACGGCGGGGCCCTGCCCGCGCAGCAGCAGCCGGAACGCCAGTTGCAGCGTGTGGGCCGGGGCCAGGGCGTTGGTGCGGTAGAGCTCGTCGAGGGTCTCGGCGGGGGTCATGGCCAGCGGGCCGGAGGCGTAGACGCCGGCGTTGACCACCAGGGCGTCGAGCCGCCCGTGGCGCCGGGTGATCTCGCGCATGTGGCCGGCCACCGCGGCGCGGTCGGCCACGTCGCCGTGGACGGACCACGTCCGGCCGCCGGTCGCCGCGGCCACCTCGGAGGCGGCCTTCTCGGCGCGCTCGGCGTCGCGGCCGTGCAGGACGACGGTGTGGCCGGTGGCGGCCAGGGTGGTGGCGATGGCGCGGCCGATGCCCCTCGTCGACCCCGTGACCAGGGCGACGCGGGCCTCAGACGGCGGCTGCGCCGATTCCATGCTTCTCCAGCAGCTCGCCCGCCTTGGCGAACGAGCTCATGTCGATCATGTCGTCGGTGTCGATCATGATGGAGAACTCGTCCTCCATCGCCGCGATCAACGCCATGTGGGCCAGGGAGTCCCACTGGGGGATGCCGCGGTATTCGAGGCGGTCGACGGGTGCGTCGGCCGGCAGGTTGAGCGCCGTGCGGAAGACGGCCCGCAGGCGGTCGAGATGACTCATGATGTCTCACTCTCTGTCCTCAAGCCACGACGCAGTGTAGCGGGGATTGCGGTGGCAGGAGAAACCAAACCCCCGACGTGAGTAATGGAAGCGTATAACGGCGCGTGGCCGTCGTTCGGGGCTGGGAATGTCCCAAGGGGCGCGCCAACCGCTACAGGGGGAATGATGGACGAATCCAATCACTGGTACGGGCACTCGCGCATTCTGGGCAGATACTGCGAGCTGCCGGACGAGACGCCGAAGCGAATCCAGGGCTTCCTGCAACACGGATGGAACTATCTCCACGGATTTCCCCCCAACGACCATTGGTGCAGTCCCGGATATCCCCGTTTCATCTGGTCTGACGTGCTTCGTCGTCGAGGCTGGTCGATGGGCAGACGCGGCCACTACCTCATCGGCGCGCCCTGGATCTACCTGCTTCACCTGGAGCCTGAGCTCGGCGTGGTCTCCGAACGCAAGGGCACGATCTGGTATCCCTTTCATGGCTGGGAGAAGTCATCCGTGACCGGGGATCATGCCCTCCTCGCCGACGAAATCCGAAATGTCGAGACCGAACCGGTAACTGTCTGTCTTTACTGGCTGGAATATGCGAATCCGGACATTCGGCGGGCGTATGAATCGAGGGGATTCAAGGTCATCTGTCACGGCGAGCGCGGTTCCCGGTGGGAGAGCAAGGGGCGCGACTTCCTGCGCCGGCAGCTGGTCCAGTTGCGGCGCCATCGCAGGGTGGCCTCCAACCGGCTCGGCAGCGCGCTGTTCTACGGCGCCTCCGTCGGCTGCGAGGTCGCCGTCTACGGAGACCCGATGCAGTACGAGGACGAGCGCCCCGAGTACGGCGGCACGGCGCGCCGCATGCGGCTCTGGCCCGAGCTGCACGGCATGCACGTCGATCCCGAGCTGGCCGCCGAGGTGGCGCGGCAGGAGCTGGGATTCGAATATCAGGCGACACCGGAGGAGCTACGGCGAATGTTCGGATGGAAGCGAGTGCCCGGGGGAGCGACGGCAGGGGGAGGCGCGGCGGGAGCCGGACGTCCCGCGCCCTGGGCGAGGGCGACCGCCGCCGGGCGGCAGGGCACGCTCCACGGGGTGACGTCATGAGCGAGCGCGTGAGCGAGGCGCCCGCGAACGTGCGCCTGATCGGCGGCGAGATGCTGCTGTGGTCGGACCTGTCCAACGTGGCCGGGGTCACCGACTGGCGCGGCGCGGCCCTGGAGCTGGTCGGCCGCATGATCCCGGCGAGCGGCCGGGTGCTGCTGGTCGGGCCGCACCCGCAGGTGCTGGTCGACGACGTGGTGGACCGGGCCGGCGAGACGGCCGTGCTGCTGCGGTCCTACCCCGACGCCTGCGCCCTCGGCGAACGGCACCCGCGGCTCGCCGTCCACTGCGGGCGGCTGGACCTGTTCGACGCGGACGAGCCGTACGAGCTGGTGCTGGCGCTCGACGGGCTGCTGCGCACGCACTCGGCCGAGGCGCCGGCGGCGGCCTGGATCGAGTCGCTGCACGCGCTGTCGGCCCTCGTCGCGCCCGGCGGGCGGCTGGTGCTGGGCGTGCGCAACGACCTGGGCGTCGACCGGTTCATCGAGGCCAGGCCCGCCGACCGGGAGGGCGGCGACGACCAGTGGGCCCCGCACGGGTTCGACCCGAGCCACCCGAGCGGGCCGGGCGCGCTCGACGGCGCCCTGGAGGGGGCGGGGCTGAGCGTCGAGCGCTGCTACGCGGCCTATCCGGGGCGGCAGGCCCCACGGGCGTTGCTGGCGCGCGAGGCGCTCGCCTTCGACCTGCCGGAGGCGATCACGTTCCCGCTGAGCGCCAAGGGCGGCGACCGCATGCTGGTGGCCGACCCGCTGCGGCTCACCCGGCTGGTGTTCCGCCACCGGCTGGGGGAGGAGCTGGCCCCGCTGTGGCTCGCCGTCGCCACCCGCCCGCCGTCGCCCCCGCACGTGCCGGAAGGCGCTGGAGGCACGAAAGGCGCAGAGGCCGCGGAGGCCGCGGAAGGGGCGGAGGGCGCGGTCGAGCTGCCGCTCGGCCTGATCGAGGAGGGGGCCGTCGTCCACGAGCTGACCAGGGGCGGCATGCGGCGGCTGCCCGACGGCCCCGAGCGTCCGGTCCCGGCCGGGCGGGTGGTCGAGGAGATCCTGGTCGAGGCGTGCGCCCGCGAGGACACCAGGGCCGTGCGCGAGCTGCTGTCGGCGCTGGCCGACTGGCTGGAGGCCGACGGCGGCCCCTGCGTGACCGCCGACGGCCTGGTCCACGACGGCGAGCGGTTCACCGCCATCGTCCAGACCGCCGCGCCGGCCGTGCCGCCGGAGCCGCGCGTGGTGCTGTGCAGGGTGCTGTGGCGGTTCGCCGTACGGCTGCTGGCGGCGGGTCACCACCACCCGTGGCCGTGGCCGCTGGAGGCCGACCAGCTCACGCTGACCCTCTGCGGCATGGCCGGACGCCCCTGCGACCAGGGCGACCTCGACCTGGCCCGCAAGTTCGACGCCGAGCTGGGCCACCCGGCCGAGCACGCCGACCCGCCCACCTACCGTGACCTGCTCGGCGCCCGCGACCGTCTGGCCGACCAGCTCACCGCCGCCCTGGCCAGGATCTCCCGGCTGGAGACCAAGCTCTCCTACCGCGAGCGCGAGCTGGTGAGGGCCAGGTCCAAGCTGAGAAGGACCCAGCGCAAGACCGCCGCCTACCGGCGCACGCTCGGGTACCGCCTCTCCCGCCGTCTGGCCCGCCCGCGCAAGGTCGCCCGCCGGGTCTTCCGACTGCTGTCCGGCTGACGAGCCGACGACAACGCTGAGGAGTGCATGTGCCGGTTCTTTCGGTGATCGTCCCGTTCCACAACGTCGAGAAGTACATCGGCCCCTGCCTGGACTCCATCTCCGGCCAGACGATGTCCGACCTGGAGGTCATCTGCGTCGACGACGGCAGCCGCGACGACGGCTGCGCCGAGGTCGAGTCCAGGCAGGCGGCCGATCCCCGGATCCGTCTCATCAGGCAGCCCAACCAGGGCGTCGGACGGGCCCGCAACGTCGGCCTGACCCAGGCCACCGGCCGCTACCTGGCCTTCGTCGACGGCGACGACACCGTGCCGCGGGAGGCGTTCAAGCGGCTGGTGTCCTCGCTGGAGTCCACCGGCTCCGACCTGGCCTGCGGGAACGTCATGCGGCTCTACCGCAACCTGCTCATCCCCTCCTGGGCCCATCGGGAGGCGTTCGCGACGCCGATGAGGCGTACCCACATCACCCGCCACCCGCTGCTGATCCGCGACCGCATGTTGTGGAACAAGGTCTACCGCCGGTCCTTCTGGGACCGGCTGGGCCTGAGCTTCCCCGAGCGCATGTACGAGGACCAGCCCGTCGCCATGGCCGCCCACGTGGGCGCCCGCTCGGTGGACGTGCTGTCCAAGGTCGTCTACCACTGGCGGCAGCGCGACGAGCCCGGCTCCTCGATCACCCAGCGCCGCCTGGAGCCGGGCAACCTGCGCGACCGGATGTTGTCGGTGCTGCAGACCGCCGACCTGCTGGCCCGCGACGCGCCGGGGCTCAAGCCCGACTTCGACCGCGACACGCTCGACATCGACATGACGGTGGCGGTGGAGGCGGCCGCAACGACGGGGATGCGGCCCGAGCTGCTCGACCTGATGGCCGGCTACCTCGACGGCGTGTCCCGCGAGTCCTGGCTGAGCGTCCCGTTCGAGCACCGGATCCAGGTGCACCTGCTGCACCGGCGGCGGCTGCAGGAGCTGGCCGGGGTGCACGAGCAGGCCCGCGAGGGCCGGCTGCAACCCCGCATCAGACCGGCGGGCCTGCTGCGCAGGCGCTGGTACGGCCGCCACCCGGCGATCCCGGCGCACCTGTCGGAGGTCTCCGAGGAGCTGGCCCTGACCGCCCGCCTGGTGTCGCTGGAGTGGCGCGACGGCGTGCTGACCGGCGCGGGCCGGGCCGCGCTGGGCCGCTTCGACGCCGGCGCGCTGCGCCGGGTGCGCATGCGCGCCTGGCTGGCCGAGCGTGCGACCGGCGAGATCATCCGCCTGTCGGACGAGGACAGCGCCCCCGTCTGGGAGACCGTCGAGCTGGAGGAGGGCGTCGAGGCGCCCGAGCACGCCTTCCCGTTCGCCTTCGCGGTCGATCCCGCGGTGTTCACGCCGGCCCAGCTCGCCCGGCGCGGCCACTGGGACCTGCGCGTGCAGCTCAGGGGCCACGGGCTGAGGCTCGACGCCAGGGTGGCCGGGCCGCGCTGGCTGCCGCCGCAGGTGCCCGCGCCGCGCCGCAGGTCAGGCGTGTGGCTGGTGCCGGCGCGCGGTTCCAAGGGCGGGTGGGGGCTGCGGCTGCGCAACGCCCAGGCGCTCATCGGCGAGTGCCGCGTGGACGACGGCGACCTGGTGTTCTCGGGCCGGATCAACGACCTCGGCGACGGCGAGCCGGTGGTGCGGCTGCGCCGCAAGAGCGACGGCGAGGAGATGTACTTCCCCGTCGCGCTGGCCGGCCAGGACTTCTCGGCGCGGGTGCCGCTGGCCGGCATCGACGAGAGCGTCGGCCGCGAGTCGTGGTGGGAGGTGGTCATCGACCAGGGCCGGCCCATCCGCCCGCTGGTACGGCGGGCCGAGCGCCAGGTCGCCACCGTGGACGACCGGCGCTTCCTCATCGACCGCAGCGAGGACGGCTGCCTGCTGCTGGCCGAACGCTGACGGCCGGGCTCATCGGGGTGGGGCTGATCGGGGTGGGGCTCATCGGGCGAGGATCGCGGTGAGGGTCTCGACGACGAGGTCCTGCTCGCCGTCGGTCAGGTCGGCGAACAGCGGCAGCGACAGCTCCTCGGCGTAGTACGCCTCCGCGCGCGGGCACAGCCCACGCCGGTAGCCGAGGTCCTCGAACACCGGGTGCCAGTACGCCGGGATGTAGTTGACCTGCACGCCGATGCCCGCGGCCCGCATGCGGTCGTAGACCTCCCGGCGGCGGCCGTCGCGCACCCGGACCGGGTAGAGGTGCCAGCTCGGCGTGACGTAGGGCCGCCGGCCGGGCAGCGTGAGGCCGGGCACGTCGCGCAGCAGCGTGTCGTAGCGGGCGACCAGCTCGGCGCGGCGGGCGCGGAACCGTTCGAGGCGGCGCAGCTGGCTGACGCCCAGCGCGCAGAGCACGTCGGGCAGCCGGTAGTTGAGGCCGAACTCGTGCACCTCCTGGTGCCAGCCGCCGTGGCCGGGGTCGCGCTGCTCGGCCGGGTCGCGGACCAGGCCGTGGTTGCGGAAGCGGGCGGCCCGCTCCAGACGGCCGGGGTCGGCCACCGCCACCGCGCCGCCCTCGGCGGTCGTGACGGTCTTGGTCGGGAAGAACGAGAACGTCGTCAGGTCGGCCACCGACCCCACCGGCCGGTCCTTGTACGACGCGCCGATCGAGTGGGCGGCGTCGGCCACCAGCACCGCGCCGGCCCGCTCGGCGACCGTGCGCAGCTCGTCGTAGTCGGCGGGATGGCCCGCGTAGTCGACGCCGGTGACGGCCTTCGTGCGGTGGGAGACCAGCGCGGCGACCGAGTCGGGGTCGATGTTGCCGGTGTCGGGCTGGACGTCGGCGAAGGCCACCCGCGCCCCGCGCAGCACGGCCGTGGCCGCCGTGGCGACGAACGTGAGCGGCGAGGTGATCACCTCGTCGCCCTGGCCGACGCCGGCCGCCACGTAGGCGACGTGCAGCGCGGCCGTGCCGGACGTGACCGACACGCAGGGCACGCCGCCGGTCCAGCGGGCCAGCTCGTCCTCGAACAGCCGGACCGCGGGGCCCGTGGTCAGCCAGTCGCCGCGCAGCACCTGTGCCACCGCCTCGATGTCGGACTCGATGATGGACTGCCGTCCGTAGGGCAGCATCAGCCGGCCACCATGTCGCGCAGGTCGCGCACGGACAGCCAGCGGTCGTTGGTGTCGGAACGGTAGGAGAAGCCCTCGGGCAGCAGCTCGCCGGTCTGCGGCGCCTGGTAGCCCCAGGTCGCGATCGTGGGCTGGACGACGTAGCGGTCGGCCAGGCGGAGGGTGCGGCGGCCGTCGTCGGGGCCGATCATCTCCTCGTGCAGCTTCTCGCCCGGCCTGATGCCGATCTCGTAGACGGGGCTGCCGGGGGCCAGCGCCTCGGCCAGGTCGGTGATGCGCATGCTGGGGATGCGCGGCACGTAGAGCTCGCCGCCCTGCATGAGGTCGAAGGAGTCGACGACGAACCGCACGGCCTGGTCGAGGGTGATCCAGAACCGGGTCATGCGCTTGTCGGTGATCGGCAGGCTGCCGCCCTGCTCGGCCAGCCGCAGGAAGAACGGCACCACCGACCCCCTGCTGCCCACGACGTTGCCGTAGCGGACGACGGCGAAGCGGGTCTCGTGGGCGGCGGCGTAGTGGTTGGCCGAGACGAACAGCTTGTCGGCGACCAGCTTGGTGGCGCCGTAGAGGTTGATCGGGCTGGACGCCTTGTCGGTGGACAGGGCGACGACCTTGCGCACGCCGCAGTCGATGGCCGCCTCGACCACGTTCTGGGACCCGGCGACGTTGGTGCGGACGTATTCGAACGGGTTGTACTCGGCCGTGTCGACCTGCTTGAGCGCGGCGGCGTGGACGACGTGGTCGACGCCGTGCATGGCGCGGGTGAGGCGGTCGCGGTCGCGGACGTCGCCGATGAACCAGCGCAGCCGGTCGTCGTCGCCGAAGAGCTGCTTGAGCTCGTACTGCTTCAGCTCGTCGCGGGAGAAGACCACCAGGCGGCGCACCCCGAGCGAGTCGAGCGCGTGGCGGATGAACGCCTTCCCGAACGACCCCGTGCCTCCGGTGATCAGAATGGACGATCCACTGAGAATGCTCACGCGGCCCCCTGAAAATCGCGCTGACGAACTGTGGTCGTTAGAGCTGGCCGGTAGCATAGCGCGACCGGTCAACCACGTATGGTCACACGGGGGATTGTGGTTTTGATGCGTATTGTCGGAATCATCCAAGCTCGGATGGGCTCCACCCGGCTGCCGGGGAAGGTGCTGCGCGACCTCGGGAGGCGTTCCGTCCTGGGCTGGGTCGTGCGCGCCGCGCGCGAGTCGCGGGCGCTCGACGACCTCGTGGTGGCCACGACGACGCAGGCCGCCGACGACGCGGTGTCGGCCGAGTGCGACCGGCTCGGCGTGGCCTGCCATCGCGGGCCCGTCGACGACGTGCTCACCCGGTTCATGGAGGCGCTGGCCGGGCGGGAGGCCGTGCGGGAGGCCGGGGCGAAGGCGGGGGCGGTGATGCGCTTCACGGCCGACTGCCCGCTGCTCGACCCCGTCGTGATCAGGGAGGCGGCGCTGGTCTTCCGCGCGGTCCCGGGGCTCGACTACCTCAGCACGAGCCTGGCCAGGACGCTGCCGCGCGGGCTCGACGTGGAGATCGTCGGCCGGGCCGCCCTGGAGCGCGCCGACGCCGAGGCCACCGGTTTCCACCGCACCCACGTGACCTCCTACGTCTACGCGCACCCGGGCGAGTCGCGGCTGCTCGGCCTCGCCCACCAGCCCGCGGCCGACGACCTGCGGGTCACCCTCGACACCGAGGACGACTGGCGGCTCATCACCCGCGTGGTCGAGGAGCTGGGCGACGCCTGCGTCCCGGTGCGCACGCTGGTGAGCTGGCTGCGGGCCAGGCCCGAAGTCTGCGCGCTCAACGCCCACGTGCGCCAGAAGGAGCTGCAGGACGCATGAGCGGGCGGGTGGGCGTGCGCTGCGACGCCGCGGCGGGGAGCGGGGCCGGGCATCTGGTGCGGTGCGTGGCGCTGGCCGAGGAGCTGCGCGGGCGGGGCGTCGAGGTGGTCTTCCTCGGCGCGGTCTCCGGTTCGGAATGGGCCATGGACCAGCTCAGGAGCCGTGGCCTGCCGCTGGTGGCCGCCCCGGAGCGGCCCGACCGGCTCGCCGCGCTGGCGTGCGAGCTGCGGCTCGACGCCGTGGTGCTGGACTCGTACGAGCTGCCCGAGGGCACCGGCGGGGCGCTGCGGGCGGTGGGCTTCCCCGTGCTGGCGATCGTCGACGGCGACCCGCTGGGCCAGGAGGCCGACCTCTACCTCGACCAGAACCTCGGCGCCGAGGACCGGCCCTTCCCGCTGCCGCGCGACTCCTGGCGCCTGGCGGGCACCCGGTACGCGCTGCTGCGCGACAGCGTCCGGGGGCGGCGCAGGGTGCGGCAGCCGGGGCCGGTGCCGCGGGTGCTGTGCTTCTTCGGCGGCACCGACAGCGCGGGCGTGGCTCCGGCATGGGCGGAGGCGCTGGCCTGCACGGGCGTGCCGTTCCAGGCGACGCTGGTCAGCCCGGAGCCGTTCGAGGCGGCCGAGGGCATCACCGTCATCCCGCCCACCGACCGCCTCCCCGAGCTGATGGCGGCCGCCGACCTCGTGATCACCGCCGCGGGGTCGGCCATCTGGGAGCTGCTGCACCTCGGCGTACCCACGGCGCTGAGCTGGGTGGCCGACAACCAGCTCGCCGGCTACCGGGCGCTGGTGGGCCGGGGGGTGGCCGCCGGGCTGGGCCGGGCGGCCGACGCCGAGGCCGTCGGCGTGCTCGCCCGGCTGCTCGCCGACCCCGCGCTGCGGGAGGAGCACGGCAGGCGGGGCGGCGGGCTGGTCGACGGCAAGGGCAGGGAGCGCGTCGCCGACGCCTTCCTCGACCTGTGGATCAGATGAGGTCCCAGGTCAGCGGCGTGCCGAGGGGCGCGTCGCGGGTGAAGCGGCGGCCGGTCACCTCGTCGATGGCGTCGGGGGGCAGGCCGCCGGCGGGGCGGATCGACCGTACGTTCTCCCTGGTCACCGCCTCGCCCGCGCGTACGTCGCGCACCACGTAGAGCGAGCGGCGAAAGCGCAGGCCCTCGCGCTCGGACTCGCGCGGCCCGAGCACCGGCCGGCCCAGCGACTGCCACGCACGCTCGCTCTCCTCCACCAGCGCCGCCAGCTCGGGCGGCTCCAGCGAGAAGGCCGCGTCGACGCCGCCGTCGGCCCGCGACAACGTCACGTGCTTCTCGATCAGGCACGCGCCCAGCGCGACCGCCGCCAGCGCGGCCCCGATGCCCGGGGTGTGGTCGGAGACGCCCACCTCGGCCCCGGTGAGCGCGGCCAGCAGCGGCAACGAGCGCAGGTTGCTCTCGGCGGGGGAGGCGGGGTAGGAGGCGGTGCAGGACAGCACGGCGAGCTGCGTGCAGCCCGCCTCGCGGGCCGCGGTCACCGCCGCCTCGATCTCGCCCGCCGTGGCCATGCCGGTGGAGATGACCAGCGGCTTGCCGGTGGAGGCGGCCAGCCTGATCAGCGGCAGGTCGACGATCTCCGACGACGCGATCTTGTACGCCGGCGTGTCCAGCTTCTCCAGCAGCTCCACGGCCGTGGGGTCGAAGGGCGCGGAGAAGGCCAGGAGGCCGTGCTCGCGGGCCCGCTCGAAGATCGGCTCGTGCCACTCCCAGGGGGTGTGGGCGCGTTCGAACAGCCGGTAGAGGTTCTCGCCGCCCCACAGCTCGTGGCCGTCGCCCACCCGGAAGGCGGGGCCGTCGGCGTCGACGGTGATCGTGTCGGGCCGGTAGGTCTGCAGCTTCAGCGCGTGCGCCCCGCCGGCCGCCGCCGCGTCGACGATGGCGAGGGCCCGCTCCAGGCTGCCGTTGTGGTTGCCGGACATCTCGGCGATCACGAACGGCGGCCGGTCGGCCCCGATCGCCCGCCCTCCGATGGACATCATCCCTGTTCCTCCTTGTAGAGCTCCACGGCGACGACCTCGCGCGGCACCCCGTCGACCGGCCGCCGGTAGGTCGCGACCTCGATGAACCCGAACCGCCGGTGCAGCCGCCGCACCGGCTCGTTGTCGGCCAGCACCTCGCCGCGCAGGATCGTCAGGCCGAGCGGGCCGAACGCGTGGTCGATGGCGGCCCGCTCCAGGCCCGCCCACGCCCGCAGCAGCGCCCCGGACCGGTCGAGGCCGTCGAGGTCGAGGTAGAAGCCCCAGCCGGCGCGCTCGCCGCCGAGCCCCGAGTACGTCACGACCCCCGCGCCGGTCCCGTCGTGCTCGTAGATCAGCACCCGCCTGGCCGGGTCGGCGCGGACGGCCGACCACCAGCGGGCGTGCTCGTCCGCGGAGATCTCGTGGCCGGTGAAGCTGGCGGCGCGCACTTTCGGATGGTTGCGCCAGCGGCGCATAACGGGCAGATCATCATCCCGGACGCGTCTCAGCACCGTTCCCCCTACCATTCGTGCTCGACTCATTGCACAACGTAGCGGATTCGATGCCGGGTAAAGAGCTCATCAGGGACGGGCATCGAACGCGGAACAGGCGAGGCGGCCACGGCATGCTGCCCTCGACCGCCTTCCACGAAAGCCAAGGAGCGTCATGATCCCCCTGCTCAGTGTCGTCGTACCGGTCCACAACGTGGAGCCGTACCTGACGGAGTGCCTGAAGTCGCTGGCCGCCCAGACCATGGAGGACTTCGAGGTCGTCATGGTCGACGACGGCTCGACCGACGGCAGCCGGCGGCTGGCCGACGACTTCGTGGCCCGAGATCCCCGCTTCACACTGGTCGAGCAGCAGAACCTGGGGCCGGGGCCGGCCCGCAACGAGGGCGTCAGGCGGGCCAGGGGCACCTACCTGGCCTTCGCCGACAGCGACGACGTCGTGCCGCCGCACGCGTACGAGGTGCTGATCGCCAAGCTCGGGGAGACCGGCTCCGACCTGGCGTGCGGCGCGGTCAGGCGCATGGTGGACGGCGTGCTGGAGGAGTCGATCCTGCACGAGCGCGTCTTCCGGCGGCCCGTGCTTTGCACCCACATCACCGACAAGAAGGTGCTGGTCAGGGACCGTACGGTGTGGAACAAGGTCTACCGCGCCGACTTCTGGCGGCGGCACGGCCTGCGCTTCCCCGCCGGCATCTACGAGGACGTGCCGGTCGCCATGCAGGCCCACGTCCTGGCCACCAGCGTGGACATGGTGGACGACGTCGTCTACCACTGGCGACGGCGCGACGAGGGGCAGACCTCGATCACGCAGCGCCGCTCGCAGCTGCCCAACCTGCACGAGCGGCTGTCCGCCATCCGCGCGGTGCGCGCCTTCCTGGACGACGGCGCGCCGGAACTGCTGCCCGAGTTCGACGCCCTGGTGCTGGAGAAGGACATCGTCTTCCTGTTCCAGGCGCTGGAGTCGGCGCGGGAGGCGGGCGAGGACCTGGTGCCGCTGCTGGGGCTGGCCGACGCCTGGCTGGACGAGCTGAGCCCGCGCGCGCTGGCCGGCGCGCCCTCGCTGCGCCGCCTGGAGCTGCACCTGGTCAGGCGCGGCATGATCGACGAGCTGCGCGCGGTCCGCGACTTCCGCCGCAGCCGCGTGGACGGCACCCGGGTGCGCCCCCGCGGCTTCCGTACCGTCAACTGGTACGGCGACTACCCCTACTTCCGCCGGCGACGGCGGCTCGGCATCCCCGACGACGTCTACGACGCCCGCGACGAGCTCAAGCTGATCGCCAGGGTGGACGACTGCTCCTGGACGGGCGCCGCCTACCGCCTGCGCGGCGAGGTGGCCATCCACCGGGTCGAGCGCAAGGTGGGCAAGGTCAACGTGTGGCTGAGCGACGGCCGCCGCCGGGTGCCCCTGGAGGTCCGGCGCACCGGCCGGTACGGCGTGGTGGCCGACATCGACCCCAGGACGCTCGAAGGCGGCGGCCCGACCTGGCGGCTCCTGGTCAAGGCCGAGACCCGCGGGCTCGTGCTCAAGGGCTCGTTCCGGGACGCGGACGCGCACGGTGCGTGGCGGTTTTCCCTGCAGGGTTGGTCAAGAAGCGGCATGGACATCCCCCAGTAGTTCCAGACAGTAATCGTCAGACGGCGGTCCGTAGCCATGCTGGGATCCATGAGGACCTATTCGCTGGATGACGTCTACGAGACACGCAAGCGGAGAGACTCCTGGTGGACCGTGTATTTCGTGGATCCGGTCGCCTGCCGGGTCGCCCTTCCCGTCGCCAACCGCACCCGGATCACGCCCAACGGGCTCACGGTGTTCTCGCTGGTCCTCGGCATGGTGTCAGCGGCCTGCTTCGCGCTGGACCAGCTCTTCGCCGGCGCCCTGATGTTCTACCTGAGCTTCACCATCGACTGCGTGGACGGCAAGATAGCCCGGCTCAAGGGCACGGGGACGCCCTTCGGCCTCTGGCTGGACTACGTGGGGGACCGGGTCAGGGTCGTCCTGTGCGCCGGGGGGCTGGCGTACGGGCAGTACGTCCTGACGGACGATGTCCGCTACGTGGTGCTCGGCGCGGCGGTGGCCGTGCTCGACCTGTTCAGGTACGTCAACGCCCCGCAGATGAAGCGGGTGCGCGAGGCGGTCAGGGAGGAGCGGGGCGAGCCGGAGCTGCCCGGCGAGGACACCGTCCCGCTGGATTGTGCGCCCGCGGACCTCGACCTGCACCTGCTCGCGGACCGCGGTCCGCGCCCCGGCGGCCGCAGGCGGCGGCTGCCTTCCTTCTTCAGGCGCCTCAACAGGTTCCTGGCCAGGCACCGGGTGCGTTCGCACCTGATCAGCGGCATCGAGTTCCACGCCGCGGTCTTCGTGGTGGCGCCGCTCGCGGGGGCGTGGGCGCTGATCCCGCTCGCCATGGCCGCCGGCGTCCTGCTCCTGGCCAACGAGATCTTCCTTGTCTACCGGATGTGGCTCTTCACGCGCAGGCACAGCGTGCCCTCCCAGGAGAGCCGAGAGCACGTTCTCGTCTAAGTTTTCGGGGGTTAGTACGAAATGTCCGACCGGCCAGTCTTCGTCATTGGATGCCCGCGGTCCGGTACCACGATGCTCCAGCTCATGCTCCACTCGCACCCGCGCATGGCGGTGCCGCCGGAGACGCGCTTCCTCGTTCCCGCTTATTACCGGCGCCGCACATGGGGCGACCTGCGGGTCCCCCAGCGGCGCAAGGCACTGGCGCAGTGGATCGCGACCGACCGCAGCACGAAGTTCCGCGAGCTCAAGATCGACAAGGACGAGTTCATCCGGCAGGCCGTGGAGGGGCCGGGCTCGCTCGGCTCGGTCATCGGCACCGCCTTCCGCATGTACGCCGACCGCTTCGACAAGGCCCGCTGGGGCGACAAGAGGCCCAGCTACGTCAAGCAGACCGACCTGCTGCTGCGCCTCTTCCCCGACGCCCAGTTCATCCACCTGGTCAGGGACGGCCGCGACTGCGTGGCCTCGCTGAAGGAGATGCCCTGGTACACGCTGGACTCCTTCCACGCGATCTCCACCTGGGCCGAGGCCATCGACGCCGGCGAGCGGCTGCGGCGCACGCTGCCCGACGACACCTACTACGAGCTGCGCTACGAAGACCTCACCGACGACCCGATGACCGAGATGAAGAAGCTCTGCCACTTCCTGGAGGAGGACTTCGCGCCGTCGATGATCTCCCCGCGCGAGGCCGCCGTCCAGGCCGTCCCGCAGCACAAGGTGTGGCACAGCAACACCCACCGCGAGGTCACCCGCAGCCGGGTCGGGAGCTGGGCCAACCGCCTGGACGACTGGGAGATCGCGCTCTGCGAGCACGTGCTCGGCGAGCGGCTCCAGGCCAACGGCTACGAGCTGACCGGCGCGCCCAGGCCGGCCAAGGAGCACGTGACGGCCTGCCAGAAGACCATGCAGAAGCGCAAGGCCAGCCGCTCGCGCAAGGCCATGCGCGACCGCTTCAACCGGCTGCGCGAGCCGAGCCCGGTCGGCGCGCTGCTCACCTCCACGCAGAAGTCGCTGGCCGGCATCCCGCAGCAGCGTCCCGAGGTGACCGTCTAGCGCCGGATGTGCGCGAACAGCCGCTCCCAGCGGTCCAGCACGTGGTCGAGGCGGAACGCCTCGGCCCGTGCGCGGGCGGCGGCCCCCAGCCGCCGCCGCTCCGGCGCCGACCCCATCAGCGCGCTCAGCTCGGCGGCGAACGCGTCCACGTCCCCCGGCGGCACCCGTACCGGGCCCGCCGAGCGCACGCCGCCCGACACGTCGAAGGCCACCGACGGCACCCCGTGGGCGCACGCCTCCAGCAGCACCACCGGCAGGCCCTCGTGCTCGCTGGTCAACGCCACCAGCGAGGCGTTCAGGTACTCCTCCCGCATCCGGTGAGCGGGCACCAGGCCGCGGAAGACCACCCGGTCCGCGACGCCCTCCCGGGCCGCGTGCGCCCGCAGCCGCTCGCGTTCGGCGCCGTCGCCGATCAGGTGCAGCTCCCAGGACGGCGGCGGCTCGGCGCGGGCGAACGCGCTGATCAGCCGGTCGAACCGCTTGACGCCCTCCAGCCGCCCCACGCCCAGCACCCGCGGCACGTCCAGCGCCGACGTCTCCCGCGGCCAGGAGCCCAGCGGGTTGGGCAGCGTCCAGGCGTTGGGCAGCAGGGCGTGCTCGGAGAAGGCCCAGGCGTCGTCGTCGCTGAGGAAGAGCGCCTGATCGAGGCCGGGGTAGTGCTTCTTGATCGAGGCCAGGTGCCAGCAGTCGCGGGCGTGGCCGTAGGAGCCGTGGTACTGGCCGATCGAGCGGAACCCGGCGGGCAGCAGCCCCGACAGCCTGGCCACCACCGACGGCGACGTCAGCACCGCGTACCCGGGGCGGACGCCGCGCAGCAGCTCCTTCACCCTGCGGTCGGCCAGGCGTCTGGCCAGCGGGCCCTGCTCGCCGAGCGGGCCGCCCACGACGTGCTGCCGGTAGAGCGGCCGGTCCACGTAGCGGAAGGGCGCGGCGGCGCGGTGCAGGCCGACGACGTGCACCTCGTGGCCGCGTTCCGCCAGGCCCTGGGCCAGGGTGTGGGTGACCTGCTGGACGCCGCCGAGCGTGTCGGCGTCCAGGCAGGCGAAGACGACGGTCATCGCGCGCGCCCCTCGAAGAAGTCGTCCACGATGCGGGCGGAGGCGTCCCCGTGCTCGTCGGCGCACCACAGGGCGCGGAAGGCGGCGTACTTGGCGGCGAAGGCGGCGTGCACCTCGGGCAGGTTCCGCAGCACGTCCACCAGCTCCGCCGTGGTCGTCACGCACGGCCCAGGGGCGATGGCGGGCAGATCGTGGTAGACGCCGCGCTCGGAGAGCCGGTAGTCGTCCCAGTCGTCGATGAGGAACACCATCGGCCGGCCGGTCACCGCGTAGTCGCACATCACGGAGGAGTAGTCGGTCAGCAGCGCGTCGGAGGCCAGCATCAGGTCGTTGATCTCCGGATAGGACGCGGCCGGCCGGACGAAGTGCCTGAGCCGCTCGGGCGGGTCGTACTTCTCGACCGGATGCGTGCGCAGCACCACCACCCACTCGCCGGCCAGCTCCTCGGCCATGAGGTCCAGGTCGGCGCGTACCGAGCGGCCGCTCATTTTGTCCCGGTCGCGGTAGGTGGGCGCGTAGAGCAGGACCTTGCGTCCCGGCGGGATCTCCAGCCGGGCCCGCACGTCGCCGGCCGCCTCGGCCCGCACCAGCGCGTCGCAGCGCGGGGTGCCGCACCGGTAGACCTTGCCGTCGTAGCCGTTGGAGGGCAGGAACACCCGGGAGAACTCGGCGCTCGGCGAGACCAGCGCGTCCCACCGGGCGACGGCGGCCCGCCACTGCTCGCGCGGCCGGTCGAAGTCGCCGCGCAGGTCGGGGGCGTCGAAGCCGATCGACTTGATGCCCTGCCCGTGCCAGGTCTGCAGGTAGCGGGTGCCGGGCGGCTTGGGGTAGTCCAGCGGGAAGCCGTGGCTGTCCACCCAGATCCCGGCGCGGGCCATCGTCCACAGGTAGCGCCAGCTTCCCCGGCGGACCAGCCGCACGTCGGCGGGGAAGTTCTTGCGGCCCTTGGCGACCGACCAGACCGCCTCGATCGGCAGGCCGCGCCGCCGCACCTCCTCGTAGATGGCCCGGGGGCTGCCGTTGTAGCCCTTGCCGACGTCCGACTCGAACAGGGCGAGGTCGTCGCGCCGCGGCACCACCCTGATCAGCAGCTTGTACGCGCGCAGCTTGACGCCCGGCGTGTTGAGCTTCCTGAGCAGCAGCCGGCGCGCCCGCCGCAGCGCCGCGCGGGTGCGCGAATGCGTGCGCACGCACAGGTAGGCGGCGTAGCCCTCGGCCTTCACCGTGCAGCCGGGCAGCTCGATCGGCTCCAGGTTGGGGTCCACGATCAGCCGGTCGGTGGTGACGTGGCCGTCGGAGCGGCGCCGGAAGCCGATGCGCGGGTCGCTCCTGCCGCAGGGCGCGAAGACGACTTCGCTGACGTAGCCGCCCTCGCCCGAGGGTACCGGCTGGATCGGCACCCGTTCCCGGCCCGCCTCCAGGTAGGCGTCCCACTCGGCCGGCAGCACGCCGAACGGGTCGTAGGTGCGCACGGTCATCCGCACCCGCTCGCCGTTCGTGGCCAGGCCGGTCACCTCGTGCCGCAGCCGGGAGTCGGTGTAGGGCAGCTCGGCCAGGCGCAGCGCGGTGATGTCCAGGCCAGGCGCGGCCGTGGTGCCCCAGTACGTGCGCCCGTCCACCTGCACGGCCGCCCGCGGCGCGGCCCGGGGGCCGGTCAGCGACCCGGCCGCCACGCGCAGGTCCTCGATCCGGTCGTCCAGGATGAGCCGGCAGCAGACCCGGTCCATCGGCTCGATCCGGTCGAACACCGCCCCGGGGATCTCCTCCAGGTACGGCCGCACGACCGAGGCGAACTCCTTGACCCACACCAGGTCGCGCGCCGGCAGCGGATTGAGGTAGACCCGCAGGTCCTGCCGCAGGAACCGGTACTGCCGGTGCGGCACCAGGTCGTGCGCGCCGTAGCCGCGCAGGATGTCGTCGCTCAGCCGGGCCGCGATCACCCGCTGCCGCACGTTGTCCATCTCGTCGATGCTCAGGGAGATGGACTCGTTCGAGCTCGCCCGGTGCCAGTGGTAGACCACCCACGGCACGATCGCGAACCGGCGGGCCAGCGCGTACAGCTCGGTGGCGAAGACGTGGTCCTCGTAGTGGATGTCCTCGGGGAAGCGCAGCACGTTGTCGCGCAGCCAGGCGACGTTGTAGAGCTTGTTGGTGCTGAAGGAGTCGAGGAAGAGCTCGGGCTCGGCGCGGATGCCCTCGACCACCCGCCGCCGGGCGAACAGCGACGGATAGTACGGGCGCAGCCGTCCGTCCCGCTCGAACAGCCGGGAGATCTGGCCCGACACGAAGTCGGCGCCGGTGCGCTCGATCTCGGTGAGCAGGCTCTTGCACGCGTGCCTGGGCAGCTCGTCGTCGCTGTCGAGGAACATGGCGTACGGCGCCCTGGCCGCGTCGATGCCGTCGTTGCGCGGGGCTCCGCAGCCGCCGCTGTTGCGCTCCCTGCGCAGGTAGCGCACCCGCGGGTCCTCGGCCATGAGCCGCGCGGCCACCTCGGGGGTGCCGTCCGTGCTGGCGTCGTCGGAGATGATCACTTCGAGGTCGCGCAACGTCTGCCGCAACACCGAGCGCACGGCCCTGGGCAGGCGGGCCGCGTCGTTGTACGAGATCACGACGACGCTGCAGTCCGGCATGCCCATGTCCCCCCAGAAATGACCTGCGGGAATGGCACTTCCCGCTGATTGTGGGAAGTGACCGGACTTTATGCTGTTTTTGCTGAAAATCAGCGCATAAGGCGACGAACCACCCAGATGAGGATCGTCAGCGCCAGAAGGCCGCCCGCGATCGGCGCGAGTCGCTTGAGCAGCGGCTGCCCGGCGATCTCCATCAGGTCGAGCGCCTCCTCGTCGGGCGTGCGCGAGGTGCGCAGCGTCCCCGCGGGCCGCACGTCCGGCTCGGGGACGGCCACCGCGCTCAGGTGCCGCTCCTGCTCCTGGGCCTGCTCCTGCTCCGGGGCCTGCTCCTGCTCCGTGGGCTGCTCCTGCGCCTGGGGGGCGACCGGCTCCACCATCGGCTCGGAGAGGAGCTGGGCGAGGTTGCCGGCGAACCTGTCGATCAGCTTGGCCCCGACCTCGGCCATGACCCCGCGCCCGAACTGCGCCGGCCGTCCGGTCACGTTGAACGTCGTCTCGACGGCCACCGACGTGCCGCCCTCGGCCGGTGTCATGCGCGCCCTGACCGTGGCCGAGGCCGTGCCGGAGCCCCTGGCCTCCTTGCCCGACGCCTGGATGGCGAGCGTGTGGGCGTCTTTGTCCACGTCCTCGAACCTGGCCGAGCCCCGGTAGGTGACGGTGATCGGGCCGACCTTGACCTTCATCCGGCCGGTGAACTCGTCGCCCTCGAAGATGTCGAGCGTCGCCCCGGGCAGGCACGGCGCGACCCGTTCGACGTCGAGCAGCACCGCCCACGCCTGCTCGACCGGAACCGGGACAGTGAACTCGTGCTCGAACCGCATCGCCATCGATCCGCTCCTTCCGAGGTTGGTTGCGACACTACGTCGAGGCGGGGGCGCCCGGAAGAGGCGCCCCCGCCTCACTCAGGGGGTCCCGGCGGCCGTGCGCACTGCCCGATGGGTCAGCACCCGGGCCAGGTGGCGGCGGTAGTCGGGCTGGGCGTGCAGGTCGGCGGGCGGCGAGGTGCCCTCCGCCGCCTCCTCGCACGCCTGCCGCACCCGGTCGCCGAGCTCGACGCCGCGCAACGCCGTCTCGGTCGCGCGGGCGCGCACCGGGGTCGGGCCCATGTTCGTCAGCGCGACCCTGGCCTCGGCGATCGAGCCGTTGGCACGCCTGACCGCGGCCGCCACGCCGACGATCGCCCACGACTGCGCGGTCCGGTGGAACTTCTCGTAGTGGAAGCCCCAGCCCTCGCCCAGCTTCGGCAGCTTCACCCCGACCAGGATCTCCCCGGCGCGCAGAGACGTCTCCAGGTAGTCGACGAAGAACTCGGCGGCCGGGATCTCCCGTTCGCCCTGCGCCGACGCGGCCACGATCACGCCGTCCAGCGCCAGCACCACGGCAGGCAGGTCACCCGCCGGGTCGGCGTGCGCCAGCGAGCCGCCGAACGTGCCCCGGTGCCTGATCGCCGGGTCGGCCACCCTGGCCGTGGCCAGCGCCACCAGCGGGGCGCCGGCGTTCACCACCGGCGACCGCATGACCTCGTCGTGCGTGGCCAGCGCGCCGATGAAGACGTGGTCGCCCCGGTCGTGCACGCCGTTCAGGCCGGGCAGCCGCCCGATGTCCACCAGCTTGGACGGATACGCCAGCCGCAACCGCAACAACGGCAGCAACGACTGCCCGCCGGCCAGCGCCTTGGCGTCCTCGTCGGCGGCGAGCTCCGCGCAGGCCGCCGAGAGCGAGTCGGGACGCACGTAGTCGAACGGTGCGGGGATCATCGCCGCGCTCCTTCCAGCGCTCGCCAGACACGCTCGGGCGTGCACGGCATCCGGATGTCGCCGACGCCGTAGGGCCGCAGCGCGTCCACGATCGCGTTCACCACCGCCGGGGTGGAGGCGATCGTGCCCGCCTCGCCGACGCCCTTGACGCCCAGCGGGTTGCCGGTCGCGGGGGTCTCGGTGCGGTCCGTCGTGAACGACGGCAGGTCGGCCGCCGACGGCAGCAGGTAGTCGGCCATGGTCGCGGTCAGCAGGTTGCCCTCCGGGTCGTAGACGGCCTCCTCGAACAGCGCCTGCGCCACGCCCTGCGCGATGCCGCCGTGCACCTGGCCCTCGACGATCAGCGGGTTGACCACCTTGCCGACGTCGTCCACGGCCACGTACGAGCGGATCCGGGTCATGCCCGTCTCGGTGTCCACCTCCATCGCGCACAGGTGCGTGCCGTGCGGGAAGGAGTAGTTGTCCGGGTCGAAGGTGGCCTCGGAGTCCAGCCGCGCCTCCACGCCGTCGGGCAGGTCGTGCGCCTGGAAGGCGGCGTAGGCCAGCTCCTGGATCGTGCGGCCCGACCCGGTGCCGCGCACCTTGAACACGCCGCCGTCGAACTCCAGGTCGTCGGGGGAGCACTCCAGCAGGTGGGCGGCCAGCTTCCTGGCCTTCTCCCTGACCTTCTCGCACGCCTGCAGCACGGCGATGCCGCCCACGACCAGCGAGCGCGAGCCGTAGGTGTCCATGCCCTTGTGCGCGACGGCCGTGTCGCCGTGCAGCACCCGCACGTCCTCGAACGGCACGCCCAGCGCGTCGGCCACGATCTGGCTCCACGCCGTCACGTGCCCCTGGCCGTGCGGGGACGTGCCGGTGATGACTTCGACCTTGCCGGTCGGCAGCATGCGCACCGAGCCGTGCTCCCAGCCGCCCGCCCCGAACCTGGCCGCCCCGAGCAGCCTCGACGGCGCCAGCCCGCACATCTCCGTGTACGTGCTGACCCCGATGCCGAGCTGCACCGGATCGCCCCGGTCCCGCCGGTCGGCCTGCTCGGCCCGCAGCTTGTCGTAGCCGAACAGCGACAGCGCCTTCTCCGTGGCCGCCTCGTAGTTGCCCGAGTCGTAGGTCAGCCCCGAGATCGTCGTGTACGGGAACTCCTCGTGCCTGATCCAGTTGCGCCGGCGCACCTCCAGCGGGTCCAGGCCCAGCTCGGCGGCGAGCTCGTCCATCGTCCGCTCGATGCCGAACGTCGCCTCGGGACGGCCCGCGCCCCGGTAGGCGTCCGTCGGCATCTTGGTGGTGAACACGCCCCGGCAGCCGAACTCGTAGGCGTCCATCTTGTAGATCGCGTTGAACATGGACGCCCCGAGCAGCGGCACCCCCGGCGTCACCAGCATCAGGTACGCGCCCATGTCGGCCAGCAGGTCGACCTGGAGCCCCCGGATGCGCCCGTCGGCGTCGGCCGCGAGGCGGATGTGCTGGAGCTGGTCGCGGCCGTGGTGCACGGTCAGGTTGCCCTCGGAGCGGGACTCCGTCCACTTGACCGGCCGGCCCAGCCGGCGCGCCATCAGCAGGCAGAGCACCTCCTCGGCGGTGACCTGCAACTTCGAGCCGAACCCGCCGCCCACGTCGGGGGCGATCACCCGCAGGTCGTGCTCGGGGATGCCGGTCACCACCGCGAGCATGACGCGCAGGATGTGCGGGATCTGGGTGGAGGTCCACATCGTGAACGAGTCGCCGTCGGTGTCCACCAGCACCGCCCGCGGCTCCATGGCCGTCGGGATGAGCCGCTGCTGCACGTACGTCCGGTCGACGACGACGGCGGCGCCCTCGAACGCCGCGTCGATGTCACCCGAGGTGATCTTCATGGAGAACGCCTGGTTGCCCGCCTCGTGCACCTTCGGGCTGTCCGGCGACAACGCCTCGGTCATGTCGAGCACCGCGGGCAGCGGCTCGTAGTCGACCTCGATGGCCTCCAGCGCGTCGGCCGCCCGGTACCGGTCGGTCGCGACCACGCAGGCCACGGCCTCGCCGACGTACCGGACCTCGGAGGTGGCCATCGGCGGGTGGTCGGGGATGACGACGTCGTCGGTCACCGGCCACGCGCACGGCAGGCTGCCCTGCTCGGCGGCGAAGTCCTGGCCGCTGAACGCGGCCACCACGCCGGGCAGGCCGCGGGCCGCCGACACGTCCACCCGGGTGATCCGGGCGTGGGCCATCGGGCTGCGCAGGAACATCACGTGCAGCGTGCCGGGCCTGGAGAGGTTGTCCGTCCAGCGCGTACGCCCCGTCAGCAGCCTGGCGTCCTCCTTGCGCCGGCGCGGCCGGCCCACCTCGTGCACGCCGGCCGGCTCGTTGAGCTGGCCGCTGCCGGCGATCTGCCCGGCGACGGCCTCGGGGCTCAGCTCGCTCACTGCGTCCTCACCGCCTGCCCCATCTCCTGCGCGCCGCGCTTCACCGCGCGCACGATGTTGCAGTAGCCCGTGCAGCGGCACAGGTTGCCCTCCAGCCCGTGCCTGATCGACTCCTCCGACGGCTCCGGGTCCTCCCGGACCAGGTCGATCGCGGCCATGACCATGCCGGGGGTGCAGTAGCCGCACTGCAGCGCGTGCTCTTCGTGGAAGGCCCGCTGCATCGGGTGCATCGACCCGTTCGCGCCCAGGCCCTCGACGGTGACGACGTCGCCGCCGTCGGCCTGCACGGCGAGGACGGAGCAGCTCTTCACGCTCTTGCCGTCGAGCAGCACCGTGCAGGCGCCGCAGTTGCTGGTGTCGCAGCCGACCGGGGTGCCGGTCCTGCCGAGCCGCTCACGTAGTAGATGGACGAGGAGGAGCCGCGGCTCGACGTCCTCCTCGTACTTGATCCCGTCGACGGTGACGGTGATTCGGGGCATACGTCCTCCCTCAGGAGCAGGGGGAAAGGCGGACACACCCGAAACTACGCCGGTGTTTTTCCCGGTCAAGGGTTACTTGCCGCGGACCACCCGGGCGATGATCGCCACCACCCCCGCGAAGGCCAGCCCCACCACGGTCAGCCCGACCAGGAGCAGCGCGTCCGTGAGCACGCGGGTCACCACCAGGATGCCGAGCACCACGAACAACGTGCCGCTCAGCAGGGCCATCCAGTCGGTCCGGTGCAGGCGCCGGACCCGCTCGACGTCACGCGCCACGCCGCACCTCCATGTCGCCGAGGCCGCCCCGCAGGTTCAGCACGATCGTGAACTCCTCGTCCCCGGAGCCGACCTCGGGCTCCAGCACCTTGTCGAACTTGACGTCCACGCCGCCCCTGATCGACTGGTCGACCTTGATGTCGCCGACCTTGTTCATCGCGTGCACCTCGACCCTGGCCGTCGGCGGCACGATCACCGTCAGCTCGCCCACGGAGACCCGGGCGTCGAACGTCAGGCTCGTCCCCGGCAGCGCCTTCAGCTCCGTCAGGTCCAGCCGGCCGTCGCCGACGCCGACGTCGTAGACCTTGCCCGCCTCCGCGGGCTTGGTCAGGTACCAGGTGGAGTCGCCGAAGTTGCGCGGCAGGCCGCCCAGCATCAGCCCCAGGCCGATCAGCAGCGCGACCGTGGTGCCCGCCGCGACGAGACCGGCGCCGCGGCCCCACCAGGCGGCGATGAGCAGCCCGGCGCCGATGGTGATGAGCACGGCGCCGCCGACGATGGTCGGGCTCACGCCCGCGGCCGACCTGGCCTGGACCGCCACGACGATCCCTCCCACTATGATCGCGAGCAAGATGGTGATGACGCCGATGAACGACTTCGGGCGTCGTTTCCGGGGGGCCGGGGCCGGGGCGGGGGCCGGGCGGCCGTACAGGGCGGGGTCGTAGGGCGACTGGCCGGCCCGCCTGGCCGGGTCGAGCGGGCGGTAGGGGCCCTTCGGGGCGAAGGGCTCGCCGTAGCCGCTGTAGTCGATCGCGGTCCTGGGCTGAGGGCGGTAGGCGGGCGGCTCCTGCCGCGACGCCGCCTGAGCCTGAGTGTGGGGCCGCGGCTGCGGCTGCGCGGCCTCGATCCGCGTCTTCGGGGCCTCCGCGTCAGGGATTTCCGCGTGAGGGGCCTCCGCGTGAGGGGGCTCCGCGTCAGGGGTCTCCGTGTCGGGGGCCTGCGCCTGGCGGGTCGCGTCCTGGGGGAGCCGGTGCTCCGCCGTCACGGCGCCGGCGGCCTCCATCGCCTGCGCCGCCTCGATCTTCGACATCTCGGCCCGGCCGGCCTCCGACTGTCCCGCTTCGGGGGTCTCGGGCCGGTCCGTACGGGGCGTCTCGGCCTGCCGGCCGGCGGACATCGCCCGCAGCCGCGCGGCCACGGCCTCGGCGTGCGCGGCGGCCGTCGGCCTGGGGGCAGGGGCCGGGGACTCAGGGTGAGCCGTCACGGTGTCGCCGAGGCCGGACCAGCCGGATTCGGCGGGACGCACCCGGGGCGTGGCCGCGGGCGGCGCGTAGGGCGGCGCGGACGGCTCCGCGTCGGGAGAGCGCCGGCGGCCGAGCCGCTCGGGCATCGAGCGGGCCAGGCCCCGCAGGTCGACGCCTCTGGAATGGGCCGCGAGCAGCGAGACGGCCAGCAGCACGCCGACCACCAGCGTGCCGGTGTCGAGCCAGACGGTCGCGAGGTTGAGCGCGAGGCCGAACCCGAGCACCGCCGTCAGCAGCGCCATCACGGCCTCGGCGTCGAGGTCGCGGCGGGTCCACTGCTCGATGATCCCCGGCCCGCCGTTGGGCTCCTTCATCAGCAGGAACGCCGCGATGTACAGGAAGATCCCGATGCCCGAACCGAGCAGGAGCACGGCGAACGCCACGCGGAACACCACGGGGTCGATGCCGGTGTGCCGCCCGAGACCGGCGCAGACGCCCATGAGGAAGCGCCCTTCGCTGCTGCGTCGCAGCTCCCGGGGCGGGGCGGCGGGTTGCCTGGGCGGAGCTTCTGTCATGGAACCATCGTGGACCGTCGGGCGGGGTGGCCGCATCCGGGAGACCCCTGACTCGACCCTGGGGGTTGTTCCCTGATGCCCGAAGTGCCCGCGACATGTGACGATGGCGATGTTATGGCAGACCAGAAGACACTTGCCGAGCCCACCGGCGATCGACCCTATCGCCGGATGCTCCGCCCCATGGAGGGCCGCCTGCTCGGCGGCGTGGCCCAGGGGCTGGCGGCGCAGCTCTCCCTCGATCCCGTCGTGATCAGGCTGATGTTCGTGCTGCTCAGCGTCGTGGACGGGGTCGGCATGGTGGCCTACGCCGTGCTGTGGATGATCACTCCGCGTGAGCCGTACGAGGGGCAGCCGCCGCAGCGCGACTGGAGCCAGCTCGCCGCGTTCAGCGCGATCGGCGTGGCGCTGGCCGCGTTCGGCTGGCTGACCGGGGCCTCGAAGGGCGGGATCGGCATGTTGCCGTTCGCCGTCGGCGGCATCGGCGCGCTCATCCTGTGGCAGCAGGCCGACCCCGAACGCCGCAAGAACTGGGTCAGCGGCGCCACCAAGAGCATCCGGACCAACCGGGTGCGCACGCTGCTCGGCGTGACGCTGGTCGTCATCGGCGCGGCCGGCTTCCTGTACGCCCAGGGCGAGCTGGCCCAGGCCAGGCCCGGCCTGCTGTTCACCGTCGTCGTGGTCGGCGGCATCGCGGTCATCGCCGCGCCCTGGCTGGCCGGCCTGTGGAAGGAACTGCAGCTCGAACGGCGCGAGCGCATCCGGCAGGAGGAACGCGCCGAGGTGGCCGCCATGGTGCACGACTCGGTGCTGCACACGCTCACCCTCATCCAGCGCGTCTCCCACGACCCCCGCGAGGTCACCCGGCTGGCCCGCTCCCAGGAGCGCGAGCTGCGCAACTGGCTCTACCAGCCCGCCCAGGACGCCGACGCCACCGTGGCCGCCGCCGTACGCCGGATCGCGGCCGAGGAGGAGGACTCGCACGGCGTGCCCATCGAGGTCGTCTGCGTCGGCGACATCGACCTCGACCCGCAGGGCAAGCTGGCGGCGATGCTCAAGGCGTCCAGGCAGGCGATGGTCAACGCGGCCAAATATTCTGAGAGCCCGGCCATCTCCGTCTACGCGGAGGTGGAGGGCTTGGAGGTGACCATCTTCGTCAAGGACCGCGGCAAGGGCTTCGACCTTGAGGCGGTGCCCCTCGACAGAATGGGCATCAGGGAGTCCATCATCGGGAGAATGGAACGTCACGGCGGCACGGCCAGGGTCCGCACCGAGCCCGGCGAGGGCACGGAAGTGATGCTGACGATGAAGGTGGACAAGCAATGACACGCGTGTTGATCGTCGACGACCACCGGCTGTTCAGATCCGGCGTACGCGCGGAGCTGGGCGACTCGATCGAGGTCGTGGGCGAGGCGGAGGACGTCGAGACGGCGGTCAAGGCCATCGCCGAGCACCAGCCCGACGTGGTCCTGCTCGACGTGCACATGCCCGGCGGGGGCGGCCAGGAGGTGCTGCGCCGCGTCCTCAGCACCGGCTCGCAGGTCCGCTTCCTCGCCCTGTCGGTCTCCGACGCCGCCGAGGACGTCATCGGCGTCATCAGGGGCGGCGCGCGCGGCTACGTCACCAAGAACATCAGCGGCAAGGAGCTCACCGACGCCATCCGCCGGGTGGCCGACGGCGACGCGGTCTTCTCGCCGCGGCTGGCCGGGTTCGTCCTCGACGCCTTCGCCTCCTCCGAGGCGCCCTCGATCGATCCCGAGCTCGACTCGCTGACCCAGCGCGAGCGCGAGGTGCTGCGGCTGATCGCCCGCGGCTACGCGTACAAGGAGATCGCCAAGGAGCTGTTCATCTCGGTCAAGACCGTGGAGACGCACGTGTCGTCCGTGCTGCGCAAGCTCCAGCTCTCCAACCGGCACGAGCTGTCCCGCTGGGCCACCGCGCGCCGCCTCGTCTGACCCCGCCTCCTGGACCGTTACAAGGTCGTTACGGCGATCCGTAGACGAATCACGGGTCTCAGTAGTCACACATGGAAGGAGAAGCACATAATCCAGGAGTAACCCCCTTGAATCGCGTCCCCCGGTTGCTTGCCATGGCCGCACTGGTCTCGGCTGCGGCCTGTTCGGCAGAAGGCGTGCCAGCCTCGCAGGCCCCGGCGGTCCGGACGACCGCCTCCGTGGGCGTCGCCGCGGCTGCCCACGTCGCGGCTCCGGCCAAGAAGGTCAAGCTCGACATCGCCGACATCACGCCCATGGCGGAGACGGCGGAGAAAGTCGGCGTCGGTTTTCCGATCATCGTCACGTTCGACCGGGATGTGAAGGACAAGGCCGCCGTGGAGGCGCTGCTGGAGGTCCAGGCCGACAAACCGGTCGAGGGCGCCTGGCGCTGGGTGTCGGCCCGCAAGGTCATCTACCGGACGAAGACGTACTGGAAGCCGCACCAGAAGGTGCTGTTCACCGCGCGCCTCAGCCAGCTCCCCGGCAACAAGGCCAAGGACGTCACCCGCCGCTTCGCCGTCGGCACCGCGAACATCTCGGTCGTCGACACCCGCAGGCACCAGATGAAGGTCTACCGGGACGGCAAGATCGCCAAGAAGATCGCGATCAGCGCCGGCCGGGGCGGCCTGCTGCGCAACGGCGTCGACGTCTACCTCACCACCAGCGGCGTGCACCTCACCATGGGCAAGAAGTCCGTCGAGACGATGACGTCGTCCTGGATGGGGGTGACCGACCCCAAGGACCCGCGCTACTACAAGGAGGAGATCCCTTGGGCGGTGCGCATCTCCGACAGCGGCGAGTACGTCCACCAGAGCGCCGGCTACTACCAGTACCTCGGCCGCTCCAACCAGAGCCACGGCTGCGTGCGCGCCACCCCGCAGGGCGCCAAGTGGTTCTACGGCATCGCCCAGCGCGGTGACGTCGTCAAGATCACCGGAACCAAGCGCAAGCTCGACTGGCGCAACGGCTGGAGCTACTGGCAGCTCAACTGGACCCAGTGGAAGCAGGGCAGCGCCCTCAAGCCCTGACCCGGCAGCGAACCGGCAGGGCCGCCCTCAAGCGCCCTGCCCTCGCCCGGCCTTTGCTCGGCCCTCGCCCGATCCTCGCCTTGCCCTTGCTCGGCCCTTGCTCGGCCCTTGCTCGGCCCTTGCTCGGCCCTTGCTCGGCCTTCGCCCGGCCCTCGCTCGGCTTTCACCGCCGCGAACCAGATGCCTCACCCCCTCGACCCGCCGTCGAGGCCCGGCACCTCATCGCCTCGATCCGCCCCACGCCGTCGGGCGCCCGGCCCCGACGGGGGTGGGCGCCCGGTGACCCCCAAGGGTCAGAGCTTCTCCAGGGGGGCGTACGCCAGCAGCAGCGTCTTCTCCCCGTCGGCGCCGAAGTCGATCTTGACCTTGGTCTTCTCCGCCACCCCGTCCACGGCCACCACCGTGCCGAGCCCCCACTTGTCGTGCGTCACCCGATCGCCGGGCGTCAGCGACAGGACCTGCCGCGACCCGCCGCCGCTCCTGGGCGCCGGCCGCGCGGCCGGCTCACGCCGCGTCGCCGCGCTCCAGGCCGACTTCTCCGGGTCGGTACGCCAGTCGATGAGCTGCCCCGGCACCTCGTTGACGAACCGCGAGGCCGGGTTGAACGACGGCGACCCCCACGAGCTGCGCACCGCCGCCCGCGTGAGGTAGAGCCGCTTCTGCGCCCGGGTGATGCCGACGTAGGCCAGCCGCCGCTCCTCCTCCAGCTCCTTCGGCTCGCCCAGCGACCGGACGTGCGGGAACACGCCGTCCTCCATCGCGGTCAGGAAGACGACCGGGAACTCCAGCCCCTTGGCCGTGTGCAGGGTCATCAGCGTGACGACGCCCTGCCCGCCGTCGGCGTCGGGGATCTGGTCGGCGTCGGCGACCAGCGACACCTGCTCCAGGAACTCCACCAGCGTGCCCTCGGGGTTGGCCTCCTCGAACTCCGAGGCCACCGAGACCAGCTCGTTGAGGTTCTCCAGGCGGGACTCGTCCTGGGGGTCTTCGGAGGCCTCCAGCTCGGCGCGGTAGCCGGTGGCGACCAGGATCTCCTCGGCCAGCGTGGACGGCGGCACGCCCTCGGCCTTGGCGATCAGCTCTTCGAGCATCGCCACGAACTCGCGCACCGCGTTGAGCGAGCGCGTCGCCATGCCGTACGCCTCGTCGGCCCGGCGCAGCGCGTCCCAGAACGAGATGCGCTCGCGCGAGGACAGCGCCTCGATCATCGCCTCGGCCCGCTCGCCGATGCCGCGCTTGGGCACGTTGAGGATGCGCCGCATCGACACGACGTCGGCCGGGTTGGCCAGCACCCGCAGGTAGGCCAGCAGGTCTTTGACCTCTTTGCGCTCGTAGAAGCGCACGCCCCCGACCACCTTGTACGGCAGCCCGGTGCGGATGAAGATCTCCTCGAACACGCGGGAGGCGGCGTTGGTCCGGTAGAACACCGCGACCTCGCTCGGCTTGACGCCCTCCTCGTCGCTGAGCCGGTCGACCTCCTGGGCCACGAACATGGCCTCGTCGTGCTCGTTGTCGGCGACGTAGCCCACGATCTTGGGGCCGTCGCCCTGGTCGGACCAGAGGTTCTTCGGCTTGCGGCCCTCGTTGCGCGCGATCACCGCGTTGGCCGCGGCCAGGATGTTCTGGGTGGAGCGGTAGTTCTGCTCCAGCAGGATCGTGCGGGCGTCGGGGTAGTCGCGCTCGAACTCCAGGATGTTGCGGATCGTCGCGCCGCGGAAGGCGTAGATCGACTGGTCGGCGTCGCCCACCACGCACAGCTCGGACATGTCGGCGCCCGAACGCACGACGTCGCCGTCGGCGGTGCGCAGCTCGGGATGGCCCACCAGCTCGCGGATCAGGATGTACTGGGCGTGGTTGGTGTCCTGGTACTCGTCGACCAGCACGTGCCTGAACCGCATCCGGTAGTGCTCGGCCACCTCGGGGAAGAGCTGGAACAACGTCACCGTGTTCATGATGATGTCGTCGAAGTCCATCGCGCCGGCCTCGGTCAGCTTGAGCTGATAGGCCTTGTACGCCTGCGCGAGCGTCTTCTCCAGGTGTGAGCCCGCCCTGTCGAGCGCGGTCTCGTAGTCGACCAGCTCGTTCTTGAAGTTGCTGACCTGCGCCGAGAACGAACGCGGCGGGTAGCGCTTCGGGTCGAGCTCCATCTCCCTGCAGACCATCGCCATCAGCCGCTGCGAGTCGGCCTGGTCGTAGATCGAGAAGCTCGACGGGAAGCCCAGCCGCTTGGCCTCGCGCCGCAGGATGCGCATGCAGGCGCTGTGGAACGTCATCACCCACATGGCCTTGGAACGCGGCCCGACGAGCTTGTCGATGCGCTCCTTCATCTCGCGGGCGGCCTTGTTGGTGAAGGTGATGGCCAGGATCTCGCCCGGATGGGCGTTGCGCTCGGCCAGCAGGTAGGCGATGCGGTGGGTGAGCACCCGCGTCTTCCCCGACCCCGCCCCCGCCACGATGAGCAGGGGGCTGCCATGATGGATCACGGCCTCGCGCTGCTGGGGGTTGAGGCCGTCGAGCAAGGGGTGGTCAACAGAGACTTGGGTCGGCACCCACCTAGGTTAAGACGCGCCACCGACAAACGGCGCCCGGAATGCCTCCGACGGGGTGCCGGTTGTCCTCCGTACAGGGTCCAGGAAGGGAAGCCATGCTGCCGGAAGCCGAGATCAACCGGGTACTTGTCGTGACCGCGCATCCCGACGACGTCGACTTCGCGGCGGCGGGAAGCGTCGCGCTGTTCGTGGAGCGGGGCGTGGAGGTCACGTACCTGCTCGTCACCGACGGTGACGCCGGCGGCAACGAGCGCACCTTGGACAACTCCGGCATGGCCGAGCTCCGCAGGACCGAGCAGCTCGCCGCGGCCAAGGCCGTCGGCGTGACGGACGTGCGCTTCCTCGGCCACGCCGACGGCCGCGTGGTGCCCACGCTCGACCTCCGGCGCGACATCGCCCGGGTGATCCGCCAGGTACGCCCCGATTTGGTCATCACCCACCACCCCGACCGCAACTACCAGTTCGTGGCGCCCAGCCATCCCGACCACCGGGCCGTGGGCGGGGCCGCGCTCGACGCGGTCTACCCCGACGCCCGCAACCCCTATGCCTTCCCCGAGCTGCTGCGCGAGGAGGGCCTTGAGGCGTGGACGGTCAGGGAGGTCTGGCTGAACGGCGGCCCCACCCCCAACCACTGGGTGGACGTCACCGCGGTCATGGACCGCAAGCTCGCGGCCTTGCAGTCGCACGTCAGCCAGGTCGCCCACGTCGAGGGCTTCGTCGACTTCGTCCGTGGCCGCTTCGCCGCCTGGGCGGAGCAGGCCGGCTTCGGCGAGGGCCACTACGCGGAGGGCTTCCAGGTCGTGCCCACGGCCTGACCTGGCTGACCCCGGCCTGGCCTGACCCGGTCTGACCGCCCCGGCTCAGGGGATCGAGCCGGGCGGCACCACCCAGAGCGCGGGCTGCCCGGTGACCTCCGAGATGACGTCGAAGTACCGGTCGTAGTGCAGGATCGTCGCCTGGTGCACCTCGGCACAGGCGGCGATCAGCAGGTCGCCCGGCCCGGCCGCCCGGTGGTGCGACCTGCCGGCGAGCATCGCCTGCACCTCCAGGGCCCGCGGCCCGACCTTCTTGTGCGCGATGGACAGCAGGCGGAAGCCCTCCCGCAGGTAGCGGGCGTCCCGCTCGTGGCCTTTGAGGTCACGGGCGCTGTAGAGCACCTCCAGTTGCGTGACCTCGCAGACGGCGAGCGTCCTGTCGAGGATGAGCGGTTCGAGGGCCCGGTGGACCGCTGGATGCGGCATGCGGGCCAGGGCGCTCTTGTCGATGAGGTAGACCACTCCGGTGGTCACCACGCATGCTTCATGATCCAAGGACCCAGAAGATGCGTATTGTCGCGGGTGCGCCAGTATTCGAAGGCTTCGCGGCGTTTGGCCCTTTCTGCGACCTCCGACAGGGCCGCGTTCACCGTCTCCTTCACGGTCGAGGTCCCCAGTTCGTGCTGGGCCAGTTCCAGAAGACCTGTGTCGATGTCGATCACCGTACGCATGCAACACCACCTCCGTACCTCCGGAGATATCAGAAATAGTGATCTTGGGGAGCGCCCTTCCCCGAGTGGTGTGCTTGCGGGCAGGGCGTGGCCGAGACGTTAGAGCATCGAGTCGGGCACATTGTGGACCGTTCCAAATCCCGGAGGAGAATCCTCATCTTCCGAGGTGGAAACCTCATCCCGGTCCGGAGGAGAACTCTCAACCCGGTTGCCCATCCGGGATGATTTCAGCGTTTCGCCGAGATCCTTGCGAAAAGGTAGCCGAGCGAGTTGGTCGCCAGGTGCAGCATGGACGGCGCCAGCAGCCCGCCGCGCCGCCGGAGCTCACAGAAGAGCACCCCCGCCGCCGCCGTGGACACCACGCTGCCCGCCACCACCCGCGCAACGTCGAGACGGGCGGCCGGCTCGCCGGCGGTCAGCGCGCCGAGCGCCGGGTTCGCGCGGGCCATGTCGATCGCCGGGAGGATGTGCCAGAGGCCGAACAGGGCCGAGGAGACCGCCGTGGCGGCGGCCGGGCCGTGGCGGCGGGCCAGCATGCCGTGCAGCGCGCCGCGGAACCCGACCTCCTCCAGCAGGACCGTGCCCAGGGGGACCTGGAGCAGGGCCTCCTCCAGGGCGCGGGCGCGCGAGAGCGACAGGGCGCGCTCGTCGTGGAAGAGCGGCCTGGTGCGGGGCACGGCGATGCCCACCGTGTAGACGGCGGCCACCGCCGCGGCCAGCGCGCCGCCGACTGCCGCTCCGCGGGACGCCTTCTCGAACCCCAGCTCACGCCACGACACCCCGTGCCGGCGTGCCATGGCCACGAGCGCGGCGGTGGCGGCGGCGGACGTCAAGGGGGCGAGCCTGGGGGCGATCTTGTTGTTGAGGACGTTGGCGGCGGTGAGGACGGCGATCGAGCGCAACAGCACCCCTGCAGGCTACGTCCCACCACAACACAACGGCGTCACACCATGAAGCCGGGGACGGCGTCCGGGGACGGAGTCAGGAGGGCGGGGGCGTCACACCGTCCGACGGGACGGCGTCAGGGGACAGGGGGATACGCCATCCGGTGCGGACGGCGGACGGCGGACGGGGGCGGGGTGGTCGGTGGGGTGGGTCAGGAGGCGGCGGAGTTGCGCCAGCCCGCGGGGAAGCGGGTGCGACGGCGTTCCTGGGGGGTGAGGCCGCCCCAGATGCCTTCCGTCTCGCCCTCCCGTAAGGCGTAGGAGCGGCACTCGTCGATGACCGGGCAGCGGGCGCAGACCGCCTTCGCGCGGGCCTCCTGCAACGGTGAGGGCGCGAGCGGGAAGAAGAGGTCAGGGTCGCTGGACCTGCACGCGCCTCTGCGCAGCCAGCCGATCTCCTCCAGTGGCATGCCTCCACCGTAGGGGCAGGTCATGATCAGACACATCATCCTCTGGGTTGACCCGCGCGTACATCCTCAGCAGGCGCCCACGCCGTCGTCGTAGCCGCCGGCGAAGGAGGCCTGGCGTTGCTCGGCGGTGCCGTGGGCGGCGGGGTTCAGCCAGTCGTCCGTGGGGTCGCCGGCGGCCTCCAGGCTGGTCATGAGCTCGTCCTCGTCACCGGGCTGGGCGCGCAGGGAGCCTGAGCCGACCAGGGCCGCCAGCGTCCCGCCGGCGTAGCAGTCGGCCTGCAGCTCGGCCTGGACGTTGAGCTCGAAACCGGTCCTGAGCTGGGCCTGGACGGCGTGCCCGAACTCGTGGGGGATGATCACGTAGACCGAGCCGTCGCCCATGTCGTTCCACAGGGACTCCATCCATGCCTGGTCATAGGCGATGAAGTGGCCCTCGGGGCAGTAGAAGGCGTTGTTCGGCACGGACGGCTCGCCCCCGCAGGAAGGCCCCGAACTCCCGGAGTAGGGAATGAAGTCGGCGATAGGCCGATATGTCATCCCCTGCTGGTCGAAGAACTCCGTCCAGAACGACTCGGTGAGCGTGCGCGCGGCCCGGATGTCGTCCTCGAACGTGTCGGCCCCCTGCACGTCCCTCGACGCGGGCCGGGTGAGGCCGCAGCCGGCCAGCAACAGGACGAGGGCCAGGACGAGGAGGCGGGGTCGCACGATGTTCACACGTCCCAAGTGTGCACCGGATCGTTGCCGTGCATGCGGTCGATGTAGTCCAACGTCATGGCGCGTAACGCCTCGTGGCGGTCGCCGCCCTGCGCGCGCACCCGTTCGACCTGCCAGGTCGCGCCCGTGCGGCCGGTCAGGCAGCGTCCCTCGATGATGCCGAGCAGCCGGTCGGCGACCGGCGTGTGCACCCCCCACGCGGCCAGGCCCTCGCGCGCCATGGGCAGCAGCCGCCGCAGGATCAGCTCGGCCGCCGGCACCTCGCCCAGCCCCGGCCAGTACAGCCGGGCGTCCAGGCCGTGCCGGGCCGCGGCGGCGAGGTTGTCCTCGGCGGTGCGGAAGGACATCTGGCTCCAGATCGGCCGCTCGGCCGACGGGAGCACGCGCATCAGGCCGTAGTAGAACGCGGCGTTCGCGGCGATGTCGGCGACCGTGGGCCCGGCGGGCAGGACGCGGTTCTCCACGCGCAGGTGCGGCACGCCGTCCACGACGGCGTAGACGGGCCGGTTCCAGCGGTAGATGGTGCCGTTGTGCAGGGTCAGCTCGTGGAGCTGGGGGATGCGTCCCTGGTCCAGCTCGGCCCGCGGGTCCTCCTCCTCGCACAGGGGCAGCAGCGCCGGGTAGTAGCTGACGTTCTCCTCGAACAGGTCGAAGACGCTGGTGATCCAGCGTTCCCCGAACCACACCCGCGGCCGCACGCCCTGGGTCTTCAGCTCGGCCGGACGCGTGTCGGTGGCCTGCTCGAACAGCGCGATCCTGGTCTCCCGGTGCAGCTCCTTGCCGAACAGGTAGGGGGAGTTGGCCGCGACGGCGACCTGGGGGCCCGCGATGACCTGGGCGGCGTTCCAGTGCGGCGCGAACGCCTCCGGGCTCACCTGGAGGTGGAGCTGGACGCTGGTGCACGCGGCCTCGGGCGCGACGCTGTCGGCGTGGGTGTCGAGGCGTTCCACGCCCTCGATGCACAGGTGCAGATCCTCGCCGCGGGCGGCGAAGATCTGCTCGTTGAGCAGGCGGTAGCGGGGGTTGGCCGACAGGGTGCCCTCGCTGATGTCCTGCTCGCGCAGCGTGGGCAGGATGCCGACCAGCACCAGGTGCCCGTCCTGCGAGCGGGCGCGCTCCTCGGCGTGGTTGAGCCGCCTCCGTACGTCCGCCTCCAGGTGCAGCGGGCCGTCGCCGGTCAGCTCCCGGGGCTCGACGTTGATCTCGATGTTGAACTGGCCCAGCTCGGTGGCCCAGTCCGGCTGCTCGATCGCGGCCAGCACCTGGGCGTTGCGCATGGCGGCCTCGCCGCGGGCGTCCACGATGTTGAGCTCGATCTCCAGGCCGGCGCGGGGGCGGTCGAACTCGAAGCGGGACTCGCGCAACATCTGGGCGAAGACGTCGAGACATCGACGCACCTTTTCCCGATATTTCCGGCGATCGTCCCGGCTGAACACGACGACTGGCACGTCCCTGCCCATACCAGGAAATGTCGCACGGCTGGGCCGACATGACCAGCCGGAGATCGACCCGAAGTCCCCGCGGCCCGGACCACACGAAGATCATCGGGACGGCGCGCGACCCTCGTGACATCCCCGTAGGGTTCGGGCATGCGCGTATTGATTACCGGTGGGGCGGGCTATATCGGCAGCACGATCGGGTCGGCGTGCCTCGACGCCGGCATCGAGCCCGTGATCCTCGACAGCCTCGTGACGGGCCGCAGGGAGTTCGCCGACGGACGGGTCTTCTACGAGGGCGACATCGGCGACGGCGCCCTCGTCGACAAGATCTTCGCCGAGCACCCCGACATCGAGGCCGTCGTCCACTGTGCGGCCCTGATCGTCGTGCCCGACTCCGTCGCGGACCCGGTCGGCTACTACCGCGCGAACGTCGCCAAGAGCCTGGAGTTCGCCGACCATCTGCTGCGCAACGGCTGCGAGCGGATGATCTTCAGCTCGTCCGCGTCGATCTACCAGGCGGGCGCCGACCACACCGTGGACGAGAGCTCGCCGCTCGCCCCGCAGAGCCCGTACGCGCGGACCAAGGCGGTCTGCGAGGCCATGTTCGCCGACATCGCCGCCACCCGGCCGATCCGCATCCTGTCGCTGCGCTACTTCAACCCGATCGGCGCCGACCCGGCCATGCGCACGGGCCTGCAACTGCGCCGTCCCAGCCACGCCCTGGGCAAGATGATCGAGGCGTACGAGGACGGCGTGCCGTTCGCGATCACCGGCACCGGCTACCCGACCAGCGACGGCACGGGCATCCGCGACTACGTGCACGTCTGGGACCTGGCCGCCGCGCACGTGGCCGCGCTGCGCCGGTTCGACTCCCTGGACGCCGACGTGATCAACCTCGGCACCGGCGCGGGAACGACGGTCCGCGAGCTGGCCGAGGCGTTCAACCGGGTCGTCGACCGGCCGATCGACGTGGTCGAGGCGCCCGCCCGGCCCGGTGACGTGGCGGGCGCGTACACCCGCAGCGACCGGGCGCGGCGGCTGCTCGGCTGGGAGACCCGGTTCACCGTCGAGGAGGGCATCAGGCACTCGCTGGAGTGGGCCGCCCTGCGCGACTCCCGCCTCGCCTGACCCACGTCCGGCGGACGCGGGCCGGGCCCGCGCCTGTCCCGCCAAGCGGCGACGGGACGGGCGCGGGCCGCGGCGCCGGCGGGTGCTACTTGGCGACGCTGACGCCGAACGGCAGGTCGAGGGAGGAGATGTCGTCCTTGCCGTTCTCGAACTCGCTGGAGACGTCCTCAGCCGTCGGAGCCTTGATCGACACGGCGCCGCCCCAGCCGGTGAAGCGGGTGTCGACCCGCACGCCGTCCTTCTTGGAGCCCGAGCCGGTGATCGCGGCCTGCGGGAACGTGGCCACCAGGCGCACCGGCAGGCCGGCCGCGTTCACGGTGAGCTTCCAGCTGATGACGCTCTTCAGCGCCTTGGCCGTGGGGCGCGGGTCGATGGCGGTCGCCCGGTACCAGGGGGAGATCTTCCGCAGGTCGCGGACGGTGATCGTGCCGGCGTAGCCGCCGCTCACCGGCTTGGCGGTCTTGATCAGGGTCTTGAGCGTGCCCTGCTCGGCGACGTTCACCGGCTGGCCGAACGTGCCGGTGATGCCGCCCGTCGGGCCGTGCGGGGCCTTGAACCAGGTCTCGCCCTCGGGCAGGACCGTGGTCCACATGCCGCCGGACAGGTACGACGTCGTGCCGATCCGGATCGTGCGCTCGGGCGTGGCGAGGGCCTTGAGCTCCTCCGGCGCCTCGTCGCCCAGGTCGGACAGGTTGAGGGCGAACTTGCCCGTGATGTCCGAGGCGGCGACCCCCGACCTGCTGAACTGGAAGGTTCCCGTGCGCCGGATGAAGACCTCGCTGCGCGTGCCGTCGGTGATGCTGATGCGCTCGCTGAACTTCACCCCCTTGCCGGGGACGAGCTGCTTCTTCACGGCGGTCACGGGGTTCTTGGGCGCGGCCGCCTGGGCCGGCGCCGCCAGCAGCGCGGGGGTGGCGGCCACCAGGGCGGCGGCCGTCGCCAGCGCGACGCCGGTGAGGGTTCGCTTCATGTGCGGTTGTGTCCTTGGTTCGAGGGGGGTTGTCGACAGCTCGGCGGCTCAGTCGAACAGGCCGAGCGAGCTGGTGGAACCGTCGGGGATGGCCTGGCGGAGCTTCTCGGCCCTCGCCCGCTTCTCGGCCACCCAGTCCTTGTAGGTGATGATCTCGTCCGCCGGAGGGGCCTTGACGCTGACCTTCCCGCCCCAGCCCGAGAGCCGGGTCTCGACGACGCTCCGCCCGCCAGGCGTGACGTCCTGGCCGGTCACGACGTGGTCGGGCAGCGCCTGGGCGTTCAGGCCCAGCCGGTAGTAGAACCCTTCGTACGCGCCGGCCCCGCGCGCCTGCGCGAGGGTCAGCGCGCCACGCCGGAGGCCGTCCTTGACGCCGGAGGCGTGCGAGACCAGGGCCTTGACCGTCTTGGGCGCCAGCACGTCGACCGGCTGGGCCGAGGTGATCACCTTGCCCTTGAGGTGCTCCATGAGCACCCACGTCCGGCCCATGGGCAGGTCGTCGGCCAGGTCGGCGGCCTGCACGTACACCTTGCCGCCGACGCTGATCCAGCGCTGCCGGCTGTCGTCCTTGCCGACCGTCCTGAACACGACGTCGGCCGCGACGGGCCCGGACGCGCCGAACTCCACGGAGCCGGCCATGCGGGTGACCTCGCCGTCGCGCGGACGCTTCGACTCGGTCCGTGCGGTCTCGGAGATCGTCACCCCGTGGCCCGGGACGAACTGCCGCTTGAGTGCGGTGACGGGGTCCACGGCCGCCTGTGCGGGGACGGCCGGGATGAGTGCCGCGGCCGTCACCGCGGCCGCGAGCAATCGCTTCATGAGTGTCCTTAGAAGGGGGGCTACCTGATGTTGCCCAGGGAGTTGAGTGAGCCGTCCGGGATGTCCTTCGGAACGGTGCTGTCGTCGGAGAGGTCGGCGATGTCGGCCACCTGGTCGGCCGGCGGGGCCTTGACCTTGACCTTGGCGCCCCAGCCGGTGTAGCGGGTCTCGGTCGTGCTGTGGCTGGCGCCGAGGATGCCGAAGTCGAGGGTCCAGTCGCTGACGACCCTGGTGACCAGGCCCTTGGAGTTCACGGCGAGCAGGTACGAGACCTTGACCTTGGCGACCTTCTTGTCGACGTTCTGGCCGTAGATCTTGCCGAGCTCCTTCACCGTGACCGAGCCGCGGTAGATGCCGCCCTTGGTGCTCGCGGCGTGGGAGACGAGCGCCTTCAGCACCTTGGGCTCGAAGATGTCCAGCATCTGGTTGGAGGTGCTCATCTGGAGGCCGGTGTCGGGGTAGCGCACCCACTTCTTGCCCTCGGGCAGACCCTCGCTGTAAATGCCGCCCTGCGCATATACGTGCTTGCCCACGGTGATCGTCCGGGACGGCATCAGCGCCGCGTACAGGTCGGCGCTCTTGCCGGAGGCGTGATTGCGTACGTCCGAGGCGACGATTCCGGACCGGCCGAACTCCAGAACGCCGGACGTCTTCGTGGCGCCGGTGCTCTTGCCGTCCATCGAGGTGCGGGACGTCTCGGTGAACCGTACGCCGTGTCCGGCGACGTACTGCTTCTTCAGCGCCTTCGCCGGATCCGCGGGCGCGGCCTGGGCCGGGGTCGCGGTCACGAGCGCCGCCGCGGAGGCCAGGGCCAGGCCCGCGATAATTCGCTTCATCCGATTCCTTCAGATCAAGAATGAGGGGAGCAGGAATCCTGCCAATTGAAGATCACGACCATATATCGACAGACACCGCATAAGGCAGCGAATTGGTGCACTTTCGGTGCAGAGAGGGACATGGTGAAGTGAGATCACCGTCACATAGCGGAAGAACCGTGCCCCGATGACCTGTGCAGGTCAAGCTTGGGGCTAGGCTTCACTGGCGGAAACGCCCGGCACGCACCCCTGAGCGTAGGAGCTCGCCGTGAGAGAGCGAGGCACGAAGCCGACACGAGCGGCGAGCGGACGCGACCGTAAGCGCAGTTGCCCGGGCCGTCGAACATCAGTCGGATAAGCAAGGACGGACCCTCGTGGACCTGTTCGAACATCAGGCGAAGGAGCTCTTCGCTGACTACGGCATCCCGGTGCCACGCGGCATCGTCGCCAACACCGTGGAGGAGGTGCGGGCGGCGGCTGAGGAGCTGACCGGCCGCGTTGTCGTCAAGGCCCAGGTCAAGACCGGCGGTCGCGGCAAGGCCGGCGGCGTGAAGGTGGCCGACGACGCCGCCGACGCCGTCGAGAAGGCCACCGCCATCCTCGGCATGGACATCAAGGGCCACACGGTCCACAAGGTGCTCGTGGAGGAGGCCAGCGCGATCGCGGAGGAGTACTACTTCTCCTTCCTGCTCGACCGCGCCAACCGTACCTTCCTCGCGATCTGCTCCGCCGCCGGCGGCATGGACATCGAAGAGGTCGCCCACAGCACGCCCGAGAAGGTCGCCAAGGTGCCGGTCTCGGCCCTCGACGGCATCGACCGCGCCAAGGCCCGCGAGATCGCGGTGGCCGGCGGGCTGCCCGAGAAGTCGCTCGACGGCGCCGCCGAGCTCATCGAGAAGCTGTGGTGCTGCTTCGTCGACGAGGACGCCACGCTGGTCGAGGTCAACCCGATGATCCTGTCGGCCGACGGCCAGGTGAAGGCCCTCGACGGCAAGGTCACCCTCGACGAGAACGCCGGCTTCCGCCAGGCCGACCACGAGGCGCTGGCCGACAAGGCCGCCGAGGACCCTCTGGAGGCCAAGGCCAAGGAGAAGGACCTCAACTACGTCAAGCTCGACGGCAACGTCGGCATCATCGGCAACGGCGCGGGCCTGGTCATGTCCACCCTCGACGTGGTGGCCTACGCGGGCGAGGCGTTCCCCGGCAAGCCGTCCCCGGCGAACTTCCTCGACATCGGCGGCGGCGCCTCGGCCGAGGTCATGGCCGCGGGCCTGGAGATCATCCTCTCCGACCCGAGCGTCAAGTCGATCTTCGTGAACGTCTTCGGCGGCATCACCGCCTGCGACGCCGTGGCCAACGGCATCGTCTCGGCGTTCAAGCTGCTGGAGAGCCGCGGCGAGGCCGTGACGCACCCGCTGGTGGTCCGCCTCGACGGCAACAACGCCCAGCTCGGGCGGCAGATCCTGGCCGACGCCGCGCTCCCGCGGGTCGAGCTGGTTGACACGATGGACGACGCGGCCAAGCGGGCCGCCGAGCTCGCTGCGGTAGGTGCGTGAGTCATGGCTATCTGGCTGACCGAGAACAGCAAGATCATTGTTCAGGGCATGACCGGCGGTGAGGGCACCAAGCACACCCGCCGCATGCTCGCCTCCGGCGCGAAGGTCGTCGGCGGCGTCAACGCCCGCAAGGCGGGCATCACGCACGAGGGCCTGCCCGTGTTCGGCACGGTGAAGGAGGCCATGGAGCAGACCGGCGCCGACGTGTCGGTCGTCTTCGTGCCGCCGGCCCACACCAAGGCCGCCGTCAAGGAGGCCGTCGACGCCGAGATCCCGCTCTGCGTCGTGATCACCGAGGGCATCCCGGTCCACGACTCGACCGAGTTCTGGGCGTACGCGGTGGCCAAGGGCAACAAGACCCGCATCATCGGGCCCAACTGCCCCGGCATCGCCTCGCCCGGCGCGTCCAACGCCGGCATCATCCCCGCCGACATCACCACCGCCGGCCGCATCGGCCTGGTCTCGAAGTCCGGCACGCTGACCTACCAGCTCATGTACGAGCTGCGCGACTTCGGTTTCTCCACCGCGGTCGGCATCGGCGGCGACCCGGTCATCGGCACCACGCACATCGACGCGCTCCAGGCCTTCCAGGACGACCCCGACACCGACGCGATCGTGATGATCGGTGAGATCGGCGGCGACGCCGAGGAGCGGGCCGCGGCCTACATCGAGCAGCACGTCACCAAGCCGGTCGTGGCCTACGTCGCGGGCTTCACCGCCCCCGAGGGCAAGACGATGGGCCACGCCGGCGCCATCGTCTCCGGCTCGGCCGGCACCGCCCAGGCCAAGAAGGAGGCCCTGGAGAAGGTCGGCGTCCGCGTCGGCAAGACCCCCTCCGAGACGGCCCGCCTGATGCGCGAGATCATGCAGTCCCGCTAGTCACGCATGGAAAAGCCCCGCCTGGCCGCCGCCATGCGGGGCTTTTCCATGCCGCCGGGCGTCCCAGGGCCCGCCGGGCGGCGGGTAAAGGGCACGGAAAGGGGGCGAGGCGGGTTCGCGGAGGGCTCACGGCGGCGAAGAGGCGCGTTCGCGGGCGGCTCACGGCGACAAAGTGGACCCGCTGCGGCGCGTCAACCAAGCGATGGTTGGGAAAGATTGAGAAAATCGCATCTGTGACGGCCATTCTCGACCAGTTGCGTACCGCCCCCAAGTCGGTGCTCGGCAAGCTCCCCGGGGTCTCGACCGACGACGACGAGACGAGGCGGCCGCTACCCGTGTCGGGCATGCTCGCCGCCGCCTGCACGCTCGGCGTCGGCCTGGCCGTGCTCACCACGCTCACCCTCGTCGGCTGGATCGCCGCGCCGCGCGGCACGCTCGGCGCCGGCCTGCCCGGCGTGTTCCGCGCGGCGGCGCAGCTCTGGCTGGCCGCGCACCACGCGGGGTTCGCGATGCCCGGCGGCCGGGTCGGGCTGCTGCCCCTCGGGCTGATGGTGCTGCCCGCGTTCCTGCTCTACCGCGCCGGCCGGTGGATGGCCCGCGACGCCGACCTGCGGCTGCGCCTGCCCGCCCGGCTGCCCAAGAACAGCCCGCGCGAGCAGGCCAACGCCCGCCGCCGCGCGCAGCTCGCGCTGGTCGGCCAGGCCGGCGTCTCGCTGGCGGCCCCCTACGCGCTGCTGGCCGGGCTGATCGCGCTGGTGGCCAGCAACGAGATCACCCAGCCGTTCATCGGCGAGGCGCTGCTCAGCCACTTCGTGCTGGCCTTCCTGGCGGGCTCGCTGGCCACCGCGCGCATGATCGGCCCGTGGCGGATCATGCTCAAGCTGCTGCCCGAGCGGCTGCGGGCGGTCACGGTCGGCACGGCCGTCGCCACGACGGCGCTGCTGGCGTCCGGGCTGGGGCTGGTGCTGGTCGCGGTCGTGCTCAACTTCGGCCAGGTCAAAGACCTGTCGGACGTGCTCGCGCCGGGCTTCGTCGGCGGCGTGCTGCTGTTGCTGCTCCAGCTCCTCTACCTGCTCAACGCCGTGATCTGGGCCTCCTCCTACATCGCCGGCCCTGGCTTCGCCATCGGCGCGGACACGCTGGTCGCACCGACCGGCGTCGAGCTCGGCACGGTGCCGAGCCTGCCGCTGCTGGGCGCGCTGCCCGAGAGCGGGCCCGTGCCGGCGTGGATGATGGCGGTGATCGCGCTGCCGTTCGCGGCGGGCGCGGTGGCGGGCGTGTTCGTGGCCCGGATCTCGCCCTCGCATTCGTACGAGGCCGCCCCCCTGTGGGGCTTCCTGACCGGTGTCTCCACCGGCCTGGTCGCCGGCCTGCTGGCCGCGCTGTCCGGCGGGCCCATCGGCGGCGGCCGGCTGTCGGCGATCGGCCCGTCCCCCTGGGAGGTGGCCCTGTCGGTGGCCCTGGAGGTGGGCGTGGCGGCCGGCATCTCGGCGGGCGTGGCCAACCTGCTGCTGCTCAACAAGAAGGCCCGCGCGCCGCTCGACAAGGCCGCCGCGCCGGTCCGCAAGGCGGGCGCGGCCATCGCCAAGGCGGCCAGCAAGGTGGGCCTGGCCGAGTCCGACCCGCGCCCGCTGCCCGGCCACTGGATGGACGCCACCGAGGCCGACACCCAGGAGATCCCGGTCATCAGGGACGACTGGCAGGACGAGCACGCCTCCGCCGAGGCCGAGACCCTGGCCCAGGCCCGCCCGCGCCCGGCCGAGCCCTCAGGCGGCCCGGCCCGCCCGCCGCGCAAGGACATCGTGGACGAGTCCGACGACCGCGGCGGTCACGTCATCTACGTCGACCCCTACGCCTGGGACCGCGACTAGGACTGCATGGCTCCGAGCAGCTGGAGGACGTCGGGCGGCAGCTTGCGCTGCGCGGCGTCGCGGAACTGGGTGAAGCACTCGCCCTGGGCCGAGACCGTGCCCGCGCCCTTCATGCACTCCTGGTAGGCGGAGTATTCGTCCATCAGGTAGAGCTGCATCCCCGTGGCCATCGCCGACAGGGCCAGCGCGATGGAGGAGATCGTGATGCCGCCGACGGCCGTGCCCGTGGGCTTGTGGGCGTTGCGCAGCCGCGGCAGCGCGCGGATGCCCGACATGAGCGCGAACAGGGCCATGACCAGGCCGGCGAGCGGCAGCATGAACGTCATGGCCAGCGCCGCGATGGACAACCAGATCGCACGGCGACCCGCTGAATCGGCGGGCTGCTGACCCGCCGGTGCCTGCACCGGTGTCGACACCTGACCTCCTCTGCGTCGCCGGGCGAGGAACAGATACCCTGTCAGCCCCACCCTGTTTCCATTCTTTGGAGTGTGCGTGTCAAAGGCTGGGCGGCTCGTCGTCCTCGTCTCCGGCTCTGGAACCAACCTACAGGCCCTGCTGGACGCTTCCGCCGACCCGTCGTACGGTGCGCGCGTGGTGGCGGTGGGCGCGGATCGGGACGGCATAGAGGGCCTGGCCAGGGCCACCAGGGCAAATGTCCCGACATTTGTTGAAAAGCTGGGCGATCATGCGACTCGGGCGGACTGGGATGCCGCTCTTGCCGCCAGGATCGCATCGTACGAGCCCGACCTGGTGGTGTCGGCGGGCTTCATGAAGATTTTGGGTGCGCCCACGCTCGACGCGTTCCCCGTGCTCAACACCCATCCGGCGCTGCTGCCGTCCTTCCCCGGCGCCCACGGCGTGCGCGACGCGCTGGCCCACGGGGTGAAGGTGACCGGCTGCACCGTGATGCTGGCCGACGCCGGGATCGACACGGGGCCGATCGTCGCCCAGGAGGCGGTGCCCGTGCTGCCGGATGACGACGAGCCGGTCCTGCACGAGCGCATCAAGACCGTCGAGCGCCGCCTGCTCGTCGACATCGTCGGCCGGATGGCCCGCGAGGGCTGGACGGTCAGCGGACGCACCGTCCGCATCGGCAACCAATCAGGAGGGGAAAGCACGTGACTCGCATCGCCATCCGGCGCGCGCTGATCGCTGTCTACGACAAGTCCGGGCTCGAAGAGCTGGCCAGGGCACTCGACGGCGCCGGCGTGGAGATCGTGTCGACAGGCGGCACGGCCGCCGCGATCGCGTCCCACGGGATCCCGGTGACCAAGGTGGAGCAGCTCACCGGCTTCCCCGAGTGCCTCGACGGCCGGGTCAAGACGCTGCACCCGCGCGTGCACGCCGGCCTGCTGGCCGACCTCACCAAGCCCAGCCACGTGGCCCAGCTCGACGAGCTGGAGATCGACCCGTTCCAGCTCGTGGTGGTCAACCTCTACCCGTTCCAGCAGACGGTGGCCTCCGGGGCCTCCGACGAGGAGTGCGTCGAGCAGATCGACATCGGCGGGCCCGCGATGATCAGGGGCGCCGCCAAGAACCACGCCACCTGCGCGGTCGTGGTCGACCCCGCCGCCTACGGCGACGTGCTCACCGCGCTCGACGAGGGCGGGTTCACGCTGCACGAGCGCCGCCGCCTGGCCGGTGTCGCCTACGCCCACACCGCCGCCTACGACGTGGCCGTGGCCAACTGGTTCGCCGGGCCGTACGCGGGCGGGGAGGAGGAGTTCCCCGAGTTCACCGGCGTCGCGTACGAGCGCAAGGCGACCCTGCGCTACGGCGAGAACCCGCACCAGCGCGCCGCCCTCTACACCGCCGGCTCCGGCGGCCTGGCCAACGCCGAGCAGCTGCACGGCAAGGAGATGTCCTACAACAACTACCTCGACTCCGACGCGGCCTGGCGGGCGGCCTGGGACTTCGCCGAGCCGTGCGTGGCGATCATCAAGCACCAGAACCCGTGCGGCATCGCCGTCGGCGCCGATGTGGCCGAGGCCCACCGCAAGGCCCACGCCTGCGACCCCGTCTCGGCCTACGGCGGCGTGATCGCGGTCAACCGCGAGGTCACCGTCGAGCTGGCCCGGCAGATCGCCGACGTGTTCACCGAGGTCGTCGTGGCCCCCGGCTTCAGCGCGGAGGCGCTGGAGGTGCTGCGGGCCAAGAAGAGCCTGCGCCTGCTGCGCTGCCCGGAGGGGCCGTCCCAGCCGCTGGAGTTCCGCCGCGTCGACGGCGGCCTGCTGCTGCAGGCGGTCGACCGGATCGACGCCGGCGGCGACGACCCGGCGGCGTGGGAGCTCAAGACCGGCGCGGCCGCCTCGCCCGAGCTGCTGGCCGACCTGGCCTTCGCCTGGCGCGCCTCGCGCTCGGTGAAGTCGAACGCGATCCTGCTGGCCGCCGGCGGCGCCACGGTGGGAGTGGGCATGGGCCAGGTCAACCGGGTCGACTCCTGCCGCCTCGCGGTGAGCCGGGCGGGGGAGCGGGCGGCCGGCTCGGTCGCCGCCTCCGACGCGTTCTTCCCGTTCGCCGACGGGCCGCAGGTGCTGATCGAGGCCGGGGTCAAGGCGATCGTGGAGCCGGGCGGCTCGATCCGGGACCAGGAGGTGATCGACGCCTGTGAGCAGGCGGGCGTCACCCTCTACTTCACCGGGACCCGCCACTTCTTCCACTGATCACCGATTCATCGGATAAAGGGCAACAAGAGATCCACTTGTTGCCCTTTATCCGTTTTGGCGGCGAGCATCGGCACTCCCCGGTTACCCTGATTGCCGCCCTGCTGTGCTCATTCCCCCGGAGTTTCCATGCTCGACGCGACCCTGCATGCCTTCGTGACCATGAACGGCTTCTCGACCAGCCCGTTCGTCCTGCTGGTCCTCGCCTTCATCGGTGCCTACCTCGGCAGCCGGGTCGTCGAGCTCATCCCGTACACCCGCCGGATCATCGAGCGCCGCGAGGCCCGCTTCGCCGAGCGCGACTAGCCGGACAGCCGCCAGGCCAGCCGGGCCGCCCCGGCCAGGCCCGCGCGCACGCCCAGCGTGGTCGGCCGCACCCGGACCGCCCGGACGAACGCCAGCCCCGCGACGTCGTCGAGCGCCCGCTCCAGCGGGCCGAACAGCACCGCGCCGGCCGCCGACACGCCGCCGCCGATGACCACGGTGTCGAGCTCGACCGCCGCCGCCGTGGAGGCGATCAGACCGGCCAGCGCCCTGGCGCCGCGCTCGAAGGCCGCCAGCGCCACCGGATGCCCGGCGGAGGCGTCGGCGGCCAGCGCCCTGGCGTCGCGGTCGCCGGCGGGCGCCCAGCCGTTCTCCAGGGCCCAGCGGGCCAGGTTGGGGCCGCTGGAGTAGCGCTCGACGCAGCCCCGGCCGCCGCACTCGCAGCGCTCGCCGCCGGGATCGACGCTCATGTGGCCGACGTGCCCCGCGTTGCCCGCCGGGCCGAGCAGCGGCGCGCCGCCGATCACCAGGCCGCCGCCGATGCCGGTGGACACGACGACGCCGAGCAGCGACGCGCTGCCCTGCCCGGCGCCCAGCCAGTGCTCGCCGAGCGCCATGCACTGGGCGTCGCCGGCCAGCACCACGGGCAGGCCGGTCAGCCGCTCCAGCTCCGCGCGCAGCGGGAAACCGCGCCAGCTCGGCATGTTCACCGGGCTCACCGTGCCCGTGGTGAGGTCGAGCGGGCCCGCGCAGCCGACGCCGACGGCGTGCGGCGGCGGGCCTTCGCCGGTCACCTCCGCGACCAGGGCCGCCAGGGCGGACATGACGTCGGCGCGCGGCGTGGGCCGCGTGGCGGAGCGCAGCAGGGAGCCGGTCTCGTCGGCCAGCGCGGCGGCGAGCTTGGTGCCGCCGATGTCGACGGCGAGTACGCAGCTCATCCGTGTGCCTGGGGGCCGGGCCGGCGGAGGCCGCCGAGGCGTGACAGGGGGAAGCGGGCGCGCAAGGGGAACCTCCGTAGGACAGGGTGCCGGCGCCCGACACGATATGCCCTTCCTTGATCGATGACAACGATGTCATCGGTTCCCTGTGGACAACGGACGCCGCCTGCCTCCCATCTGTGGAAAAACTGTGGACGGACGCGCGGCCGGTGCAGGGAAGCCGGGCAGTCATGGAAGGATTGACGGCATGAGCGCAGTGAAACTCGACGGCAAGGCGACAGCCGCCAGGATCAAGGCAGACCTCGCGACCCGGGTGGCCGCGCTCAAGGACCGCGGCATCACGCCCGGCCTGGGCACCGTCCTGGTGGGCGACGACCCGGGCAGCCAGATCTACGTCGCGGGCAAGCACCGCGACTGCGCCGAGGTCGGCATCGCCTCCATCCGCGTCGACCTGCCGGCCACCGCCACCCAGAAGGACGTCGAGGCGGCCGTCGACGAGCTCAACGCGTCCCCGGCCTGCACCGGCTACATCGTCCAGCTCCCGCTGCCGAAGCAGATCGACACGATGGCGCTGCTGGAGCGCATGGACCCGGCCAAAGACGCCGACGGCCTCCACCCGGTCAACCTCGGCCGCCTCGTCCACATGGTCGACGCGCCCCTGCCCTGCACGCCCCACGGCATCGTGCTGCTGCTCCAGGAGTACGACGTGCCGATCAAGGGCGCCGACGTCGTCGTGGTGGGCCGCGGCATCACCGTCGGCCGCTCGCTCGGCCTGCTGCTGACACGCCGCAGCGAGAACGCCACGGTGACCCTCTGCCACACCGGCACCCGCGACCTGGCCGCCCACGTCCGCCGCGCCGACATCGTCGTGGCCGCGGCCGGCGTGCCCGAGCTCATCACGCGGGACATGGTCAAGCCCGGCGCGGCCGTCCTCGACGTGGGCGTCTCCAGGGTGCACGGCAAGATCGCCGGTGACGTGGCCCCCGACGTCGAGGAGGTCGCCGGCTTCCTCACCCCCAACCCGGGCGGGGTCGGGCCGATGACCCGCGCGCTGCTGCTGTCCAACGTCGTGGAGGCCGCCGAGCGTTCCTGATTGGTGGGGGATGAAGCCCTGATGGGGGGAATGGGAAGAAGAGCGAGCCCCACCCCCATCACGGAAGGCCGATTCATGGAAACCCCGCTCATCGCCGTCGAGGGCACCTACGAGGAGATGGGGGCCGAGGTCGGCCGCCGCACCGCCGACCTGGTCGCGCGGAGCGTCGAGACCTACCTGCGGCGTTTCCGTGACAAGTCCGGCCTGTCCTCGGCCGACGTGCTGCGCTGGGGCCAGACCTTCCTCGACGTGGCCAGGGCGTACGACCCGAGCATCGCCGCCATGCTGGAGGGCCTGGCGGCGGGCGCGGGCCGGCCGGTCGAGCACATCGCCGCGCTCAACGCCCGTACCGAGCTGCTCGACGGCACCGGCTACCACGACGACGGCTGCACCTCGCTGGCCGTCCTGCCCAAGTACACCCGCGACGGCCACACCCTGCTCGCCCAGAACTGGGACTGGCATCCCGAGCAGGGCGCGGTCACCTTCCTGCTGGCCACCCGCGACACCGAGGGGTTCGCGGTGCTCACGCTGGCCGAGGCGGGCATGCTCGCCAAGTCCGGGCTCAACTCGGCGGGGCTCGGGGTGTGCGCCAACCGCCTGCAGTCCGACCGCGACCACGCCGGGGCCGGGGTCCCGTACCACTTCCTGCTGCGCGGGGTGCTGCAGTCCGACCGCATGAGCCGGGCCCACCGCAAGGTGCTCGACGTGCCGCGCGTCTCCTCGGGCAACCTGCTCGTCGCCGACGCCGGCGGCGAGGCCATCGACCTGGAGATGGCTCCCGGCACGTTCGGCGCGCTGCTGCCGCGCGACGGCCTGCTCACCCACGCCAACCACTTCGAGGCCGAGCTGCCGCTGGAGGACATGAAGGCGGCCAGGTCCGGCCTCACCCTGCTGCGCGCCGAGCGCGTGCGCCACCTGCTGGAGGACACCGCCGCCGAGCGCGCGGTCGGCCTCGAACACGTCGTCGCCGCCCTGCGCGACCACTATTCCTTCCCCGACGGCGTCTGCCGCCACCTCGACCCCGACGCCGGCCCGGCCGAGCAGTGCCTCACGGTCTACTCCGTCGTCATGGACCTCGACGCCCGCGAGCTGGCCATCGCCGGCGCGCCGCCGTGCGCCCGCCCGTACGAGCGGTGGGCCTTGGACGAGGTCTTCAAGCCGGACGCCGCCCCCGAGCTCTGCTTCGACCCGGCAGCCGACGGCGGTCGCCGCCCTCCGGCCTGGTGAGCCGGCTCACGGCTGGAAGTCCCGGTCCACGGCCACGGTGACGTCGAGCAGCAGGGGCTCCTCGCGGGCGGCCAGCGACGGGATCACCTCGTCGAGCACGGCCCCCAGCTCGGCCGGGCCGTCCACCCGCCGGGCGGGGCAGCCCAGCGACCTGGCCAGCGCGGCCATGTCCACCTCCGCGAACGGGGGCCAGGGGGCCTTGCCGCCCTGCCGGTCGGCCAGCCGGTCCATGACCGCGTAGCGGCCGTTGGCGAGCACGACGAACAGCGCGCCCACCCGGTAGTGGGCGGCGCTCCACAGGGCGTGCACGCCGTACAGCGCCGAGCCGTCGCCCACGACCGCGACCACCGGGCGCGCGGGCAGCGCCATGCGCAGGCCGACCGCGGCCGGCACGGCGAACCCGAGCCCGCCCATGGCCGCCGAGACGAAGCCCAGCGGGTTCCTGGCCGGGACGAGCCGGTGCAGGTCGGGACGGGACGACGGCGTCTCCTCCAGCAGCACGACGTCGCGGGGCAGCCGCCGGGCCAGCTCGCGCAGCACGTACGCGGGCCGCAACGGCTCCCCGCCGGGCGCCTGCGGGGCCGGGGCCGGTGGAACGGCCGCCGGAGCGGCGGGACGGGCCGGCAGCAGGGCCGCCAGCCGCTCGCAGACGACTCCCGGCGGGGCCAGGACGGCCAGGTCGGCCGGGCTCCGGTGCGCCTCGGCCGGGTCGTCGGTGACCACGGCGACCGCCGTCCCCGGCTCGACCAGCGGCCCCGGCGCGTACGGGTACTGCCGGAACACCGGCGCGCCCACGGCCAGCACGACGTCGTGCGGCGCGAGCACGGCCCGCAGCCGCCCCCGGTCGGCCGGCAGCACCCCCGCGTACTGCGGATGGTCCTGCGGGAACCCCGCCAGCGCCCCGAACGACTCCTGGAACACCGGGCACGCCAGCCGCTCGGCCAACCGCACCAGCGGCCCCCAGGACGCCCCCGCCCCCGCCACGACTGCCGGGGACCGCGCCCCGGTCAGCAGCTCGACCAGCGGCGTCAGGCCGGCGTCGGGCACGGCGGCCGGCCGCAGCACCCGGGCCGGGGCCGCCGGGGTCTCGCCGGCGAAGGGCGCGTCCCAGTCGTCCATCGGCACCACGACCAGCGCGGGGCCCCGGTGCGTGACCGCCTCGTGAAAGGCCCTGGCCAGCGCGCCCGGCACATCCTGGGCCCGCACCGGCTGGTCGGTCCACACCGGGTAGTCGCCGGCCAGCCCGGCCAGCCGCCCGGCGAGGAACGGCTCCAGCGCCAGGTGCCGCCGGTCCTGCTGCCCCACCAGGACGACCAGGGGCGCCCGGTTCACCCGGGCCGTGGCCAGGGCGCCCACCGCGTTGCCCAGCCCGGCCGTGGTGTGCAGCACGGCCAGCGCGGGCTCGGCGTGCCCGATGGCCCAGCCGGTGGCCATGCCGACGACCGAGCCCTCGTGCAGCGCGAGCACGAAGCGGAGGTCGTCCGGCAGCCCGGTCAGCAGCGACACCTCGGTCGAGCCGGGGTTGCCGAAGATCGTCGTCAGGCCGTGCCGCCGCAGCACCTCGAACGCCGCCGCCCTCACTGTGCTCATCGTGCCCCTCTCGCCTGCTGGATCCGCCGGTAGACCTGCCCGCGCAGCTCGCCGAAACGCGGCAGCGACCGGGTGGTGAGCTGGTCCCGGTCGCGCGGCAGGTCGATGGGCAGGTCCTCCATGACCGACGTCGGCGACGACGACAGCACGATCACCCGTTGCCCCAGGTAGACGGCCTCGTCGATGTCGTGGGTGACGAACAGCGTGGTCACCTCCAGGTCCCGCCAGAGCCGCAGGATCAGGTCTTCCAGGTCGGCCCTGGTCTGCGCGTCCACGGCGGCGAACGGCTCGTCCATGAGCAGGATCTGCGGCTCGTAGGCCACGGCCCGCGCGATCGCCACGCGCTGCTGCATGCCGCCCGAGAGCTGCCACGGATGGGCGCCGGCCACGTCGGCCAGCCCGACCGCCGCCAGCGACCCGGTCACCAGCTCCGCCCGCCGCGCGCGCGGCACCCGCTTCTCCCGCAGCGGCAGCTCGACGTTCTGCCGGACGGTCATCCAGGGGAACAGGCTGCGGCCGTACTCCTGGAAGACGACGGCCATGCGCGGCGGCGGCCCGGTCACCGGCTCGCCGGCCACCCGCACCTCGCCCCCGCTGACCGGCAGCAGCCCGGCCACGCACCGCAGCAGCGTCGTCTTGCCGCAGCCGGACGGCCCCACCACGCACACCAGCTCGCCCGCCGCGACGCCGAAGGTGACCGAGCCGATCGCCTCCACCCGGCGGCCGGGGCTCCGGTAGACCTTGTTCAGCCCGCGGATCTCAAGCACGGGCGGCACCGCCGCCGTGGTACCAGGCCAGCACCCACCGCTCCAGGCGGCGGAAGAGCAGCGACAGCCCGAGGCCGAGCAGCCCGAGCAGCAGGATGCCGCTCCACATCTCGGCGATCTGGAACTGCCGCTGGAACAGCACGATCGTGAACCCGAGCCCGCTGGAACCGCCGAACATCTCGCTGATGACCATGAGGATGATCCCGATGGACAGCGCCTGCCGCAGCCCGGTCATGATCTGCGGGCTCGCGCCGCGCAGCACGAACCGGCGCAGCCTGGCGGCGCCGCGCACGCCGTACATGCGGCAGGTGTCCGACAGCACCTCGTCCAGCGCCCGTACGCCCTCCACGGTGTTGAGCAGGACGGGCCACACACAGCCCGACACGATGACCAGCACCTTCATGGCCGTGTCGATCCCGGCCAGCAGCATGATCAGCGGCACCAGCACCGGCGGCGGGATGGCCCTGAAGAACTCCAGCACCGGTTCCAGCGTGGCCCGCAGCCGCCGCGACAGCCCGATCGGCACGCCCAGCCCCACCCCGAGCAGCCCGGCCACCGCGTAGCCCGCCAGCAGCCGAGCGAGGCTCGGCAGCACGTCGTCGAGCAGCCGCCGGGACAACCACGTCGCGGCGAAGGCCCGGCCCACCTCGGCCGGGCCCGGCAGGTAGAACGTGCTGCCGCCGACCGCCCACCAGAGCAGCACCAGCGCCGCGGGCAGGGCGACCAGCCTGAGCGCCCTCACGCCGCCGCCTCCGAGCGCACGGCCGGATGCCAGGCCAGCACCCGGCGTTCGAGCAGCCGCACGGCCGCGTTGACCGCGATGCCGACGCCGCCCGCGAGCACGATCAGCGCGTACACGTCGGGCACGGCGCCGCTGCTCTGCGCCACCTGGATCTCCGCGCCGAGCCCGGGGCTGCCGATCACCAGCTCGGCCGTCACCGCCAGGATGAACGCCACCGCCGCCGCCAGCCGCAGCCCGGTCATCACGTACGGCAGCGCCGTCGGCCACATCAGGTGCCTGATCCGCGACCAGGCCGACAACCCGTAGGAGCGGGCGGTGTCGTGGGCGACGGGATCGACGGCGGCGACGCCGTACAGGACCTGGACGAGCACCTGCCAGAAGGCGGCGTACACCACGAGCAGCAGCGTCGAGCCGAGCGTGGCGCCGAACAGCAGCGTGGCCAGCGGCACCAGCGCGACCGACGGGATCGGCCGCAGGAACTCCACCGTCGAGCCGGTCAGCGCCCGCAGCCCCGGCACGGTCCCGATCAGCACGCCGGCCACGACCGCCGCGCAGAACGCCAGCGCCAGCCCGAGCGCCCAGCCGCGCATGGTCTCGCCGAGCGCGATCCAGAGCCGGGCGGTGGCCAGCTCGGCGGCGAGCGCGCCCAGGATGCGCGTGGCCGGGGGCAGGAACCGCTCGTCCACCAGGCCGAGCCGCGGCACGGCCTCCACCAGCGCGAGCAGGCCGCCCAGCCCGGCGAGCCCGTGGAGCAGGTCGCGCCTCACGGGACCAGCGCGGACACGTCGATCCTCTTCGTCAGCACGCCGTCGGCCAGCGCCAGGTCGGCGATGGCCTGCACGGACGCCTTGTCGACCTCGACCGGCCACTTCGGCAGGTGGATCTTCGCGATCACCTCAGGCGCGATCTTCGTGTACGTCCCGAGGATCTGCCGCACCTCGTCGGGATGGCCGTCGGCGTACTCCAGGGACTTGCGCATCGCCGCGGTGAACCGCCTGGTCAGGCCGGAGTCGGTGCGGCCGGTGGTGAAGTACATGGCGACGGTGAGTCGCGGGGTCGCCTCGGCGAAGTTCCAGGCCACCGGCCGCGCCCCCTGGCTGATCGCCTGGCTGACGAACGGCTCGACCACCCAGATGGCGTCCACCCGGCCGCTGCGCAGGGCGGCGGGCGCGTCGGGGAAGGGCAGCTCGACGAACTCGATGCCGTCGGGGTCGCCGCCCGCCTTGCGGACCGAGGCCCGGATGGTCGTGTCGCCGATGTTCCTGAGCTGGTTGACCGAGATGCGGCGGCCCGCCAGGTCCTTGGCCGACCTGATCGGGCTGTCCGGCTCGACCAGCACCGCGCTGAAGTCCGCGCCCGGCCGCCCGGTCGAGGAGACGCCGTTGGCCACCACTTTCACGTCCAGCCCCTGCTGCTTGGCGGTCAGCAGGGAGGTGGTGTTGGCGAAGGCGAACTGGAACTGCCCGCCGACCGCCCCCGAGATGCTGGCCGCGCCGCCCTGCACGGGGGTGATCGTCAGGTCGATGCCCTGCTCGGCGAAGAAGCCCTTGGCCCTGCCCAGATGGATGGGCGCGGTGTCGACGATCGCGATCACTCCGGCGTTGACCTTGTCCCTGCCTCCCGCCGTCGTGCCCGGCGGGCCGCCGCAGGCGGCCAGGAGCAGGGCGGCGAGGATGATGAGAGCGCGACGCACGGCTGCTCCTAGGTGTTCGCCATGCGCACAGGTATTCTCTGTCCGAACAGCTCCATATGGCGGAAACTACGCCCTTGTCGGCTTCTGTCAAGGGATCACCATGGTCGATCATGTGCAGTCGCTGGCCAGAGGGCTGGCGGTGATCCGCGCGTTCAGCGCCGCGGCGCCCGAGCTGACGCTCAGCCAGGTGGCGCGGGCGACCGGCCTCAGCCGCGCCGCCGCCAGGCGCTTCCTCATCACGCTCGCCGACCTCGGCTACGTGCGCAACGACGGCCGGCTGTTCGCGCTCACCCCGCGCGTCCTGGAGCTGGGGTACGCCTACCTGTCCGGCCTGTCGCTGCCCGAGGTCGCCGGCCCGCACCTGGAACGGCTGGCCGCCGAGGTGCACGAGTCCGCCTCGGTCGCGGTCCTCGACGGCGAGGACGTCGTGTACGTCGCCCGCGTCGCCACCGCCCGGATCATGAGCGTGTCGATCAGCATCGGCACCCGCTTCCCGGCCTACTGCACGTCGATGGGCCGGGTGCTGCTGTCCGCCCTGCCGCCCGGCGACCTGGACGCCTACCTGGGCCGGGCCGCGTTACGCCGGCTGACCTCCCGGACCGTCGTGCTGCCCGGCGCGCTGCGGGACGAGCTGGACCAGGTGCGCCTGCGCGGCTGGGCGATGGTGGACCAGGAGCTGGAGGAGGGCCTGCGGTCCGTCGCCGCGCCCGTACGCGACCACGCCGGCCGTACGGTCGCCGCCGTGAACGTCTCCACGCACGCTGGACGTACCACCCTGCACCAGGTCAGGACCGGGCTGCTGCCCGAGCTCCTGGCCGCGGCGGCGCGCATCGAGGCCGACCTGGCGAAGGTCTCGGTGACCCGCGCCTGACGCCGTCACGCCGGTCGCCGGTCACCGGTTGCGGTAGCGGTCGGTCGCGTCGCGGGTGGCCCGGATCGCCGCCTCGGCCCGGTCGTAGGTGCGCTGGGCCAGGCCGACGAAGATGCAGTCGACGATCAGCAACTGGCTGATCCGGCTGGCCAGCGCGCCGGGCCGGAAGGCGGTCTCCCGGCCGGCCGACACCAGCGTGTGGCTGGCCAGGTCGGCCAGCGACGAGCGCGGGTTGTTGGTGATGGCCACGATCAGCGCCCCCGCCTCGGCCGCCGTACGGGCCGGGACCAGCACGTCGGGGGTCTCGCCGCTGCAGCTGATGGCCACCGCCACGTCGCCGTCCCGCAGCAGCGCCGCGCTGGTCAGGGCCAGGTGGGCGTCGCTGAACGGATGGCTGGACAGGCCGATGCGCAGCAGCTTCTGCGACATGTCGGCGGCCACCAGCCCCGAGGCCGCCACGCCGTAGACGTCCACCCGCCGGGCCACCGCGATGGCCTGGACGACCTCGCCGAGCTGGTCGGGGTCGAGCTGCGCCGCCGTGTCCGCCAGCGCGTCGGACTCCGCCCGCGCCACCTTGGCGATCACGTCGGTCAGCGGGTCGTCGGGGGCCAGGTCGCCGGGCACCAGGCGTTCGGGCTGCTTGGCCACGGCGGCGGCCAGCGCGAAGCGCATCTGCGAGTAACCGGCGAAGCCGAGCGCCCGCGCGGTGCGCACGATCGTGGCCTCGCTGGTGCCCGACACCGCGCTGAACTCGGTGATCGTGCTCCGCACGACCAGCCCGGGGTCGTCCAGGATGATGCGCCCGATGGCCTGCGCCGCCGGGGTCAGCGACGGCAGCACCGCCCGCACGGTGGCGACCGGGTTCGCGGGCTCGGTGTTCAACGGGTCAGCCATTCGGCCGCCGCCTGCGCGGAGACGCGGGAGATGCCGTGCGTGGCGAGGTGGGCGGCCCCGACGGGCGCGTCGCTGATGCCGGTGTCCACCACGATCGCGTCGGGCCGGACGGCCAGCGCCCGCGCCAGCGCCTCGCGCACCCACGGGTGCCGGGCCGCGTCGTGCACCACGAGCACCACGGGACGGTCGTCGAAGGCGGGCAGCTCGCCGTCGCGGTCGAGGCGCACCCTGGCGGTGTTCGGCAGCCGGGCGGCCAGCGCCGCCGCGATGCCGGTCGGCGTGGCGGGATCGACCGCCTGGTTGAGCCGGGTGTTGACCTCCACGACCAGCGGCCCCCGGTCGAGCACGGCGGTTCCGGTCGTGGTCAGCGCGGCCCTGGCGGCCTCCAGGCCGACGCCCTCGTCGATGTCGGCGCGGGCCTTGTCGCGCAGTTCGGAGCGCTCGGCGTACCAGGCGGACAGGGCGAGCACCCGGCCGGCCGCCTCGGCCAGCCGCTCCTCGGCCAGCCGGCCCGTGCGCACCGCCTCGACGACGGCGTCGCGCATCTCGTGCAGGCTCCGCTCGTCGGCCCGGCCGGCGCAGATGGTGTCGGCGCCGGCGGCCAGCGCGCGCACCGCGATCTCGCCGGGGCCGAACATGGCGGCCACGGCCTGCATCTCGATCGCGTCGGTGACCACCACGCCGTCGAAGCCGAGCTCCCCTCTGAGCAGGTCGGTCAGGGCGCTGTGGCTGAGCGTGGCCGGCATCGACGGGTCGAGCGCGGGCACGAGCAGGTGGCCGGACATGATCGAGCGCACCCCGTGCGCGATGGCGGCCCGGAACGGCGGCAGGTCGCGCTCGTCGAGCACCGCCCGCGAGGCGTGCACGGTGGGCAGCGCCAGGTGGGAGTCGGTGGTCGTGTCGCCGTGCCCGGGGAAGTGCTTGGCGCAGGCGGCCACGCCCGCGCCCTGCACCCCGGCCACGTACGCGACGGTGTGCCGGGCGACCAGCTCGGGGTCGGGCCCGAACGAGCGCACGCCGATGACCGGGTTCTCCGGGTTGGCGTTCACGTCGGCCGAGGGGGCGTAGTCGAGGGAGATGTCGAGCTCGGCGAGCATCCGGCCGATCTGCCGGCCGACCCGCTCGGTCAGCTCGACGTCGTCGGCCACGCCCAGCGCCCGGTTGCCGGGGAAGGAGCTGCCGGCGAGCACTTCGAGCCGGGTGACCGCGCCGCCCTCCTCGTCGATCGCGACGATCGCGCCGGGGTTCTCGGCGCGCACCGAACGGACGAGCTGCTCGCCGATGGAGTTGCGGGCGAACAGGATGACGCCGCCCAGGCCCTCGCCCAGCGCGCGGCGCAGCCAGTCGGGAGGCGACGTCCCTTCGAACCCCGGCTGGAGCACCGTCATCGCAAGTCGGACCAGCTCTGCGCTCATGCGGCATTTTCCTTCACGGTTGTTGATCTGAAGGTAATTTTCTGTCATCGTCGCCCTCGACACAACCATTGTCGAGAGGCCACCCCCCATGCCCAGCAGAAGGACTCTCCTGAAGGGTCTCGCTCTCGCCGCCGCCGCGTCCGCCGTGCCGCTGCCGGCCTTCGCCCAGGCAGACTACGTCCCCCCGCTGCGTCAGATGCGCGGCATGTGGATCGCTTCCGTCGTCAACATCAACTGGCCCTCGAAGCCGGGGCTGAGCGCCGACGAGCAGAAGGCCGAATACCTCGCCTGGCTCGACGTGGCCGTGCAGCGCAAGCTCAACTCCGTGTTCGTGCAGATCAGGCCCACCGCCGACGCGTTCTGGCCGTCGCCGTTCGAGCCCTGGTCGCAGTACCTGACCGGCACCCAGGGCCAGGACCCCGGCTACGACCCGCTCGGGTTCGCCGTGGAGGAGACCCACAAGCGCGGCCTGGCCTTCCACGCCTGGTTCAACCCCTACCGCGTGTCGATGCAGCCCGACCCGAGCAAGCTGCACCCCGATCACCCCGGCCGCAAGAACCCCGACTGGATCCTGCCGTTCGGCGGCAAGCTCTACTACAACCCGGGCATGCCCGAGGTCCGCAAGTTCTGCCAGGACGCGATGATGGACGCGATCACCCGCTACGACATCGACGGCCTGCACTTCGACGACTACTTCTACCCGACCAACACCACTGCTTTCGACGACAGCGCCGCCTTCGCCAAGTACGGCGCCGGCTTCCCCGACCTGGCCTCCTGGCGGCGCAACAACGTCGACCTGATGGTCAGCGAGATGCAGCAGCGCGTCCTCGCGGCCAAGCCGGAGATCGCCTGGGGCATCAGCCCGTCGGGCATCTGGCGCAACAAGGGCACCGACCCGCTCGGCTCCGAGACCAACGGCGGCCAGTCCTACGACAACCTGCACGCCGACACCCGCGGCTGGGTCAAGAAGGGCTGGCTGGACTACATCGCGCCGCAGCTCTACTGGTACATCGGGCAGCCGCCGGCCGACTACTCCAAGCTCGTCCCGTGGTGGTCGGACGTGGCCGCGGGCACGAACACGCTGCTGTGGATCGGGCAGGCGGCGTACAAGGCGGGCGACCCGGCCCAGGCCGCCGAGTGGCAGAAGCCGGACGAGCTGTCCAGGCACCTGACCCTCAACCGCGCCCACCCCGAGATCAGCGGCGACATCTGGTACAACGCCAACGACGTCAAGGTGGACCGGCTCGCCTCCATCACGACCGCCGTCAACGACCACTACCAGCGGCCCGCGCTCGCGCCCGTGCTGCCCCGCCTGGCGAACGGCGAGCCGCCGCGCCGCCCGGTGGTGGCGTACGCGCTGCGCCGCACCGGCGGCGTCGAGGTGCGCGTGGTCGCCACCGGCCGGGACGAGCCGTTCCAGTTCGCCATCTTCCGGTTCCCGGGAGAGGCCGGCCAGAACGCCTTCGCCGACGCGCGCAACCTGGTCGCCGTCGTGCCCGCCGACCGCCAGATCCGCTGGACGGACCCCGACGGCAAGCGCGGCGACCACTACTACGCGGTCGCCGTCGACCGGGCCAACAGGACCAGCAAGCCCAGCCACGGTTTCCGGGTGATCTGAAAGACCCGGCTGATCTGAAAGGCCCGGGCGATCCGAAAGACCCGGCTGATCTGAAAGGCCCCGGTGCTCCGAAGGACACCGGTGAAGGAACGCTGACCTCCGGCGACGAGCGCATGGCTCACCAGCGCGCGTCGCCGGCACGTTCCCTGACCGGCGACGAGCGGGGCGCGCGCCACCGGCCTGTCGGCCCGCGGTCGCCCGCCGTCGCCCGTTCCGCGCCCAGCAGGGATGGGCACGGTGATCTCTCGATGGTTCCGACGCTGCCGGAACCCCTCGCCGAAGCCCCGGTCGCGATCTGGCTCCCTCTAGGAAGCCCTCCTACCGGCCGCCGACGGCTGCTGCTCAGCCGCGGCGCCCGCCGACCGCTGTGGTGGCACCACAGGGGTCGGGCGCACCAGCCCGAGCGCGACGACCTCGTTGGCGAGGCGCGTGCGGCGGTTGGTGCCCTCAGGAATCCTGAACTTCTGGTACAGCCGCAGCAGGTGCTGCTTGACCGCGGCTTCGGTCACGACCAGGTCGTCGGCGATCTCGCGCGCCGTCGCCGGAGCGACGAACGCCTCGTCGGACAGCGCCGGCCTGCAGAGCGAGGTCAGCACATCGACCTCGCGCCTGGTCAGCTCGGGCGCCGCCGCCCTGCGCAGCTCGACCTCGGGGGTGAAGTCCTCACGGGGGACTCCACCGATGCGACCCCGCGCCGCGCCGAACGAGACGACGTCTCCGTCGTCAAGGACCCTCCGGGCGATCGGCCTGCCGTTCACCCGTGTGCCGTTGCGGGACAGGCCCAGATCAACGACGTACAGGTAGGGTCCTCGTCTGACGAACTCGGCATGGAGTCGAGACACACTGGGGTCGGTGAGCCGGATGTCCACACCCCGGCCTCTCCCGACCGTCGTGATCTCGGGGCGCAACGGGACCACGTCGCCGGTGTCCTCGATGCGTATGAACGGCCCCTCCACGGCAGTTCCTCCCCAGGTAGCCCGCCGTAACTATTACTACAGCTCCGGCTTACCCAACCGAGGGGATGCGGAATCTCCTTTGCCGAAAGGAGAATCCCCCGTGAAATTGGTCTGGACCTCTGCGGACGGTTTTACCTGCTCACGGGTAGACTTCGGAGGAAGATAAGCGGAGGAAACACTCATGGCGGACAAGCCCACGAAAGGCCTGGCCGATGTCGTCGCCGCGTCCACAGCGCTGAGCGACATCGACGGCAAGGCCGGTCGCCTCTTCTACCGTGGATACGACATCCACGATCTGGCCGGCCGAGCGACGTTCGAGGAGACCGCGTACCTGCTGCAGCACGGCAGGCTGCCCGACCGGGCCCAGCTGGCGGCGTACGGCGCCGACCTGGCCCAGGGCAGGGAGCTCGGCGCGCTGGTCGCCGCCAACGTGGCGGAGATCGCCGAGAAGCAGAAACCCATGGAGGCGCTCCGCTCCCTCGTCTCACTCTCGGGCGCCGACGACCCCGACAAGGACTCCACCGCCCCCGACGCGAACCTGCGCAAGGCGGCCCGCCTGACCGCGCAGCAGCCCGTGCTGGTCGCCCGCTACCACGCCGCGCGCACCGGCGGCGCGGCCCCCGAGGCCGACCCCGAGCTCAGCATCGCCGGAAACTTCCTGCTCCAGGTCACCGGACGCGCCCCCGAGCGGCGCGCGGTCGAGATCTTCGACGAGTGCCTGGTGCTGCACGCCGACCACACGATGAACGCCTCGACGTTCGCCGCCCGCGTCTGCGCCGCGACCCTGTCGGACATGCACTCGGCCATCGTCGCGGCCATCGGCACGCTGAAGGGCCCGCTGCACGGCGGCGCGAACGAGCAGGTCATGAAGACCCTGGAGTCGATCCCGCCGGGCGGGGTGGCCCAGGCCGTGCGCGACAAGCTCGCCGCGGGCGAGAAGATCATGGGCTTCGGCCACCGCGTCTACAAGACCGAGGACCCGCGCGCGACGCACCTGCGCCGCATGTCCGCCGAGCTGGCCGAGGCCGCCGGCGACGACACCTACTACCGGATGTCGAAGGAGATGGAGGAGGTCGTCTTCGAGACGAAGGGCCTCTATCCGAACGTCGATTTCTACGCGGCGTCGGTCTACCACTACCTTGGCATTCCGACGGCCCTGTTCACCCCCGTCTTCTCGATCAGCCGCATGTCCGGCTGGACCGCGCACGTGATCGAGCAGCATGCCGACAACAGGCTGATCCGGCCCGACAGTGAATACATTGGCGAGCGCGATCAGAAGTGGAAGCCAATAGAAGAGCGTTGAGCCGAGAGAACGAACGTGAACGCTGGGGACCGTTCCCGCTGATCGTGGCGGGAGCGGTCGCCGCCGTGCTCGTGATCCTGTTGGTGGACCCGCGCTGGGGCGGGTTCGCGCTGGGCGGCGTGCTGATGGTCGCCGCCGCGCTCCGGTTCGCCGGGTTCGACGGGCAACTGGCCGTCCGCGACAAGAAGACGGACGTCATCACGCTGATCGCGTTCGGCTTCCTCATGTCCCTGACCTCGCTCGCGCTGTACAACAACGCGTTCAAGGCCTGGCTCCTGTCCCTTTTGGCCGGTTGACGGGACGGTCCGATAGCCTCAACGCATCCATTCATTGAAGGGGAACCATTCGCATGCCCAAGATCAAGGTGGAGGGTCCGGTCGTCGAGCTCGACGGCGACGAGATGACCCGGATCATCTGGCAGTTCATCAAGGACCAGCTGATCCTTCCCTACCTCGACGTCGACCTGAAGTACTACGACCTGGGGATCGAGTACCGGGACTCGACGGACGACCAGGTCACCATCGACGCCGCCAACGCCATCAAGAAGTACGGCGTCGGTGTGAAGTGCGCCACCATCACCCCCGACGAGGCGCGGGTCGAGGAGTTCGGGCTCAAGAAGATGTGGAAGTCCCCCAACGGGACCATCCGCAACATCCTCGGCGGCGTGATCTTCCGTGAGCCGATCATCATGTCGAACGTGCCGCGGCTCGTGCCCGGCTGGACCAAGCCGATCGTCGTCGGCCGTCACGCCTTCGGTGACCAGTACCGCGCCACCGACCTGGTCATCCCCGGCGAGGGCACCCTGACCCTCACGTACACGCCGAAGGACGGCTCCGAGCCGATCGAGCTCGACGTGTACGACTTCCCGGGCGGCGGCGTCGCCATGGCGATGTACAACCTCGACGAGTCGATCCGCGACTTCGCCCGCGCCTCCATGCGCTATGGCCTGGCCCGCAACTACCCGGTCTACCTGTCGACGAAGAACACCATCCTCAAGGCGTACGACGGCCGCTTCAAGGACATCTTCGCCGAGGTCTTCGAGACCGAGTTCAAGGCCGACTTCGACAAGGCCGGGCTCACCTACGAGCACCGCCTCATCGACGACATGGTCGCCGCGGCGCTCAAGTGGGAGGGCGGCTACGTCTGGGCCGCCAAGAACTACGACGGCGACGTGCAGTCCGACACCGTCGCCCAGGGCTTCGGCTCGCTCGGCCTGATGACCTCCGTCCTCATGACCCCCGACGGCCAGACCGTCGAGGCCGAGGCCGCCCACGGCACCGTGACCCGCCACTACCGCGAGCACCAGAAGGGCAACCCCACCTCCACGAACCCGATCGCCTCGATCTTCGCGTGGACGCGTGGCCTGGCCCACCGCGGCAAGCTGGACAACACCCCCGCCGTGACCGACTTCGCCGACAAGCTGGAGCAGGTCTGCATCGAGACCGTCGAGGGCGGTCAGATGACCAAGGACCTCGCCATGCTGGTCGGCGGCGACGCCAAGTGGCTCACCACCCAGGACTTCCTGGCCGCCCTGGACGAGAACCTCAAGAAGAAGATGTCTGCTTGAGAAAAAGCGGCCTCTACCTGCGGCTTCGTCGCACGGTAGGGGCCGTTTCGCATGTCCGGGGCCGCCCGCGCCGTCCCCGACGGCTGCGCCTCCAGCGTGAACGGCTCCACGGCCGAGAGCCGCTGCGCCGGCGGCATGGGCCGGCACCAGATCGCGATCACTCCATCGGCGTCAACAAGCGCTGACACCCCTGAGGCGCCAGTCGTCCGCGGTGAGGCGGTACAGGACGTGGCGGCGCAGCCGGTGGCCGGGCGGCAGGACGGGATGGTCGAAGTCACCGTCGGGGTCGTGGACCATGCCGAGGCGGCGCATGACGGCGCTGGAGCGCGTGTTGACCGTGGCCGTGAAGGAGACCACCTCCGCCAGGCCGAGCCGGTCGAAGGCGAAGCCGAGCGCGGCGGTGGCCGCCTCGCTCGCGTAGCCGTGCCCCCACGACCTGCGGTTGAGCCGCCAGGCGATCTCGACCGCCGGCATGAAGGGCGCCTCGAACGAGGGCCGGTGCAGGCCGGTGAAACCGATGAACTCGCCGGTGTCCAGCCGCTCCAGGGCCCAGCGTCCCCAGCCCTGACGGGTGATCAGGTCGTCGCTGGCGGCGGCGAGCGCGTCGCTCTGCTCGCGGGTGAGCGGGGCGGGGAAGTGTTCCATGACGGCGGGATCGGCGTTGAGCTCCGCGAAGGGCTCGCGGTCGGCGGGGCGCCAGGGCCGCAGCAGCAGGCGCTCGGTACGCAGCTCGACCGGCGGCAGATGGGTGGAGTCGATCACCGGTCGCATCTTATGCGCGGAACGAGGTGGGGGAGCTCGTACTCTTGGTCCCGTGTTGAGTAGTAACCGGCTGCGTGTCCTGCTTGAGGTGTTCAGGACGGGCAGTATCGCCGGTGCGGCCAGGGTGCTGAAGCTGTCGCCGTCCGCCGTGTCCCACCAGCTGTCCCGGCTGGAGCAGGAGGCGGGGGTCGGGCTGGTCGAGCGCAACGCCCAGAGCCTGCGGCTGACCGAGGCGGGACGCCGCCTGGCCATCCGCGCCCAGGAGGTCGTCGACATCATCGAGGCGGCCGAGAAGGATCTGCTCGCCCAGGCCAGGGTGGACGCCGGCGAGCTGCGCATCGGCTTCTTCGCCTCCGCCGGGTACCGGCTGCTGCCGCTGGCGCTGTCGCGCTTCGCCTCCCGGTATCCCAAGGTGGCGCTCGACCTGGTGGAGGGCCAGCCGTACGAGCTGCTGCCCGATCTGGAGCGCGGCGCGCTCGACGTGCTGGTGGTCTTCGAGCACGCGCTCGACCCGTGGCAGTGCCCGGAGGGGGTGGAGGTCGTCCACCTGTTCGACGAGCCGCAGCTCCTGGTCCTGCCGACCGGCCACGCCGCCGCCCAGCGGCCCAAGGTGCGGCTGGCGGACCTGGCCGAGGAGCCGTGGATCACCACGTTCGGCGCCGAGCACCCGGTGTCGATCCTGGAACGGGCCAGCACGCTGGAGGGCTTCTCGCCGCGGATCCGCTGCCGCAGCGACCACTACGAGGTGACGATCGGCCTGGTCCGGGCCGGGCTCGGCGTCGCGCTGGTGCCGAGCCTCGGCCTGCAGGGCGCGACCGGGCTGCATACCTGCCGGCTGGCCACGCCGAACCTGTTCCGCAGGATCGGCGTGGCCAGGCGGCCGACCAATCCCAACCCGGCCGCCCGGTCGTTCCTGGCCTACCTGCGTACGGCCTCGGCCCAGCTCAGGAACTCGCTGGAGCCGTCGCTGCGCTGAGGCGGGCGGCGACGTCCAGGCCGGCCCGACGTACGGCGGAGGTCAGGTCGTGCTCGCTGCCCGCCGGGCCGTGGGCCAGGACGGCGTAGGCGATGCGGCCGTCCATGATGCCGACGTCGGACCGGACGCCCTCGTCGGTGCCGGTCTTGTTGGCCAGCCAGTCGCCCTCGGGATCGTGCCTGACCAGGGCTGGGACGAGCCCGTGGTCGGTGTTCTGACGCATCCAGCCGCGCATGAGCGCCTGCCAGCCGCCCGGACCGGCGAGCAGCGCGGCCAGCCCGGACAGCTCGGCCGCGGTGCCGATCGCGAACGTCGGCGGGTCCTGCGGGGTGCGCGGCTCCCTTATGCGGTCGAGCAGCCTGGTCCGCGACAGCCCGAGGGCCGCGGCGGCGGCGTTGACCCGGTCCAGGCCGATCGTGCGCAGCAGCGCGTTCGTGGCCGTGTTGTCGCTGACGGCGGCGGTCAGCAGGGCGAGGTCGCCGATCGTCCAGGCGCGCCCCGACAGCGACGTGAGCAGCCCGGAGCCGCCGCAGTAGTCGTCGTCGTGCAGCGTCACGGGCGTGTCGGGGGCCAGGATGCCGCCCTCGACGCTCATCGCCACCTCGGCCAGCAGCAGCAGCTTGCCGACGCTGGCCAGCGGCAGCTCGGCGTCCTCGTTGACGCCGTGGAACTCGCCCGTCACCAGATCCCGCGTCGCGACGGCGAGCGTGATGTCGTTCACCGCCCGATGATCCTTCCTGGTCTGTCCTCGGTGAGCCTGTTGTCCTCCACGGCGAGCCGTCCGGCCACCACGACGGCCCGCAGGCCGGCGGGGGGCAGCAGCGGGTCGGCGTAGGTCGCGCCGTCGGCCACCGTCGCGGGGTCGAAGAGCACCAGGTCGGCGTGCGCTCCGTCGCGCACGACGCCCCGGTCCGTCAGCCCGAACCGGTCGGCCGCCATGCCGGTCATCTTGTGGACGGCGGTCTCCACCGGGAACAGCCCCTGGTCGCGGGAGTAGCGGCCGAGCACCCGGGGGAAGGTGCCGGCCAGCCGGGGGTGCGGATGGCCCGGCTTGGGCACGCCGTCCGAGCCGATCATGGTGAACTCGCTGGCCAGGACCCGCTGGACGTCGTCCTCGCGCATGGAGTGGCTGATGATGGTCACCTCGCCGTCCTCGGCGAGCAGCAGCTCGGCCGCCGCGTCCACCGGGTCGCCGCCCAGCTCGGCGATCGTGCGGCCCTCGGCCTCTGGGTGGCGGGTGGCGCAGGCGACCGAGATGCGGTCCCAGCCGCCGTTGCCGACCGTGTTCTCCCAGCCCGGCACGCCGTTCTCGATGGCCGCGCGCATGCGGTCGCGCTGGCCGGGGTCGCGCAGCCGGTCGAGCAGCGCCTCGGTGCCGCCGTCGTTGGCCCACGGGGGGAACATCGCCGACAGCGACGTGCTGCCCTCGGTGTAGGGGTAGACGTCGCAGGTGAGGTCCATGCCCTGGGCGCGCAGCGCGGCGATGCGGGGGAGCGTGCGCAGGGTCTTGCCCCAGGCGTGCTTGCCGGCCGTCTTGTGGTGGCTGACGTGCAGCGCGGCCCCGCTCCTTCGGGCGATCTCGACGGCCTCCTCCAGCGCCTCCTCCACGCGGGACATCTCGTCCCGCAGATGGGTGACGTACGGCTTGCCGTGCCGGGCCGCGACGCGGGCCAGGGCGACCACCTCGGCGGTGTCGCCGTACGTGCCGGGGGTGTAGATGAGGCCGGTGGACAGACCGGCGGCGCCGGCGGCCAGTGCGTCGTCCAGCAGCGCGCACATGGTGGCGAGCTCGGCGGGGGTGGCCGGGCGGTCCTCGTAGCCGAGCACGCCGGCCCGCAGGGTGCCGTGGCCGACGAGGGAGGTCAGGTGGTTCGACCGGGGGGCCCGCTCGTGCGCCGCGACGAACCCGTCGTAGTCCTCAAAGATCGGGATGTCGCCGCCGAAGCCGGCCCTGCTCGACCGGCGCAGCGCCGGCGCCCGCTCGGGCAGCGCCGGGAACAGGCTCGACCCGCAGTTGCCGCAGATCTCCACCGTGACGCCCATGAGCACGGGCGCGGCGGCCAGCTCCCGGCCCGCCTGTCCGAGCAGGGTGACCGCGTCGGAGTGGGTGTGCACGTCGATGAACCCCGGCGCGACCACCAGCCCGGCGGCGTCGATCACCCGCCCCCCGCCGCCGTCGGACGGGCCGTCCCCGGTCAGCAGGACGAGGCGGTCACCCCGGACGCCGACGTCGGCCCGGCGCAGCGGCGCGCCCGTCCCGTCGGCCACGAGGCCACCGCTGATCAGCATGTCGAGGCTCACGTGGCCGAACCCTCCCTGAGAAGCGAGCCGTTCACAGCACCTGCCCGAGGAAGGCGCGGGTGCGCTCGTGCCGCGGCGAGGACAGCACCTCGCGGGGCGGCCCCTCCTCCACGATCACGCCGTCGTCGATGAACACCAGGTGGTCGCCCGCCTCTCTGGCGAAGCCCATCTCGTGGGTCACCACGATCATCGTCATCCCGCTGGCCGCCAGGTCGCGCATGACCTGCAGCACCTCCTGCACCAGCTCGGGGTCGAGCGCGCTGGTCGGCTCGTCGAACAGCATGAGCTTGGGGTCCATGGCCAGGCTGCGCGCGATCGCGACCCGCTGCTGCTGGCCGCCCGAGAGCTGCCTGGGGTAGTGGCGGGCCCGGTCGGCCAGCCCCACCCGGTCGAGCAGCGTCATCGCGCGCTCGGCCGCCTTCGCCTTCGGCAGCCGCTTGACCGTGCACGGGCCCTCCATGACGTTCTCCAGCGCGGTCATGTGCGGGAACAGGTGGAAGCGCTGGAAGACCATGCCGATCTCCTGGCGCTGGCGGCACAGCTCGCCGGGCCGCAGCAGGTGCAGCTTGCCGCCCTGCTCGCTGAAGCCCATGAGCTCGCCGTCGACCCACACCCGGCCCGCGTCGATCGTCTCCAGCCGGTTGACGCAGCGCAACAGCGTCGACTTGCCGGACCCGGACGGGCCCACCACGCAGACCACCGCGCCGGCCGGCACGTCGAGGCTGACGCCCTTCAGCACCTCCAGCTGGCCGAAGCGCTTCCGGACCGATTCGATCTTCACCATGCTAGTGGCCACGGCTGAACCTCCTCTCCAGGGAGCGCTGGCCGAAGGTGGCCACGGTGGTGAGCAGCAGGTACCAGGTGGAGGCGACCACCAGCAGCGCGATCACCTCGAAGTTGTCCAGGTAGATGCGCTGGGAGACGGTCAGCAGCTCCGCGCCGGAGATGACCGAGACCATCGAGGTGGTCTTCAGCATGGAGATGAACTGGTTGCCGGTCGGCGGGATGATCACCCGCATCGCCTGCGGCAGCACGACCCTGCGCAGGATCTGCCGGTGCGACATGCCCAGCGACTCGGCCGCCTCCCGCTGCCCGGGATCCACCGAACGGATGCCCGCCCGGACGATCTCGGCCATGTACGCGCCCTCGTTGATGGTCAGCCCGAGCAGCGCCGCCGTGAACGGCGTGATCAGCTCGTTGGCCGGCCACTGGAGGAACATCGGGCCGCCGAACGGCACACCGAGCCCGATCTCGGGGAAGACCAGGCCGATGTTGAACCAGAAGATGAGCTGCACCAGCAGCGGCGTGCCCCGGAAGAACCAGGTGTAGAGGCCGGCCGCGCCGCGCAGCACCGGGCTGTCCGACAGCTGCATGACGGCGGCGATCACACCTAGGGCGACGCCGATGACCATGGACAGCGCGGTGAGCGCGATCGTGATCCACAGGCCGCCGAGCACGCGGCCGTCCAGCAGGAACTCGGCGATGACGTCCCAGTGGAGGTTGGGGTTGACGATGACGGTGTAGGCCAGCCACGCCATCACCAGCGCCGCGACCACCGCCGCGACGAGCCGCCCGGGCCTGGGCGGCTTCACCGCCTCGATCGGGAGTTCCATCATGCGCCGGTGTTGATCGTGACCTTGGGCACGGCGTTGGCCGTCGTGCCGTACTTCTCCAGGATCTTGCCGTACTCGCCGCTGTCGATCAGCTCCTGGAGCGCCTTGGCGACGGCGTCGCGCAGGCCGGTCTGCTTCTTGTCGATCGCGATGCCCCAGGGGCCGGCGTCGTACTGCTCGGCCAGGACCTCGTACTTGCCGGTCTCCTTGGCGTACATGGCGGCCACGGGGGAGTCGACGATCGTGGCGACGGTACGGCCGGAGTCGATGGTGAGCAGGCCGGTGGGGGCGTCCTCGCTCTGCATGATCTCCATCTTCTGGGCGCACTTCTCGTTCTGGCGCTTGCCGATCTCCAGGTTGGAGCTGCCCTTGGCCAGGACGACCTTCTTGCCGCACAGGTCCTCAAGGGTCTTGATGCCCTCGGGGTTGCCCTTCTTGACCATGATCGAGCCGCCGGCGTTGAAGTAGTCGACGAAGTCGACGGCCTTGCGGCGCTGTTCGAGGTCGCTGAGCGCGGCCATGGCGATGTCCCACCGGCCGCCCTGCAGGCCGGGGATGAGACCGTCGAAGGAGGCGTTGATGATCCGGGTCTTCAGCCCGAGCCGCTCGCCGACCGCCACGGCCAGGTCGGCGTCGACGCCGGTCATCTCCTGGGTGCCCGGCTTGTACATCTCCATCGGGGGATAGCCTTCCGAGGTCGCCATGCGGAGCTCGCCGGACTTCCGTACGGAATCCGGGACGAGGTCCTTGGCGCTCTTGCCGGTCGAGGAGGGCGGCGTGGGGGTCGCCGCACCCGAGGTGGACCTCCCGCATCCCGCGCCGAGCGCGCAGGCCGCCACCAGGGCGATGACCAGGTGTGTTCGCATGGCATGTCATCGTGGCCAGGCCGTCAGGCGGCACCAAGCCTCGTGAAGGCATGCGACCCTCAGCAACGAATCCGTCGATGCTGGACCCTGCGCGCCCTCGCGGTTGCTTACGCTCGCCCCTCATGAGTTTGGACATCTGGCCCCAGACCGCCACATGGCACGACGGGGAGCTGCGGCTCGGCGGGATCGGCGCGGTCGAACTGGCCCGGGTGCACGGCACGCCCGCGTACGTGCTGGACGAGGCCGACTTCACCGCCCGCGCCCGCGCCTGGCTGGACGCGCTGCCCGACGGCGACGTGCACTACGGCGGCAAGGCGTTCCTCTGCCCCGAGGTGGTGCGCTGGCTGGACAAGCTGGGCCTGTCCCTCGACGTCTGCACGGGCGGGGAGCTCGCCGTGGCCATGGCCGGCGGGATGCCGCCGGAGCGGGTCGTCTTCCACGGCAACAACAAGTCGGCCGACGAGCTGCGCCGGGCCGTGGCCTGGGGCATCGGCTGCGTGGTCGTCGACTCCTTCGCCGAGATCGAAAGGCTCGCCGGGATCGCCGCCTCCCTGGGCGTCCGGCAGCGGGTGATGATCAGGGTGACGCCGGGCGTCGACCCGCACACCCACGCCTTCATCGCCACCGGCGGGGAGGACTCCAAGTTCGGCTTCTCGCTGAGCGCCGGCGCCGCCGCGCGCGCGGTGGCGCAGGTGACCGCCGAGCCCGCCCTGGAGCTGTACGGCCTGCACTCCCACATCGGCTCGCAGATCTTCGAGTTGGACGGCTTCGGCACCGCCGCCGCCAGGATGGCCGCCTTCGCCGCCGAGACCGGCGTCACCAGGCTCGACCTGGGCGGCGGCCTCGGCATCGGCTACACCCCGGACGACCCCACCCCGCCCACGCCCGCCGAGCTGCTCGCCGTGCTCAGGAAGGAGACCGCGGGCCTGCACCTGGCCGTCGAGCCCGGCAGGTCGATCGCCGGGCCGTCCACGGTCGCCCTGTACGAGATCGGCACGATCAAGGGCCGGTACGTGAGCGTGAACGGCGGCATGAGCGACAACCCCCGCCCCGGCATGTACGGCGCCGCCTACACCGCCACCCTGGCCAACCGCGCCTCCGACGCCCCCACCAGCGTGTTCACCGTGGTCGGCAAGCACTGCGAGAGCGGGGACGTGCTGGTCAGGGACATCGCGCTGCCCGGCGACGTGCGGCCCGGCGACCTGCTCGCCGTCCCGGTGTCGGGCGCCTACCAGCGGTCGATGGCCAGCAACTACAACCACGTGCCCAGGCCGCCGGTCGTCGCGGTGCGCGACGGGGAGGCGCGGGTCATCGTCCGCCGGGAGAGCGAGGAGGACCTGCTGCGGCTCTACCTGTGACGCGGCCGCTCCGCCTGTGACGCGGCCGCTCCGCCTGCGGCCGGGGGCCGTGCCGGCCGGTCAGGGCGTGAGCTTGGCCGGGTCGGGGGCGAAGACGGTCATCCAGCTCGGGTGCAGCCGGTAGTAGACCACGTCGTTGTCCCAGTCGAAGGCGTCCGCGCCGTAGAAGTCCTTCAAGTAGGCGAGCAGGGCCGGCCAGTCGGCGGCCGGCTCGCCGTCCTGCGGGTTGAGGATCTCCACCCTGCCGTGGGTGAACACGCCCAGGTCCTCCCCGCGCATGTGGGCGGCGCTGACCGCCGGGCGGGCGGCGAGGTGGCGCGCCTTGGCGGCGCCGCGCGCCGTGCCGAAGAGCCACCTGCCGTGCAGGAAGTGGCCGTCGACGCCGCTGATCCGCGGCTCGCCCTTCGCCGTCACGGTGGACAGGGCCAGGGTGCACATGCCGGTCAGGATCCCGGTGAGCTGCTCGGCGGTCAGGGTGCGCTCGGTGACGATCGAGCGCAGGTGCGAGGTGGAACGGGAGAGCGAGGCGTCGAGGAGCGCCTGCAGCTCTTCGAGCTCCTGCGGGGTTTCGCGCATTGAGGTCCTTGTCTGTACGTGCGTACCGGCCCGCGTTCTGCGCCGGCCGGTGGGACCATGCTCGACCGCAAACCCGACACCTTGTGTCGTGTTTTCCGGACTCAGGACGAATCTCTGACGCGGGCCGCCTGTTCCTCCTGGACCCTGCGGGCGGTGCGCAGGAAGCCGAGGATCACCGCCAGCTCGTCCGGCCCGTAACCCTCCAGCGCCCGCGCGCCCGCCTGGCCGACCGGGACGAAGATCTCGGCCTCGGCGGCGCGGGCGGCGTCGGTGGCGGCGACCAGGACGCGGCGGCGGTTGCCCGGATCAGGCGCTCGGGCCACCATGCCCGCGCGTTCCAGCCGGTCGATGACGGTGGTGACGGCCGCCGGGCTGAGCTTCAGCGCGAGGCTGAGCGCGCCCGCGGCGACCGGGCCCTCGGCAAGGACGACGTCGAGGCAGCGCAGGTCGGTGCGGTTGAGGCGGAGCCGGGCCGCGGCGGCCTCGTCGAAGGCGTCGAAGCTCTGCTGGAGCTGCCGGAGCTCCATGGCGATCTCTCCGATGACAGCACGTTTCGACATTCGAACCTTTCTGATATCGTACTTTTCGTCAGTCGAAATGACGATATCACTTCCGGAGGCACCGCCATGCGCTCGACCGCCCGCCCCTCGGCCACCCTCGCCTCGCCCGCCCTCGCCTCGCCCTCGCCCGCCTCGGTCGACACCGCCGAGATCCAGCGGCTCTTCGCCGACTTCATGGCGGCCTGGACCGCCGGGGACGCCCGCGCGTTCGGCGCCCTGTTCACCGACGACTCCGACTACGTCTCCTACGACGGCACGATCGTCCGCGGCCGCCGCGCGCACGAGCTCAACCACGACAAGCTCTTCCGCGGCGTCCTGGCCGGGTCGGCGCTCGTCGGCGACCTGGAGTCGGTGCGCTTCCTCACCCCCGACGTGGCGGTCGCGCACGGCACGGCCTCCGTCCTGATGCCCTGGCGGTCCACGCTGCCCCGGCGGCGGCTGTCCCGGCAGACCGTCGTCGTGGTGCGGACGGGCCAGGGCTGGCGCATCGGCGCCATCCACAACGGCCGGGTCCGGCCGGTCACCGTCCCGGAGCCGGACGCGTTCCCGTCGAGGATGTCGCAGCTCATGGCCCGGGTCGCCGGCCGGCTCGGTCTCGGCAGGGCATGACGCTTTTCGCAATCCCTGACCCTTCCTTGACGAGGTCGCGGCGTGGCGCAGTTGATCACCTGGGTAAGGCCCAACCTGTAACAGTCGTACGCGTCTCGGGGGGTTCGGATGCGACTGGGTATTTTGACAGGAGCGGGGCTCCTTGCGGCCGCCGTCGTCCTGACCGGGTGCGACTCGCCGCCCGACACTGCCAAGATCACCGACAGCAAGGCCGAGGCCGCGGCCAAGCTGAAGCAGAGCAAGGCGGCCAAGATCGCGCTGGCGCGCAAGGTGAAGGCGAACGAGCTGGGCCAGATCCCGGTGCTGATGTTCCACCGGGTCATCAAGAACCCGGCCACCACCGACGACAGGACGCCGCAGCAGTTCCGCTCCGATCTCGAACGGCTGGTCAAGGAGGACTACGTCCCGATCAGCGCGTCGGAGATGGTGACCGGGAAGATCAACGTCCCGGCGGGCAAGCATCCCGTGGTCCTGACGTTCGACGACTCCTCGCCCTCGCAGCTCACCCTGAACGAGATGGGCGTGCCGCAGCCGGACACCGCCGTGGCGATCCTGCGCGAGGTGGCCGCCAAGCACCCGGGCTTCCGTCCGGCCGCCACCTTCTACGTCACCCGTGACATGTTCGGCAAGACCGGGCGCGAGGAGCAGGCCCAGACGCTGGGCTGGCTCAAGGACAACGGCTTCGACATCGGCAACCACACCCGTGACCACGTCAACCTGCACGGACGCTCGGAGAAGGAGGTGGAGGACCAGATCGGCGGCATCGCCAAGCAGATCGACGACCTGACCAAGGTCAAGCCCAACTCCATCGCCCTGCCGTACGGCAACCAGCCGCGCAAGAAGGAGTGGGCGCTGCACGGCAAGCTCTACAACCACGCCGGCGCGTTCCTGGCCGGATACACGCCCGCGCCGTCGCCGTTCAGCAAGGCGTTCGACCCGGGCGGCATCCCGCGCATCCGCGTCATGGAGAAGAAGGGCGACTGCGCGCAGTTCTGCTCGGCGGCCTGGCTCGACTGGCTCAAGAACAACCCGGACATGCGCTACACCTCGGACGGCGACGTCAGCACGGTCGCGTACCCGAAGTTCAAGAACCCGTACCTGCGCAAGTCCTTCACCACCTGGAGCCTGCCCTACTGACGGGCGCGGTGACCACCGCGCCCGCGCCCGCCATCGCCCGGCGCCGGAATCGCAGCAAGCCGCTGACCCGCAGCGTGACGCCCGGGTCAGCGGCTCAGCCGTGTGCGGGACCAACCAGTCAAGACCGCTGTTACAGGGTCCGAATGGACGCTGTGTACGGGCTTTGTGCAAAAACCGGTGAGTCACGAACGGTTAACGGATCCCTGGGAAGTTGCTGAGCGTCGTAAAGTTTGCGTGGTTGGGGTTCAGTGAACGTGGGGAAAGACGAATGCCGCAGATCGCGCCGCTGGTGGCCGGCGATCCAGCGCTGCTGGGATCGTTCCGGCTGTCCGGACGGATCGGCGAGGGCGGCCAGGGGATCGTCTACCTGGGCGTCAACGAGCAGGGCGAGCGGGCCGCGATCAAGCTGCTGCACGTGAAGTTCAGCGGCGACACGATCGCCAGGTCGCGCTTCGCCAGGGAGCTGAAGGCGGCGCAGCGGGTGGCCTCCTTCTGCACCGCGCGGGTGATGGAGGCCGACCTCGACGGCGACACTCCGTACATCGCCAGCGAGTACATCGACGGGCGGGCGCTGCGCGACATCGTCGAGACCGACGGCCCGCTCAGCGGCACGGTGCTCGACCGGCTGGCCATCGGCACGGCCACCGCCCTCACCGCCATCCACCACGCCTCGATCGTCCACCGGGACTTCAAGCCCGACAACGTGCTCATCGCCGCCGACGGGCCGCGCGTGGTCGACTTCGGCATCGCCCGCATCATCGACTCGACCGGCACGATCACCAGCCGCGCGATCGGCACGCCCGCCTACATGGCGCCCGAGCAGATCGCCGGCGACGACATCGGGCCCTTCACGGACGTGTTCGCCTGGGGCGCGACCATGGCCTTCGCCGCTACCGGGAAGGCGGCCTTCGAGGGCAAGTCGATCGCCGTGGTGCTCAACCGCATCCTGAACCACGAGGTCGACGTGGAGATGATGCACGAGCCGCTGCGGGGCGTGGTGCGTTCGGCGCTGGCCAAGTCGCCCGACGAGCGTCCCTCGGCCGACCAGCTCCTGCTGCGCCTGCTCGGGCAGACCGGCACGGCGGCCGGGGCCTCGACGGCGGTGCTCACCAGGGGCGTGCAGGTGGCCGGTGACGACACGACGCCGTTCACGCGGGTGTCGGCCACGTCCATCACCGAACGGCCCGCCACGCAGGCCACCGGCCACCCCACCCGCCCCCCGTCCGGCCCCGCATCCGGCACCGCGTCCGGCACCGCCCCCGCACACCCGGCCACGACCGGCACCGGCACCCCGCACCCGACCGGCACTCCCCACACCACCGGCACCAGGTCCGCACACCCGACCGGCACCGGCACCCCGCCTACGACCGGCACTCCCCACACCACCGGCACTTCGCACCCGACCGGTGCTCCGCACACGACCGGCACCGGGACCGGTGTCTCCGGGCGGGGGGAGACCGTGCAGTCCGGCCAAGGCCAGCCCCAGGGCCAGGGCCAGGGTCAGGGGCCGGTGGTGAGGCCGCTCGGCGAGCCTGTGCCGTCCGGCGGCCGGCGGCGGCTCAAGGTGTGGCTAGCGCTGGCCGCCGCGCTCGTCATGCTGGCGGTGGTGGCCGTCGCGGCGATGGCGAACGGCTGGTCGCCGCTGGCGTTCAAGGGCGAGATCGTGACCCCCGTGCCGACGGGGAAGAAGAACTCGCGGCCCCCCACGTTCGCCTCGGTGGTGGACAAGGTCGCCCAGACCGGAAAGATCATCGTCGGCGTCAAGGGCGACCTGCCGGGCGTCGGCCTGCAGAACGGCGACGACTTCACCGGGTTCGACGTCGAGGTGGCCAAGCTCCTGGCCGCCGCGCTCGGGGCCGAGGAGACCGTGTTCACCCGGGTCAGCCGGGACGACCGGGCCGACGCGCTGTCCGAGGGCCGGGTCGACCTGGTGGTGGCCACGTACTCGGTGGACAAGAGCGAGACCCGCTTCGCCGGGCCCTACTACGTGGCCCACCACGACGTGCTGGTCCGCGACGGAACGGGCATCGAGTCGCTGGCCGACCTGAAGGGCAAGAAGATCTGCGCCCCCAACAGCCCGACGGTCCGCGAGGTGCAGGAGCAGGTGAAGGTCGAGCCCGTGACCGCCGGCGACTACGCCGCCTGCATGGACCTGCTCAGGCAGGGCAAGGTCGACGCGGTGCCCGGCGACGACCTGATCCTGGCCGGGTTCGCCAGCCGGGAGAACATGCGTTACAAGATCATTGGCGCCAAGCTGAACAACGAGCGGTACGCGGTCGGCATCCGCGACGGCGACGCCAAGACCTGCACCGCGGTCAAGGGCGTCATCGCCGACCTCTACCGCAAGGGCACCATCAAGAAGCTCCTGAACAGCCACTTCGGCAAGGTCGACTTCACGCCCGAGCTGAAGGTGCCCGCGATGGAGCCCTGCGGATGACGAGCGGTAACATCCGAAAGTCCAACGAATTCATCCAGTGAGTTAGGGGAAGGCCATGGCCACGCCCGTCAAGGTAACCGTCACCGGGGCCGCCGGTCAGATCGGCTACGCACTGCTGTTCCGCATCGCGTCGGGACAGCTGCTCGGCGCTGACGTCCCGGTCAAGCTGAGCCTGCTGGAGATCCCGCAGGCGGTGAAGGCGGCCGAGGGCACCGCCATGGAGCTCGACGACTGCGCGTTCCCGCTGCTGTCCGGCATCGAGATCACCGACGACGCCAACGTGGCCTTCGCCGGCGCCAACGTCGCCCTGCTGGTCGGCGCCATGCCGCGCAAGGCCGGCATGGAGCGCGGCGACCTGCTCGGCGCCAACGGCGGCATCTTCGGCCCCCAGGGCAAGGCGATCAACGAGCACGCCGCCGACGACATCCGCGTCCTGGTCGTGGGCAACCCGGCCAACACCAACGCGCTCATCGCCCAGCAGCACGCGCCCGACGTCCCGGCCGAGCGTTTCACCGCGATGACCCGCCTCGACCACAACCGCGCGCTGTCCCAGCTCGCCGCCAAGCTCCAGGTCCCGGTCACCGAGATCAAGAAGATGACCATCTGGGGCAACCACTCCGCCACCCAGTACCCCGACCTGTTCCACGCCGAGGTCGGCGGCAAGATCGCGGCCGAGCAGGTCGAGGGCGAGTGGCTGCGCGAGACGTTCATCCCGACGGTCGCCAAGCGCGGCGCCGCCATCATCGAGGCCCGTGGCGCCTCCTCGGCCGCCTCGGCCGCCAACGCCGCGATCGACCACGTCCACGACTGGGTCAACGGCACCGAGTGGACCTCGGCCGCCGTGGTCTCCGACGGCTCGTACGGCGTGCCCGAGGGGCTCATCTCGTCCTTCCCGGTGCGTTCGGTCGACGGCCGGTACGAGATCATCCAGGGCCTGGAGATCGACTCCTTCTCCCGCGAGCGCATCGACGCCAGCGTGCGCGAGCTGACCGAGGAGCGCGACGCCGTCCGCGAGCTCGGCCTCATCTGAACCAGGCGCGACACCTCGGACGCGCGTCCCCGGCTCAGTGGGGGCGCGCGTCCGCCGTCGTGAGGGGGAGCGCGGCCTCGCGGGTGCGCCCGGCCCAGCGGGTCACCGGCGGCACGGCGAGCCCGGCGGCCAGGAAGACCCCGCCGAACAGCAGCCAGCCCGGCAGCCCCCAGCCCACGATGACCGTGGTCATGACGGCGGGCACGACGATGTTGGACACCTGCTGGCCCATCCCGTACAGGCCCTGGTACTGGCCGATGGCGTGCGGCGGGGCCAGCTCGTACGACAACCCCCAGGAACCGGCGGCCTGCAGCAGCTCCCCGAAGACGTGCAGTAGCGCGCCGCCGAACAGGGCGACCACCGCCACCCAGGCCGGCTGCCCGGCGGCCAGGGCCAGCAGCACGCAGGCCAGCAGCAGGAACACGCCCGAGCGGCGCTGGGCGCGGGCCGCGCCGGCCGCGTCGTCGGTGCCGCGGCTGAGCCGCACCTGCAGGACCGTGACGGTGACGGTGTTGACCATGGCGACGGCCGCGACGGTCCAGGTGGGCGCCGAGGTCCGGCCGGCCACCCAGAGCGGGATGGCGATGGTGAGCAGCCCGTTCTGCATGAACAGCACCGCGTTGAGCAGCGCCAGCACCGCGTACGGCCGGTCGCGCAGCACGATCCAGACCGGCTCGCCCGCCTTGCGCCGGACCGGCGCGACGGGCGGCACGCGGAACATCAGCGCCGCGCTGCCGAGGTAGCAGAGCGCGCACCCGAAGATCATCCCCAGGTACACGGGACGGCTGTCGAAGTGCAGCGCCGCGCCCGCCCCGAGCCCGCCGACCGACCAGCCGACGTTGGTCACGGCCCGCAGGTACGCCCGCACCCGCACCCGGTCGGCCGCCGGCACCGCGCCGCCGACCAGCGCCGCCCGCGCGGTGCCCTCCCCGGCCTCGGCGAACGTCACCAGGGCGGCCACCACGACGAACCCGGCGAACCCCGACACCAGCGCGTAGACCGGCACCAGCAGCCCGCCCGCGGCGGAGAAGGCGATCTGCACCCCGCGCGGCCCGGCCAGGTCGGACAGCCGCCCGGCGGGCAGCCCGGCGGCGAGCCCGACGGCCGCGGCGATCGTCATCCCCAGCCCGATCTCGCCGTCGGACAGGCCGACCGACAGTTTGAAGAACAGCACGCTCACCGTGACGAACAGGCCGCGGCCGAGAGAACGCAGCAGTGTGGCGTACGTGAGCGCGCGCACGGGCCCGCTCTCGGGGAGGAGTGACACGGCCGAACAGGCTACTGGTGGCGGGAGACGTCCTTCTCGTCCGCCCCCTGACAGGAGGGAAGAGGCTGAGCGGCCGGCGCGGGCTGGGCGGTCGCGTAGAGCACCCCGGCCGCCGCGGCGAGGCTGCCCAGCAGGATGAGGGCACCAAAGAGCAGCTTCGTGACCCTTGGTGAAAAGCTCCTCACATTTGGGTATCACAGCATATAAACGCCGCCCACATCAGGCGTTCCCGGAAAGTGCCGTCCACGCGTCGGAGACGATGTCGCGCAGCGCCGCCCGCTCCGCCTTCCACCCCAGGTCGCGCTGGATCCGCGCGGACGAGGCCACCAGCACGGCCGGGTCGCCGGGTCGCCGGTCGCCGACGACGACCGGGATCTCGTGGCCGGTGACCTCGCGGCAGACCGAGATCACCTCCTGCACGCTGAACCCGGCGCCGCTGCCCAGGTTGTAGATCTTGTGCTCGCCCTCGGCGACCGCCTCCAGCGCCAGCAGGTGCGCCCGCGCCAGGTCGCCGACGTGGACGTAGTCGCGCACGCAGGTGCCGTCGGCGGTGGGGTAGTCGGTGCCGAAGACGCTCACCGAGTCGCGCTCGCCGGTGGCCACCTTGAGCACGTTCGGGATGAGGTGGGTCTCGACCGTGTGGCGCTCGCGGAAGCGGCCGTAGGCGCCGGCCACGTTGAAGTAGCGCAGGCTCACCGCGCCGAGCCCGCGGACGCCCGCGTAGGCGCTCAGGGCGGTGTCCACGGCCAGCTTGGAGGCGCCGTAGGGGTTGGTCGGGCGCGTCGGGTCGTCCTCCTCGATGGGGGAGCGCTCGGGCTCGCCGTACGTGGCCGCCGTGGAGGAGAAGACGATCCGGCGCACGCCCTTGTCGCGCATCGCGTCGAGCAGGGCCAGCGTGCCGCCGAGATTGGCGGCCCAGTACAGGCCCGGCTTCTGCACCGACTCGCCCACCAGGGACTTGGCCGCGAAGTGCAGCACGGCGTCCATGCCGTCGAGCGCGTCGTGGGCGTTCGTGATCGACTCGCGCACGAACCGGGCGCCCTCGGGCACCGCGTCCTCGTGGCCCGTGGACAGGTCGTCGAGCACGGTCACCTCGTGCCCCGCCTCGACGAGCTGCGCGGCGACGACGCTGCCGACGTACCCGGCGCCTCCGGTGACCAACAGCCTCATGTGTACTCCTGTTTACATATGTTTGATTTTGTACGGCTTGCCGTTCAGCATACGCGGGAAACCCGCCGAGTACGCTGCCAACCACCATGTTTGACACCCTCGCGGCGAACATCGCCCTGGTCCTGCTCTTCATCCTGGTCGGCGGGTTCTTCGCGGGCGCGGAGATCGCGATGGTCTCCCTGCGCGAGAGCCAGGTCCGCAAGCTCGCCGAGCGCGGCCGGAGGGGCGAGCGCGTGGCCAAGCTCGCCCGCGACCCCAACCGTTTCCTGTCGGCGGTGCAGATCGGGGTGACCGTCGCCACGATGCTCTCGGCCGCCTTCGGCGCCGACCGGCTCGGGATGGAGCTCGTCCCGGTGCTCGAACGCTGGGGGGTGCCGCAGGCGGTCGCGCCCGTGCTCGGGCTCGTGCTGGTGACGCTGGCCATCTCGTACGTCTCCCTGGTGCTCGGCGAGCTGGCCCCCAAGCGGCTGGCCCTCCAGCGCACCGAAGGGCTGTCGCTGTTCGTCGCGCCCTTCCTCGACCGGATCGCCGCCCTGTCGCGCCCGGTCATCTGGATGTTGTCGAAGTCGACCGACCTGGTCGTCCGGCTGCTCGGCGGCAACCCGGAGGCCGACCGGGAGGAGGTCACCACCGAGGAGCTGCGCGACATGGTCGTCGGGCACGCCGAGCTCACCGCCGACGAGCGCAAGCTCATCGCCGAGGTGTTCGCCGCCGGCAAGCGCCAGCTCCGCGAGGTCATGCTGCCCCGCACCGAGGTCGAGTTCATGGACGCCGAGACGCCGCTGGCCGAGGCCGCGAACCTGGCCGCCGCGCTCCCGCACTCCCGCTTCCCCGTCTACCGGGACTCATACGACGAGGTCATCGGTTTCGTGCACGTGCGCGACCTGCTCGACCCCCAGCTGATCGGGCGTACGGAGCCCATCAGCGCGGTCGTGCCGATCCGGCCCGCCAAGTTCGTGCCCGCCTCCAAGCGCCTGCTGAGCACCCTGAACGAGATGCGCGACGAGGGCCAGCACCTGGCCATCGTGGTCGACGAGTACGGCGGCACCGCCGGCATCGTCACCATGGAGGACCTGGTCGAGGAGCTGATCGGCGACATCAGGGACGAGTACGACGTCGAGGAGGACGTCGTCGTCCTGCCCGCCGGCGAGATCGAGATCGACGGCCTGACCAACCTCAACGACTTCGCCGGCGAGACCGGCGTACGGCTGCCCGACGGCCCGTACGAGACGCTGGGCGGGTTCGTGATGGCCATGCTGGGGCACGTGCCCGCGGCCGGCGAGCAGGTGGAGATCCAGGGCTTCGAGCTGACCGTCACCGAGCTGGACGGCCGCCGGATAGCGCGGGTGCGGGTGAAACGCCGGGCCGCCGCCGAGTCGCCGCCCGACCAGGATTCCTGACACAATTGCCTGCTATGGCCAGACCTCGTGTTCTCTCCGGCATCCAGCCCACCGCGGACTCATTCCACCTGGGCAACTACCTGGGTGCGGTCCGTCAGTGGGTCACCATGCAGGAGACCCACGACGCCTTCTACTGCGTGGTCGATCTGCACGCGATCACCGTGCCGACCGAGCCCGCCGCACTGCGCAGGCGCAGCCGGGTGGCCGCCGCGCAGCTCTTCGCCGCCGGCCTCGACGCCGAGCGCTCGACCGTCTTCGTGCAGTCGCACGTGCGCGAGCACACCGAGCTCGCCTGGATCCTGATCTGCCTCACCGGCATGGGCGAGGCTGCCCGGATGACGCAGTTCAAGGACAAGTCGGCCAAGTTCGGCGAGAGCGCGGCCAGCGTCGGGCTGTTCACCTACCCGATCCTGCAGGCCGCCGACATCCTGCTCTACCAGGCCAACGCCGTCCCGGTGGGGGCCGACCAGAAGCAGCACCTGGAGCTCACCCGCGACCTGGGCCAGCGCTTCAACCACCGCTTCGGCGACACGTTCACGCTGCCCGACCCGTTCATCCTCAAGGAGGTCGAGAAGATCACCGACCTCCAGGACCCGACGGCGAAGATGTCGAAGTCGTCCTCCAGCCCGGCGGGCATCCTCGACGTGCTGGAGCAGCCGGGGCCGCTGCGCAAGAAGGTCATGCGCGCGGTGACCGACACGGGCTCGGAGGTGCTGTTCGACGAGGAGAACAAGCCGGGCATCTCCAACCTGCTGCGCATCCAGTCGGCGCTGACCGGCACGCCCATCCCCGACCTGGTCGCCCGCTACGAGGGCCAGGGCTACGGCACGTTCAAGAAGGACGTCGCCGAGGCGGTCGTGGAGACGTTCACGCCGATCCGGGAGCGCACGGAGAAGCTGCTGGCCGACGAGGCCGAGCTCGACCGCCTGCTGGCCGTCGGCGCCGAGCGCGCCGCCGCCGTCGCCCGCCGGACGATGGCCGAGGTCCGCGACCGGGTGGGCTTCCTGCCCAAGCTGTGACGCGGGAAGGGCGGCGGGCCGGCCGCCCTTCCTCCGGTCGTCACAGGCGCCGGTCGAGTGGCCGTACGCGCAGGCGGGCGCGGAGCGCGGCCAGGCTCCGGCCGGTCAGCCGCACACCGCCCGACACGGCGGTCCATCCCGACCGCCCCCGGCTGAACGCCCAGCCGGGGAACTCGCGCATGGCCTCCTCCAGCAGGCGTTCCATGACGACGTCAGCACTCGGCGTTGTGGTCATGGACGCACAGTGCCACCCCGGACCCGCTCGGTGACGAACCGCGGCGACAGATCTCCCCGTTCGGCCGCAGCGAACTCAGAGTTCGGTGGGCGGCCTCACACGTCGATGTTGTGGCGTTCGGCGAGGAAGCGCACCTCCGGCGCCCACGACGGCCGCGCCCGGCGCACCAGCGAGCGCACCATCTCCCGCAGCAGCAGCTTGTGGTCGAGCTCCTCGGGGCTTTCGCGCTCGATCCGCAGCAGGTAGACCAGGCTCGCGGCGTCGTCGCCCAGGTCTTCGCAGGCGCGGGCGACGTGGCACAGATGCGTGGTGCGCCGCTCGATGGACGGTGTCCTGCGGATGTCGATGTCGTCGGCCAGCCGCAGCACGGCCTCCGGGCGGCCGGTGTCGTTCTCGATGCTGGCCATGTGGATGGCGACGTTGGTGGGGCCGAAGAAGGCCAGGTCGTAGGCGTCGGAGTGGTCGTCGGCGCGCTCGGCGAGCCGGGTGGCGACGCCGCGCACGGTCTCCCTGGCCTGCTCGTCGTCGCCGCCCCTGGCCGCGCTGATGGCGGCCAGCAGGTGCAGCGCGCCGAGGGCCTTGATGTGCCGTACGTCGCCGCCGGCCACATGGGGGTCGAGGATCTCGATGCCGCGCCGGGCCACGTCGTGGGCGATCTGGTGCATGTCGTCGGAGAGCATCGACTGGCCGAGGTTCCAGTGGGCCCAGGCGAGCATCAGCGGGTCGGCCGACTCCTCGGCGTAACGCATGGCCCGGTCGGCGGCCAGGTGCGCGAGATCCACCCGCTGCAGGTGCTTGAGCACCCCCCTGGCCAGCATGTACGCGTCCGTCGCCGTCCGGTAGGCCGCGGGGGTGCGCTCGGCCGCCAGGCTCTCGGCGTCGGAGACCAGCGAGGGCAGCGCGGCCATCAGGATCGAGTACCGGCGGGCCGAGGTGAACCAGGCGTTGCGCGCCGCCGCCACGCGTTCGGTCAGCTGCTCGGCGTCGGGCGGTTCGAGGTCGGGCTCGCCGGCGCGACAGGCGAACAGGGCGCGCTCGATGTCGCGGATCTGCGGCCTGCTGGGCTCGTGGGAGTCGCGGGGGGTCTCGCCCAGGAGCACGGCGGTCCGTACGCCGAGGACCTTGGCGATCTCGCGGAGAAGGGGCAGCGACGGGGTGCGCTTGCCGTGTTCGATCAGCTCGATGTGCCGGGTGGTGCAGCCGGACTGGGTCGCCAGCGCGGTCGTGCTCATGCCCCTTCGTTCGCGCTGGAGCCGCACCATCTGCCCGGTGCTGATTTCGGTCATGGGGGTGACGCCTCCTGGCTCGGTCCCGACACAGCACAGGCTAGGGTCACCGGAGCGGCCCTGCCATGCGTTCCCCCTGGTCAGGAGGTATGTCGGCAAGCTCCCACGCCTCGGCTTTTACCAGTCTTTGCCCACTATTGAGGCGATCGGGAGTGGTGGTCGCGCAGCCGTCCGAGCAGCCCGACGAGCTGGTCGCGCTCGGGGCCGGTCAGGGGCGCGAGCAGCTCGTCCTGGACGTCGTCCACCAGCCCGTCGAGCCGGGTGAGCCGGTCGCGGCCGAGCTCGGTCATGGAGATGACGTTGCGCCGGCGGTCGGCGGGGTCGGGCGCGCGCTCGACGAGGCCGCGCTCGGCCAGCTCGTTGAGCAGCGCGACCATGTCGCTGCGGTAGATGCCGGTGAGCCGGCTCAGCTCGGCCTGGCTGGCCGGGCCGGACTCGCGCAGCGCGACCAGCACCGCGTAGTGCCACTTGCGCGCGTCGGCGCCCGCGAGCCGGTCGCTGACCAGCCGGTCGGCCTGCATCGCGACGTGGGCCAGCAGCCGGCTCGGCAGGCCGCGCAGGCGGGCGGGGGCGGCCCGGTCGGAGGCGTCGGACATGTCGTGGCTCATGCCGGTGATCCTATCCCGTTGCGTTAGTCACACTAACGATGTAAGTTCGTTAGTGTCATAAACGTTAGTACCACGAACGAAAGAGACGTGTCATGCCTGTCGCCGAGGTGCTGGACTCGACCATGTACTACGAGGACCGGGGGGAGGGCGTGCCGATCGTCTTCCTGCACGGCAACCCCAACTCCTCCCACCTGTGGCGCAACGTGCTGCCCGGGGTGGGGCCCGGCCGGTTGCTCGCGCCCGACCTGATCGGCATGGGCCGCTCGGGACGGCCCGACCTCGCCTACCGCTTCACCGACCACGCCCGCTACCTCGACGCCTGGTTCGACCGGCTCGGCCTGGAGGACGTCGTGCTGGTCGGCCACGACTGGGGCGGCGCGCTGGCCTTCGACTGGGCGGCGCGGCATCCGGACCGGGTCCGCGGGGTGGCCTTCTTCGAGACCATCGTGCGGCCGATGAGCTGGAGCGAGCTGGGCGAGGGGCCGCGTGCCCGCAGCGAGCTGATCAGGAGCGAGGCGGGGGAGCGGCTGGTGCTCGACGACGACTTCCTGGTGCGGACGGCGTACACGGGCGGGGTGCTGAACCCGCTGGGCGAGGAGGAGCTGCGGCCGTACCTGGAGGCGTACGCGACCAGGGAGAGCCGCCGGCCGCTGCTGCAGTGGGCGCGCTCGATCCCGCTCGACGGCGACCCGGCCGACGTGGCCGAGGCCGTCGAGCGCTACGACAAGTGGCTGGCGAACAGCGACGAGGTGCCCAAGCTGCTGCTCACCTTCGACTCCTCGCCGACCCTGCTGATCCAGGGCGAGGTGCTCGACTGGTGCGCCCGCACGATCTCGGCCCTGGAGATCGAGCACCTGGGCCCGGCCGGTCACCACGCCCCGGAGGACCGGCCGGAGGCCATCGCGGCGGCGATCCGCTCCTGGGCCGACCGCCACGCCCTGCGCGCGACCTGACGCCCTGCGCGCGACCTGACGGCCGCGTCCGGCGGGCGCGCTGGGCGGGTCTGCGGGCCGGCGGAAGCGGCAGTGGCCGGCGAGAGCGGGTCGGCGGGTCAGCGGAAGCGGCGGCGGCCGACGGGGGCGAGCACCTCGCGCAGGGCGTCGGCGGCGGCTCTGACGTCCTGCTCCGGCACCCCGGCCAGCACCTCCTCGTGCGCCCGCGAGGAGGCGTCGAGGGCCGCCAGGGCCACCCGATGCCCCTCGGCCGTGAGCTGCACCCACCGGCTGCGCGCGTCGCCCGCGTTGGCCTCCCGCTCGACGTAGCCCGCCGCGGTCAGCCGCTGGAGCACGTTGCTGGTGCCCCCCGAGGTGAGCAGCAGCGCCTTGGACAGCTCGCTCGGCTTCATCCGGTGCGGCGCCGGCGTACGGGCGAGCGCGGCCAGCACGTCGAACTCGGCGTAGGTCAGCCCCAGCTCTGCCAGCTCCGCCTTGATCGCCTGCTCGAAGACCAGGTGCAGCCTGGACAGGCGCTTGCTCAGCTCCAGACCGGCGATCAGCGACGACGACAGCCCGGACTCCACCCAGCGCGGCACCATCGCGTCGATCTCATCCGGTTTCACGCCATCGAGAATACCCATCGGCAGATTGCTTTCTGAAAAGCTTCTCATTAAGCTTTTCGCCATGACAACGACGCTACTGATCAAGAACGGCACCGTGATCGACACCGAGCCCGAGCCCGTGGTGCTCGGCCAGGTCGACGTGCGCGTCGAGGACGGCGTGCTCGCCGAGGTGGGCCCCGGCCTGCCCGACGTCCCGGGCGCCGAGGTGATCGACGCGACCGGGCGGATCGTGCTGCCCGGGTTCGTCGACACCCACCGGCACACCTGGCAGGCCGGCATCAGGGCGGTCGCCCCCGACGTCGCCTTCGACGGCTACCTGAGCCGCGTGCTCGGCGAGCTGGCCCCCGCCCACCGCCCGGCCGACGTCTACGCGGGCAACCTCGCCGGCGCGCTGGAGTGCCTCGACACCGGCATCACCACCTTGCTCGACTGGTCCCACATCCAGCTCTCGCCCGCCCACACCGAGGCCACCGTGCGGGCGCTGCGCGAGTCGGGGATCAGGGCCGTGCTCGGCTGGTGCCACGGGGGCGAGCCGGGCGGGCTCGTCCGCGAGGGCCTGAGGGTGTACGAGGAGCACTTCGGCGCGGGCGGCGGCCTGGTCACCATGGTCGTCGCCGCGCTCGGGCCGGAGATCGTGGCGGAGGAGCACGCGCTGGCCGAATGGCGGCTGGCCCGCGAGCTCGACCTGCCGGTCACCGTGCACATGGGCGTCGGCGGCCCGGACCAGGCCGCCCGCGGCCTGGCGTTCCTGGAGGCGAACGGCCTGCTCGGGCCGCGGACCACGTTCGTGCACGCCAACAGCTACACCGACGACGACCTCAAGCGCGTCGCGGCCGGCGGCGGCAACGTGTCGGTCTCGCCGGTCGACGAGATGACGCTCGGCCTCGGCTACCCGGTCAGCGGGCGGGCCAGGGCGGCGGGCGCCCCGACCGGGCTCGGCATCGACACGGTGAGCTGCGCGCCGGGCGACATGTTCAGCCTGATGCGGGCGGCGTACCTGCTGGAGCGCGGCCGGCCGGACGGCGGCGGCACCGGCTTCACCACCCGCGACGTGCTGCGCATGGCCACCGTCGAGGGGGCCGAGGTGGTGGGCCTGGGCGACGTCGTCGGCTCGCTGCGGCCGGGCAAGCAGGCCGACCTGCAACTGCTGCGCACCGACACCCTCGGCATGGCGGCGGCGCACGACCCGATCGCCGCCGTCGTGCTCAACGCCGACCCCTCCGTCGTGGAAACCGTGCTGGTCGGCGGGCGTGTCGTCAAGCGAGATGGGCAGATGCTCCATCAGGATCTGGCGGCGGTCCTCGCGTCACTGGCAGAATCGGCCGACGCCGTGACGAGGTGATCGTCCGCCTCCGGCGGGGGGTGAGGGCGTGATGACGAGTCTGAACGAGCGGATCGCGTCGCTGCGCGCCTGGGGCCGGACGACGCTCGACCACTGGCGGGTCCGCAGGCTGTGGATCGACCACCTGGTCAGGGCCGTGCGCCGCTACCAGCTCCAGGGCGGCGACCGGCTCGCCGGCTCGGTCACCTACTTCTCGTTCCTGTCCTTCTTCCCGCTGCTCGCGCTCGGGTACGCGGTGCTCGGCTTCACCCTCGACGCCAGCAGCGCGACCAGGGAGGCGCTGGAGACCGCCATCACCGAACGGCTCCCCGGCATGGCGACCGACCTCAACCTGGAGCAGATCGCCGGCGCCAGGACGACGGCGGGCATCATCGGCCTCCTCGGCCTCCTGTACGCCGGGCTCGGCGCGATGGACGCGCTGCGCGCGGCGCTGCGCGAGATGTCGATGACCACGGTGCCGCCCCCGAACTTCTTCCTGGGCAAGCTGCGCGACCTGATCTCGGTCATCCTGCTCGGGGCGACGCTGGTCGTCTCCACGCTGGTGTCCGGGGCCGCGACCACGGTCACGGACAAGGTGCTCGACCACGTCTTCGGCGACAACTCGCTGCTCAGCACCGAGGGGTTCCGGATCTTCGTGGTGCTGGCGAGCGTCGTGGCCGACTGGGTGCTGTTCGTGATCCTGCTCGGCTGGGTCGCCAAGCCGGCCGAGCCGTTCAAGGTCATCGTCAGGGGCGCGCTGCTCGGCGCGATCGGGTTCGGGCTGCTCAAGCAGGTGGCGAGCCTGCTGCTCAGCACCACGCTCAGCAACCCCGTCTACGGCGCGTTCGCCGCCATCGTGGGGTTGCTGGTGTGGATGAACTTCTCGGCCAGGCTCGTGCTGCTGGCCGCCGCGTGGACGTCCACCACGGGGTTGTGCCCGCCGCCGTCCCCGTCGCCGATCCCGTCGCTCGGCGATCCGCTGGAGGTGCCGGCGGCCGACCCGGACCAGGCGGCCGGCCCCGAGTGCAGGGGCACGACCCCGCACCCGACCTCGGAGCCCTGACCGGGCCCCGACGCGACGCCTGGGGTCAGAGGCGGGACCTGTTGCGCTTGCGGCGGATGCCGAAGCCGAGCCAGACCAGCCCGAACAGCAGGCCGCCGCCGATGACGGCCGAGCCGACCGTCCGGGTGGAGTCGGTCTGCTTGGAGGCCGCCGTGTCCAGCAGCGGCGGCTGGGCGGCCGGCGTCACCCTCGACCCCGGCGCCGACGCCTGCGGCGCGGCCCGCACCTGGTCGGGCACCGGCTCGACGAGCTGGCCGACGGGGGTCGCCTTGCCCCTGACCGTGAAGCCCCAGTCGAGCAGCTTGGCCACCTCGTCCCAGAAGTAGCCCTCGTGCCGCATGATCGTGACGAGGATCGTGTGGCCGCCGCGGGTGGCCGCGCCGACGAAGCTGCCCTGCGCCTTGGACGTCCAGCCGTTCTTGACGCCGATCATGCCCTGGTAGCGCCAGAGCAGCTTGTTGTGGTTGCTGATCTCGTAGTAGTCCTTGGGCGCCGGAAACTTGGCCGTCTTTGTACTGATATATCGCCGGAAATCGGGGTTTGCGAGGCCGGCGCGGGCGATGAGCGCCAAGTCGTACGCCGAGCTGCTCTGCCCGGGTTTGTCGAGGCCGCTCGGCGTCTTGGCCACCGTGTCGTACGCCTGGAGCCGCCTGGCCTCGGCGTTCATGTCGCGCATGGTCTGGGCCACGCCGCCGTTCGTCTCGGCCAGGGCCATGGCCGCGTCGTTGCCGGACGACATCATCAGCGCCCGGAACAGGTCGTCGACCTTGTACGTCATCTTGGGCGTCAGCCCGACCGCCGTGCCCTCCTGGTTGCAGGCGTTCTGGCTCGGCCGGACCCTGCGGTTCTTGTCCAGCTTCGGCAGCAGCGTCAGCGCCGTGAGCGTCTTGAGCGTGCTCGCCGGCAGGTAGCGGCCGTGCGCGTCCTTCGCGGCGAGCACCTGACCCGTCTCCACGTCCGCGATGACGTAGGAAGTAGCCTTGCTCTTGGGAGGCGCCTTGACGCCTTGGGGTTGCACCAGCCCACGGCTTCCCAGCGCGTCACCGCCGACGGGTGTCGCCGGGGCGGCGGATGCGGTCCCGCTCGTGAGCGTGACCGCGGCGAGAAGTGCCGTAACCGGCACAAATTTCGTCCACATGGCGGTCTCAGCGTAGCTCCGTGTGAATGCCCATGTGGCGACACATTCCCCGGATGATCCGCCTTCGATACTGGAGAGATGACCATGTCACCAAAGATCGCCGGTTTCCTCGTCATCCTCGGCGTGTTCATGATCGTCGAGTGGATCAACCTCGGGTTTAACTTGGCCGACGGGCATCCCACCGGCTTCTACGTCGTGCACGGGATCCTGATCGGGGTCAACGTGATCCTCGGTGCGGTGCTGGCGGTGATCGGGTGGCGCGGGCTGCGGGAGGCGGGGATCAGGCGTCGCAGAGAAGGCGGCGGGTGAGCGCGTGCAGCTCGTCGGCCTCCTCGCGCGAGTCGCCGATGGAGGTGAAGCCCAGCTTGCCGTACTCGGGGATGGCGCCGAGCAGGTGGAAGACGTTGCCCGTGCGCCGGTCGGCGTCGAAGCCGATCCCGAGCCGCCGGGCGGTGCGCATGACCTCGCCCGGCGTGCGGCCACGCAGGCAGGAGGAGGAGCAGTTGTCGGTCGCGGTGTAGTACTTCGGCTGGTCCCCGGCCATGAGCAGGCCGGTGGCCGGGTCGTACCTGGCGCCGGTCGTCAGCACCACCGCGCCGTACGGGTGCGTCGTGCCGCCGATGCGCAGGTTGATCTCGCACAGCAGCGCGGCGTACCCGGCGTCGGCCTTGAGGGCGAAGAAGTCCATGCCGAACAGGCCGACCACGCCCCGCTCGGCCAGGATGGCGGCGATGCGCCCGGCCGACTCGCCCACCTCGTGCCGGTACTCGGGGGCGGCGGGGAACGTGCAGCCCTGGTAGACGTCGTTGTTGGGGCCGCCGAGCACCTGGTCGTGGGTGGCCAGGACGGCCGCGTGCCCGCCTGGCGTGATTCGGGCCAGGGCGCTCGGGTAGTAGAGCGGGCGATGTTCGATGAACTCCTCCACCACCGCGCCGCGCTCCCTGATCTTCGTCGTGAAGCTCGTCCAGGTCTCCCCGGCCGCCGAAAATCGGGTCAGCGAGCGGTCGGCCTTGTCGACGATGGCGTTGCCGAGGCCGGAGTAGCCGTCGTTGAGCTTGACGATCACCCGCTCGCCCGGCAGCGAGTCGATGGCCTCGTCGATCGCGATGATGCTGTGCACGTCGCCGAAACCGCGCGCCATGGGCACGCCGGCCTCGTGCCCGACCTCGCGGGCGCCGCTCTTGGAGCCGTAGTAGGCCAGCGCGGTGGCGGGGCCGTAGATGGGGACGTTGAGTGACGCGGCCAGCTCCTCCTCGGTCTCGCTGAGGACGAACGGCACCAGCCAGGCGTCGGCGTCGATCGCCGACCGTAACCGTTCGAGGACGTCGGGTCGGCGCAGCAGCGTCCGGGTGAGGGGTTGCGACCAGGGCTCGTCGAGACTGATGAGCTCCAGGCGCTTGGCGGCGTCGTCCGGGTCGGGGAGGAAGCCGAGGTAGTAGTCGATGATGTCGGGATCGATCGGCGCGGAGGAGAGGTAGATCACCTTGACCCCGGGTTCCCGGAGCGTCAGGAGGAGGAAGAGCAGGCGCTCCTCGTACGACCGGGCTGCCGTGATGCGGCGCAGCTCGTCCTGCGGCAGGGAGAGCGAGGGTACGACCACCAGGGTCCCCTCGCTCGGCTCGAAGATGCTCAACCCGGCATACTTCTCCCCGAACGGGATATTAGTGATCATATAGCGAGTGAAACACGCATTCTTCACAAATGCAGCAAGCGCCAAAGTGTCATGACCATGACAGAAGGTGACAGGATTCGAAATCGGTGAGCACGTTTGGAAGTGGCGACATCGGGTCACCATCTAATGATCCCTTGTGACTATTTTCCGGATCAGGCAGGCATGTGCGGAACGTGACCACCTGCGGTTACGGGCATGCCGTCGGCCAACTTTTGGTGTATCTGTCGGCGCGAAGGCGCACGGGAGCGATAAAGTCAGAAGCATCGCCACCGGGCTCACGGCTTACCGCCGTGCACCCGGGCTGCTGCGACCGATGAACGCGAAGCCCGTGCTGACGATCTCGCACCGAAACCTACGGGTGTGGCTTTCTTTCGCCGAGCGGCCGCCTCAACCAGGTGGCTGCCGCAGGATGGAATTTTTCGAGAGCGTTATGAGCCGCCGTCCGTGCGTGGGACGCGCGGCCTCGACGGGATGGATGGTGACATATGCGGGGACGTGAGCTGCGGGGAGAGCTGGACGCGTTCCTGGCGGAGATCGAGCAGGAGCTGGTGGCGTTCCGTCGCGACCTTCACATGCATCCTGAGCTCGCCTTCGCCGAATACCGCACGACCCAGCGCATCGCCGACCGGCTGACCGCCGCGGGGCTGACGCCGTCGGTGCTGCCGCGCGGCACCGGCCTCATCTGCGACGTGGGCAGCGGCGACGGGCCCACGGTCGCGCTGCGGGCCGACATCGACGCGCTGCCGCTCCAGGACGAGAAGGACGTGCCCTACCGCTCCACCGTCCCCGGCGCGTGCCACGCCTGCGGTCACGACGTGCACACCACCGTCCTGCTCGGCACCGCGCTCTTCCTGGCCCAGCAGGCCGCGGCGGGGCTGCTGCCCGGCCGGGTCCGGCTGATCTTCCAGCCCGCCGAGGAGCTGCCCGGCGGCGCCCTTGAGGTCATGGCCCACGGCGGCATCAGCGGCGTCGACCGCATCTTCGGCCTCCACTGCGACCCGCGCGTCGACGTCGGCCAGCTCGGCCTGCGGAGCGGCCCGATCACGTCGGCCTGCGACAAGATCGTCGTCAGGGTCTCCGGCCCCGGCGGCCACACCGCCCGTCCCCACCTGACGGCCGACCTGGTCTTCGCCCTGGCCAAGATCCTCACCGAGCTGCCCGCCGCGCTGTCCCGCCGGATCGACCCGCGCTCCTCGCTCAGCCTCGTCTGGGGCCGGGTCGAGGCGGGCTCGGCGGCCAACGCGATCCCCGACGACGGCATCGCCGAGGGCACGATCCGCTGCCTCGACGAGAACGCCTGGCACGCCGCCCCCGACCTGATCAAGGCCCTGCTGGAGTCCGTCGCCGGCGCGTACGGCGTCGAGGCCGTGATGGACTACACGCGCGGCGTGCCGCCGGTCGTCAACGACGAGGTCAGCGTCGAGATGCTGGCCGAGGCGGCCGAGCGGGCGCTCGGCGCCGGCGCGGTGGTGCCCACCCAGCAGTCGCTCGGCGGCGAGGACTTCGCCTGGTACCTGGAGTCGATCCCCGGCGCCTTCGCCCGGCTGGGCACGCGCTCGCCCGACGGCGTCACGTACGACATCCACCAGGGCACCTTCGACGTCGACGAGAAGGCGATCGCGATGGGCGTGCGGGTGATGGCCGCCACCGCGCTGACCGCGCTGTGGGACGTCGGCCCGATCGACTCCATCAGCAACGCCATGGCCTGAGCGCCGCAGCGAACGGCCCGCCGCGTCGCGCGGCGGGCCGTCGGCGGTTCAGGCGAGCCGGCCGAACACCACCGGCAGCCGCAGGGACGAGTGCCCCGGCGACACGGTGACCCGGGTGCCCGCCGGATAGCGCAGGGTGTAGTCGCGGTCGGTCGAGATGATCACCAGGCCCAGCCGGTGGCCCTTCTTGAACAGGTAGTCCTTGGGCTGGAAGTCCCAGGTGAAGGTGTACTCCTTGCCGGGGCGCAGCGGTTCGGTGCGGTCGGCGCGGTGGCGGTTGCGCACGTCCAGCCACCCCCTGGAGACGATCTTGTACGCGGTCGTCGCCGTGCCCAGCCGCCGCAGCGTCGTGCAGCCCGTGTCACCCGGGACGCCCTCGCCGTAGCAGTAGCTCTGGCCGGTCGACAGCAGGGTGCCGTCCGGGCGCACGTCGGTGCCGTAGTCCACCAGCAACGCCGTCAGGTACGGCGAGGCGCCGTCCTTGAACGAGGCCCGTACCGAGACCGTCGGGGTGCCGGAGATGCGCACGTCGGCGGGCAGCTCGCCGGTCCGGTACGCCAGCCGGTTCGGGTCCGGCCCGGTCGCCTCCACCAGTTGCTCGGCCGTCCGCGCGCTCTGGTCCACGAAGGACTCCGCGCGCGACAGCGGCCGGGGCAGCAGGCCGAGACGTTCGCCGGCGGCCGGGTGCAGCGCGACCGTGGTGGCCCCGGGCAGCGGCCAGGAGGCGTGCTGCTGCCACTCGCCGACGCCGATCTCCACGTCGGCCTGCGGCTCGCGCATGATGCCCGAGTCGATGCCCTGGAGCCAGTAGTCGAACCAGCCGTGCAACTGGCGCAGCCACTCGGCGGTGCGCAGGTTGAAGGGGTTCATGTGGGTGCCCTGGTGCAGCCAGATCTTGCGCGGCACGTGCCGCTCGGCCAGGGCGTACCACCATTGGGCGAACTGCTTGGTCTTGACGTTCCAGTCGTTGAGCCCGTGCACGAGGAAGACGCTGGCCTTCACCTTGTCCACGTCGTTGAGGTAGTTGCGGGCGTCCCAGAGGGGGCCGTAGTCGCCGGTGATCCGGTCCTGGCCCGCGGTCAGCGCGTCCATCCTGGCGCCGCAGACCTCGAAGCCCCTGTCCCTGGTCAGCACGAACTTGGCCAGGACGTCGAGGTCCTCGCCCTGGTAGCCGCCGGGGGCCAGGACGCCGCCGTTGGCCCGGTAGTAGTCGTACCAGCTGGAGATGGCGGCGATCGGCACGATCGTCTTCAGGCCCTCGACGCCGGTCGAGGCGACGGCGTTGGGCAGCGTGCCGTTGTAGGAGACGCCGATCATGCCGACCTTGCCGGTGGACCAGGTGGCGCTGACCTCGTTGCCGTCGGCGTCGAAGCCGCGGGCGCGGCCGTTCAGCCAGTCGATGGCGGCCTTCGGGCCGGCGGTCTCGTTCCGGTCGCCGGAGGACGGGCAGCCGGTGGCGCGGGCGCTGCCGACGTTCTCCACCAGGGCGATGGCGTAGCCGCGGGGCACGAAGTAGTTGTCGTAGTAGCCGTCGAAGGGCTCGGGGGCGAGCTTGTTCGATGGGGACTTCAGGGTGGGCAGCGGGTTGCCGTTCGCGTCGACGTCCACCGGGTGGTTGGGCACGTCGTTGCCGGGGGCGTAGTAGGGGCTGGCCTCCATGATCACCGGGACCTTGAGGCCCTGGTCGGTCTCCTTGGGGCGCAGGATGTCCATGGCGACGCGGTCGGGCTGCCCGTCGTCGTCGCTGTCGGTCCCGGCCACCTCGACGAAGACCGTCTGCTTGACGGCGTCGGCGCGGGAGAAGACGGGCTGGGTGGCGTTGTTCTCGATCTTGAGGGCAGGGGTGGCGGCCGTCGCCGGGGCGGGTCCGCCCAAGGTCACGGCGAGGATCGCGACCAGCGGTACGGCCAGTGTCTTCCAGGGCTGCATACGGGGCTCCGATACGAAATTTCCACCGTTGATCGGAATCTCTGCCATGATCGACCGCTCGGCAAGGGGCCCTTCCATACCAAACTTGGGCAAAACTTTCCGGGTGCCGTCCCAAGTGCCTGAACCCAGATTCAGGTCACGGACGCGCTTGATGTCGATAACGGAGCGGTTGCGACCCTGTGTGCCGGTTTGGTCTGCCCTGGTCAAGCAACTATCTTCCGTGCAGGTGCCGTACGTTTCTTCGCGCCTGCGATGAAGTTCGACGGCGAGGAAATGGAAGGAGTCGCCTTGCTCGGCAAGCGATTCAGCAGGATTGCCGTCGGCTCGGTAGCCGGCGTCATGCTCATGTCGGCCGCGGCCTGCGGCGGCGGCGATGGTGGCGGCACTTCGGCGAGCACGCAGCCGAGCTCCGGCGCGAGCAGCGAGGCCCCCAAGGGCGGCCTGAAGGTCGGCCTGGCGTTCGACGTCGGCGGCCGTGGCGACAAGTCGTTCAACGACGCCGCCTACGCCGGCCTGGAGAAGGCCAAGACGGAGCTGAACGCCGACATCAAGGAGCTCAGCCCGGCCGCTGACGGCTCCAACCGCGGCGACCTGCTGCGCCAGCTCGCGGACGCGGGCTACAACCCCATCATCGGTGTCGGCTTCGCCTACGGCGACGACATCAAGAAGACCGCCGCCGAGTACCCCGACGTGCAGTTCGCCGTCGTCGACTCGGCCTCCAACGGGCCGAACGTGACCGGCCTGCTGTTCGCCGAGGAGCAGGGCTCCTACCTGGCGGGCGTCGCGGCCGCGACCAAGTCGAAGGCCGGCCACGTCGGCTTCGTGGGCGGCGTCGAGAACGACCTGATCAAGAAGTTCCAGGCGGGCTTCGTGATGGGCGCCAAGTCCGTCAAGTCGGACATCAAGATCGACATCAAGTACCTCACCCCCGACGGTGACTTCTCCGGCTTCAAGGCCCCCGACAAGGGCAAGGTCGCGGCCGAGAAGATGTACCAGGACGGCGCGGACATCGTCTACCACGCCGCCGGCGACTCCGGCCTCGGCGTGTTCCAGGCGGCGGCCGCGGCCAAGAAGAAGGCCATCGGCGTCGACTCCGACCAGCGCCAGACGGTCAAGGAGACCGACCTCCAGTCGGTCATCATGACCTCGATGCTCAAGCGCGTGGACGTCGGCGTCTTCGAGTTCGTCAAGGCCTTCCAGGGCGGCGCCAAGGGCGGCAGCAACACCGTCTACGACCTCAAGGTCGACGGTGTGGGCCTGTCCACCACCGGTGGCGAGATCGACGACATCAAGGACAAGCTCGACGCTGCCAAGAAGGACATCGTCGACGGCAAAATCACGGTTCCGTCCAAGCCGTAATCTGGGTAGGAACGGACGACCGAGGGCCCGGAGTCCCCACTTCGGGCCTTCTGGCTATCCGCCCCGTCCGCCCCCCATGCTCTAGGAGAGGCGAAATGAGCTCGGACACCCTCGCCGCGGTGCAGCCCGCCGTAGAGCTGGAGGGCATCACCAAGCGTTTCCCCGGCGTCGTCGCCAACCACGACATCCGCATCACCGTCGAACCCGGCACGGTCCACGCGATCGTCGGGGAGAACGGCGCGGGCAAGTCGACCCTGATGAAGATCCTCTACGGCATGCAGAAGCCGGACGAAGGCACGATCAGGGTCAACGGCCGGGAGGTCAGCTTCCGCACCCCCAGCGACGCCATCGACGTCGGCATCGGCATGGTCCACCAGCACTTCATGCTGGCCGACAACTTCACCGTGCTGGAGAACATCGTCCTCGGCGCCGAGCCCACCAGGGCCGGCGTGCTCGACACCGGCAGGGCGCGGGCCCGCATCGCCGAGCTGGCCAGCAGCCACGGCCTGCGCGTCGACCCCGACGCGCTGGTGGAGGACCTCGGCGTCGGCGACCGCCAGCGGGTGGAGATCCTCAAGGTCCTCTACCGCGGCGCCCGCATCCTCATCCTCGACGAGCCGACGGCGGTCCTCGTGCCGCAGGAGGTCGAGGAGCTGTTCGAGAACCTGCGCGAGCTCAAGGCCGAGGGCCTGACCGTCATCTTCATCTCGCACAAGCTCGACGAGGTGCTCAACATCGCCGACGCGATCACCGTGATCCGCCGCGGCACCACCGTCGCCAGCGTCAACCCCGCCGAGGTGACCGCCCGCCGGCTCGCCGAGCTGATGGTCGGCAGCGAGCTGCCCACGCCGGAGACCCGCGAGTCCACCGTGCGCGAGAGCGTCACGCTGAGCGTGTCGCGGCTGACGATGGAGGCCGACGGCTTCCGTCCCGTCCCCCGGGGCACCTCCGTCGACCTGTACGTCGACAAGCTGCGCGAAGAGGGCAAGCGCCTGATCCTCGACGACGTCTCCTTCGACATCCACGCGGGCCAGATCCTGGGCATCGCCGGCGTCGAGGGCAACGGGCAGTCCGAGCTGATCGAGGCGATCATGGGCATGCGTCCCGCCCACGGCACGATCACCCTCGGCGGCGTGGACATCAGCGCCTGGTCCACGCTGAAGCGCAGGGAGGCCGGCATCGGCTACATCCCGGAGGACCGCCACCGGCAGGGCCTGCTGCTGGAGGCGTCCCTGTGGGAGAACCGGGTGCTCGGCCACCAGACCAGGCCACCGGCGCGCAGCGGCATCTGGATCGACCGCCGCGCCTCCAAGGCCGACACCGAGCGCATCGTCAAGGAGTACGACGTGCGCACCCCCAGTGTGGACACCCTGGCCCTGGCCCTGTCCGGCGGCAACCAGCAGAAGCTGATCGTCGGACGCGAGATGAGCGGCGAGCCCTCGTTCCTCATCGCCGCCCACCCCACCCGCGGCGTGGACGTCGGCGCCCAGGCCGCCATCTGGGACCACCTGCGCAACGCGCGGGCCGCCGGCCTGGCCGTGCTGCTGATCTCGGCCGACCTCGACGAGCTGATCGGCCTGTCCGACACGATCAGGGTCATCCTGCGCGGCCGGCTCGTGGCCGAACTCGATCCTTCCGACGTCACGCCCGAGCGGCTTGGCGGCTACATGACCGGCGCCATCGCCGGCACTGAGGAGACGTGATGCCCGCCGGGCTCAACCGGGCGCTGCTCACCGTCGCAGGCGCCGTCGTCGCCATCGTCCTGGCGATCGCGATCTCCAGCGTGGCGATCACCGCGGCGGGCGCCAGCCCGATCGACGCGTTCGCCGCCTTCTTCAACTTCGGCGAGACCGAGCGGTCGGTGTCCAACGGCATCGCGGCGTTCCTCAACCGGGCGGTGCCGCTGTTCATCGCGGGTCTGGCGGTGGCCGTCGGCTTCCGCATGAACCTGTTCAACATCGGCGTCGAGGGCCAGTACCGCATCGCGGCCATCTGCGCGGCCTTCGTCGGCTCGACGTTCACCGCGCCGAAGCCGATCCAGATCCTGGTGATCATCGTCGTCGCGGCCGTCGTCGGCGGCGCGTACGCGCTGATCCCCGCGGTGATGAAGGTGACCCGCGGCGTGAACGAGGTGATCTCCACGATCATGCTCAACTACGTCGCGATCGCCCTCTCCTCCTACCTGGTCCGCGGGCCGTTCACGGGCGAGCGGGCCGCCGGCCAGCTCACCACGACCACGCCGCAGCTCCCCGAGTCGGCCATGTTCCCCAACCTGAACTTCGTCTTCGACTGGTTCGGGCTGCTGGCGCCGACCCGCGGCGGCGGCGTGTGGGGCTTCCTGCTCGTGGCCGTCGTGCTCGGCCTGGTGGTCTGGGTCGTGCTGGAGCGCACCCGCTTCGGCTTCAACGTCAAGGCCAGCGGGCTCAACGGGCCGGCCGCCTTCGCCTCGGGCGTCAACCCGAAGAAGATGGTCATCGCGGCCATGGTGCTGTCCGGCGCGATCGCGGGGCTCATCGGCCTGCCCGAGATCCTCGGCGACAAGGGCGCCTTCAACTCCAACTTCACCGCCGGCCTCGGCTTCCTCGGCATCGCGGTGGCGCTGCTGGGCAGGAACAAGCCCGTCGGCATCGCGATCGCCGCGCTGCTGTTCGCCTTCCTCGACCGGGCGCAGGGCGCGCTGCAGATCGCGGACGTGCCGTCGTCGGTCATCACGATCATCCAGGGCGTCATCGTCCTGCTGGTGGTCATCGCGAACGAGGTGACCAACCGCATCGCCATGCGGCTTGAGGAGCAGCGGGCCGCCCGGCAGCTCGACACGAACAGACCGGTTGAGGTGGCAGCATGAGCAGGGTCGGCAAATACCATGTGGCGCTGCTCGGCGTCGCCGCGCTCATCCTGCTGCTGTCGCTGGTGCGGATCATCTCCGGCCAGGACGACCTGACCTCCTCCGGCACGTTCAACGCGGCGCTGCTGCTCGCGGTGCCGATCGGCCTGGCCGGTCTCGGCGGCCTGTGGGCCGAGCGGGCCGGCGTGGTCAACATCGGCCTCGAAGGCATGATGGTGCTCGGCACCTGGTTCGCCGGCTGGGCCGGATACCAGTGGGGCGCCGTGGCCGCGCTGGTAGCCGGGCTGCTCGGCGGCGCGCTCGGCGGGCTGATCCACGCCATCGCGACCGTCACGTTCGGCGTCGACCACATCATCAGCGGCGTCGCCATCAACCTGCTCGGCCCCGGCATCACCCGCTTCCTGTCCGAGGTCCTCTACGGCGAGGGCACCTCGGCCAGCGCGAAGGGCGCCGGCATCACCACCTCGCCGGCGATCAGCTCGGGTGCGCCCGAGGTGAGCCTGCCCGTGCTGTCGGACGGCCCCGACCTGCTCGGCAAGCTGGAGAGCACCCACTGGTTCCTGCTCTCCGACCTGGCCGGCATCCTGCGCGGGCTCACCCACGACGTGAACGCGCTGATCATCCTGGCCGTGCTGCTGCTGCCGGTGACGTACCTGGTGCTGTGGCGCACGTCGTTCGGGCTGCGGCTGCGGTCGGCGGGGGAGAACCCGTGGGCGGCCGAGTCGCTGGGCGTGAACGTCTACCGGATCAAGTACCTCGCGGTCGTCGTCTCCGGCGCCTTCGCCGGGCTCGGCGGCGTGTTCCTGGTCTTCGTCTCCAACAAGTACGTCGAGGGCCAGACGCAGGGACGCGGCTTCATCGGCCTGGCGGCCATGATCTTCGGCAACTGGCGGCCCGGCGGGCTCGCGGCCGGCTCGTCCCTGTTCGGCTACGCCAGCGGCCTGCAACTGCGCAGCTCCGGCGAGGCCAACGCGGTCACCACGTTCTTCCTGTTCGGCGCGCTGCTGCTGGTGGTCTACATCGCGCTGCAGATCCGCAGGCTGGTCGCGCCGAGCCAGCCGGCCGAGATCGTGGCCAGGGGCGTCAAGGACTACACCGTGATCGCCGCCGCGGCGGTCGGCGCGCTCCTGCTGTTCTGGCTCTGGCGGACCGTGGAGACGCTGCCGGGCGAGTTCGTCTTCATCACGCCACACGTGCTCACGCTGCTCGTGCTCCTGGTCGCCTCGCAGCGTCTGCGGATGCCCAAGGCCGACGGCGTACGCTTCCGTCGGGGGGATCAACATTGAACATCGATTGGGACGGCCTGCGCGCCGAGGCCGCCACGGCCATGCGCAACGCCTACGCGCCGTACTCCAAGTTCCCGGTGGGGGCGGCGGCGGTCGTCGACGACGGCCGGATCGTCACCGGCTGCAACGTCGAGAACGCCTCCTACGGGCTCGGCCTGTGCGCCGAGTGCGGGCTGGTCTCGGCGCTGCAGATGTCGGGCGGCGGCCGGCTGGTGGCCTTCACCTGCGTCGACGGCCACGGCGAGCTGCTCATGCCGTGCGGGCGCTGCCGTCAGCTCCTGTACGAGTTCGGCGGTGAGAACCTGCTGGTCGAGACCGTCGACGGCCCCAAGCGCATGGCGCAGATCCTGCCGTACGCGTTCGGCCCCGACGACCTCAGCAGGAGCTCGTGACCATGGACGCCATCGAGGTCATCCGCGCCAAGCGCGACGGCGGCGAGCTCACCACCGGCCAGATCGACTGGGTGATCGCCGCCTACACCCGCGGTGACGTGGCCGACGAGCAGATGTCCGCCCTGGCCATGGCCATCCTGCTCAACGGCATGAACCGGCGCGAGATCGCCGACTGGACGCAGGCCATGATCCGGTCGGGCGAACGCATGGACTGGTCGATGCTCGACCGGCCCACGGCCGACAAGCACTCCACGGGCGGCGTCGGCGACAAGATCACGCTGCCGCTGGCGCCCCTGGTGGCGGCGTGCGGGGCGTACGTGCCGCAGCTGTCCGGGCGCGGGCTCGGGCACACCGGCGGCACCCTGGACAAGCTGGAGTCCGTGCCGGGCTGGCTGGCCTCGCTCTCCAACGAGCAGATGCTGCACGTCCTGCGCACGGCCGGCGCGGTGGTCTGCGCGGCGGGCTCCGGGCTGGCCCCGGCCGACAAGAAGCTCTACGCGCTGCGCGACGTCACCGGCACCGTCGAGTCGATCCCGCTGATCGCCTCGTCGATCATGTCGAAGAAGATCGCCGAGGGCACCGGCTCGCTGGTGCTCGACGTGAAGGTGGGCTCCGGGGCGTTCATGAAGACGACCGAGAGCGCCCGCGAGCTGGCCGAGACCATGGTCGCGCTCGGGAGCGACGCGGGCGTGCGCACGGTCGCCCTGCTGACGGCCATGGACCGGCCGCTCGGCCGCGCGGTGGGCAACGCGCTGGAGGTCGAGGAGTCGATCGAGGTGCTGGCCGGCGGCGGGCCGTCCGACGTGGTCGAGCTGACCGTACGGCTGGCGCGCGAGATGCTGGCGGCGGCCGGGGTCTCCGGCAAGGACCCGGCCGACGCGCTGCGCGACGGCTCGGCCATGGACGCGTGGCGGCGGATGATCTCCGCCCAGGGCGGCAACCCCGACGCGGTCCTGCCGCGGGCGGCCGAGACCATGACGGTCGCGGCGCCGTCGTCCGGCGTGCTGGCCCACCTCGACGCGTACGCCGTGGGGCTGGCCGCCTGGCGGCTCGGCGCCGGACGGGCGCGCAAGGAGGACCCGGTGTCGTTCGGGGCCGGGATCGTGCTGCACGCCAAGCCCGGCGACCTGGTGCGCGAGGGCCAGCCGCTGATGACGCTGCACGCCGACGAGACCGCCAGGTTCGAGCGGGCGCTGGACGCGCTGTCGGGCGGCTACGAGGTCGCCGAGTCGGGGCGCGAGCTGCTGCCCCTGGTCATCGACCGCATCGGCTGACCGCCGGAAGCACTCATGCGCGGCGGCCGGACCCTGCCCGGGGACGGCCGCCGCCGCCTTTCCCGGCCTCGTACCGGCTAGGTGGTGACGGCGGGGACCTCGGGCACGTCGGTGAAGACGCCCGCGAGGACGGCGCGCTGCGTGGGCAGCGCCTCGGTGTAGCGGGCGCGCCCCTCGTCGGTGATGCAGACGAACACGCCCCGGCGGTCGGAGTCGCACGTGCCGCGGGTGACGAACCCGCTCTTCTCCAGCCTGGCCACGACCCTGGACAGGGCGCTCTGGCTCAGGTGGACCTCTTCGCAGAGCTCCTGGATGCGCAGCTTCCTGTCGTGGTGGACGATCCGGTCGAGCACCTCGAACTCGCTGGGCCCGAGGCCGTGCCGCTCGCCCAGCTCCCGCTCCAGCGCGCACATGGCCTTCGCGTGTTTGGCCAGGACGTAATGCCAGGTCTCGACCACGAACTCCTCGTCCATGTCGCGGAGGTTACCATCTCGCGAAGATTCATGCAACGGCATTAAATGCACTTGCATTAGATGCTGACGCATGTATTGTTCTTACTCATGTCCTCTTCCTCATCCCGTTGGGGCGCGCTCGCCGTGCTCTGTGCAGTGATCTTCCTTGACGCCCTTGACGTCTCCATGGTCGGTGTCGCCCTGCCGGCCATCCAGCACGATCTGGGCCTCAGCACGTCTTCCCTGCAGTGGGTGGTCAGCGGCTACGTGCTCGGCTATGGCGGTCTTCTGTTGCTCGGGGGCAGGACCGCCGACCTGCTCGGGCGGCGCAGGGTGTTCCTGGTCGCTCTGGGCGTCTTCGCCGTCGCGTCGTTGCTGGGTGGTGTCGTGGACGACGGGGGCCTGCTGATCGCCGCCCGGTTCGTCAAGGGTGTGGCCGCCGCGTTCACCGCGCCCGCCGCCTTGTCGATCATCACCACCACGTTTCCCGAGGGCCCGGAGCGCAACAAGGCGTTGAGCATCTTCACCGCCTGCGGCGCGAGCGGCTACTCGCTCGGCCTCGTGCTCTCCGGCCTGCTGACCGAGATCGGCTGGCGGTGGACGCTCCTCATGCCGGTGCCGGTCGCGATCATCGCGCTGATCGCCGCGTTGAAGGTGCTGCCGAAGGGCCGGGAGGAGCGGGCCGAGGGCGGCCACGACCTCGTCGGCGCCGTGCTGATCACCGCCTCGATGCTGCTGCTGGTCTTCACCGTCGTGCAGGCTCCCGAGGCCGGTTGGGCCTCCTTCCAGACGATCGGCTCGCTGGTGGCCGTCGCGGTGCTGCTCGGCCTGTTCGTCCTCACCGAGCTGCGGATGAAGCACCCGCTGGTGCGGCTCGGCATCCTGCGCTCCGGCCACATCGTCCGGGCCAACCTGGGGCTGCTCATCCTCATGGGTTCGTACGTGGCCTTCCAGTTCGTGGCCATGCAGTACTTCCAGAACCTGCTGCACTGGTCGGCGCTCGGCACGGCCCTGGCGTTCCTGCCCGCGGGCCTGCTCGTCGCGGTCAGCTCGACCAAGATGGGCGACTTCGCCGACAGGTTCGGCACCGGCAAGCTGATCGTCATCGGCGCCGCGGCCCTGGCCGGCGGTTACGCGATCTTCCTCGGCATCGACGAGACGCCGAGCCTGGGCGGCCTGGTGCTCCCCGGCATGGTCCTGCTGGGCATCGCGTTCGCCCTGTCCTTCCCCTCGCTGAACATCCAGGCCACCAACGGCGTGGACGACGACGAGCAGGGCCTGGCCTCCGGCCTGCTCAACACCTCCGGCCAGGTCGGCGGCGCGATCGTGCTGGCCGTGGTGACCGCCGTGCTGACCTCGGGCGGCGAGACGCTGTCGATCGGCGCGCTGCGCTCGGCGATCGTGGTCGCGCTGGTGCTGGCCCTGGTCGGGCTGGTGATCTCGGCCACCGGGCTGCGCTCGCGCAAGGCCGCCGCGGTCGAGGCGGAGGACGTGAAGGTCTTCGAGGCCGTCTGATCCTCGTTCCGCCGGGAAGAGGGTTCCGCCGGGGGCGGGGCCCTCTTCCTCAGTTCTCCAGGGCGCCGATCGGGTCGGAGTAGTCGATCCACTCCGTCGCCGAGTCGCCGAGGTCGGCGCTCTCGCCGGTGCGCACGTCCACCTGGACCAGGTAGACGTCCTCCTCGTCCCACAGGCGCACGAGGACCTTGTCGCGGCTCAGCCAGCGCTCCACCCTGATCACTTCGAGGCCGTCGACGTCCAGGCGGGGGCGGGGGCCGCTGACGCGGCCGGTGCGGGCGTCCATGGTGACCAGCCGGTCGTCGGCCGTCACCAGGGCCAGGGAGCGGCCGTCGGGGGCGAGCGCGGCGCCGTGCTCGATGAGGGCGGGGTCGATCCGGAAGCCCTTCGCGCGGGCGCCCGCGCCGTCCAGCCTGAGCGTGCTGACGGAGGCGTGGCCCGGGACGGCGGTGGTGTCCCGGCGCTCGGCGACCACCCGCGTGCCGTCGTCGTGGACGGCCAGGATCTCGACGTCCGCGCCGCGTACCGTGCGGGTCGTGCCCGTGCGGAAGTCGAGCACCGCGCTGTCGTCGGCGTCGCCGAAGGACAGCGCGAAGTAGCGGCCGTCCGGGGAGGAGCTGATGTGCGCCTCGCCGTCCCCGGCCGTGGCGTCGATGCGCTTGACCACGCCCGTGGGCAGGTCGTGGACCAGGTAACGGCCCTGCGGGTTCTGGTAGGCGAGCCGGTGACCGTCCTGGCTGAGTGCCAGCGGCATGGACGCGCCGGTGGCCGGGTCGTAGCCGGCCCGCGCCTTCGGCAGCCGCCATTCCGCGCCCGAGCGGGTCGTGAGCACCCACTGGCCGCACGGCTGCGGGTCGCGTACGTCGGCGTCGGCGTCGCGGCAGTAGCCCGGGAAGGCGAAGCGGACCGGGTCGGGGAGCGCGGCGGGCAGCGGGGCGCGGATCTCCTGGCCGGGGGCCCGCGTCCCGGGGTCGAAGGGGGAGCGGGCCGTCGCCTCGTCCATGCGGTCGGCCAGCGCGGACAGTCCCGCGGCGATCGTGGCGACCACGGCGGCGACCAGGCCGAGGGAGGCGACCGTCCACGCCGACGCCCGGATCCTGCGCCGCGCCGTGACCCGGCGCAGGACGGTCTCGGCGAGGTCGGCGGGCGGCATCCCGGCGGCCAGGCCGAGCAGGGCGGCCCGCAGGGCCGGATCCCCGGGGGCGGCGTCCTGGGCGCCCGCCGCCGGGGCGGCGGGCCCGGGAGCGGGGCCGAGCGTCCAGGGGGAGGCGGACGTCGCGCCGTTTCCCGGCCGGTCGCCGTCCTCGGACGGGGTCGCGGGGTCCTCCGGCAGGTCCAGGGGGTTGTCGAACAGGGTCGGGTGGGTGGCTCGGAGCTGGGTGCGGGCCCGTCGCAGCTCGTCGTCCAGCGTGCCGACCCACAGGCCCGTGACCTGGGCCGCGTGCGGCAGGCTCAGTCCGTCGTGGAAGGTGACGACGACGGCCGCGCGGGTCCGCGGGGCGAGCCCGGCGAGCACATGGCCCTCCGGGATCGGCCAGGGCGCGCCCGTCGCGCCCAGGAACCGTCCGTACAGCTCGCGCAGCACCGCGTCGGACGGGCGGTGGTAGCGGATCGCGGACCACCGGCGGCAGGACGCGACGAGGGCAGCGGTGGCCAGCTCGCGGGCCTGGTCCGCGTCGCCCGTCAGCAGGTAGGCCGTCCGAGCGAAAGAGGGCCCATAAGACGCCAGAAAAGCCGATAAGTCGTGGGATTTGCTCACTTGTATGACTCCTTGGAGGTTGATCAGCGTAGAGGCAGTCCCGGCTGCGCGGAAGTGCCCGGGAAACCCGGGCCGATCCGCCGCCAGGCCGCTTGCAGGCCCGTGGGCTGGGCATCTACCGGGCATGCGCCCGTCATCCCCGGCCGGCGACCGGTCGTCGCGTCTTCGCCTCGCCGTCCCGCTCGCCTGCCTCGCCGTGCTGACCGCGTGCGGCACCTCCTCGCAGTCCGCCCGGCTGGACACCCCGGCGGACACCGGTCCCGGCACTTCCACGCCCCGCAGCGCCCCCTCGGACGTCCCCACCAGCACCGCCGAGGTGGACGTCGAGCGCGACGGCCTCGACCCGGCCGTGGTGACCGGCGTCCGGTACGCGACCCACGACGGCTACGACCGGGTGGTGATCGACCTCAAGGGCGACATCCCCGGATACAAGGTGAAATGGGTGGACGAGTTCCTCCAGGACGGCTCCGGCGAGCCCATGGGCGTCCACGGCGGCGCGTACCTGCAGCTCACCCTCTTCCCCGCCAACGCGCACGACGACGACGGCTACCCCACCTGGAAGGGCGGGCCCGTCTACCGGGCCGGCCTCAGGAACGTCTCCCACGTCGTCAGGACCGGCGACTTCGAGGGGCGCGTGGGCGTCGGCCTGGCGCTCGCCCGCCGGGCCGGCTTCCGGGTGAAGGAGCAGTCCGCGCCGAGCCGGCTGGTGCTCGACGTGGCACACTGAAGCCCGTGGTGAGAAAGATCGAGGGCCCGACCCGCATCCCCGTCCCCGGCGGCAAGATCATCGACGAGCACGTGGGGCGCGTCAACAGCGGCGACGAGCAGGTCTCGATCGCCCACATGACCGCCCCGCCCGGCTGGGCCGAGCCCGCCCAGACCCCGTCGTTCACCGAGTACACCGTGGTCCTGCGCGGCAGCCTGCTGGTCGAGCACGACGGCGGCACGGTCGAGGTCGGCGCGGGCCAGTCGGTGGTCACCTCGCCGGGGGAGAAGGTGCGCTACAGCGTGGGCCCCGACGGCGCCGAGTACGTCGCCGTGTGCCTGCCCGCCTTCACGCCGGAGAGCGCCGGCCGCGACTGACGGGGCGCCGCTCGCGGGTGCGCCGGAAGGGTTGTCCACAGGCGGGCGCGACGTGTGCGGCGGCGGAGGAGTGTGCTCATATCATGGCCAGATGAGCCCCACGCTTGACAAGATCCGGCAGGCTCCCAAGGTGTTGCTGCACGATCACCTCGACGGCGGGCTGCGCGCCGAGACGATCGTCGAGCTGGCACGGGAGATCGACTACGGGCGGCTGCCCTCCACCGACCCCGACAATCTGCGCCTGTGGTTCGAGGAGGCCGCCGACTCCGGGTCGCTGGAGCGCTACCTGGAGACCTTCGACCACACGGTCGCGGTCATGCAGACCCGCGAATCCCTGGTCCGGGTGGCCGCCGAGTGCGCCCGCGACCTCGCCGACGACGGCGTGGTCTACGCCGAGGTGCGCTTCGCGCCCGAGCAGCACACCACCATGGGGCTGAGCCTCGACCAGGTGGTGGAGGCGGTGCTCGAAGGGTTCACGCTGGGCTCGCAGGGGCGCGGCATCCGGGTCGGCACGCTGCTGACCGCGATGCGCCACATGGCCCGCTCGATGGAGATCGCCGAGCTGGCCGTGCGCTACCGCGACGTCGGCGTCGTGGGGTTCGACATCGCCGGGGCCGAGGCGGGCTACCCGCCCACCCGGCACCTCGACGCCTTCGAATACCTCCAGCGGGAGAACGCGCACTTCACGATCCACGCCGGCGAGGCGTTCGGGCTGCCGTCGATCTGGCAGGCCATCCAGTGGTGCGGCGCCGACCGGCTGGGCCACGGCGTCCGGATCATCGACGACATCACCGTGGCCGGCGACGGGTCGGCCAAGCTGGGGCGGCTGGCGGCGTACGTGCGCGACAAGCGCATCCCGCTGGAGATGTGCCCCACGTCCAACCTCCAGACCGGGGCCGCCGACTCGATCGCCGAGCACCCCATCGGGCTGCTGCGCAGGCTGCACTTCCGGGTCACCGTCAACACCGACAACCGGCTGATGAGCTCGACGAGCGTGTCCCTGGAGTTCGCCAAGCTGGCCGAGGCGTTCGGCTACGGCTGGGACGACCTCCAGTGGTTCACGGTCAACGCGATGAAGTCGGCCTTCCTCCCGTTCGACGAGCGGCTGGCGCTGATCAACGGCGTGATCAAGCCGGGGTTCGCGCAGATCAAGTGGCAGCCGTGAAGCACACCTACCGGTCCAAGACCGGGTTCGTGCTGGGCTGCGCCTGGCTGGTCTTCGTGGCGTTCAACGTCTGGGACCTGACGGCCCACTACAACGGCAAGCCGTCCATGGTGGCGCTGGCCGTGCTCGGGGCGATGACGGCGCTCGTCTACGCGATCGCCGTCCGGCCCGCCACCGTGGTCGGCGAGGAGGGGCTGCTGGCCCGCAACCCGCTGCGCACGACGTTCCTGCCGTGGGCGTCCGTGGGCGAGGTGACGGTCACCCACTCCATCGCCGTCCGTTACGGCGGCGAGGGCGCCGACGAGCAGGTGCTGCGGTTGTGGACGCCCATGAGCAGCGCCAGAGAGCGGTCCAGGGCGCAGCGGCGCGGCGTGCCCAAGCCCCAGCGGGGCGGCCGGTTCCGGGTCGAGGCCACGGTCAGCAAGGCCGAGCAGGCCGCCGCCGAGGCGTTCACCGGCAAGACCCACGCCGACTTCGTGGGCGACCAGATCCGCGACCGCGCCGAGGCAGCCCACCGCCGCTCGGAACCGGCGGGCCCGGTCAAGGTCACCTGGTCCTACGACTCGATCGCCGTCCTCGTGGTCGCGGTCGCCCTGATCGTGGCCGCCATCGTCATCGCCTGACCGCCCCCCGGCCGGACGCAGAGGGCCCGGCGGGGCGGGGGCGGCGGATCTGGGGCTCGGGGACTCAGCGGGTGCGGCTGGTCAGGGGTTCGGCGGGGCAGCGGGGGCGGCAGGTCAGGGGGTTCGGCGGGTCAGGAAGCGGGTCATGCCTGCCTGGGCCAAGCCGGACTGCTCCACCTGACGGGCGGCCACGGTCTCGGCCTCGAAGGCGCGTTCGACCTCGGCCGGCGACGGGCGCAGCAGCCCCAGGTGCACGGCGGTGGCGGCGCCCGGACGGGTCCAGTGGCGCACCCGCGCGATCGCCGTCTCCACCAGTTCCCCGGCGGGCACGAGCTCGTCCAGCAGACCGGCCGCCAGCGCGTCGGCGGCGCTCAGCCGGGCCGAGTCCAGCACCAGCCGCAGCGCCCGGCCGCCGGCCAGCCGGAGCAGCAGATGGCTGGCGGCGTTCGAGATCGACAGGCCGAGGTGGTTCTCGGGGAAGAAGTACTCGGCGGCCGGGGCGCCGACGCGGGCGTCGAAGCAGAGGGTCCACTCGGCGGCGCCGCCGACGGCCAGGCCGTTGACCGCGGCGACCACCGGCACCCGGGTCTCCAGCACGGCCCTGGTCATGTCGTGGAACGACTCGACCTCCGCCTCCAGCGGCTTGCCCGCCGCCTCGGCGATGTCCTCGCCCGCCGAGAACGCCCGGCCGGCGCCGGTCACCACGATGCCCCTGGCGGTGCGGCCGTGCGCGCGGACGGCCGCGGCCAGCTCCTTGCGCATGCCGGCGGTCAGGGCGTTCAGCTTCTCGGGGCGGGCGAGGGTGATCAGGGCCACCTCGTCGCGTACGGTCACGTCGATCATGCCGGGTCCTCCGTGGGGATGGCGGGGGCGGCGCGCTGGTCGCGGCCGGGGCGGAGCAGGTGGCGCTTCTCGATGCGGGCCGACGGGGTGAGCGTGAACGACTCCACGAACTCCACGTACGCCGGCACCTTGAAGCGGGCCAGGCGTTCCCTGGCGTGGGCGATGACGGCGGCGGCCGTGCGGGCGTCGGCGGCGTGCCCGGGGCGGAGCTGGAGGAACGCCTTGGGCAGCTCGCCGAAGAGGTCGTCGGGGATGGGCACCAGGGCCGCGGACAGGACCGCGGGATGCCCGGCGAGCACGCTCTCGACCTCGGCGCACGAGATGTTCTCACCGCCCCTGCGGACCATGTCCTTCAGCCGCCCGGCGTGCCGGATGCGGCCTCGCGCGTCGCGGACGCCGAGGTCGCCGGTGTGGTACCAGCCGCCGCGGAAGGCGTGCGCGGTGGCCTCGGGGTGGTTCCAGTAGCCGGTCATCATGGGCGTGCCGCGGACCAGGATCTCGCCCGTCTCCTCGTCGAGCCGGACCTCCTTGCCGGGCGGCGGCGTGCCGAGCGCGCCGGTGCCGACGGTGTCGTGGGCGTCCGGGGCGGCCATCAGGTCGCAGCCGCTCTCGGTGGAGCCGTACAGCTCGCGCCAGGGCGCGCCCCAGCGCTCCTCGAACGCGCGGTGCAGGCCGGGAGCGATGCCCGAGCAGAGCACGAGCCGCATCCGGTTGTCGCGGTCGAGGGGGCTCGGCGGCTGCTTGTGCATGAGCAGGGGCATGGTGCCCAGCACGTACGTGAGGGTCGCGCCGTGCTCCCGGACGGCGGGCCAGAAGCCCGAGGCGGAGAAGCGGGGGAGCACCACCTGCGGGATGCCGCCGAGCAGGCAGACCAGGGTGGTCCACTGCGGGTCCATGTACGAGTACGCCTGGGCGATCAGCAGGACGTCGTCGTCGCGCAGGCGTACGAGGTCGGCGACGACGCGGGCGGTCCTGAGCCAGTAGTCGTGGGTGAGCAGGCAGGCTTTGGGGAACCCCGTCGTCCCCGACGTGTACTGAAAATTGGCGACATTGTCCGCGCTGAGGGATATGTCGAGAGGTGGGCCGTCCGTCAGCTCGTCCACGAGGTGTACCACGCCCGGCACGCGCGCGGCGTGTTCCGCGCCGGTCAGGGTGGCGACCGCGCCGGAGTCGCGCAGGACGTGCTCCAGGTCGGCGGCCTGGTACCGCACGTTCACGGGGACGGTGACCGCCCCCGCCTTCAGCACGGCGAACCAGCTCAACGGCCACCACGGCTCGTTGTCCAGCATGACGGCCACCCGGTCGCCGGGGCGCACCCCCTGGCCGGCCAGCGCGCGGGCCAGGCGGTCGGAGACGGCGTCGGCCTCGGCGAAGCTCAGCGAGGCCGCCGGGAGGGCGGGTGAGGAAGCGGGGAAACGGAGGAACTCGCGCTCGCCGTACGTGCTAGCGGCGTGCCTCAGCAGGTCGGGGATCGTGGTGTGCATCCGGCGGCTCCCACGGGAAGACGGGCAGCAGGCGTCGATCGAGGGGCGCCACGACCGGGCCGGCGGCGCGTACGGCGGCCAGGCCGATCGTGACGAACTCCGCGCACACCTGCTCCAGCGTCGAGTCCCCGTCGGGGCGGTACCACTCGCTGGTGCCGGTGCACATGGACATGAGGGCGAGGCGGGTCAGCCTCTGGTCGGCGACGTGGAAGACGCCTTCGGCGACGCCGTCGGCCAGGGCGCTCTTCCAATGGCTCTCGTAGGCGTCGCGCAGGGCGATGACCTCGGTGTGCGCGGGCGAGCCCGGGGTCAGGGAGCGGAGCTCGCCGTCCATGACGCGGCTGGTCAGGGGGGTGAGCGCGTGCAGGGCGGTGAGCGAGGTGATCAGCAGGGCGAGGCGGTCGGCGGGACGCGTGGCCCCGTCCAGGACGCGGGCGGTGGAGTCGATCAGCCCTTGCAGGCCGGTCCGCATGAGGTCGGCCAGCAGGGCTTCCTTGCTGTGGACGTGGTGGTAGACGCCGGCGTTGGTCAGGTTCACCGCCCTGGCCAGGTCTCTGATGCCGGTGGCGGCGTAACCCTGCTGGGCGAAGAGCCGCACCGCGGCCGTCCTGATCCGGAGCAGTGCGTCCACGTCCATGGTGACCTAACGAACGTTCGGTTGCTTGTACGTCGGAAAATACCCCATGTCCCTAGAAATCGCCATAGGTTGACTCTGACACCGTGTGAGCCCCTACTTCTGGACCCGACATGTTCAGCATCGGAGATTTCGCTCGGCTGGGGCTCGTGTCCGTACGCATGCTCCGCCACTACGACGCCATCGGCCTGCTGCGCCCCGCGCACGTGGACCCGGTCACCGGTTACCGGTCCTACCAGGCCGCCCAACTGGCCAGGCTCAACCGGATCGTCGCCATCAAGGACCTCGGCTTCACGCTGGAACAGGTCCGCACGATCCTGGACGAGAAGGTCAGCACCGAGGAGCTGCACGGCATGGTACGGCTGCGCCGCGCCCAGCTGGAGGCCCGGATCAGCGACGACCTGGCCAGGCTGCGCGGCGTCGAGGCGAGACTCCGCAGCATCGAGACGGAGGGGCACATGAGAACCGCGGAAGTCGTGCTGAAGAAGGTCGGCCCGGTCCGGGTCGCGCAGCTCGGCGCCAGGGCGGCCAGCTACGAGGGCGAGGACGTCGGCCCGGTGATCGGGCCGCTGTTCGAGGAGATCTGCGCCCGCGTGGAGCGGGCCGACGTCCGGGTGGTCGGCCCCGGCCTGGCCTACTACCGCCAGGAGGACGACGGCTCGGTCATGGTCCACGCCTGCGTGCCGGTCAACGTGGACCCCGACCCCCGCCACGACTTCGAGATCAGGGACCTGCCCGCGATCGGCACGGCGGCCACGATCATCCACCACGGCCCGATGGAGGCCGTCGGGCCGACCTTCCAGGCCCTGGCCCACTGGATCGAGGAGAACGGCTACCGCTCGCTCGCCCTGGCGAGAGAGGTGTCGCTGCACTGCCCGGAGGACCGCGCGGAATGGGTGCACGAGCTGCAGATCGAGGTGGCCCCGGTCTAGTGGAGGCGACCGAGCTGGAACACCATCGGGTCGAGCTGACCGGCTACTGCTACCGGATGCTCGGCTCCGGCTTCGAGGCCGAGGACGCGGTGCAGGAGACGTTCGTCAGGGCGTGGCGCACGTACGAGCCCGGGCGGGGGCCGTTGCGCCCGTGGTTGTTCCGGCTCGCCACGTCCGTCTGCCTGGACATGCTGCGCGGGCCGCAGCGGCGGGCGCGGGCGATGGACCTCGGGCCGGCGGCGCGTCCCGGCGACCCGCTCGGCGATCCGCTGCCCGGCGACGCCTGGGTGTGGCCGGTGCCCGACGGGCGCGTGCTGCCGGCCGACCCGGCGGAGCTGGCGGTGGCCAGGGAGAGCGTGCGGCTGGCGTTCGTGGCCGCGCTGCAACGGCTGCCGCCGCGGCAGCGGGCCGTGCTCATCCTGCGCGACGTGCTGAAGTGGCAGGCCGCCGAGGTGGCGGGGCTGCTGGGGGTGAGCGTCGCGTCGGTGAACAGCGCGTTGCAGCGGGCCCGCGCCCGGCTCCCCGCGGTCGCCCCGGAGGACGCCGAGGTCGACGGCAGGCTGCTCGACCGCTACGTCTCCGCCTTCGAGCGGTACGACGTGGACGCCCTGGTCTCCTTGCTGCACGAGGACGCGACGATGTCGATGCCGCCGTTCGCGTGGTGGCTGCGCGGCCGGGAGGCGGCCAGGACGGTCCTGCTGGCCGCCGGAGCGCCCTGCGAGGGCACCCGCCTGCTGCCGGCCTGGGCGAACGGCGCGCCCGCCTTCGCCCAGTACCGGGACGGGCAGGCGTTCGCCCTGGTAGTCCTGGAGATCGGCGGCGGGGTCGTCACCGGCATGACCACCTTTCTCGATCCCCGGCTCGTGCCGTTCTCCGGCCTGCCGATGAGTTTCGGGCAGCCGCTCCGTACTGACAGGTGAAGGAGGACAGACACATGCCACAGATCGTCGAACTTCCCGAGCGTCCTTACCTCGGGATCACCAAGACCATCACGATGACCAGCTTCGGCCTCGTCGGAGACCGGATCGCCGAGATGATCGGCTGGCTCGCCGAGCGCGGGCACACGATGGCCGGAGCCCCGTTCTTCCGGTACCACAGCATCGACCTGCCGGCGGACCGGCTGGTGGTGGAGGCGGGCGTGCCCGTCACGGCGCCCGTCACCGACCCGGCGGAGGGCGGGGGCGAGTTCCACGCGGGCACGCTGCCCGCGTGCCGCTTCGTCACCGAGTCCCACCACGGCCACCCCGACCAGCTCTCCGGCGTCATCGAGTCGGTGCTGACGTGGGCCGCCGAGCAGGGCCTGACCTGGGACATGACCGAGAAGGACGGCACCGAGCACTGGGGCTGCCGCCTGGAGCTCTACCAGACGGACCCGCGGATCGAGCCCGACCTGAACAACTGGGACATCGACCTGCAGTTCCGCCTGGCCTGAGCCGGCCGTCACGCCGCGTTCGCGCGGGGCAGCAGCGAGGTCAGCAGCGCGGCCAGCACGAACAGGGCCGCGCCCGCCAGGCCGATCGCCACGATCCCGCTGAAGAACGCGGCGTGACTGGCCGCCAGCAGTTCGGCGGCCTGGGCCGGGGCGAGCGTCCCGGCCACCGCCGCCGCGCCCGCCAGGGTCTCCCTGGCCGCGTCCGGCACGTGCGCGGGCAGGGCGTGGTGGTAGACGGCCGCGGCGACCGTGCCGAGCAGGGCCAGGCCGAGCGTCCCGCCGAGGAAGTTGCCCGACTCGGCCAGCGAGGCCGCCGACCCGGCCTTCTCCGGCGGCACCGAGCCGACCACGATCCCCGTGCCCAGGGCGAACAGCGGGCCGGTGCCCAGCGCCAGCACGGTGATCGCGGTGATCACCACCGGCAGCCCGGCCTCGGCCTGCGTGAGCAGCGCCGCCCCGGCGGCCGACAGCGCCAGGCCGCCCATGACGGCGGCGCGCGGAGCGACGCGGCGGGTGAGGGCCGGGGTCAGCGTGGTCCCCAGCGCGACGCCGAGCCCCATGGGCGCGAACCACAGCGCCGACTGCGCCGGGGTGTATCCCAGCACCGACTGCAGGTACTGGGTGACCAGGAGCCCGGTGCCCGCCATGGCGATGCCCGCCAGCACGAGCGCGGTCAGGATCAGGGTGAGCGGACGCTGGGCGAACAGGCGCAGGTTGAGCAGGGGAGCGTCGAGCGTGAGCTGCCGCCGTACGAACGCCGCCCCGAACGCGAGACCGACCACGACGGCCGCCAGCGGCGCGCCGGGCCCGGCCGACGCCGACGAGGCGGCCAGCTCCTTGACGCCCCAGACCACCGGCAGGATCGCCAGCATCGACAGCGCGACGCTGGCCAGGTCCATGCGGCCGCCGTCCGGGTCGCGGAACTCCGGCAGCAGCAGCACGCCGCCCACGAGCAGCACCGCGATCACGGGGACGGCCATCAGGAACACCGACCCCCACCAGAAGTGCTCCAGCAGCAGCCCGCCGACGACCGGCCCGAGCGCGGCCCCGGCGAACTGGCAGGTGGCCCAGGCGGCGATGGCCGTGCCGCGCTGCCGGGCGTCGCGGAACATGTTGGTGATGAGCGCGAGCGTGGAGGGCATGAGCGTGGCGCCGGCGACGCCCAGCACTGTACGGGCGGCGATCAGCATGGCGGGGCTGACCGCGTACGCCGCCACGAGGGAGGCGACGCCGAAGGCCGCCGCGCCGATCAGCAGGAGCCGGCGGCGGCCGATGCGGTCGCCGAGGCCGCCCATCGTGATCACCAGCCCGGCGACCATGAACCCGTAGATGTCGATGATCCACAACTGCTGGACGGCGCTCGCCCCCAGCTCCACGCTCAGCCGGGGCAGCGCCAGGAACAGCGCGTTGATGTCGACCGCGACGAGCAGGGTGGGCAGGGCGAGCACCGCCAGCCCGGCCCATTCGCGCCGCCCGGCCCTGGGCTCGGCGGCGGTCTCGGTGAGATGCGGCATGTCGGCAGCCTCCTGGTGTCGTCGGTTTCACCAGGAGGTCGGAGCCCGGCTCGCGCGCTCGACGTGCTTTCCGGAAAAGTTTCGCGGGGCATGTCGAGAAGGACGCGCCGGCTCCGACCCCAGCACGACGGGACTCGCCCGACCACGAGGAGAGACGATGAAGTTTCTGTTGATCATGCAGGTGAACCAGCAGGTCATGGACACCCTGACCGAGGAGCAGCGCGAGCTGATCATGAGCGGCCACGGCGCGTTCATGAAGACGATCCAGGAGTCGGGCGAGATGATCGGCACGCAGGCGCTCGGCGACCCGTCCACCAGCGCCGTCGTCCGCACCCGCAACGGCCTGCCGGCCGTGACCGACGGCCCCTTCCTGGAGGCCAAGGAGTACATGGGCGGCTACTACATCGTCGACTGCGAGAGCCGCGAGCGCGCGATCGAGCTGGCCGGGATGATCCCCGACAGCCAGATCGAGGGCCTGGCGATCGAGGTCCGGCCGATCATGTTCTCGGCGGGCGCCGACATGTGACCGGGCGGTGGGCCCGCGGCGCGGGCCCACCGGTCTTACAGGCCCAGGCAGGCGGTCAGGTCGGCCTTGAGGGCGTCGAGGTCGCGGGCGGCGGACGCGCGGGCCTGCGCCACCTCGCCGGTCACCGGCACCACGACCTCCAGATAGCACTTCAGCTTGGGCTCGGTGCCCGACGGGCGGACCACGACGCGGCCGCCGTCCGACAGGTGGAAGCGCAGGCCCTCGGTCGGGGGCAGGCCGCCGTCGCCGCGGCTCAGGTCGTCCACGGCCTCGACCGTGTGGTCGCCCAGCGAGGCGGGCGGGGCGGCGCGCAGGCGGTCCATCGCGCCGGAGATCAGCGACAGGTCGGCGACCCGGAAGCTGAGCTGGGACGTCGCGTGCAGGCCGTACCGGACGGCCTGGTCGTCGAGCAGGTCCAGCAGCGTGCGGCCGGCGCGCTTGGCGGCGGCGGCGACGGCGGCCACGGTCAGGGCCGCGCCGATGCCGTCCTTGTCGTGGACCGGCAGGCCGGCGTCGGAGCCGACGCAGTAGCCGATGGCCTCCTCGTAGCCGAAGACCAGGCCCTCGCCCGCCTTGACGATCCACTTGAACCCGGTCAGCGTCTCGCCGTAGCGCACGCCGTGGGCCTGCGCGATCTTGCTCAGCAGGGTCGAGGAGACGATCGTGGTGGCCACCAGCCGGTCGCCGGTGGTGTGCGTGATCACGTGCTCGGCCAGCAGGCCGCCGACCTCGTCGCCGGTCAGCATGCGGCACGTGCCGTCGGGCAGCGGCACGCCGACCGCGCACCGGTCGGCGTCGGGGTCGTTGGCGAGCACCAGGTCGGAGCCGAGCTTGGCGGCCAGCGCGACCGCCAGGTCCATCGCCCCCGGCTCCTCCGGGTTGGGGAAGGCCACCGTCGGGAAGTCGGGGTCGGGGTTGCGCTGCTCCTCCACGGCCATCGGCGTCTCGAAGCCCGCCGCGAGGAAGGCCCCCGTCAGCGTCCCCGAGCCCACCCCGTGCAGCGGCGTGTACGCCACCCGCAGCTCGCGCGCCTCGCCCAGCGGCAGGGCGGTCACCGCGTCGATGTAGTCGTCGACGATGTCCTCGCCCAGCTCGGTGAGGGTGCCGGGACCGTCGAGGGGGAGCTGGTCGACCCGACCCACCGCGTCGATGGCGGCCGAGATCTCCCGGTCGACCGGCGGCACGATCTGCGAGCCGTCACCCCAGTAGACCTTGTAGCCGTTGTCCCTGGGCGGGTTGTGGCTGGCGGTGACCGTCACGCCCGCGTCGGCCCCGAGATGGCGTACGGCGAAGGCCAGCACCGGCGTGGGCAGCGGGCGCGGCAGCAACGACACGTGCAGCCCCGCGCCGGTCAGGACGGCGGCGGTGTCCCTGGCGAACACGTCGGACTTGTGCCGGGCGTCGTAGCCGATCACGACGTGCTTGCCGGCGCCGAGCACGCCGGCCAGACCGGCGGCTGCGCGCATGACGGTGACCCGGTTCATCCGGTTGGGGCCCGCGCCCAGCTCGCCGCGCAGGCCGGCGGTGCCGAACTCCAGCTTGGCCTGGAAGCGCTCGCGAAGGGCGGGCAGGTCGTCGTCCTCCAGGAGGTCGGACAGCTCGGCCCGGGTGTCGGGGTCGGGGTCCTGGGCCAGCCACTGGCGGGCGCGGCGCAGCAGGTCGGCGTCCACGGGCGGGAGCGGCACGTCCCCCTCGGCCTCCGGCGGGACCCGGTCGTCGCCGGCGGTCACAGGCGGTCCACCACCTTGGACAGCAGCACGCCCATGCGGGCGGCCGTGGCGCGGCCCACCTCCAGGACCTCCTCATGGTTGAGCGGCTCGCCGGACAGGCCCGCCCCCGGGTTGGTGACCAGGGAGACGCCGAGCACCTCCAGGTTCGCCTCGCGGGCGGCGATGGCCTCCAGCACGGTGGACATGCCCACCAGGTCGCCGCCGAGCGTGCGCAGCATCCGGATCTCCGCCGGCGTCTCGTACGTCGGGCCGCGGAAGGCCACGTAGACGCCGTCGGCCAGGGTCGGGTCGATCTCGCGGACCAGGGCGCGCAGGCGGCGCGAGTAGACCTCGGTGAGGTCGATGAAGGTGGTGCCGGTGATCGGGTTGGCGCCGGTCAGGTTGATGTGGTCGCTGATCAGCACCGGGTCGCCGACGTTCTGGGTCTCCGGCCGCAGGCCGCCCGCCGCGTTGGTCAGCACGACCGTGCGCACGCCCGCCGCGGCCGCCGTGCGCACGCCGTGGACGACCGCGTCGACGCCGAGGCCCTCGTACAGGTGCGTGCGGCCGAGGAAGACCAGCGCGTGCCGCCCGGACGGTGTGCGCACGACGCGGATCTTGCCGCCGTGCCCGGCCACGGCGGGGGCGCGGAAGCCGGGCAGATCGGTGAACGGGATCTCGGCCACGGTCTGCCCGATCGCGTCGGCGGCGGGGACCCACCCCGACCCCATGACGAGGGCCACGTCGAAGGTGTCGAGGCCGGCCGCGCCGGTCAGGGCGGCGGCGGCCTCTACGGCCAGGGTGTATGCGTCGTTGCTCACATCTCAGTAGTTTAGGAGCAGCCTGTCCAGAACCCGCACCCCGAACTGCAGCGCGTCCACCGGCACCCGCTCGTCCACGCCGTGGAACATCGAGGCGAAGTCCATGTCGCCGGGCAGCCGCAGCGGCACGAACCCGAACCCGCGCACGCCGAGGTCGGCGAAGAAGGTCTTGTTGTCGGTGCCGCCCGACATGCAGTACGGCACCGCCCGCGCGGTCGGGTCCTCGGCCTTCAGCGCCGCGATCATCGACTCGACCAGCGCGCCGTCGAACGTCGTCTCCAGCGCGATGTCGTGGTGCACGAACTCGCGGCGCACGTTCGGCCCGATCAGCGAGTCGACGGTCTTGAAGAACTCCTCCTCGAAGCCGGGCAGGAAGCGCCCGTCCACGACGGCGGTGGCCTGGCCGGGGATGACGTTCGACTTGTAGCCGGCGTCGAGCTGGGTCGGGTTGGTGGTGTGGCGCAGCGTCGCGCCGACGAACCGCACCAGCGGGCCGAGCCTGTCCAGCAGCGGGGCCGGGTCGTCCTCGTCGAACGGCAGGCCGAAGGCGTCGGCGACCTCGGTGAGGAACTGGCGCACGGTCGGCGTGTAGGTGAGCGGCCACTCGTGCCCGCCGAGCCGGGCCACGGCCTTGGCGACCTCGGTGACCGCGTTGTCGGAGTTGAGCATCGAGCCGTGACCTGCGGTGCCGTCGGCGACCAGCTTCATCCAGGCCAGGCCCTTCTGGGCGGTCTCGATCAGGTACAGCCGCAGCGACGGGTCGACCTCCAGCGAGTAGCCGCCGACCTCGCTGATGGACTCGGTGACGCCCTCGAACAGCTCGCGGTTGTTGGCCGTGAGGTACTTGGCGCCGTACACGCCGCCGGCCTCCTCGTCGGCGACCCAGGCGAAGACGATGTCGCGGCGTGGACGGCGTCCCTCGCGCTTCATCTGGCGCAGCACGGCCAGCATCATCGCGTCCATGTCCTTCATGTCCACGGCGCCGCGGCCCCAGATGTAGCCGTCCTTGACCTCGCCGGCGAAGGGGTCGACCGACCAGTCGGCGGCGTTGGCGGGCACCACGTCGAGGTGGCCGTGGACGAGCAGCGCGGGCAGCGACGGGTCTGTGCCCTCGACGCGGGTGACCACGTTGCCGCGGCCCGGCTCGCTCTCGACGTACGTCGCCTCGATGCCGACCTCGTCCAGCCTGGCCATGACGACCTCGGCCGCGGCCCGCTCGCCGGGGCCGCTGCCGTCCCCGTAGTTGCTGCTGTCGACGCGGATCAGCTCCACGCACAGGTCGGCGACTTCGTTCTCGGCAGGTGTCATGGCGTCTTCTCCAGGGTGAGCAGTCCGGACTTGTGCAGGTGGCCGCGCTTGAAGGCGCGGGTGATGAGGGTGAGGTCGCTGTCGGTGATCTCGTCGAGCCGGCCGAGCACGTCGGTCATGAAACGATAGAGGTCCGCCTCGTGGGCCACCGCCACCTGCACGATGAGGGAGTGGGTGCCCGAGGTGGCGGCGCAGTAACGCACGTTGGGGTGCTCGGCCAGGCGCCGGCCGGTCTCGCCCAGCCCGTACGGCCGCACCTTGAGCCAGAGCATGGCCTCGACCTCCAGCCCGAGCAGCGCGGGCTCGACCTCGGCGCGCGGCAGCAGTAACCGCCGGTCGATGAGCGAGCCGACCCGCCGGCGCGCGGTCGGCACGGACAGGTCGAGCCGTTCGGCGATCGTGGTGAAGGCGGCCCGGCCGTCGGCCGCCAGCAGCTCGGCGATCTCCTGCTCCAGCGGCGACAGGCCGTCCTCGTCGGGCAGGTCGGGGGGCGGCGGCGCGGGGCGCAGCTCGGCCACCTCCCGCTCGGTGAGGAAGGGCGCGTGCCACTCGGCCACGGTGGTGAACGTGTGCAGCACGACCTGGGTCTGCGTCTGGAGCACGCCGTCGATCTCGCTGATGTCGTGGGCCAGGATGGTGTGCAGGTCCTGCCGGGACGGCGGCACCAGCTCGCAGGCCAGGTCGGCGGCCCCGGTCAGCGCGTAGACCGACCGCGTGTCGCGCCGGTCGGTGAGCGATCTGGCCACCTGGGCCGCCGTGCCGGGCCGCACCTGGACGTGCAGGTGCGCCGGGCGGCCGTGGCCGGTGCGCAGGTCGTCGTAGATCGCCGTGACGCGGACGACGCCGTCGGAGATGAGCCGCTGGAGGCGGCGGGCGACCGTGCGTTCGTGCTCGCCGATCACCCTGCCGATCTCGCCCCACGAGGCGCGCGGGCTCACCTGCAGCGCGGCCACGAGCCGCCGGTCGAGAACGTCCACCTGCAACCGCTTCCGTGTCGGGTTTGTAAATAATTGCCCAGACATTTGACTGTTTCGGTCTTCCGAATGCACAGTAAGCCATCACTCCAGGTGTCAGCAAAAGGAGCACATGCCGTGTCGACCTCCCCCGTCGCGCAATCGCCGCTCGGCATACCGAAGAGCAGGGTCCGTCAGCTCATGGCGGCCAGCATCGGCAACGTGGTCGAGTGGTACGACTGGTACGCCTACACGTTCCTGGCCACGGTCTTCTCGGCGCAGATCTTCCCCGACAGCTCCGGCAACAGCCTGGTGCCGCTGCTGAGCTCGTTCGCGGTGTTCGCGGTGGGCTTCTTCATGCGGCCCCTCGGCGGCCTGCTGGTGGGCGCGTTCGCCGACCGGTACGGCCGCAAGTCCGCGATGACCTTCACCATCATCCTGATGGGCGGCGGCTCGCTGCTGCTCGGCCTGACCCCCACCTACGAGGCCGTGGGCCTGCTGTCGCCGGTCATCCTGACGCTGGCCCGGCTGATCCAGGGCCTGTCGGTGGGCGGTGAGTTCGCCGCCGCCACCACGTTCCTCGTCGAGTCGGCCCCGCCGCGCCGCCGCGGCCTGTTCTCCTCCTTCCAGTACGTCAGCACCACCATCGGCCAGCTCATCGCCTCCGGCCTGGCCGCGGTGCTCACCTCGACGCTGGTCAAGGAGGACATGAGCTCCTACGGCTGGCGCATCCCGTTCCTGGTGGGCGCGCTGCTCAGCCTGGTCGGCCTGTGGATCCGCAAGGGCGCCGACGAGACCTCGGCGGTCGCCGAGGAGATCCAGCGGGGCGAGGTCAAGCGGCCGGGCATGTTCGAGTTCCTCAAGCACCACCCGAAGTCCGCGCTCACCATCGTCGGCATCACGATCGCGGGCACCGTCGCCTACTACACCTGGACCAGCTTCCTGCCCACCTACGCGCAGATCACGGTCTCGTTCGACAAGGCCGAGTCGCTCCAGGTCGGCACGATCTCGCTGGTGTTCTTCATGCTGCTGCAGCCGCTGCTCGGCCTGCTGTCGGACAAGATCGGGCGCAAGCCGATGCTGATCGCGTTCGGGCTCGGGTTCCTGATCCTGCCGGTGCCGCTGCTCGGCCTGCTCACCGACTCCTTCGCCAGCCTGCTCGTCGTGCAGATGATCGGCATGGTGTTCCTGGGCTGCTTCACCTCGGTCTCGGCCGCGGTGAACTCGGAGCTGTTCCCGACCCGGGTGCGGGCGGCGGGGGCCGGGTTCCCGTACTCGCTGACCGTGGCGATCTTCGGCGGCACCGCGCCGCTGATCGGCACCGCGCTGCAGAAGGCCGGCAACCCGGGGATGTTCCCGTGGTACATGTCCGCCCTGGCGCTGATCTCCACGCTCGTGTACGTCTTCGTGCTGCGCGAGACCAAGGACGAGCCGCTCCGCTAGGGCGCCGAGGTGCAGGGGCGCTCCCGAAGCTCCTTGACGTAGTCGTCGGGGGCGCCCGCGCGCTCGGCCGCGTCGGCCAGGTTGCACAGGTAGCGGGCCGAGGGCAGGCCGCCCTCGTAGCCGTCGAGCACGTAGAACCAGGCGACGACCTCGCCGTCGAGGGTCTGCACCCGCAGCCGCACCTTGTGGTAGGCCCCGCGGACCGCGCCCTCCCACTGGTCGAGCGAGGTCTCCTCCCACTCGGGCACGTCGTAGAGCACGACGAAGACGTGCTCGTCGGGATCCTCCACGATGGTGGCGAGCGAGCTCTCCCACTTGCTGTCGGTGCGCCCGAAGGTCAGCCGCCACCCCGTCAGCCAGCCGACACCCCAGATCGGGGAGTGCGGGGCGCGCATGGCCATCTGCTCGGGGTCCATGTTCATCCCGTAGGAGCCGTAAAGCCGTAGATCATTCGGCTTCCCTGATTGATCCGAAAGCCACGCCACGATCCACCCCTCTCGCCGGGTGCCGCTCGTCATCCAGCTACCGCGCCATCCTGCCACGCTGACCCGGCGTGTCGGTCCATCAAGCCGGGCACGGAAGGCCCATGTGTCCCCCATGTCCGCCGGAACGTGGTCCCGTCATGGGCCGGTTGCGGCTTCCGGGGGCACGTGCGGGAGAATGGGACACGTGACGAGGATCGTGATCATTGGTGGCGGGCCGGGCGGCTACGAAGCGGCGCTGGTGGCCGCCCAACTAGGCGCACAGGTCACGATGGTCGAGCAGGACGGGCCGGGCGGGGCCTGCGTGCTCACCGACTGCGTGCCGTCCAAGACGCTGATCGCCACCTCCGTCCGCAAGCAGGCCCTTCTCGACGCGCCCTCGCTCGGCGTGTCGTTCTCGGGCGGCCCCGACGGCGACGCCGGCGTGGTGGGCGTCGACCTGCCGCTGGTCAACAAGCGGGTCAAGGAGCTGGCCCAGGCCCAGTCGGCCGACATCGCGACCCGGGTCGAGGCCGAGGGCGTCGAGATCATCAAGGCCCGGGGGCGGCTGGTCGATCCGCAGGTCGTGCGCGCGGGCGACCGTACGATCAGGGCCGACGTGGTGCTCGTGGCCACCGGCGCGACGCCGCGCGTGCTGCCGGGGGCCGAGCCCGACGGCGAGCGCATCCTCACCTGGCGGCAGCTCTACGACCTGGAGGAGCTGCCCGAGCACCTGATCGTGGTCGGCTCCGGCGTGACCGGCGCGGAGTTCGCCGGCGCCTACCGCTCGCTCGGCGCGGAGGTCACGCTGGTCTCCAGCCGCGACCGGATGATGCCCAACGAGGACGCCGACGGCGCCGAGGTCCTGGAAGAGGTCTACCGGCGGCGCGGCATGAACGTCATGGGCCGCTCGCGCGCCTCCTCCGTCAAGCGCACGGCCGACGGCGTGGTGGTGACCCTGGAGGACGGCCGCACGGCCGAGGGCTCGCATGCGCTGATGACGGTCGGCATGGTCCCCAACACCGGCGGCATCGGCCTGGAGGAGGCCGGCGTGCAGCTCGACCGCAACGGCTTCGTCAAGGTCGACAAGGTCTCGCGCACCTCCGCGCCCGGCGTCTACGCGGCCGGCGACTGCACCGGCGTGCTCATGCTGGCCTCGGTCGCCGCCATGCAGGGCCGCATCGCCGTGTGGCACGCGCTGGGCGAGGCCGTCCAGCCGCTGCGGCTGGCCACGGTGGCCTCCAACATCTTCACCGACCCCGAGATCGCGGCCGTCGGCGTGGCGCAGCGCTCGATCGAGGCGGGCGAGATCGACGCGAACGTGGTCAAGCTGCCGCTGGCCACCAACGCGCGGGCCAAGATGCAGGGCTTCAACGACGGCTTCGTCAAGCTGTTCTGCCGCCCCCACACCGGCATCGTGCTCGGCGGCGTGGTCGTTGCCCCGCGCGCCTCGGAGCTGATCCTCGCCGTGTCGCTGGCCGTCCAGCAGCGGCTGACGGTCGACCAGGTCGCCCACTCGTTCGCGGTCTACCCGTCGCTGTCGGGCTCGATCACCGAGGCGGCCCGCCGCCTCATGCAGCCCGAGGCCGCCATCGGCATCTAGCCGTCCCCTTCCCAACGCGCGCGAAGCCGTGCGGGTCGTCCTGACCCGCACGGCTTCTTGGCGTCCGCGCTTGCCTTCGCCTGTGTTGGATAGTACCGTTATCCAAGTTCGGATAACGGTACTATCTAATGGGGTGCTCCGGTGACGGTGATCGTTCTCTTGGCGGCCACGCTGGGCTTCCGGCTGCTGGGCGCGCTCGGCGTGCGGCGGTTCGGCACGTGGCAGGCGTCCGCGGCGCACGGGCTGGCCGTCATGTTGGTCATGACGGGAAGCGCGCACTTCGTCCCCGAAGGGGTGACCTTCATGCCGAACCACGGCGACCTGGTGCGCATGGTGCCGCCCTTCGTGCCGTTCCCCGCCGCCATGGTCTACCTGACCGGCGTGCTGGAGCTGGCCGGGGCCATCGGGCTGGTGCTGCCCGCCACCCGCCGGGCGGCCGGGATCTGCCTGGCCCTGCTGTTCGTCGGCCTGCTCCCGGCGAACGTCTACGCGGCGGTCTCCGAGGTGCCCTTCGCGGGCGGGGAGGCCACGCCGCTGTGGGAGCGCGTCCCGGAGCAGGTTCTGTACATCGCCGCGGCGCTCTTCGCCGCCCGGCGGCGGGCCGTGCCCGTCGGGGAGGGCGTGCGGCCCGTTCCCGCCGCCCGCTGACCCGGCGTTTCCTGATCGGGTACGCCGGTCAGGGCTTCCAGGCCGGGTCGCGGCCGATCAGGCCGAGCAGCCGGTCGAACGGCGGGGCGTCGTCCGGCACCGCCACCGGCGGCCCGAACGCCCCCTTCTGCCGGCCCATCTCCACCGACTGCTCCGTGAACCCCAGCGCGCGGGCGACGGCCTCGGCGTCCGGCTCGTACGCCTGGCCGGTGGCCCTGGCCAGGTCCCAGCCGTGCACGACCATGTCGACCAGCCACATGTGGGCCACCATGGTCATCGGCAGCCCGCCCAGCGCGGCGCAGGCGCCCTCCCACGCCTGCGGCCGCGACCAGGCGGCCAGCATGCGCTCGGCGCGCTCGGGGAAGTCGCCCGCGTACGGGCCCTGCTCGGTGCGCTCCCCGCCGTGCGCCAGCGACGCGAACATCTCCGCCACCCACTCCAGGTGGCCGACCAGCGCCTTGACGTCGAACTCCGCGCACGGCGTCGGGGACCCGAACTGCTCGGGCCGCACCGCGGCCACCAGTCCGGCGGTCCGGTGGGTGGCACGCGTCATCAGCGGCATCATGTCTTCCATGGCAGACATGATGTCCCGCCTGCCTCGGGCGCGGCTTGTAGAAACGCGACAGCGCGGCTGGGTCGATCCCTACGCGGGGCTGGCCGCCTTCGACTTCGCGCGCCGGGCGCCGTCGCCGGAGCTGGCGGCGTACGTCGACCATTTCTGGGTCGTCACCTGGACCGGCCTCGCCGATCCGTACGAGCAGCGCATCCTGTCGCACCCGACCGTGAACATGACGATCGTCGAGGACTTCCACCGGATCGCGGGGGTGATCGACGGCGGGTTCTCGTACACGATGCGGGGCACCGGCCGCGCGCTCGGCACCCGCTTCCGCCCCGGCGGCTTCCGGACGCTCCTCGGCGGCCCGGTGTCCGAGCTCACCGGCCGGTTCGTGGAGATCGGCGAGATGTTCCCGGCCGCCGGCCCTGCGCTGGTCGAGGGCGTGCTGGCCGAGCCCGGCCCGGACGCCGCCATCGCGCTGGTGGAGGCGTTCCTGCTGGCGCTCGGGCCGGCGCCGGACCCGCTGGCCGAGGAGGCCGCGGCCCTGGTGGGGCTGGCCGAGCACGACGTGACCGTGACCAGGGTCGACGAACTGGCCGCCCGAGCCGGCCGGTCGGTGCGCTCGCTGCAACGGCTGTTCCGGGACTATGTCGGCATCGGCCCCAAATGGGTGATCCGCCGCTTCCGGCTGCACGAGGCCGCCGAACGCGTGCAGCAGGGCCTCGACTTCGCCACGCTCGCCACCCTCGCCGCCGAGCTGGGCTACACCGACCAGGCCCACCTGACCCGCGACTTCACGGCCGCCGTCGGCATGCCGCCCGCCGCCTACGCCCGGCTCACCACCCGGGTTTGACGCCTCACCACTCGCGGGTGGCGATCAGCTCCTCGACGTCGGCCTCCGGGAAGCCGTAGGTGGTGGCCACGAACCAGAACTCCTCGGCGATCGCCTCGCGCGCGACGGTCTCGATCTCGCTGCCGGCCTCGTGGAACTCCTCGTCGAGCGCGTTGAACTCCTCCGTGGCGGCGTGCGTCAGCGCGTAGAGGGAGGCCAGGTCGCCGGGCCGCTCGGTCTCGACGCGTTCGCACAGGCGCAGCAGGACGGCCCTGCCCTTGTCGACGACGTGGTCGGGGTAGTAGCCGTCGTCGTAGAGGGCCTTGAGGAAGGCGTGGCCGATCACCTGCGGATGCGTGGGGGACAACCTGATCTCCATTTCCGTGCGGACGCGGTCGGACGGCTCGATCATGCCCGGCGCCACCGACAGAATCCGCCGGATGCGCCCAGGTCAGCGCATCAGCTCGTACGCCGCGTACGCCGTGATCCCGTACGCCAGGTGCGGGACGACGTCGGACACCCACGCGCCCGCCGGCCACTCGCTCGGATGGGTGACGTCGAGCAACGTCAGCGGCACGTTCGAGCCGGACATGGCCAGGGCGGTGAGCGCCAGCACCCCGACCGGCCACGACCTGCGCCGTCCCGACAGGAAGCCGTAGGCGATGGCCGAGGCGACGCCGGTCGCGTACCCCATGAGCGAGCCCAGCGCCTCCGTGCGGTTGGCGGCCCTGTCGCCGTCGCCGAGGTCGGCGTGCGCCAGGTCGGACAGCTTCGCCACGGCCTGCCGCGGCGTGCTGCTCGCGGCCCGTGCCCGGACGAGCATGTCCAGGTAGGAGACGGTGTTGAGCGCCGTGGTGCCCGCCGCTCCCGCGATCAGTCCCTTGACGAGTGTGTGCATGCCCTGGCCGCTACCCCGACCGGCCCGCCCGTCACCCGCGCGCCGGCCCTGGGGACCGGCGCGCGGCCGGCGGGACGTACCGTGGCGGGGTGAGCGCCGATGGAATGCCCGCCGCGCTGTCGCCGTACGTGACGACGCTGGCCGCCTACGACCTCGGGCCCGGTTCGGGCGGGGTGCATCGCGGGCTGCCGTCGTCCACGCTGTCGGTCACGATCCCCGAGGACGGCCCGGTCGACATCGCCTGGCTGGGCCGGCCGGGGCCGGGGCGGCGGCTGCGGGCCGCCGTGGCCGGGCTGCACCTCGACGCGGCCGAGCTGCGGCAGCGGGGAGGCACGCGCGGGGTGTGGCTGACGCTCACCCCGCCGGGGGCCGCCGCCCTGCTCGGGGTCCCCGCCGCGGCGCTGGCCGGGGAGGTGGCCGACCTCGCCGACGTCGTCCCGGCGCTGGCCGACCTGCCGGAGCGGCTGGCGGGCTGCCGGTCCTGGGCCCAGCGCCGCGCCCTGGTCGAACACCGCCTGCTCGCGGGGCTGGCCCGCCACGGCGACCGCGCCGCCCGGCGCACCTCGCGGGCCACGCTCGCGGCCCTGTCCGGGACGGCCCGGGTCGAGGAGGCCGCCCGGCTCCTCGGGTGCTCGCGGCGCCACCTGAGCGGGGCGGTGCGCGACGAGTTCGGGGTGACGCCGAAGGAGTACCAGCGGCTCGTCCGCTTCGAGGCCGCCCGGCGCCGGCTCGTGGCCGCCGCGCGCTCCGGACGGACGGCGCTCGCCGAGGTGGCCGCCGCCTCGGGCTTCGCCGACCAGGCGCACCTGACCAGGGAGTGGCGCGCCATGGCCGGTTGCACGCCCACCGAATGGCTACGCGCCGAAGGCCCGCCCGCCCGGCCTTCCCCGGCCCCGCACTGACGCCCAGGCCCGCCCGCCCGGCCCCCCACTGATGCCCGAGCCCGGCGTCCGTCGTGGTCCGTGCCCATATGTTCAAGACCCCGGTCGCCGCGCGCCGCCACGATGGCCGCATGGACCTGCACTTCGTTCCCCGCCTCATCGTGCCCGACCCCGACCGGGCCTCCGCCTTCTACCGGGACACCCTGGATGCCGAGGAGGTGTTCCGCGCCGCACCGGGCGACGACGGGCGGCCCACCGTCATCGAGCACCGCCTCGGCGGCGCCGCGTTCCGGGTCTCGCCCGCCGTCGCCGACTGGGGCTGGCTCTCGCCGGACGACCTGGGCGGCTCCCCGGTGCTCCTGGAGATCGTCGTCGGCGACCCGGACGCCGTCGGCGAGCGCATGACCGCCCAGGGCGCGCGGACGGTCGTGCCGATCGAGAACCGGCCCTACGGCCTGCGCTCCGGCCGCGTCCGCGACCCGTTCGGCCACCTCTGGATCCTCACCGGCGACCCGCGCTGAGGCGACGGGCGGCGCGGTGAGCCCTTTTTTCCCGCCGGTCCGGCCTGTCATGCTGCTCGGCATGGAGGACATGGCTCAGGCGCACGTCCGCATCCGGCCCTTCCGCGAGGAGGACCGGCCGGGGGTGCTGGCGCTGGCTCCGCGGCTGGCGGAGGGGGTCGCGGCCTGGCGGGACCCCGGCGCGGCCGTACGGGCGGCGGAGCGGTGGCTCGCCGGGTCCGTCGCCGCGGCGGAGGAACGACGGGGAGCGGTCTTCGTCGCCGTGCGCGGCTCCCGGGTCGTCGGCGTCGTCTCGGTGGACCGGCAGCGGCACTTCACCGGCGACGAGGACGCCTACGTCGGCGAGCTGGCCGTCGCCCCGGACGCCGTCCGCGCGGGGCTGGGCCGCCGGCTCATGGCGGCGGCCGAGGACTGGGCCCGCGAGCAGGGGCTGCGCCACCTCACCCTGGAGACGGGCGCCGCCAACGTCACCGCCCGCCGGTTCTACGCCGCTCTCGGCTACACGGAGGAGAGCGTGCGGCTGTCCCGGTCGCTGGACCGCGCCGTCCAGGCCCGGCTGAGCTGAAGCACGCTGCCGGCGAACAGCAGCACGCCCAGCGGCACGTGCAGGGCCGTCACCTGCGCGATGCCCAGCGCGACCTGGGCGCTGACCAGCACCAGGAACCCGGCCGCGTGCATGATCGGCTTCGGCGGGCCGCCGCCCGGCCGCCACGCCAGGATCGCGGCCACCAGGTGCAGCACCGCCACGACGAACACCGTGTACGCGGCGGCGCTGTGCATCGGCTGCCCGTTGGGCACCGACAACAGCAGCCCGGCGGTGACCGGCGCGGCGAACAGAGCCAGGGTCTGCAGGATGATCGCGACACGTAGCAACATGGGGTACTCCTCGACCGCCGGGACGGCGGTCCGCTTGCGGGGCTTGCCTTCGAGAAGTCCGACGACGTGACCGCCGGAAATGTGAGGTGGCGCGGTGACCTCACATCCGGGGGCGCCGTCTCGTCGGACACACTAGGGCAAAAGCGACTAAGGGAGTCGTCCACATCATGACCACCGCACCCGACCCCGGCCTGGACGCGATCATGAGCGAGCGCCGGCAGCTCGTCAACCTCGCCTACCGCCTCCTCGGCTCGCTGGCCGACGCCGAGGACGTCGTCCAGGAGACCTACACCCGCTGGTACGCCATGTCCCCCGGCCAGCGGGAGGCCATCGAGTCGCCGGGCGCGTGGCTGACCAGGGTCGCCGGCCGCATCTGCCTGGACGTGCTCGGCTCGGCCCGCGCCCGCCGCGAGCGCTACGTGGGCGAGTGGATCCCCGAGCCGCTGCCCGACCGTACGGAATGGGCCGGCGACGACCCGGCCGACCGGGTGACCCTGGACGAGTCGGTCAACATGGCCTTCCTCGTCGTGCTGGAGTCGATGACGCCGGCCGAGCGGGTGGCGTTCGTCCTGCACGACGTCTTCCGCTACCCCTTCGCCGAGGTGGCCGAGATCGTCGGCCGCACCCCGGCCGCCTGCCGCAAGCTGGCCTCCTCCGCCCGGCACCGCATCGACGCCGCGCGGACCTCGGCGACGCCGGCGGCCCGGCAGGCCGGCATCGTCCGCGAGTTCAAGCAGGCGTGGGAGGCCAAGGACATCGACGCCCTCATCGCCCTGCTCGACCCCGGCGTGGTCGGCGTCGCCGACGGCGGCGGCGTGGTCAGCGCCGTGCCGCGGCCGATCGAGGGCGCCGCACGGGTGGCCCGCTACGCCGTCGAGATCGCCACCAGGGCGCCGGCCATGACGCTGCTGGAGCGCACCGTCAACGGCCGCCCCGGCCTGGTGGCCCAGCGCGACGGCGTCACCGTGATGGTCGTGGCGTTCGACGTGGCGCAGGGCCGGATCAACCGGCTGTGGGCGGTGCGCAACCCCGACAAACTCCACCCCTGGACGGCGGCCTGACCCTCACATTCCCGGACGCTGCGTCGTCGGACCGCCGAGACCCGACCGCAGAAGAAGGGGAGCCGATGTCCACGACGACCGAGCAGGAGAACCTCCAGTCGCGTCTGCCCGATCCCTCCAGGTTCTTCCCCGAGCTGGGGGAGATCGCCATGGCCATGACCAGGGCCACCCGCAACGGCGCGCTCCCGGGGAGCACCGTCGGCCTGGTGCAGCTGCGCGCCGGGCAGATCGCCGGCAGCACGTACCACACGGTCCGGCAGGCCGACCTGCTGCGCCGGGCGGGGGAGCCGGACGAGCGCCTGGCCGCCGTGGCGTCGTGGCGGGACGCCCCCTACTTCTCCGGCGCCGAACGGGTGGCGCTGGAGCTGGTGGAGGCCGTCCTCGCCGCGAACCCGGCAGGGGAACGCGTCCCCGACGAGCTGTACGCCAGGGCGGCCGCCCACTACGACGACAAGGCCCTGTGGACGCTCGTCCTGGCGATCAGCCAGATCTGCTTCTTCATCCCCGTCGCCGCCATAGCCAAGCCGATCCCCGGCAGGCCCCCCGGCAAGAACTACACCGGCTGACGCCGGGCGGCTACGCGGCCGGGACGGCGGCCCCGGCGAGCAGGCGGCCGATCTCCTCCCGGTCGGCCTTCCTGCCGTAACCGGCGAACTGGAAGGTCTCCTCCTTCAGGAACTCCGCCCAGTGTTCGAGCACGAACGCCCGTCCGGCGGCCACGTCACCGGGCGGGGGAGCCTGGTCCAGGAAGCCCCGCTGCCACGGCGCGAACTCCAGGAACTGGGAGGCGTGGGCCAGGCACGCGTCGAGCTTGGCCGTCAGCGCCGAGGACACGTCCACCACCACGTCGGGCCGGTGCACGGGGGCGGAGGCGTAGTCCGTCATCAGCAGGCACACCGGCATGCGCTTCAGGGCCGGCTTGCCCACCTCCAGGTTGCGCGTCATCGCGAACTCGACCGCGTGCGCGGCCAGTTGCCCGGCGGCCCGGTTGTCGGGGTGGCCGCCGCCGTCGGCGTGCAGGGCGATCACCAGGTCGGGCCGCCAGGCGCGGATCTGCGCCAGCACCCGCAACCGCAGCTCGACGGTGGGTTCCAGCATGCCGTCGTGCACGTCGAAGATCTCGTAGTCCACCACGCCCAGCGCGTCGGCCGCGCGCCACGCCTCCTCGGCGCGGCGGCGCGCCAGCGGGCCGCGCTCCAGCTCGTGGTGCCCGGCGTCGCCGTTGGTGAGCGTCAGAAACTTCACCGCGTGGCCGGACCGGGCCAGCAGCGCGGCCGTGCCGCCCGCGTAGATCTCGGGCTCGTCGGGATGAGCGGCGATCACGAGGGTTCTCAACATGTGCGTCCTTAGGGGTTGGCTTCACCGGTACGACCGGCCGTACCGGCTTGGAAGACCCGATCGCGGGTCAGGTCCAGGGCGTAGCAGAGAGCGCCGCCGAGCACGGCGTTGCCGCGGACGGCGCTGAGGGCGACGGTCGCCGGCACCAGCGGCGTCGAGGCCAGACGGTCGGCGACCCGCGCCCTGAGCGGCTCGCCTCCCGCGACGCACAGGGGCCCGGCCAGCACGACCAGGCCCGGGTCCAGCACCCCGATCGCGGCCGTCACGCCGAGCGCCACCCGCGCGGCGGCGTCGTCGAGGAAGCCCTGCGGGGCCTCGGCCAGCGTCCGGCTCACGGCGGTGAGCGCGGGGTCGCCGGACAGGCCGTGCGCCTGCGCCAGCGCGGCCAGCGGCTCGGCGCCGAGCAGCGCGCCGAGCGGACCGCCGTCCGGCCCGTAGCGGCGGCCGGTGGTGACCGGGTCGGGCACGATGACCGAGCCGACCTCGCCGCCGCGCCCGGTGACGCCCCGCCAGAGCGCGCCGTCGAGCACGACCCCCGCGCCGACCCCGCCGCCCACCCAGAACAGCACGAAACTGCTGTCGTCGTGCTCCTGGAGCTCGCGGATGGCGACCAGGTTGACGTCGTTCTCCAGGCGCACGTTGGCCGGCAGGTCGTCCAGGCCGGACCAGCCCGCCAGCTGCACGGCCTGCCGCAGCCGCCGCCCGTCGGCCTCCACCACGCCCGGCACGCCCACCACGACCTGGTCGAGCTCGTCCAGCTCGAAGCCGGCCGCGCGGACCGTCTCGGCCAGCAGCCGCCGGGCGTCGCCGGTCGCCTCGGTGCGATGGGTGCCGAGCACCCGGCCGGTCAGGTCGGCGACCGACACCTCCATCGAGCTCGTGGTGAGATCGACCCCCGCGACGCGCGCGGCGGAGCCGTCGAGCTGCCACATCTGCGCGGCCGGCCCGGCGTTGCCCGGCTTGAGGCCGGCCTTCCTGGCCAGCCCGCTGTTCTCCAGCCTGCGCAGCACCTCGGCGGCCGACGCCTTGGACAGGCCCGTGTGCAGTTCCAGCTCGGCGCGGGTGAGGCCGCCGTGCTCAAGGAGCAGGGTGAGCGCGGCGCGCTCGTTGAGCGTGCGGAAGACGGTGGGGTTTCCTGAAGACATTCCTACTTCAGCGCTCCTGAGGTCAGCCCGGACTGGATATGTCGCTGGAAGACGATATAGATCAGCACGACCGGAAGCACCGTCATGCTGAGCGCGGCGAACAGTCCGGGCCAGTCGGCCTCGTACCCGGCGATGGTGGAGATGTCGGCCACGCCCTGGGTGATGACCCACAGGCTCTTGTCGCCGGGCAGCAGGACCAGCGGGATGAGGTACTGGTTCCACTGGCCGAGCACGTTGAAGATGGTCAGGCTGACCAGCGCCGGGCGGGCCATGGGCAGCATGACCTGGAAGAACGTGCGGGTGTGCGAGGCTCCGTCGATCATCGCCGCCTCGGCCACCGCGTCCGGCAGCGCCCTGAAGAAGGACGTCAGGAAGAACACCGTGAACGGCAGCGAGTAGGCGATGTAGACCAGGACCAGGCCGACGTGGCTGTTGAGCAGCCCGAGCCCGTCCACCACGAAGAACAGCGGCACGAGCGCCAGGAAGACCGGGAAGGCCATGCCGGAGACGAACAGGAAGTAGACCAGCCGGTTGCCCGGGAAGCGGTAGCGGGCCAGCACGTACGCGGCCATCGAGCTGAGCAGCATCGTCCCGGCCACGCCGAAGAAGACCACGATGACCGTGTTGAGCAGGTAGCGGCCGATGCTGGCCCGCTCCCAGGCCCGCGCCCAGTTGTCCCAGCGCAGCTCGCCGGGCAGTTGCAGGGCGTCGCCGAAGATCTCGGCGTTGCTCTTGAAGGAGGCCAGCAGGGTCCACAGCAGCGGGGCGACGATGAGCAGCGCCCAGAGGCCAAGAACAGCCTGGATGCTGATTTTTCGGAACATTTCAGTAGACGACCTTCTGGCGGCGGGTCACGCGCAACGTCAGCGCGGCGAAGGTGAGGGTCAGGAAGAACAGCGCCACGCCCATGGCCGAGGCGTAGCCGAACCGGGAGTAGGAGAAGGCGTTCTTGTAGATCTCCGTGGCCAGCACGGTGGTCGCGCCGTCCGGCCCGCCCTGCTCCACCGACAGGACGTTGACCAGCGCGAACCCGTCGAACGCGGCGATCCCCAGATAGACCCAGGCCACCTGGACGGTGTCCCACACCAGGGGCAGCGTGATGGAGAAGAACGTGCGCAGCCGCCCGGCGCCGTCGAGGGCGGCCGCCTCGAACACGTCCTTCGGGATGGCCGCCATCCCGGCCGAGAACAGCACGACGTAGAAGCCGACCGCCTGCCACACCATCACCGCGATGATCGACCACAGCGCCAGGTTCTGGTCGGTCAGCCAGCCGACCGGCTCGACGCCCAGCTTCGCCAGCGCGCCGTTCAGCACGCCGCTCGCGTCCGGCCGGTAGACGGCCTTGAACAGCACCCCGACCACCGCGACCGCCAGCACCTGCGGCAGGAAGAAGATCACCCGGTAGACCCGGGCCCCCGGCGTGCCCGCCGAGTCGCCGAGCAGGTACGCGAAGACCAGCGCGAGCGCGACGGTCACCAGCGGCAGCGTGACCAGCAGGACCGCGTGGTTGCGGACCGCCTGCCAGAACGTGTCGTTGCCGAGCATCCGCCGGAAGTTGTCCAGGCCGACGAAGTTCAGGTTCGCCGACACCCCGCGCCAGTCGGTCAGCGCGATCTGGAACGCCTGGACGTACGGGCTGATCACGAAGACCGCGTAGAGGACCACGGGCAGGGCGAGGAAGCCCGCGACGAAGCCGTGCCGCCTCATCGCTCAGACGCTCCTGGTCTGCTTGGCGATCGCGGAGTCGGCCTTGAGCTCGTCGGCCTTCTTCTGCATGTTCGCGCAGAACTGCTCGGGGGTGATGCGTCCGGACATCACCGAGTTGGTCTGGACCTGCCCGTGGTCGAACAGCTCCTTGTACCAGCCCTCGAAGCGGGCGTCGGTGATGATGTTCGTCCCGGCCGCCTCCTGGGCCCTGGCCGCGCTGCGCACGGCCGAGGTCAGGTCGAGGCCGTCCACGACGCCGTTGACGACGGTGAGGTTCCTGGTCAGCTCGGTGTAGCCGCGCGCGCCCTCCCGCGACAGCATCAGGCGCAGGTACTCCAGCCCGCCCTGCGGGTTCCTGCCCTTGGCCGCTACGAAGAACGCCTCGCTCACCCCGATCATGATCGCCTCGTACGGCATCGCGTCGGCCGCGGTGATGCTGGGCACCGGGGCGATCGCGTACTCGAAGGAGGCCGGGCGGTCCTTGGCCATCTCGTTCTCCAGCCAGGAGCCGCAGGGGTAGAACAGCACCTTGTCCTGCAGGTGCTTGACCTGCGTCTGGGTGTGGTCGAGCCCGAAGTACGCCTTGTCGCCGAAGTCGCGCTGCACCTGCGCCCACGCCGCGACGGCCTGCCGTACGGGCTCGGCCTGCCAGGCGCCGTCGGCGAGGTTGTCGATGTCGACGATCACCTTGTTGCCGCCGACCTTGGCGGCGCTGTAGACCAGGTTCCAGAGCTGGTAGAAGGGGCCGACCTGGCCCGGGTAGGCGAACAGCGCGATGCCCGCCTTCTTGGCCTCCTCGCCGAGGGCGTTGAACTCCGCCCACGTCTTCGGCGCCTGCCAGCCGCGCTGGTCGAACAGCTTGGCGTTGTACCACAGGGCGCGGTGGGCGACCGTGTACTGCAGCACCCGGGGCACGCCGTCGATCAGCGAGTTCTCGTAGACGCCGCCGACCAGGGTGTCGCGCACCTTCTTGGCCGGGTCCGCCAGGGAGGGGGCCTCGAACAGCGGCGTCAGGTCGGCGAGGTGCCCTTCGGCGACGAGCGACTGCAGGTCGAGGGCGTCGGGGCCGGAATTGTTGACCACGTCGGGCGCGTCGCCGCTGATGAAGCGGGGGCGCAGTTGCGTGCCGACCTTCTGGGTGGGCACATGCTTGATCTTGGCGGTCTTGTACGCCTTGCTGTAGAGGGCCTCGTGCAGGCCGGTCGCGTAGCCGTCGCCGTTGCCGCCGCTGAAGATCACGACTTCCAGCTGCCTGGCGGCGTCCACGCCGAGGGGGTTGGCGGCCGAGGTGGGCGCGGCCGAGGTGGAGGCGGCCGGAGCGGCGGAGCGTCCGGTGGCGCACGCGGCGAGCAGCCCCGCGCCAGGGCCCGCCGTCAGGGCGGTGAGTCCGATACGTCGAAGAACCTCACGTCGGCTGGGGGTGGTGGACATGGGTGGCCTCCTTGACCGCCAACCGTCCGGATACCTTCCAGACGGTTGGCGGCTGACTCTAGACTTACCGCCCTACGTGCGTCAATACCTCTCTAGAACGGCGCTCGGACTCTCAGAGCGCTGCCCGGACCTTCTGAAACTGCGCTCGGAGACGGGCCTTGGCCTCCTCGGAGGCCCCGATGCGGTCCAGGCCGTTCAGCGCGGCCCCGACGATCGGCGGCTGGTCCGGGATCACCTGCTTGGCCAGCGGGGCCCTTACGGCGAACCGCTCCTCCAGCATCGCGACCAGCAGCGGGATGCGCGCGTGCAGCACGCCGCCGCCCAGCACGACCTCCGTCGGCGTCTCCAGCAGGTCCAGGCGGCGCAGGCACACCTCGGCCATCACCACGATCTCGTCGGCCAGCCGGCTGACCAGCTCGAACGCGATGGCGTCAGCCGACGCGGCGGCCTCGAACACCTTCGGCGCGAGCGCGGTCAGGTGATGCCGCTGGATCCGCCCGAAATGCACCCCGAGCACCACCTCCTCGACCGTCCGCGTGCCGAAGTGCTCCTTGATCAGGCCGGCGAGCGCGGTCGGGGCGCCCCGGCCGTCCTCGGCCCGGATGGCGTGCCACAACGCCTCCTCGGCCAGGCCGCCGCCACCGCCCCAGTCGCCGCTGATCCGGCCGAGCGCGGGGAAGCGGGCCACCCCGCCCGTGGGCGAGACGCCGACCGCGTTGATGCCCGCGCCGCACACCACCGCGACGCCGCTGGGCCCGGACGCCCCCGAACGCAGCAGCGCGAAGCTGTCGTTGCCCACGACGACGTCGGCCGCCATCCCGCGGGCGCGGAACTCGGCCGCGAGCGCCTCCTCCTCCACCGGCAGGTCGGCCCCGGCCAGGTAGGCGTAGAGCTGGTCGGCGTACGGGGGAGCGGCCGTCGGTCCGAGCGCCCGCCGCACGGCCTCCTCCACGACGTCCACGGCCGCCGGGACGCCGACCGTCTGCGGCTCGAACGGCCCGCCGTCGCCCTGGGCCAGGATCGTGCCGTCGCCCGAGAGCACGACGACGTGCGTCTTGCTGTTGCCCGCGTCCACGGCGATGATCACCATGGCAGGTACCGCTCGTTCGCCGCCAGCAGCAGGCCGGTCAGCTCGTCGGCGACGGCCTCCTGGCCGATCAGCGGATGGGCCAGCAGCGCGTTGCGCACCCGGTCCGCGCCGCCGTGCAGCGCCGCGTCGAGCGCCAGCTCCTCGTACGCCGAGACGTTGGCGATCAGGCCCGCGTACAGCGGCTCCACCGGATCGACCGGCAGCGGCGCAGCCCCGGACGCCGAGACCCTGGCCGGGACCTCGATGACCGCCTCGTCGCGCAGGAACGGCAGCGTCCCGTCGTTGCGGGCGTTGACCACCTGGACGTCGCCCCGGTCGCCGAGCAGCGAGGCGATCAGCGCGACGGCGGCCTCGGAGTAGTAGGCGCCGCCGCGCTTGTCCAGCAGGTCCGGCTTGGTGTCCACGGCCGGGTCCGCGTACAGCTCCAGCAGTTGCTGCTCCATCGCCGCGACCTCGGCCGCGCGCGACGGCTTGGCCCGCTGCTCGCCCACCACCAGGTCGTGGGCGTAGAAGTAGCGCAGGTAGTAGGACGGGACCACCTGGAGCCTGCGCAGCAGCCCGACCGGCAGGCCGATGTCGTCGGCCAGTTCCTGTCCGTGCTCGGCGAGCAGCCGCGGCAGCACGTCCACGCCGTCCACCACGACCGACCGCTCCCACGTCAGGTGGTTGAGCCCGACGTGGCCGAGCGCGACCCGCTCCGGCGGCACGCCGAGGTGCCGGGCGAAGCGGCGCTGGAACCCGATGGCCACGTTGCACAGGCCGATCGCGCGGTGCCCGGCGTCCAGCAGCGCCCTGGTGACGATGCCGACCGGGTTGGTGAAGTCGACGATCCAGGCGCCGGGGGCGTGGGCGCGTACCTGCTCGGCCAGTTCCAGCACGACCGGGACCGTGCGCAGGGCCTTGGCGAGCCCGCCCGCGCCCGTCGTCTCCTGGCCGACGCAGCCGCACTCCAGCGGCAGCGTCTCGTCCACGTTCCGGGCGGCCTGGCCGCCCACCCTGAGCTGGAAGAGCACGGCGTCCGCGCCCGCCACGCCCTCGGCCACGTCGGCGGTGGCGATCACCTTCGCCGGGTGCCCGGCCCTGCGCAACATTCTGCGGGACACGCCCGCCACCAGGTCGAGCCGCGTGGCGTCCGGGTCGATCAGGGCGATCTCGGTGAGCGGCAGCTCGTCGCGCAGCCTGGCGAAGCCGTCGATGAGCTCGGGGGTGTAGGTCGAACCGCCCCCGATCACGGCGAGTCTCATGGGCAACTCCTCAATTAGGAAACTTTCCTAACCGCCGAACCTACCCGACCTCCTCCGATTCGACTCCTCCCACCCCGTTCCAGGAAATTTCCGCTCACCGTGTAGAGAGCCCGGTGTCGGCTCCGACTCCCTGGTGAAGGCGCCGGACGGGCGCCACGGACAACAGGAGACGAACCAGGATGAGCAAGGTCACGTGCGACATGGGGATGTCCGTCGACGGCTACGTGGCGGGGCCGAACCAGAGCCTGGAGCAGCCGTTCGGCGACGGCGTGGGCGACCGGCTGCACGAGTGGATGTTCGAGGAGCCCGAGAAGCACGCCGAGGTCATCGAGGCCATCACGGCGGCCGGGGCGTTCATCATGGGCCGCAACATGTTCGACCCCGGCCGCGGCGCCTTCGACCCGAACTGGACCGGCTGGTGGGGGGAGGAGCCGCCGTACCACGCGCCGGTGTTCGTCCTCACCCACCACCCGCGCGAGCCGCTGCCCATGAAGGGCGGCACGACGTTCTTCTTCGTCACGGACGGCATCGAGGCCGCCTTCGCCATGGCGCAGGAGGCCGCGGGGGACCGTGACATCGCCATCGCCGGCGGCGCCGCCACCGTCAACCAGTACCTGGCCGCCGGCCTCATCGACGAGCTCCGGCTGCACGTCGCGCCGGTGATCCTCGGCCGCGGCGAACGCCTCCTGGCCGACGCCGGCGACATCACCCTCACCCCCGCCGCCCCGCCCACGGGCACCGCCCTGGTCACCCATCTGACGTACCGGGTGGTCCGCTAGGCGCGATCCTTTCCAGGTCGGCCCATACGACACGGTGGCCGTGCGGGCCGCTCCTGACTCGCGCAAGGACCCTGCGTCCAGAGGGCCAGAGCGCGGTTCTCGCTCTGCCGTCCCCTGGGGCGACCACTTCGAGCCGTACGAACCCGGCTCCGACCACGACTCCGAGCAGCACCGTGACCCGGTCACGTCCGGGGCCGGGCAGCACATGCCTGACCGCGTTGGGCGCCAGTTCCGAGACGACCGTGAGCGCGTCGTCCCGAACCAGCGGATCGACGTCGTCCAGCCAAACGCCGAACCGTCCGCGCTCATCGTGGCCCAGCGTCATGCATTCACCCTGAATGCACCGGAGGCCCGGAACCGTTGGTGGCGCGATGAAAACGTTGTCGCCCGGACCCAGCACGAGCACGCGATCGTGCGGCGCCCACACCCCGCGAAACCTGCCCGACAAGCAGCGACGCCTGTCATTCATCGGATTGCCGGAAGGGGGTCGCAGTAGCCTGCCGAAAGGCAATTACCTTTGCTCTTGACCTGCGGAGACGCCATGCCCCTCGACGTCGGCGACCATCTGTCACCCAGAGCGCGTTTCGCCCGCGACCTCGCGGACCGCCGTAAAAGCGGCTGGAATGACGCAATCCGCACTTGCGCTACGCATTCTCTGCCACGAATCACTCGTCAGTCATGTCGAGAAAGGCCGACGGGATCCCACGCTGGAATTCGCTCGCGAGGTGGACAAGGCGTTCGGCGCCGACGGCCATTTCACCGGCCTCCACGAACGCATCTCCCACTCGCCCGCGCTGGGCTGGTTCGCACGCTGGGTCGAGGAGATCGAACCGCAGGCCGTCATCATGTACTCGCGGGATCCGCTCGTGATCCCCGGCATGCTCCAGACGGTGGACTACGCTCGCGCTGTCTTCGCGGGTACAGGGCCACCGGAGCAGGTGGAAGAGCAGGTCCAGGCGCGAATACAGCGCATCGGCATCTTCCAGGCAGCCAACCCGCCATCCCTTCTCGCAGTCATCGAGGAAGGAGTGCTCCATCGGCCCTTCGGCGGGGCCGGTGTCCTGGTCGGGTAACTGCGTCATCTGCTGGAGCTCACCGAGCGTGCTCAGATCACTGTTCAGATGCTCTCGCACACGGCTGGCTGCACAGCCGGCATGGTGAGCGCGTTCGCGCTGGCGCGCTTGCGCGACGGCTCCGAGGTGGTCTCGGCGGACTCGCTGCTGTCCGGACAGGTGTCAGGCGACCATGACGCAGTCGCGCGTTTGAAACGGAGGTATGACAACATCAGAGCGCACGCACAGCCGAAGAACGTCACTCGACAGGCGATAGAGGGTGCGATAGCCAAATGGGCCAGCTGAACCTTGATGATGCGCAATGGCGCAAGTCCAGCGCCAGCGCCGACACAGGACAGTGTGTCGAGGTCGCGACCAACCTCCCCGGGATCATCGCCGTCCGTGACAGCAAGAAACCGCATGGCCCGGCGCTGATCTTCACTCCCGCGGAGTGGAAGGCGTTCCTGCACGGCGCCAGCCAGGGCGAGTTCAACCTCTGAGAGCAGGCGTCTGCCGCTTCGCAGCCGGGTTCGTCCGAGGGGTGCGGGGACAGGTAGGGCCCCGCGGGGGTGTGGGGGCCTGCCCCGCATGGACGCAGTCTGAGCCCATGTCGCGCGAAGCGCCGCCCATTGGCGAAGCCCTTGGAGGGCTCACGCGAGAACCGGATCCGTCCTGTCGGGTGAAAGGGGGTGTTCAGCCCGAAGAACGGAGCCGAGAGTTTGACGCAGGACACCGAGGTGGACGACGCGGAGGTGATCAGACGTGCCCGCAACGACCCCGCCGCCTTCTCGGCGTTGTACGACCGGCACGCCCCCGCGCTCCACAGATACGTCACCCGCCGCCTGGGCGATTCGCTGGCCGACGACATCGTGGCCGAGACGTTCCTGGACGCCTTCCGCCGTCTCGCCCGCTACGACACCGCCCACCGCGACGCCCGTCCCTGGCTGTACGGCATCGCCGCCAACCTGATCGGCAAGCACCGCCGTACCGAGATCAGGGCCTACCGGGCCCTGGCCAGGACGGGCCTCGACGCGGTGGCCGAGAGCTACGCCGACAGGGTGGCGGCCCGCGTGTCGGCCGGGGCGGCGCACCGCGAGCTGGCGGGGGCGCTCGCGACGCTGTCGCAGCAGGACCGCGAGGTGCTGCTGATGATCGCCTGGGCGGACCTCAGCTACGAGGAGGTCGCCCGCGCGCTCGGCGTCCCGATCGGGACCGTGCGTTCGCGCCTGCACCGCGCCAGGAGGAAGACCCGCGCGGCCCTGGGCGGCATCGACCCGTCTGCCCTCCGCGACGCCGCCCCACCGGCCGTCCGCGACGCCGCGCCCTCAGCCGTCCGCGACGCCGCCCCACCGGCCGAGGACGCCGCCCCACCGGCCGTCCGCGACGCCGCGCCCTCAGCCGTCCGCGACGCCGCCCCACCGGCCGTCCGCGACGCCGCGCCCTCAGCCAGCCACGACACCGACGAGGAGGACCCCGGCCGTGGACGATGACCTCACGCTCCTGCGCGAGCTGCGTGCGGACGCCCCCGAACCCGACGCCGACCGCCTGCGCGCCGTGCGCGCCCGAGCCCTCGCCCCGGCGTCAACCCCGGCTCCGGTCCCGGCCCGGAAGAGGCGCCGGTTCTGGGCGGTGCCGTCGTTGCTGGCCGCCGCGACGGTCGCCGCCGCCGTGCTCGTGGCGGTGAACGGTTCCCGCACCCCGGCCCCGCCCCCGCCGAACGCCGTGACCACCATGCCGGTACGCGCCGAGACGGTGCTGCGCCAAGCCGCCCTGGTGGCCGAGGGACGCCGCAAGCACCAGGAGCCGCGCCCCGACCAGTGGTTGTACCGGAAGGAACTGGTCAAGCAGCCCGGCGAGGAGCAGGGCACGGTCCAGGAGTACTGGACCCGGTACGACGGCACCCGCCAGGCGGTCCGCCAGAACGGTGGCGCCCTGGGCTTCCAGGACATCACCCCCGAACCGGACGACGACGACCTGACCCCCCGCCAGTACGCGGCCAAGCTCGCCGACCTCCCCACCGACCCCGCCGCGCTGCTGGATCACGTCAGGGGCGACCGGCACTGGTCGACCCTGCCGAAGGGCGCGGAGCCCGAACATCCGGACGCGCGGGCGTTCCGCGTGCTGTCGGTCTACCTCGACGCGGGCGTCCCCATGCCGCCGAAGGTCGAGGCCGCCATCTTCCGCGCGCTGGCCGAGCTGCCCGGGGTGCGGGTGGACTTCGGCGTGCGGGACGCGGCGGGCCGGGCGGGGATCGGCATCGCCTACGAGCCCGCCGGCTCCGTCCCCGGGGGATCGACGCGGGACGCGCAGGGCCGGATCGTCTCGCGGTCGTACCTGGTGCTGGACTCCGCGACCTACCGCTTCCTCGGCAGGCGCGTGGACACCCTTGAGGACGAGGTCCTCCACGGCGAGGTGCTGGCCCGCAAGGGCACGTTCTACGCCAGCGCCGACCTGGCGGCAGGCGTGGTGGACGAACCAGGCCGGATCCCCTGACCGGACTCGGCGCGGCCCGCGAGCCGGCGGGCCGGAACGCGAAAAGGGCGCGCCCCCCGGAAAGGGAGGGCGCGCCCGTCAGGGTCGGCGCAGGGTTTACCAGTCGCCGCCGCCGAAGTCGCCACCGCCGAAGTCGCCTCCGCCACCGAAGTCGCCCCAGCCGCCGCCTCCGCCGCCGAAGTCGCCTCCCCCGCCGAAGTCACCGCCGCCGAGGTCGCCTCCGCCGCCGTCCTGGTAGCCCTCGGCGTAGCCGGCGCCGTAGCCGCCGCCGCCCCAGCCGCCGTGGAACATGCTGCCCATCATCGTGCCGATGAACATGCCGGTCATGATGTCGCCGAAGCCGCCGTAGTAGCCGTAGGCGTACGGCTGGTAGGCCGGGCCCGCGTCGTAGTAGGGGCGGCGGTGACCGTCGACCATGACCTCGCGCATCTGCGGGTCGAAGCCGCGCTCGACGGCCTCGGCGTCCATCTTGCAGGCCGGGACGTCGCGCACCGCGCCGCCGGGCGGGGCCCAGCGCACGTCACGGGCCGACGGGCCGTGCTGCGGGTTGAAGAAGCAGGGGGCGCGCCGCTCGGGGATCGGCTGGTTGTTGACCTTGGCCTTCACCACGGCCAGCGCGTAACGGCCGTCCTCAAGGGTCTGGGTGACCTCGCGGACCTGGTCGGGCCGCTGGACCGCGTTGAGCTGGACCTTGGCCTTCTCGTAGGAGTCGAGCGCCTGCTGCCACTCGGTGATGTGCCCGCCGCCCTGGCCGGCCAGGGTGACGTCGGTGTCGAGCTCGGTGATCTCCTCACCCAGCTTGGTGACGTCCTCCTCCACGGTCTGCTTGACCGCGGCGAGGTCCTTGGCCTCCTGGATGGCGCGCTTCTTCTTCTTGTTCTTGGAGTAGAGGAAGTAGCCGCCGCCGCCGACCACCAGCAGGCCGAGCAGGGCCACCAGCGCGAACTGGCCGCCGGCGCCGGGGTTGGCCTGGCTGCTGGGGCTGAGGGCGCCGCTGCGGTCGTTCTTGCCCGCCGCGTCGACCCGGTTGGCGAAGTCCTTCACGCCCGCGACGATGTCGCCCGAGTTGGCGTTCACCGAGAGCTTGACCAGCTGGCCGGCGAGGTTGTTCCGCAGGGCGTTGGACCCGGCGAACATCGTCTCGCCGTCGAACACCACCACCGTCACCTTGGGACGACCGGCCTCGACCAGCGCCTTGCCCAGGGACGAGAGGTACGGCCCCACGGTCGAGTTGTCAAAGGTGCCGTCGGGCAGCGCGACAGCGTAGATCTTGCTGTCGGCGTCCTTCAGCGCGTCGTTGATGTCACTCTGCTGGCTGGAGCTCAAGGGGGAGCCCGACACCACGTAGAGCGGGGCCTTCTTCCAGTTTTGCACCACGGTTTGTGCGTCAGGTGGCGCCGCCGCGTTGGCGGCAGGGGACAGCGCAAGAACGACGAACAGCCCGGCGATCAGAGCCGCGATCGCGGCCCCTGCTCGGCGCAGCGAATGGGTCATTGGCAGCAAGCCTCCTTCGCCCATGAGGACGAACGGGCGGTCGGCAAAGTTCCTCACTGGGCACGTTACCTGCCCGCGACGGCGCACCGGCACAGGGGAGCGGGCTCAGGCGTCCTTGATCTCGCAGATCGTGGCGCCCGACGTGACGGTCTGGCCGACGGCGGCCGACAGGCCCGTGACGGTGCCCGACTTGTGGGCCGTCAGCGGCTGCTCCATCTTCATGGCCTCCAGCACGACCACCGTGTCGCCCTCGCTCACCACGTCGCCGTCGGTCGCGACGACCTTGACGATCGTGCCCTGCATCGGGCTGACCAGCGCGTCGCCGCCGGCCGTCGCGTGCTTCCGCGCGCCGCCGGAGCGCCGCGGCGCCTTGGCCGCGGCGGGCGCGGGCCCGGCCATGCCGAGCCCGGCCGGGAGCACCACCTCAAGGCGCTTGCCGCCGACCTCGACCGTCACCGTCTCCCGCGCCGCCGGGGCGGCCGGAGTCGCGGCCACCTCGCCCGCGTACGGCTCGACCGGGTTGTCCCACTCGGTCTCGATCCACCGCGTGTGCACGGCGAACGGCTCGGACGTGAACGCCGGGTCGGTCACGACCGCCCGGTGGAAGGGCAGCACGGTCGGCATGCCGTCGATCTCGAACTCGGCCAGCGCCCGCCGGGCCCGGTCGAGGGCCTCGTGACGGGTGCGCCCGGTGACGATCAGCTTGGCCACCAGCGAGTCGAACGTCTGCGGCACCGTCATCCCGGCCTCGTAACCCGCGTCGAGGCGGACGCCGGGCCCGGCCGGGGTGCGCATGGCGGTCAGCGTGCCGGGGGCGGGCAGGAAGTTGCGGCCGGCGTCCTCGGCGTTGATCCGGAACTCGATCGAGTGGCCGCGCAGGGCCGGGTCGTCGTAGCCCAGGAGCTCGCCGTCGGCGATCCGGAACATCTCGCGCACCAGGTCGACGCCCGCGACCTCCTCGCTCACCGGGTGCTCGACCTGCAGGCGGGTGTTGACCTCCAGGAAGGAGATCGTGCCGTCCTGGCCGACGAGGAACTCGCAGGTGCCGGCGCCGACGTAGCCGGCCTCCTTCAGGATGGCCTTGGAGCTGGTGTAGAGGATGTCGATCTGCTCCGGCGACAGGAACGGCGCGGGCGCCTCCTCCACCAGCTTCTGGTGGCGGCGCTGGAGGGAGCAGTCGCGGGTGCTGACCACGACCACGTTGCCCGCGCGGTCGGCCAGGCACTGGGTCTCGACGTGCCGGGGACGGTCGAGGTAGCGCTCCACGAAGCACTCGCCCCTGCCGAAGGCGGCCACGGCCTCGCGCACGGCGGACTCGTACAGCTCGGCGACCTCCTCCAGCCTGCGCGCGACCTTGATGCCGCGGCCGCCGCCGCCGTACGCGGCCTTGATCGCGATCGGCAGCCCGTGCTGCTCGGCGAACGCCACGACCTCCTCGGCGCCGGAGACCGGGTCCTTGGTGCCGGCCACCAGCGGCGCGCCGACCTTCTGCGCGATGTGCCTGGCCTGCACCTTGTCGCCCAGCGCCGCGATGGCGGCCGGGGGCGGCCCGATCCAGGTGAGACCGGCGTCGATGACGGCCTGCGCGAACGAGGCGTTCTCGGCCAGGAAGCCGTAGCCGGGATGGACGGCGTCGGCGCCGGAGCGCGCGGCGACGTCGAGCAGCTTGGCGATGTCGAGGTAGGTCTCGGCGGGGGACTGCCCGCCCAGCGCGTACGCCTCGTCGGCCACCCTGACGTGCAGGGCGTCGATGTCTTGGTCGGCGTAGACGGCCACGCTGCCGATCCCCGCGTCCGTGCACGCGCGGGCCACCCGTACGGCGATCTCGCCGCGATTGGCGATCAGAACCTTCCGCACCGACCTTCGTCCCTTCCTCGTGGTCCTCGTGAGTGCTCAGCGGCCGAGGTACGCGCCGCCGTTCAGATGCAGCACCTGCCCCGTCATGTGCCCGGCTCCCGCGGACGCCAGAAAGAGAACGGTATCGGCCACGTCGGAGGGGGTGCCAGGGCGGCCGTTACGCGTGTTCCGCACGCGGGCCCTGACGCTCTCCTCCGTGAGCCTGCCGCGGAAGAACTCGGTCTCCATCACCAGGCCGGGCGCCACGACGTTGGCGGTGATGCCCCGGGGGCCCAGCTCGGCGGCCAGGTCGGCGGTCCAGGACTCGACGGCGGCCTTGGCGGCGCCGTACGAGCCGGACCCGGTGCCGCGCGCGGCGATCGAGCCGATGGAGACGATCCGGCCGCCCTCGCCCATACGGGGCGCGAGCGCGGTCGTGACCAGAACGGCGGACAGCAGGTTGGCGTTGAGGTTGGCCCACCACGCCTCGGCGACGTCCGCCAGGTCGCCGGACTGCTCGCGTTCCAGGTTCGTGTTGCCCCCGGCGTTGTTGACCAGGACGTCCACGTGGGAGGGCAGGCTGCCGAGCGCGCCCTGGACGGCGGCCGGGCTCGCGGCGTCGAACGGCACGTACGCCGCCCCCAGCCGCGCGGCGGCCTCCTTCAGCACGTGCTCGCGCCGGCCGGTGATCGTGACGCGGTCGCCGAGGGCGGCGAACGCCTCCGCGACGGCGTAACCGATCCCGGTGCCGCCACCCGTCACCACGACCTCGCGCATGAGCGGATCACTCCTTAGATCCGAATAATCCTCTGGACGACCATAGCCGCTCGGCATAACGGGGGCGACGGGTGGTGGGCCGCTTTATGGTGAGGGCGCTTTCACCAGTCCCAGGAGGTATGCATGAGCCAGAGTATGCTCGGCGGCAACCCCGCGGAAATGCAGCAGATGGCCAGCCAGTTCACCCAGCAGTCCGAGGCGCTCAACAACATCATGACCGCGCTCGATCGTGAGGCGGCCAAGGTCGGCACCGCCTGGACGGGCCCCGGGGCCAATAAGTTCAAAGACGCCTGGCAGAGCTACCGCGCGGCCTTCGTGCGGATGAACCAGGAACTGGGCGAGGCGTCGCGGGTCATCAACACGTACAGGACGAACATCGAGTCCGCCACGCAGTGAGCACGGACAGGGGCCCTGGCCCGCCGCCGGGGCTTCTTCCGTCCTGAGGGGAGCTTTCCTCCCGGATCGGGCAGGCTACGCTCTTTCTCCATGATTGGTCGCGCCTTGGCGGCGAGCGTGCTCGCCCTGCAGTTCGCGGCGGCGCCGGCGCAGGCCGCGCCCGTGAGGTGCACGCCCAAGAAGGCCACCATGGCGATCGCCGAGACCTGGGCGCAGCGGCGGGTCAACGCGGAGAAGGTGTGGCCGCTGACCACGGGCCGGGGCGTCACGGTCGCCGTCATCGACAGCGGCGTGGACGAGACCCACCCGCAGATCCGGCTGAGCGGCAAGGCCGATCTCACCAACACCGGCTTCCGCGACTGCGTCGGCCACGGCACGGCGGTCGCCGGGATCATCGCCGCCCTGCCGCGCAAGGACATCCCCTTCCACGGCGTCGCCCCCGGCGTCGACCTGCTGTCGATCAAGCAGGTCGCCGGTGACAGGGGTGACGTGGGCCTGCTGGCCAAGGCCATCAAGACGGCCGTGGACGAGCACGCCGACGTCATCAACCTCTCCATCGACGCCCCCGACACCCCCGACCTGAAGGCGGCCGTCGACTACGCGCTGGAGCGGGACGTGGTGATCGTCGCCGCCGCCGGCAACCTCACCAAGGACGACGGCACGTCGACCCCGTCCTACCCCGCCGCCTACGACGGGGTGCTGTCTGTGGGCTCGGCGACCCCGGACGGCGGGCGCTCGACGTTCTCCAACCCCAACGCGGTCGCCGTGCTCGGCCCGGGGGAGGGCGTCAGCTCGACCTGGCCGCTCAAGGGGTACCAGTCCGCGCTGAAGGGCACCAGTTACGCCGCCCCGTACGTGACGGGCGTGGTGGCGCTCGTCCGCGCGCGGCATCCCGGGCTGACGCAGCTCCAGGTGCGCAGGCGCATCACGCTGACCGCCGACGGCGCGTCCGGGACGGGCACCGGTGCCGGGATGGTGAACCCGCTGCTCGCGGTGACCGCGGTGCTGCCGTCGGAGCAGGTGGCCGTGGCGCCGCCGGTGCCGCCGCCGCTGCCCGCGACCGTCGTGCGCAAGGCCGTGCCGCCGGACGAGCGGTCGATGGAGGTCGCGACGGTGGTCGCGGCGGGCGGGTTCTCGCTGGTCGGGCTGGTGCTGGCGGCCTGGGTGTTCGTGCCCATGGGACGCAGGCGGCGCTGGCGTCCCGGCTCGCCGCCGGATATCGGGAGAATTGACGGTTAACTGTAAGAGTGGGCGCCCGAAACTGCTGATGCTTATGGGGCTTATTTGGTTAAATGTCTCTGATCATGACGGACTCCTGAAAGGACGGTCATGGTGGAGAAGGACTCCCCCCAGGCAGCAGTACCGGAGCGGATCGGCGATCACGAGATCGTGAGCCTGTTGGGACAGGGCCCGCGTGGCGCCGTTCATCTGGGCAAGGAGTCCGAGGACGCCGATCCGGTCGCCATCAAGACGCTGACCGTGGACCCCGCGGCCGACCCGGACTTCGTGACCCGGCTCAAGGACGTCAGCCGGGTGTCCAGCTCGTACGTGGCCCGCACGCTCGACGCAGGCGTCCAGGACGGCCTGCTCTACGTCGTACGTGAGCACGTCGAGGGACGCTCGCTGGCCGAGACCGTCGCCGCCGACGGCCCCCTGACCGGCGACGCGCTCGAACGCGTGGCGGTCGGCATGCTCACCGCGCTGACCGCGGTGCACCTGGCCGGATTCGCGCACCGCGGGCTCACCCCGAACAACGTGATCCTCACCGGCGAGGGTCTGCGCGTCACCGACATCGAGATCGGCGACCCGGCCGGCGAGATCGGCTACCGCGCCCCCGAGCAGCTCAACGGCCTGCAGTACGGGCCCTACGCCGACGTCTTCGCCTGGGCGGCGACCGTGGTGTTCGCCGCCACCGGCTCCGCGCCGTTCGGCCAGGACGCGCACGCCGTGCTCACGGACGAGCCCGAGGTGGGCGGGCTGCCCGAGCCGCTGCGCCAGACCGTCCTCGCGGCGCTGTCCAAGGACGTGTCCGGCCGGCCCACGACGTACACGGCGCTGCTGCGCCTGCTGGGGGACGACAAGGCTCCCATGCCGGAGGCGCCGATCGAGGGTGTGCCCGTGCAGGGGCCGCTGTCGCAGATGCCGCCGTCCCAGATGCCGCCGTCCGACCCGGCGGACCTCGTCACCCTGATCGACGGCCAGCCGCCCGTGCCGGGCCAGCCCCCGATGCCGGGCCAGCCCCCGGTGCTGCCCCTGGCCATCGAAGGCGCGCCGATCCCGAACGGCCCGATCCCGAACGGCCCGATGGCGAACGGTCCTGTCCTGAACGGCCCGATCTTCAACGGTCCGGTCCCGAACGGTCCGGTCCCGAACGGGCCGGTCCCGAACGGTCCGATCCCGAACGACCCGATGCAGCCCGGCCCGTTCGTGCCCGGCGTGCCGCCGCAGGGCCCGATGGGGCATGAGCCCATGCAGCCCGGCCCCATGCAGCCCGGCCCCATGCAGCCCGGCCCGATGCAGCACCTTCCCGTGAACGACGAGCCGGTGCAGGGCGTCCCGGTGCAGTACCCGCCGGTGCCCGTGCAGGCCGCCTGGGGGCCGCCGTCCGGACCGCAGAGCCCGTCCGTGGAGCCGGCCCAGCCCGCGATGGCCGGTGCGGGCAGCACCGGACCGGCGCGCAAGCCGTTCCCCCTCGGCCTGGTCGCCGGTGTGGTCGCGGTCATGCTGCTGTCGGCGATCGGCCTGTGGGGCGCGAGCCGCTACTCCTCCAACGTCACCTTCGAGCCCGCCGCCGCGGCGGGCTCGGCCTCGCCCTCCTCGGGCGAGGCGGCGGCGGCCCAGAAGGCGGTCACCGCCGTGCCCACGCAGCCCCAGCCCGAGGTCACCGCCCCCTGGGCGACCACGCCGTCCCCCGACGACGACGGCGTGGGCCCGCTGGTGCTGCCGGACGACGACACCTCCGCCGACACCCCGCAGGTGCCGGTGCTGACCACGGTGCCGACCCCGACGGCGGCCCAGCAGCTGACGGTCCCGACGATCCAGCCGACCGCGCAGGAGCGGAAGACCACCAAGGAGCCCGAGCCGACGGCCACGGTCACCAAGACGGTCACGCCGACCCCGTCCGCGACGCAGACGCAGCAGCCGACCGAGACGCCCACCCAGAAGCCGACCGGCAAGCCCACGGACAAGCCGACCGGGAAGCCCACGGACAGGCCGACCGAGGAGCCGACGCCGTCGCCCAGCCCGACGGCCACCGGCACGCCCACCGCCACGCCCACTGCGACGCCCACCCCGACGGTCACGCAGCAGCCGACCCAGACCCCGACGCCGACGCAGAAGCCCACGCAGGCGCCGGAGCCGCCCACGCAGAAGCCCACCCAGGAGCCGGAGCCCACGAAGACGTCCACGCCTCCGGCCACGTCGAAGCCGAACCCCTACACGCCGGTCCAGGTCTGCGGATCCGGTTTCGTGGTGCAGCGGTCGGCCCCGTTCGCCGGCGGCACGACGTACCAGCTCTACAACAGCAGCACCGGTCAGAACTGCGTGGTCACCCTGAAGTCCGGCCCCGACGTCGGCAAGGCGACCCCGGTCAGCGCGACCCTGGAGGTGCAGGGCGGCACGAGCAGCACCGACCGCGGCAACTACGAGTACTACGCCGGCCCGGTGAAGCTCGCCGCCAAGGGCAAGTGCGTGCGTTACGCCGGTAGCGCGGGCTCGGGCAGCACCAGCGCCGACTGGGCGAACTGCGGCTAGGCCCCGTACGGAGTGGAGATCGGCAGGATCACCCGCGCCATGCCCGACGGCCCTACCAGGGCCGTCGGGCATGGCGTGTGAAGACCTCGCCGGCGAAGAACGGTCCTCGACCGGGCCTCGCTCACCGCTGGGCGGACGGGGGCCGATCCCGGACCCTGCGGCGCGACGGCCCGAGATCCGAACGGCTCCAGGGTTCAGTATCCGCGGTAGCCGGAGCCGGTCTTCATGCCGACGACCCCCGGCACCGCGGACACACTGCCGTAGCGCTCGATCGAGTAGCGCACGCCCGCGATGATGTTGTCCACCGGGTTGTAGATGTCCCGGTGGCCGTCCAGGGCGTGGGCGTTGAAGGTCGGGTCGATCGTCTGCATGAGGCCCTTGGAGGGGTGGCCGGCGGCGGCGTTGGAGTCCCACAGGTTGATCGCGTGCGGGTTCCCGCCGGACTCGTGCTGGATGATCATCCAGATGTCGTCGACGTTCATCTTCTCGACCGGGTAGCCCTGCTCCTTGAGGATGCCGACGGCCTCCTCGATCCACTGCTTCACCCTGCCCGTGGGCGCCGGGCCGCCGCCCGCGGGAGGGGGCGGGCCGCTCGGGCCGTAGCCGCCGATGACGGGGCTGCCGCCGGTGCCCGAATAGGGCGAGGTGTAGCTCTGGGTACGCCGCCAGTCGAACCGGTGCCCGGCGTCCGGCACGAACTCCTGGTCGCCCGCCGCCTTGATCTTGGCGAAGGTCGTCGCGCGCTCGCCCAGCGCCGTGCCGATGGCGTTCTTGGCGTCGGTGACGGCGTCCTTGGCGTCCTTGACCGGTTTCCTGGCGTTCTCGGTCTCCTCGCGCACCAGGCGGCCGATCTCGGCGTCCAGGTCCTCCTGCTTGGCGTCGGGGTTGGCCGTCCGGTAGTTCTGGACACGGGTGAGCAGGCGGTCGCAGATGCCGTCCACCTGGCGCTGGGAGCTCTCCAGCACGCCGGCGGCGGCGTCGAGCGCGTCGGCGCAGGAGTTGAGCGCGTCGTGCAGGCCCTGCCCGGCCCTGCCGTAGTCCCCCATGTAGCGGACGAACGCGTCCGCCGAGTCGCCCTCCCAGGCCAGGTCCACGGTGGTGACGGCGCTGCCGAGCTCGCCGGAGTCGGCGAGCACCTTGCCCGCGGCCGTACGCCAGCGCTTGGCGATGCCGCGGATCGCGCCCGGGTCGCCGCTCACCTGCGCGGCCAGCGCGGCCAGCGTGGGACCGCCGGGCAGGGCGTTGATCGCCTCCGGTGCGCTCATGCCGGGGAGTTCGCCTTCCGCACGTTGCTCTCCACCAGGTCCAGGGCCCGTTCGACGCTCTGGACGAGGCTCTTGGCCTTGCCGAACTCGCGGTCGGCGACGCTCTCCACCTGGTCCACGGCGGTGGCGAGGGCCGCGGAGTCGGCCAGCTTGCCGAAGATCGAGGAGTCGGCGGCGCCGGCGGGGTAGCTCTCCGCCAGGTCGCCGAACTTGCCCGCGACGGTCTTGGCCGCGATGCGGCAGTCGTCCAGGGCCTCGAAGTGGATGTCCAGTCCTGCCATCACTCCTCCTCCGCCGGTGGCCAGAACGCCGTCTGCGCCAGCCGCGAGCCGAACCTTCTGTCCACCACGAAGCCGCGTCCCGGAGGCTGCGGCTGGGCGCGTACGTTGCCGAACAGGAAGCCCTCGTCCCTGCTGCCGGACAGGATCACCGCGGGGCTGGCCATGTCCTTGATGCGCTGGATCACCGGGTCGAACATGGCCCGGCCCAGGCCGCCCATGGCCCGCGACATGATCAGGTGCAGTCCGATGTCACGGGCCTGCGGCAGCAGCTCGACCAGCGGCAGCAGCGGGTTGTTGGACGTGGCCACCAGGTCGTAGTCGTCGACCACGATGTACAGGTCTGAGCCCTTCCACCAGTCGCGGGCGCGCAACTGCTCGGGCGTGAGGTTGGCCGGCGGCAGGCGCTTGAGCAGGGCGTTGCGGGCGTCGTTGACCAGTTCGAGCGCGGCGGCGCTGGAGGCGGCGTAGCCGATGCGGTTCTCGCTGACCGCCGTGTCCAGCAGCGACCGGCGGTAGTCGATCACGATCATCATGGCCTCGCGCGGCGTGTGCCGGGCGACGACGTTCTCGGCGATCACCTTGAGCATGTTGGACTTGCCGCTCTCGGTGTCGCCGACGACGACGAAGTGCGGGTCGGCGTCGAAGTCGATCAGGACGGGCGCGAGGGCGGCCTCGTCCACGCCGATCGCGATCCGCGACTTGCCGGTCTCCTCCACGCCCGGCAGCGACGCGGCGGGCAGCACCGACGGCAGCAGCCTGACCTGCTTGGCGGGCGGGCCCTGCCAGGAGTCCCCGATGGCCTGGACCAGGCCCTGGAGGCCGGCGGCCAGGTCGTCGGAGTCCTGCACGCCGTCGATCCTGGGCAGCGCGCCGAGGAAGTGCAGGCCGTCCTTGGTCAGGCCGCGTCCTGGCACGCCTTCCGGCACGGCCAGCGACTTCTTCCTGTTGATCTCCGACTCGTACGCGTCGCCGAGCTTGAGCTCCACCCGCGTGCCGAACAGGTCCCGGATGCCGGGCCGGAACTCCGACCACTTGCCGGTGGCCGCCACCACGTGGATGCCGTAGCCGAGGCCGCGCGCCGCCAGGTCGGTGATGACCGGCTCCAGGGCCTCGAAGTCCTGGCGGATCGTCAGCCAGCCGTCCACGACGAGGAAGATGTCGCCCCAGCCGTCGCCCTGGAGCGAGCCGTCGGCGACCCGCCTGCGGTAGGTGCTCATGGAGTCGACGCCGTTCTCGGTGAACTCCCGCTCCCGGTCGCGCAGGATGGAGGCGATCTCGGCCACCGTGCGGCGCACCCGGTCGGCGTCCAGCCTGGAGGCCACGCCGCCGACGTGCGGCAGCCCCTCCAGGGAGGCCAGCGCGCCGCCGCCGAAGTCCAGGCAGTAGAACTGCACCTCGCGGGGGGTGTGCGTGAGCGCCATGCTGGTGATCAGCGTGCGCAGCACCGTGCTCTTGCCGCTCTGCGGGCCGCCGGCCACGCCCACGTGCCCGGCCGCGCCGGACAGGTCCAGCCAGTACGGGTCCCGCCGCTGCTCGAACGGCCGGTCGATGATCCCCACCACGGCCTGCAACCGCCCGCGGCCGGTCCATCCGGCCGTGGACAGCCCCAGCTCGGGCGTGACCGACAGCGGGGGCAGCAGGTGCGCCAGCGTGGGCGGCTCGGCCAGCGGCGGCAGCCAGATGCGGTGCGCGGGCGGCCCCTGGCCCACCAGGCGGCCGACGACGATGTCCAGGAGGCTCTGCTGCGCCTTGTTGCTCTCCTCCTGCGCCGCGGGGTCCTCGGGCTGCTCCTCCACCATCGGGACGGGCACGAAGTCCGGGCCGTACTCGACGATCTCCCGGACCGTCACCGAGCCGTCGGTGGTGGCGACGTGCCGCGGGTCGACCTGGTGGGGGCCGGACACGTACGCGGCCTTGAAGCGGGTCATGCCGGTGGTGTCGAACTTCAGGTACCCGTTGCCCGGCGCGGACGGCAGCTCGTAGGCGTCGGCCACCCCCAGCACGACCCGGCTCTCCATGGCCGAGAACGTCCGCAGACCGATCCGGTACGAGAGGTGCGTGTCGAGCCCGCGCAGCCGTCCCTCCTCCAGCCGCTGCGAGGCCAGCAGCAGGTGCACGCCGAGCGAGCGCCCGAGCCGGCCGATCATCACGAACAGGTCGATGAACTCGGGCTTGGCCGTCAGCAGCTCGCTGAACTCGTCCAGGATGACGAACAGCGTGGGCAGCGGGCGCAGGTTGGCGCCCTGCTCGCGGGCCTTCTCGTAGTCGCGCAGGGAGGCGTAGTTGCCGGCCGCGCGCAGCAGCTCCTGGCGGCGGACCATCTCGCCGTGCAGGGCGTCGTGCATGCGGTCCACGAGCGGCAGCTCGTCCTCCAGGTTCGTGATGACCGCGGAGACGTGCGAGAGGCCGTCCAGGCCGAGGAAGGTCGCGCCGCCCTTGAAGTCCACGAGCACGAAGTTGAGGATCTCCGAGGAGTGCGTGACCGCCAGGCCGAGCACCAGCGTGCGCAGCAGCTCGCTCTTGCCCGAGCCGGTCGCGCCGATCACCAGGCCGTGCGGGCCCATGCCGCCCTGGGCGGACTCCTTGATGTCCAGCTCGACCAGCCGGCCGTCGGCGCCGAGGCCGATCGGCACCCGCAGCCGGTTCCGGCCCGCGCGGGGCCGCCAGGTCACCGACGGCTCCAGCCGGGTCGGGTCGCCGACGCCGAGCAGCTCGGTCAGCGTCGTGTTCACCGCCAGCACGTCCTGGGCGTCGCCGCCCTTGGCCGTGGAGGCGCGCAGCGGCGCGAGCTGGCGGGCCAGCCCCTCGGCGCGCAGGTAGTCCAGCGCGTCGGGGTCGCCGAGCCGGTTGGTGTTCTCGCGGCCGGCGTGGTCCAGCTTGACCATGTGGAAGCCGGCCGCGTCGATGCGCAGCCGCAGCGTGCTGCGCTCCTCGACGGTCCCGGCCGAGTTCGACAGGTCGATCACGGTGACGCCGTCGATGGCGTCCGCGCCGAGCTGGGAGTCCTGCGGCACGTGCCCGCCGTCCAGGATGAGCACGTGGTACGGCAGCGCGTCCGGCGAGGCGCCCGGCTTGAAGCGGGCCCGCTCCTTCAGCTCCGCGCCCACCAGGCGGTCGAGCTGGGCCAGGTTCTCGGCCATGAGCCTGACCTGGCCGGCGCCGTCGGTCTCCTCGGGGTGCAGCGCGTGCGGCAGCCACTTGACCCATTCCCAGTGGCTCATCCACTCCTTGCTCGCGCACACCATGATCCGCATGTCGTCGGGGGAGTGGAAGACGGCCATCTGCGCGATCATGGCCCGGACCAGGTCGCGGACCAGGGCGGGGTCGCCGTCCAGCTTGATGCGGGCGAAGGAGTGCAGTGCGACGGCGACCGGGAGGCGTTCGACGGTCGAGTGGGTGCGGATGAAGCGGCGCAGCGCGCCGGCCGACAGGGCGTCCAGGTCCTCGACCGGCTTGGAGTCCGGGGGGATGAGCTGGACGGCCAGCTTCTGGATGCCGGTGCCGAGGCGTACGGTGCTGAAGTCCTCGTCGCGGGGGCGGCGCTCCCACAGGCGCGGGCCCATCGCGGTCCACCACAGGGTGTCGGGGGCCGGGCCGCTCCACTCCAGGGCCTCGCGCTGCTGGATGGCGGCCTTGCGCACCTTCTTGCGGATCTGCGCCAGGTAGCGGAAGTAGTCGCGGCGGGCGCCGTTGAGCCGGGCCTTGCGCTCGCCGGCCTGGCGGCCCATCTGGCCGACCGTCATGCCGACCATCGAGAACGCGAACAGGCCGCTGGCGACGTACATGATGGGGTTGGCGTTGGTGCCCCCGGCGGTGAACATCAGGCCCATCGCCGCCGCGCCCGCCACCATCGGCAGGTACGTCAGCACCGCCATCATGCCTTGCGACTGGACCTCGGGGATCTCCGGTGGGGACTCCAGCAGGATCTCACCGCGCGGCGGCTTCGGGCTGGGGCGGCGCTCCGGGCGCCGTACTACGACGATGCTCACCCTTGTGACAGGCCCTTCTGGTGCTCGGAAGAACCTTCTTACCAGATGTGCCGAACGTCCGAGTTGAGGTCTGAGTTAACTCTGTCTCGCTATGTTGTGTTTGTGACATCGCTGGCCGAAATCCCCCCTCCACAGCAGGGCGCGTTGCACCAGGTGCCCGCTCCGCTCCCGCCGCTGTGCCACGTGACGGTGGTAGGGCCGCGCAGGAAGGCCGACCTGGCACTGCCCGCCGACATCCCGCTGCCGCACGTCCTTCCGGGGCTGCTCAGAGCCATGGGCGAGCTGGGCGGCGACATCGCCACCGCGCCCGGCTGGACGCTTCAGCGGCTCGGCGGCCCGCCCTTCGACCTGGGACAGAGCCTCGGCGCGCTGGGCGTGCTGGACGGCGAGATCCTCTACCTGCGCCCGCGCGCGGTGTCGCTGCCGCCGACCAGGTTCGACGACGTCGCCGACGTGGTCGCCACCGGCGTGCGCGAGGGCAAGGGCAAGTGGTCGCCCGACCTGACCCGCGGGCTCGGCGGCGGGGCGGCCTGCGGGCTGCTCGTCGCCGGCGCCGTGGCGCTGGCCTTCGGCGGCCTGACCCCGATGGTGACCGCGATCGTGGCCGGGTCGCTCGCGCTGCTGGTCGTCGGCGTGGGGATGGCCATCTCGCGGGCGGTCGGCGACTCGGCCTCCGGCGCGCTGATCGGCTACGCCGCCCTCCCGTACGCGTTCCTGGCCGGGCTGCTGGCCCCGGCGGCCGGCGGCGGGCTGATGACCGTCGGCGCGCCGCAACTCCTCGGGGCCCTGGCCTGCACCGCGCTGGTGGCCACGCTCGGCGGCACCGCGATCGCGGACGGCGTGCCGGGCTTCCTCGGCACGGCCATCGCCTCGATGACCGGCGCGGTCTGCGCGGCCGTCGTCATGGTGACCGGGGCGTCGCCCGCGGGCGTGGCGGCCGTGGGCGCGGCCGTCGTGATGGCGCTCAGTCCGCTGGTGCCCGTGTTGTCGTTCCGGCTGGCCCGCGTGCCGCTGCCGGTCATGCCCACCAACGCCGAGGAGCTGCGCGGCGACAACCAGCGGCTCGACAGCGCCTCGGTGCTGGAGCGCACCGGCGCGGCGCGGCGGTACGCGACCGGCATGGTCGTCGGCGTCGCGCTGGTCGGGGCCGGGGCGCACGCGCTGTTCGTCGCGGACGGCCGGTGGATCTCGGTGGCGATGTCCCTGGTGCTGGCGTTCACGCAGATCATGCGGGCCCGGGTGTTCCAGGGCGTCGGGCAGCGGCTGTGGCTGCTGCTGGTCGGGCTGGCCGCGCTCGGCGCGGTGGCCGTGTCCGTCGGGATCGGCGTGGGCGGCGTGGCCTCGGTGGCCGTGGTGCTCGGGCTGCTGTGGGCGGCCATGGTGGTCGTCGGCATGGGCGTGTGGCTGCCCGGCGGCAGGCCCTCGCCGTTCTGGGGCAGGGCCGCCGACATCACCGAATGGGCGCTGATCGTCGCGCTGGTGCCGCTCGCGCTCGGGGTGCTGGAGGTCTACGCCTGGGTACGCGGCCTGGCCGGTTAGCCGGCTCCGCCCGAAGTGACCATGAGGAAGCCCTGATTGTGGTTAACTCGCACGGATGTGCCCTATGGGAGGGATGGTGTCGGTGACGGATTTCGGGGACTTCGGCAACATCGACATGGACCGGCTCCTGAACACCATGGACGAGCAGCTCAGCAAGTCCGAGGAGCTGCAGAAGGCCATGTCCGACCTGGTGGGCAGGGGAGAGGACGAAGGGCACCTGATCGTCGTCGAGTACGCCCAGGAGGGCCTGCGCACCCTGGACATCCATCCGAAGGCGATGCGGCTGAGCGCGGCCGAGCTGTCGGAGCGGATCAAGGACGCCGTCGCGGCGGCGACCGCCGACCTGCAACGGCAGGCCGACGCGCTGTTGACCGAGCTGTTCGGCGTGCACGGCAACCCGATGCGCATGCTGGAGAACCCCGACCGGGCGCTGCGCGAGGTCCGGAAGGCCGAGGCCAGCTACGAACGGGCCTTCGATGACGTTATGGGAGAACTCGACAGAATCCGCCGCGAACTGGACCTGTGATTGACCAGGGCGTTTGCTGACATGTCGAGAAGTTGTTACATCTTGGCCATTGAGCCCGCTGTTACTCCTGGGGGCTTTGGTGCTTATATGGGTAAGCGACCGAAATGATCGTTACGGAGGTGACGAGTGTCCGAATTCTTTGGGGCAAGCCCGAGCCAGATCAAGGTGGCCTCTGGCCACGTGGTGGACACCGCCCAGTACATCGAGGGTCTGAGGGTGTCGGTTGAGACGACCGCCAACGGTCTCCTCAACACCGGATGGCTCGGCCCGGCGGCGGCCCGGTTCAAGAACGCCATGATCAACTGGGACAACTCCATGCGGAACGTACGGACCGACCTGGAGGGGATCGCCGACAAGATGGGCGTCAACGCGGTCGTCTACTCCGCGGCCGACCAGGACGTCCAGGCCGGTATGGGCCGCGTCGAGTCCCTGATCAACGTCGACATCAAGTAGGAGGGGGACCGCGGTGTCCGCTGAGCTCGACTTCACCAAAGTCAACTTTGGGCACATGGAGCTCGCCCAGGGCGACTTCGTCAAGATCGTCGGTTCCTTCGAGAAGGCCACCGAAGACCTGATGACCCGGCTGAAGAACGACCTGGCCGGCCATTGGGAGGGCCCGGAGGGCGCCGAGCAGTTCTTCCGGCAGCACGAGCAGAAGTGGCAGGCCGCGGCCGCCCAGATGCGCGGGCAGCTGGACGAGCTGCAGAAGGCCGTCCAGATCGCGAACGAGAACTACCGCGCGGCCGAGAACCGCAACAAGTCCATCTGGTACGACGGCTGACGTTTGTTGCTCGGCCACCCGCACGGTGGCCGAGCCGGGTTAGGGGGAGGATCATGGCCGGGCTCGAACCCGAACCGTGGCCTGGGCTCGACGACACCGACGCCGAGCTCTACTACAACGTGGGCAAGATGCGGGCCATCGCCGACGACCTGGAGATCGCCCTGGCGCTCACGCAGGGCGCCGGCGGCAACAGGGACGGCGTCACCGGCTCGGTGGAGACCCTCACGAGGTACTTCGCGCTGGGCGAGGAGCACATCGGGCGGTGGCCGGCGGCCAGCGCCCTCGCGCACAGCGTCGGCAGCACCGGCGCGGACCCCGGTGGCCAGGTGTCGATGGAGGGCCGCGGAGCGCTGCTGACCGCCCTGTACCAGGACTACGTCGAGTGCTGCCAGAAACTGGTCAAGGCGATCAGGGACAGCGCCGACAGTTACGCCAAGACGAACCCGGTCCGAGAGTGAGCAGCGTTGGCTGAGCGCAAGGTCGACATCCGTGACAATTCCCGGCGGCCGAAGAGCGAGCCGGTCACCGCGTCGCGGGAGCAGATCGAGGGATGGCTCAAGGCCACCTCCGCCATGGAGGTGCACGACCGGGGCCTGTCCTACAAGCAGGTGGCCAAGGTCATCCGCGGGGTGGCCGACGCGCTGCCCCAGATCGGCAAGGATCTGTCCGGCGCCTGGCGGTCGGACACCTCCGCCCAGGCGCAGCGGGCGCTCCAGCTGCTCAACGCCTCCGGGCACGAGATCGCCGAGGCCATGGACAAGATGTCCGAGGCGCTGATCCTCTACGGGCGCGACTACCTGCCCAAGGCGATCGAAGAGGTCGAGGCCGCCAAGAACCAGAAGACGGCGGTCCCCGCGCCCTCGCCGGGCGCGGCGCCGAAGCCGCCGTCCGCGACGCCGTCGCCGTCGTACACGCCGCCGGTGCTCGGGCCCCTGACCTCGCACCACGTGCCGGAGCCCGCGCCGGGCCCCACCAAGTCGCCCGCCGAGATGCAGGCCGACGTGGCCCGGCGGGCGCTGGAGAAGCTCAACAACCACATCGTCGACCTGTACGACTTCCAGATCCCGGAGAGCGTCGTCGTCGAGCTGCCCGAGGTGAAGCCCGCCGAGGCGCCGGCTCCCGAACGGGACATGCCGCTCACCGACCTCTCGCCGTACCGGAAGGGCGCGTACTGGACCGGCGGCGGCCATGACAGCGGCGGCACGGGCGGCTCGACCGGCTCCGGCACGCACGGCGGCTCCGGAGGGTCGGGCGGGTCAGGCGGCTCGGGCGGCGACGGGACCGGCGGCACCGGCGGCCACGACGGCGGCAACGGCACCGACCCCCGCCCAGGGGACCAGAGCCCCGGCGGCGACAACCCGGGCACCGACCGGCCGGACACCCCCGGGACGGACACCCCCGGCTCCGACCGGCCGGGCGGCCAGGACACCGGATCGGGGACCGGCGGCTCGGCCACCACCGGCGACGGCACCACGCCGCCCGTGCTCGACAACAACACCACCGGCGACCGCGCCACCCAGTCGCAGGACGTGGACGTCCGCGACCCGCGCGCCACCGAGACCGCCGGGTACCACCCGACCACCACCCCCGGGTACCCCGGCACCCCGAACCAGCCGCTCGTGAACCAGCCCGCCTACCCCTCGCCGTCGGCGGGGACGCCCGCGGTGATCGGCGGCCCCGGCTCGTACGTCCAGGGCAGCGCGCCCGCGGCGGCGGCCAGGACGGGCGCGATGGGCGGCGCCGGCATGCCGTTCATGCCGTTCGGCGGCGGTGCCGGAGCGGCGCCTGAGGAGGGACAGGTCGAGACCTCGACCCTCCTGAAGGAGGACAACGACGTGTGGAGCCACCACGAGGGCTCCATCTCACCGGTGATCGGCTAAGGAGGCGGCCATGGCGCTCGAACTGGACCCCAACTGGCCCGGCCTCGACGGGGACAAGGACAACTACACCAACCGCACGGAGATCAAGCGCATCGCCGGCGAGCTGGGCGAGTTGCTCAAGAAGCTGAAGACACCCACGCTCCCGCCGGTGACGCAGTACCTGACCGCGCCGGGGCAGCCGACCCCCGGGCCGAAGCTGCCCGAGGGCGCCGGCTCGCTGCCCGACCTCCAGCGCTACTGCGCGCTCAGCCAGAACCAGATGGGCGAGTGGCCGGCCGCCATGCACTTCGCGCTGGCGGTCAACTCGGCCTACTCCCAGCTGATCGGCGAGCCCGGCTCCACCAGCGGCCTGTACGCCGCCATGGTCGGGCAGGGCGACAGCACGGTGGAGGCGCTGCTCGACATCTCGAAGGCGTCCGGCGGCGCCGAGCAGGCGACCGAGGAAGCCGCCGCGCGGCGGGAGGCCTGACACCCATGGCCGAACCCAAGAAGCAGACGTTCAAGCTCGTCTACAACACCGGCCCGGTCGACACCTCCACCCCGGACGTGTCGTTCATGGGCAGCCTGTTCAGCGACACGCTCGACAAGGTCAAGGACTGGATCGACGCCACCGACCCGGAGTCGGTGAAGCTCGCCGGCCTCTACTACACGCGGGCCGAGACGCTGCTGAACGGCTTCGCCGGCGACCTGAAGACCAAGGCGGCCGAACTGGCCGAGAACTACACGGGCCCGGCCGCCGTCGAGACGCAGAAGCAGCTCCAGACGCTGCACGCCAGCGTGCGCGAGCTGGCCAGGAAGCTCGGCGAGATGGGCCGCCCGGTCCACGGGTACGGCGAGACGCTGCAATGGGCGCAGGCCAACGTGGTCGAGTCGATGGACCACGACTCGCGCACGGACCGCGACGTCGACTGGGCCGGGCGGGTGCCGTTCTACCGGTTCTACCGGGGCGACAAGCGGGCCGTCGAGCACCTCAAGAAGGTCAACGAGCGCATCGTCGAGCACTACAAGCAGTTGCCCGTCGAGGTCCAGACCGCGCTGCCGGACCCGAGCGTCCCCGAGCTGCCGGACTTCAACACCGGCGGCGGAGGCGTGCCGGGCGCGCCGGACCTGAACGGCAAGGGCGGGGCGGGCAACATCCCCGTCTCCTCGTTCGGTCCTGACGCGGTGCCGGGCGGCCCCGGGTACATCGACGGCAAGATGCCGGGTGACGGGGGAGCGGGCGCCTACCCGGCGGTCCACTATCCCGACGGCTCCGGCACGAACGGCTCCGGCGTGAACGTCGGCGGCATCCAGGGCTACGACGCGGGGGACAACCCGTACGGCGGGGCCGACACCTCGGCCCTGAACGGCGCCTCGCTGGGCGCCGCGCCGACGACTTCGACCGCCGGCCTGCCGTCGGGCACCGGCGACGGCACCACGAAGCTGGCCGGGTACGACCCGTCCATGTCGGGCATGCCCAACGGCGCCTACCCCTCGACGACCACGGGCGGCTCGCCCTACGGCGGCGGCGTGGGATCGGGAGCCGGAGGCGGCCTCGGAGCGGGCGAGGGCGGGGCGGCGGGCGCCGCCATGCGCGGCGCCGGCGGCGGCGCGGGGTTCGTCTCTCCCGGCATGATGGGCGGAATGCCCGCTCGTGGCGGCGAGAGCGGCGAGAAGCACGACAGCGAGAACTCGACCTGGCTCGCCGAGGACGACGACGTGTGGGGCGGCCCGGAGGGCACCACGCCGAGCACGCTCGCCTGAGGCCGCGCTGCGCGCTCGCCCGGCGCCCGGAGCCGCCGCACCGCGCCCGCGGGCCGATCCTCGCGACCGGCCCGCTCTTGGCGCGCGGCCCCCTGCCTGCCCGCAGGCCCTTCCCCGCGCGGGGAAGGCGGGTGCGGGGGGCGCCCGGAGGCGCCGCCCCGCTCATGGACGCGCGGTCGCGTCAGTCGCAGTGCTCGAAGGGGCTGTCGTAGGCGTTCGCGCCGATCGCGCCGCCCCACTTCACGCAGGTACGCAGGGCCTTGGCCCGGACCGGACCGGCGTAGTACTGGTAGCTGCCCGCGTCGGTGCTCCTGGCCTTGCCCTTGACCTCCAGGTAGGCCCGCACGGCCGCCTTGCCCGAGCCGCTGTTGCGCAGCGTGGTGACGCAGTTCTGGCCGGTGGAGGCCGAGTACAGCAGGACGACCCGGCCCTGGTTGCCGAGCGGCGCGGAGTCGATCTGCTTGTAGCCCGCGCCGCAGACCTGCTCGGCCGAGTACGGGTTGCCGCCGCCGCCGGTGCTGGGCTTGCCCGGGTTCGCGGGCGCGGGCGTGCCGCCGCCGCCCTGGCAGTTGTTGGACTTCAGCGTCTGGTGGCTGTAGCCGAAGGTGGTGCCGTTGAACCTGGCCGCCACGATCGTGCCCGACGACGTGCGCTGCTCGTAGTGCAGGTGGGCGATGATGCCCTTGTACTTGGCCGAGGTGTTGCCCACCTGGCCGATCTGCTGGCCCTGCGCGACGTTCGCGCCCGCGGAGACCGTGCGCTTCTTCATGTGGGCGTACAGCGAGACGCTGCCGTCGGCGTGCCGGATCTTGACCACGTTGCCGAAGCCGTCGGCGGTCCGGTACTCCGACATGATCACCTTGCCGGCCGCCGAGGCCACCACGGTACGGCCCATGTCGGCGTTGCCGTCGTTGTACGAGCCGTTGAAGTCGATCTCGTAGCCGCCGGTGTGCGCGCTGCTGTCGTTGCTGTCGCCGGTCCAGGTCTCGCCGCACGGGAACGGAAGCTGGTGGACGACGGCGGCGCTGGCGGCGGCCGCGCTCGTACCGGTGAGGGGGAGCGCGGCGATGCCGCACACGCCCACAATCAGGGTCTTGATCCGCATGTGGGAAAGGCTGCCATCCTGATCAACGGCCAGTCTAGATCATTCGCAAAGTGTTCACGCTAAAAGTTGATATTTGTCGATATCGTAGCCAGGACTGTGCAAAACGCAGTTTTCGGACAGGGAGGGTCAGATGGGCGCAGGGGATAACTCCGCCGCCAGCCTGGGACTATCCCCGGCGGGCCTCGGCGGGGCCACGATCCGGTTCACCGACAAGAAGATCAGCAAACTGGGCAGCGACATCGCCGACCAGGAACCGGGCATGGGCAAGATCGAGACGAACACGAAGGGGATCCACGTCGAATCCCCCGGGTTCGGCATCGTCGGCCTCGGCCTCTCCTACGCCCACGAGCAGATCAAGAACGGCGCGAGCGACACGGTCGCCATGGCCAGGACCGTCCTGAAGGACTACAAGACGGCGCTGGAGAAGCTGGAGAAGAACTACGAGAAGGTCGACAAGGACAACGACGGCCTGATCAAGGAGTACGGCGACGGCACGCCCCCCGGCGGCGGCATCGATCCGAGCAAGCTGGGCGGCGGCCCCGGCGGCGGCCTGCCGCCGATGAACCTGCCCGACGACAAGCTGTCGGACAAGAAGTTCCCCGACGACAAGCTGCAGGACTACAAGCTCCCTGACGACAAGCTGCCGGACAAGAAGTTCCCCGAGGACAAGCTCCCCGACGACAAGCTGCCGGACGACAAGCTCCCGGACAACAAGCTGCCGGACAACAAGCTCCCCGACCACAACCTGCCCGACCCCAACGCCATCAACGCGAACCTGCCCAAGACGCCGTCCATCGAGGACCAGCTCAACCACAACACCGGCGTCCCGGACCTCAAGAACGCGCTCCCGGACCCGTCCCAGACCAAGCTGTCCGGTCTGGACCCCAACGCCCTGAACTCCGCCATTCCCAGCACCGGCAACCTGAACGGCCGTCCCATCGATTACCCCACGGCGGGCGGCTACGGCGGCTCGTCGAGCCCCGGCGGGACCACCACGGGCGCGGGAGCGGCCGCCGGCGGCCTGCGCGGCGCCGGCGCGGCCGGCATGTCGGGCATGCCGTTCATGCCCATGTCGGGCGGCGCGGCCGGCAACGAGCAGAACCGCGAGCGGGACAAGCCGGAGTACGTGCGCGGCGACGAGAACGACTGGCTCGACGACATGGACATCGCGCCGCCGGTCCTCGGCGAGTGAGAAGGAAGACGACATGGCATACGAAGAAGACCGCTGGCTGATCCTCGCCGCGGCCGGTGTGGTGGCCGCGAACGCCGTGGTGCTGTTCGACTATCCGCTGGCCAGGAATGTCGCGATCATGGTCGGCACCCTCGTGTCCAACCCCGGCGCCGTGGCGAAGGCGGCCCTGGACTGGCTCGCGCCCGTCGACGGCAAGGACGGGATGAACTTCCAGGCCATCGGCGAAGCGGTCGTCAAGCTCTCCGAGGAGGTCGCCACCAAGGAGTACTGGACGGGGCCGGCCTGGGAGACGTTCAAGTCGTCCGCGGACGCCTTCGCCAAGCAGGTGACGGCGGCGTCGACCTACTTCGAGAACGTCTCCAGCGGCATGGACACGATCGCCACGCTCTACCACTACGCCGTCTACGTCGCCTGTCTGGTGGCCGCGATCACGACGGCCCTCGCCGCCGCGAAATGGCTGACCTTCATCGTCCCGATCTTCGTCGCCGTGGTGATGCGGGGGCAGATCAACGGCATCCTGATCGCGCTCGCCCAGATCCTCAGGGGCATCGTCGGCAAGAACGTCAAGTCCGCCGCCATGCTCGCGGGCATCCTGGTCGCCGTGAACGGCCTGTGCGCCACGATGACCCAGGTCATCGACAAGGGCCGCCCGCATGCCGACTTCGGGCCCAGCGACCTTGAGTACGTCAGCAACGGGGAGGAGAGGCCCGGTTCGCTGCAGCGCAAGAACGGCGGCATGCCGAGCATGCCCGGCATGTCGGCCGGCGGCCTCATCTGACCCTGACCCTGACCCGCACCTCGTCCGGCTGCTCCGGCCCGCTGTCCCGGCCCGCTGTCCCGGTCCGCTGCTCTGATTCGCTGTCCCGGGTCAGGCCGCCCCGGCCCGATGGCGGGCCGGGGCGTGGCTCACTGGGCCGTGACCTGCACCGGTGAGCGCGCCGCCGCCGGGTCGAGCGCCGGCCCCTCCGGGATCAGGTGGACGAGGTTGTAGGGCACCGGCGTGACGTCCTCGGCGCCGTACCCCAGCTTGTTGATCTGGTCCCCGGTCTGCAGCGGGAACTTCCTGCCCTGGTCGGTGAGCAGGAAGTAGGTCTGCATGAACGCCTTCTGGCCGTCACCGGGCAGCAGGCCGCCCAGCGCCGCGCCGCCGGCGGGCAGCAGCACCTGGTCGAAGTGCTCCTGGTCGCTCCGGGCCGCGGGCACGGGGATGGTCATCGTGGCGCCGACCGTGATCTTCGCCTGCGCGGAGCCGTTCTGCGTGTCGGCGTACACCGCGCACAGCGCCGCCGAGGACGTGATCGTTCTGGGCAGGCTCGTCGGCAGGCCGCCGACCGTGAGGCTCTGGCGGGAGGTCCTGCCGTTCGCCGTGGCGGCGTCGATCTCCAGCGGGACGGCGGCGCGCCTGCCGTACGCGGCCTTGGTCCTCGGGTCGGCGAGCAGCAGCGTCGCCTGGGTGAGGTTGACGGGGGCGAGCCCGTCGGCGAGCAGCACGTACCAGCGGTCGGGAGCCCCGCCCATGCCCTTCACGGTGTAGACCTGACCGATCGCCCCCCTGCCGCCCCCGGGGGCGACGGCGCGCCGGCCCAGGCCGGTGAAGGCCGGTGGCATGAAGTCGGGGCCGGGCGGGATCGCGTTGATCCAGGTGGAGGGCACTCTTCTGGGATGCGCGTTGAGCGCGCGCACCCCCGTTTCGGTCACCTTCATGCGCCGGTCGTTCCAGACCACCCAGCCCTGCTGGCCGTCCGTGACGACCAGCGCGTCGCCGCCCACGGGCGTCCCGCCGACGTCCTGCCCGCCCACCAGCGTGACGTACGGCCCCCGCGCCCCGGCGGCCTGCGCCGGCTCGGTCACGCAGGCCGACCACGGGCCCTTCACCAGCTTCTCGCGGGCCGGAAGGCTGTCCGGCGCGCCCGCGATGCCCACCAGCGGCCCGCGCGGCAGCGTCGCCAGCGACGCGGCGGAGACGTTGCGCACCTTGAAGTCGGTCGCGTCGAGCAGCAGCAGCGCCGAGACGTAGTTCGCCGTCGGCAGCAGCCGCGCCTGCTCCTGGCTGTAGACGTAGGTGGCGCCGGTCTCCTCCTCGACCAGGAGCTGGCCGGCCTCGGTCAGGTTCGTCGCCCCGCCGGGCTTGAGCAGCCCCCAGATCCCGAACACCGCCGCGATGAGCACGCCCACGAGCACGCCGCAGAACATCGCCACGTTGAGCCGCCGCATGGGCGTCTCCGGCACATCGGGCTCAGCCTGCAGCAACGCCATGCCCAGGCGCTGCTGCATCAGCCGATGAGCCTGGTAGAGGTCCTTCCGGGTCTGCATCTCACCTCTCCCCGTATCGCAGGGATCAGCATAGAACGCTCTTGTGTCATGAACCTCTACGGAAGTAGCAAACCCCAATAGAACGCCCACGGAACGAAGGCCACACCCGCCGCGACGAGCAGGCCCAGCCGTACCCGCTCGCCGGTCGCGCGTTCCCGCCGCCACCTGCGCGCCGCCGGCACCGTCGCCACGACGGTGGCCACCGCCACGGCCTGCAGCGCCAGCCAGACGAGCGGCCTGCCGAGGAGCATCGGCCCGGGCGCGGCCAGCTTCCCGCCGGTGGACATCAGATAGAACAGGTAGACGAACCCACCGACCGCCACCGCAAGCCCCCCAACACTGACCACCCGAGCCGCCACAGCCCCCTTGCCCGCCATCTGCGTGCCCGTGATCTCCGTGCCTGGTGTGCCCTTGCCTGCCGTCCCCTTGCCTGCCGTCCCCTTGCCCGGCGTGCCCCGGGCCGCGCCGCGCCGGCGGATCCGGCGGATCACGGCGACCGTCGGGTATCCGGCGAACCCGACCACGAACAGCACCAGGACCGCCGTCTGCGCGAAGGCCGACTCCCACCACGCGGGAGGCGGCGTCCCGACGGAGTCGTCCGCCTGGACGGGCGCGGGTCCCGACACCTCCGCGACCGGAGCCTGACCCGAGGTCGCCTTCGCCACCCAGCCGCCCACCAGCTCGGCGTACCCGGGAGCAAGCTCGGGCAGACGCGTGACGCCGCCGTCCGGAGTCAGATGAGCAGCATGATCGGCCTTCTCGAAGAACCGGAACGTGTACCGCCTGTTGCCGCCCTTCTCCAACGCCGCGCGGAACAGCGGCGGCGTCTCGCGGGGCGGGGTCAGCAGGTCGTGGACGCCCCAGATCGCCAGCACCGGCTGCCGCACCGCGGCCAGGACCGGCTCGGGATCGTAGTAGGGCTCGGGGAACATGTCCCCGTCCGCGATCACCCGGTACAGCTTCGGCTCGGCGTGATCGACCAGCGACCCGCTGACCCCCGCCTTGCGCAACCCGGCCGCCACGGCCCACGTCTGCTGCCGCAGGGGCTGCAACGCGTTGGCCCCGACCACCACCACGAACGCGATGTCCTTGGACTTCGAGGCGGCGAGCGGCGCCACCCACCCGCCCTCGCTGAGTCCCCAGATGCCGACCTTGCCAGGATCGACCCCAGGCTCCTTGCGCAGCGCCGCGACCGCGCCGAGCGCGTCGTCAGCGAGTTGCGCGTACGACCGATGGAACAGCGAATAGCCGACCGAGCGCTTGTCGTAGATCAGCACCGTCAGGCCCTGCCGGGCGAAGGCGACGGCCTCACCCAGCAGCTTCTCCCGAGACGTCCCCGTCCCCGCCCCATGCACCAACACAACCCCAACCCGCCCACGGGCAACGTTCGAGCTCCACCCGCCTGGGCCGTTCCAGCCCTCCCCAGACGGGTTGTCCCGGCTCTCTCCGGTTGCGAGGTTCCGACCCTGCCCGCCCGCCCCCTTCGAGCCCTCCCTTACCGCGCCACTCCGCCCCTCCCCGGCCGGGCCTTCGACCTGGACCGTGTTTCCAGACTGGCCCTTAAGGTCGACCTGGGCTGCATCTCCGATCTGGGCTGTACCTCCGACCTGGGGCGTACTGCCGGACTGGGCCGCGCTGCCGGCGCCTGAGGGGCTGATCGCGCTGACGGCCGGGCTGATCACGCTGCCGTGCAACTCCAGCCCGCCGCTGCCGCGGAACGTCACCTCATGGACCGTCAGGTCACCCGGAACCGCGAGACCACCGGGAGCCACCAGGCCACGGGGAGCCGCAAGGCTGCCTGGAACCGGCTGGCCAGCAAGAGCCGCGAGGCCGCTCGGAGCCACCGGGCCTGCGCTATCGGGTAGGCCCGACCCAGCCCCAGTGGCGCGCCGTCCCTCACCCACCGTTGCGGCCTTCCAAACGAGATCGGCTGTCGTTGCGGTGCTCGACGTGAGGTCGGCCGCGGGGGTGGCACGACCCAGTCCGGGCGTACTGAGCCATAACAGGACGCCGGCGACGGCGCTGAGGGAGACGGCGGCAGAGGCCGTGAAGACGTTTCGCATACTGCCGACAGTAGTCTGCAGAGAGGTCTCGGCAAAGACATGTCTGCAGATATCGTCCTCAAGGACTAGCCTGCTCCTCATGAAGGACGACGAGCCCCTGGTGCTCCACGATCCCGACCGGCTCAAGGCCCTGGCCCACCCCATGCGCCGCCGCATGCTGACCCACCTGAACATCCACGGCCCGGCCACCTCCACCACCCTCGGCGAGCTGCTCGGCGCCAAGACCGGCACCACCAGCTACCACCTGCGCCAACTGGAGAAGTACGGCTTCATCGAGGAGATCCCCGAACGCTCCTCCGGCCGCGAACGCTGGTGGCGCCGCGCCGAACTCCCCAGGGACATCCGCCTCCCCGACCCCGGCGACCTCGGCCCGGAGGACCAGGCGGTCCTGACCGAGTTCCACCGGATCGGGCTGGAGGAGGACCGCGCCCTGCTGGACCGCGTCCCCGCCGCTTTCCAGACCGACCCCGACTGGGTGAAGGGCTCCCGGGGCCTCGCCCGCATGACCAAGGACGAGCTCAGGGAGTTCCACGACGCCTACGTGGCCCTCCTCCTGAAATACAGCCACCCCGCAGACGAGGCCCCACCCGACGCCCGCCCCCTGTTCGTCCGCATGTACACCCTCCCCGCCGACGACTCCTGACCTCATCCCCCGCCCACGGCCCGTACGCGTCGGGAACCAGGAAGACCGGCGCAGAGCGGCACGGGCCTGTACCACCTCCCGTCCGACGAACGCGCCCATCCTGGAGGTCAGACAAGGGCCGCCAGACCTGTGTGACTCACCCGCGGTTGGTCTCGGCAAGGCTGGCCCGAAACGGGTACGCGAGTACACGCCCTCTCCGATGGACCTGATTCCGAACGTCATGCACCGCCGGTCGGGCCCGGGTTGGAGGGGCGGGAATCTCAGGCAGGCACGCCTTCCTGTCCGATGAGCTTGATCCCAGGCACCGGGATGGCCGCCGTCGCCAGGGCGGCTCACACGGGTGGATGGTTCGGTGGGTGGGTCAGGGGGTGTCTGGGAGGGCTGCTTGGATGGGGGTGATGTTGCCGGTGGTGACCAGGAGGCCGCGTCCGGGAGGGCCGCCGCCCGCCCCGCGGGGCAGTCGGATGCTGAACAGGTCGCCGTCGGTCGGGCCCTGGACCGACAGCAGCACGCCCGTACGGGACTTGCGGGTCTCGGCCACGAAGCCGCGATAGGCGACCGCCAGGTCACCGGTGGAGCCGGCGATCAGCAGGCCGTGATCGCCGTCCCTGCCCGAGCGGAGGACCTCCTCCAAGGACGTGCCCAGCGGTGAGTCCGGGTCGACCAGTTCGGCGTCGTCCACGACCACGACGTACTGGCCCAGGTCGGCGACCAGTTCGGGGAGGTTGGCGGCGTTCCCGTCGAGGACGGCCACGGCGTCCGCCAGGTCGCGCAGCGGGCTCCGTCGGGGAGCCACGGCGACGACCGGCGTGCCGGCGGCGATGAGCGACCGCGCCGCCGTCACCAGGACGGACGACCGTCCCGACCGCGACGGCCCCGCGATCACCGCGCCCGGCCCGTGGGCCAGCAGGTCGACGCCGAGCGGGGTGAGCGCGTCCCCACCCGCGCCGACCAGCGCCCACAGCGGTGACGGAGGAGTGAACGCCGGATCGAGGTCCATCGTCTGGGTCGCGGTGACCCGCATCGGCAGCGCGTCGACGCGCAGCGGCTGTTCGCCCTCCCCGCGCCGCCCGCCGCGCTCCCCGCGCCCCCCGTGCCCCGCGGCCTGCGGGCTCGCGCTGCGGGCCAGGGCCTGCAGGGCGGCGACCTGGGCGGGGCCCGCGGGGTCGGCGGAGAGGAGGGCGATGTGGTGTTCGGTGATGCCGTGCTCGCCCAGCGACAGGGCGCGCCCCGGAGGCATGGACGCGGGCAGGCCCTTCATCGGGAACCCGGCCAGCCCGTAGTCGGACGTGTCGGACAGGCGCAGCAGCAGGCGGTCGTCGAAGACCGTCGAGACCTGGCCGAGCAGGCCGGACCGGTCGCTGGTGACCACCGCGCGCAACCCCACCGCCGGGCCCTCGCGCAGGAGCTGGAGCAGGGCTTCGATCAGGCGGCCGTAGTCGTAGCTCTCGAACGCGGCGACGAAGCCCTCCCAGCGGTCGAGCATGAACACCAGCCACGGCAGGCGGTGACCGGCCTGGCGGTATTCGGCCAGCGAGGCGTGGCCCGCCTCGGCCAGCAGTTGCTGGCGGCGGCCCACCTCCGCGCGCAGGCGGCCGAGCAGCCGCTCCACGCGTTCGATCTGGTCGCGGGTGACGACGGCGCCGCAGTGGGGCATCGCCATGACGGGCAGGAGCGCGCCCGAGCCGCAGTCCACCGCATGGACGTGCACGTCGGCGGGCGACGTACGGGCCGCGATGGCGCCCGCGATGGTCCGCAACGCCGTCGAGCGGCCGCTCCGCGGGGAGCCCGCGATCAGCAGGTGGCCGCCGTCGGCCAGGTCGAGCGCCAGCGGGCACCGATCCTGCCGCCACGGACGGTCGGTCACCCCGAACGCCAGCGGCGCCACCTCCTCGAACCCGCCGCCGGCCCCCTCCGGCGAGGCGGGCGAGGGCGGGTTGTCGGGCAGGTCGAGCACCAGGTGGGTGGGCAGGGGGTCGAGCCACGGGCTCGGCTGGGCCGGGACGCCCGCCAACCGCCCCGCCTCGACGAGCGCGTCGGCGACCAGGCCGAGATCGGTGTCCGCCGACTCCTCGGCCGGCTCCGGAGGCGGCGGCAGCGGCCTGCCGAGCGAGCGCCAGTCCACGTCGAGCACCCGCACCCGCCCGGCCGGCCTCCCGGCGGAGGGAACCCGCGCGGGGCTGCGCCCGCCCACCCTGGCTGTCTGGACGGCGATCGCCGCCCCCACCCCCGACCGCACGTAACACCGGCCAGGGGTGGACTTGGAGATCGCGGCCGCGTCGGGCAGGTCGATGACGTCGGTGGACTCGGCGGGCTCGGTCACCCGCAGCGCGATCCGCAGCGAGGTGTTGGCCTGGATGTCGGGCGTGACCACGCCGGCCGGCCGCTGGGTGGCCAGGATCAGGTGGATGCCCAGCGAACGGCCCCGCCGCGCGATGTCCACCAGGCCGGCCACGAAGTCGGGCAGCTCGGCCACCAGCGCGGCGAACTCGTCGATGATCAGCACCAGGCGCGGCATGGGGGCCTGGCCGGCGTAGTCGTCGATGTCCTTGGCGCCCGCCGCCAGCAGCAGGCGTTCCCTGCGCCGGATCTCGGCCGCCAGCGAGTCGAGGGCCCGCTGGGTCAGGTGCCCGTCGAGGTCGCTGACCATGCCGACGGTGTGCGGCAGGCGTACGCACTCCTTGAAGGCCGCGCCGCCCTTGTAGTCGATCAGCATGAACGTGAGCTGGTCGGGCCGGTTGGCCACCGCCAGCGAGCAGATCAGCGTCTGGAGCAGCTCGGACTTGCCCGCCCCGGTGGTGCCGGCGATCAGCCCGTGGGGGCCGTCGAGCTTGAGGTCGACCGAGAACGGGCCGTCGGGGCCGACGCCGATCAGCGCCTCGGTCGTGCCGCGGGCCCGCCAGCGGGCGGCCAGTTCCTTGCCGGACGGGTCGGGCATGCCCATCAGGTCGAGCAGGCGGACGGCTCCGGGCAGGTTGCCCGACGGATCGTCCCGGCTCACGTCGCGGATGGGGGACAGGGCCCTGGCCAGCCGGTCGCACCAGGCGGACGAGACGAGGTCGCCCAGCACCGGCCCGATCACGTCGAGCCCCCCGCCGAGCAGGCGGACGAGGCCGTCGGAGCCGCACGCCGCCACCGTCTGGCACTCCTCGGGCAGCAGCCGCTGGTCGTCGTCGATGGCGAGGGTGAACACCCCGGACCGGGGGCCCTGCCGCAGGACCTGGGGCATGTTGGGCAGGCCGCGCAGGATCTGGGCGCCGTCGAGGATCACCAGGACGTCGTGGGGACGGACGTCGTAGGAGGAGAAGCTGGGCTTCTCGGGGCCGCCCAGATCGTCCCAGCCTGTGGGGATCTTGCCGAACTCGGGGATGGCGGTGTTCTGGCGCTCGTCGATGAGCGCGGCCAGCTCGGCGACGCGGCGGGCGGCCGACTCGGGGTCGGTGCCGACCAGGGCCACGCAGTCTTCGCCCGATCGCGGGGCGCAGTGCGGCAGCCAGCGGGTCCAGCCCCAGCGGCGTTCGCCGTCGGCGCGCGCGGACACCACCACGATGGCCAGGTCGCGCGGGCTGTGCAGGGTGGCGGCCTGGGCGATCAGCCAGCCGGCCAGGCTGGTCGCGGCCCCGCGCGGGCCGGTGACGCCGGCGACGCCGAGCCGGCGCATGGCCAGCGCCACCGGCACGGCGCGGCAGAGCGGCGGCTCGATCGGGCCGCCCTGCTCCTCCGACAGGTCGAGGTTGGCGGGCAGGTCGGCGAGGCCGACGCGCAGCCGCAGCGAGTCGGCGTCGTGGCTGCGGCGCTCCCACAGACGCCGGCGCGGCCCGGTCGCCGTGAGCAGGACCTGGGCCGGGTCGGGCGCGTCGGACCTGCGCGCGGCCTCGTCGGCGGCCCTGGCCCGCTCCACCTCCTCGTCGTAGGCCCGCACGCGTTCGCCGAACTCCTTGAGCGCCTGCTTGTGCTTCTTCCTGCCGTGGCGGCGGTCGCTGAACCACTGACCGATCATGATGATCGGCGTCATCAGGGCGACGAGCAGGTAGTAGGGGGCGTGCAGGGCGAACGCCAGCGTCACGCCGAGCACGGCGGGCAGGAGCGCGGCCAGCAACTGCAGCCGCATGCCCTCGGACCTGGTCGGCTCCTTGGGCTTGACGAACCTGCGCTCCGGCTCGGGGCGGCGCAGCCTGGGCGGCCGGTTGTAGGCGAGGCCGCCCTCCCCCCTGGGAGCGAGGTGGGCGTCCTTCGGCTCGATGGAGGTCAGCACGAACACGGAGGACCCGCAGGTCAGCACCGCCTGGTCGGGCCACTCGGCGGGCCCGGTGAGCGCCCTGCCGTCGAGCTCGGGCATGTCGCCCTGCTCGGCGGCGAGCTCGGCCGCCTCCCGCTCGGCGACCCGCGCGGTCAGCTCGGCGACCTCCTCGGCCCACCGCCCCTTCAGCTTCAGCCTGGAGGTCTGCCCCGAGCTCTGCCGGTGCGCCCGCTCGACGGTGATCGCGTCAGGCGTCACGCGCACGGCGACGGCCTCGGCGGCCAGGAGCGGATCGGCGACGGCCATCGCGCAGGTCGGGTCGGACCCGATGACGTGCACGCCCAGCCCCAGCCGGTGGACAGCCCCCGCCGCCGGGCCGCCGATCACGCGGATCTCGGCCACCCCGCCGGGCTCCTCGACCACGGTGGCGCGGGCCAGGCGCGGGTCGAGCGTGACCTTGTCGCCGTCGCGCAGCACGGCCGCCGCCGGCGCCCGCGGATCGAGCGGACGCCCGTCACGCCAGAGCAGCGCCCCGGAGTCGCCGGGGACGTCGCCGGGGACGGCGGCGGGGACGTCGAGCCGGTCGGGGACGCGCGGACGGGGGATGCGCGCCTCGGCCCCGCCCCGCCCACCGGCCTCGGGCGCCAGGCCGTAGGGCGCACGCGTCCGCGGCAGGTGGACGACCTTCGCCATGGACGTGCGCCCGCTCAGCGCCTCGGTCACCCCGGCCACCGTGGCGCCGCCGTCGCCGTCGATCACGACGTCACGGTCGCCCTGCTCGCCGAGCACGGTGAGCATGATCCGCATGTGCCGTCTCCTCGCTCGACCTCGGGCGCCAAGGTAGCGCCAGAAGCGAGAGTAGGCGTCCCGGTTGACGCCACCGGCATGAGAACGCGGTTCTGTGGATAACCCGCGCGCCGACCGTCACGATCAAGCGTGAAAAAGCTGTGATTACTGCGACTCAAGATAAAACTGTGACGAGCATGCCGATAAATCGGTATTAGTCAACTTGGTAGAGACAATAGGCATCGATTATTCCGGGTTGACATCGTGCCACCTGCGAAACAAGCATGGGTCCTCGCATTCCGCCCACGCCTCACCCGGGCGCCCCACATAATGGGCGTGAATTCCGCATTTCACAATGGGAGCCCCCCACCCATGAGGACCAGTGAAAAACCTGCCGCCGACAACGCGGCGGCGGGGTTGTCCGGCCCGGCCTCGCGCAAGCTCCCCGTGCCCCCACGCGAACGCAAGCCGGCCCTCGCCGCGCTGGCGGTCCTGCTCATACTCGGCGGAGCGCTGGCCACCACGCTGCTCGTGCTGCGCAGCGGCGACCGCGTCTCCGCCATCAGGATCACCCAGCAGGTCGGAGCGGGCCAGAAGTTCGACGACGGAATGCTCGAAGAGGTCAAGATCGCCTCGGACACGGGCGTCGACTACGTCCCCTGGTCCCGGCGCTCGGAGGTGACCAGCAGCTTCGCCGCGGTCACGATCCTGCCGGGCACCCTGCTGACCAACCGGATGGGCAGCAAGGCCAGCGACGAACTGGGCCCGGGAAAGGCCACCGTCGGTCTCGCCCTCAAACCCGGCCAAATGCCCGCCGGCATTGAACAGGGCGACCGCGTCCAGGTCGTGTACGTGCCGAACCGGACGGCTCAGGGGCAAAGTCGCGTACTCGCCGAGAGCGCGCTCGTGTTCAGTACCGGCGACAAGAACCGGACCGGCGGTAATTCCGGGCAGATCACCGTGATCGTCGATTCGTCGGACTCGCCGCAAATACTCGCCTATGCCTCCAGCGGAGAGATCGCGGTGGCCGAGCTCCCGGGAGCGCGCTGACGTGGCGCTGATCGTTCTGGCCGCCGACAAGGGCGCGCCCGGCGTGACCACCGCGGCCACCGCCCTCGCGGCGGTGTGGCCGCGGCCCGTGCTGCTGGCCGAGTGCGACCCGGCCGGCGGCGACCTCGCCTACCGGCTGCCCGCCGCCGACGGCGGCGTGCTCAACCCGGGCAAGGGCCTGCTCACGCTCGGCGCGACCGCCCGCAGGGGCCTCGAACCCGCCCAGATCCACCAGCACACGCAGAAGATCATCGGCGGGCTCGACGTGCTGGCCGGGCTCACCCACGGCGAGCAGGCGGCCGGGCTCACCTGGCTCTGGGGCCCGCTGGGCAGGTCGCTGGCCGCCATCCCCGACGCCGACGTGATCGCCGACTGCGGCCGCCTGGGCTCCCACCCGCAGCTCGCCGACCTCCTCGCCGAGGCCGAGCAGGTGCTCCTGCTCACCAGGGCGACCCTCGACCACGTCGCCCACCTGCGCGAACGCCTCCAGATCACCAAGGCGCACGGCGTCGTCGTGATCGCCGACCCGCGCAACTACCGGGCCTCGATCGAGGACGTGCGCAGGATCGTCGGACCCATCGTCCAGTTCGTCCACGGGCTGGCCCACGACCCGAAGGGCGCCGAGCTGCTGCGCGGGCAGTGGGGCGGCCGGCTCGACCGGTCCCTGCTCATCCGCACGGCCCGCGACCTCGCCGCGAGGCTGGTGAGCAACCGATGATCGACCACTCGCTCGTCAAGCGGTTCCGCCAGGAGGTCGGCGACCGGCTGGCCCAGCAGCGCCGCATCGACCAGGCGAGCGGCGTCCCGCCGATGTCCGGCGAGGACGAGCGCCAGTTCGCCAGGGCGCTGATCTCGCAGGTGCTGGAGGAGCACGCGCGCAACGAGATCGGCCTCGGCCGCACGCCGCCCACCATCGAGGAGGAGGAGGCCCTCGCGGCCGGCATCCACGCCGCCCTGTTCGGCGTCGGCCGCCTCCAGCCGCTGCTCGACGACCCCGAGGTCGAGAACATCGACATCAACGGCTGCGACCGCGTGTTCGTCAGCTACGCCGACGGCCAGGAGCTCATGCACGACCCGGTCGCCGAGTCCGACGACGAGCTGGTCGAGCTGATCCAGATCCTGGCGGCCTACTCCGGGCTGTCCAGCAGGCCGTTCGACACCGCCAACCCCCAGCTCGACCTGCGGCTGCCCGACGGCTCCCGGCTGAGCGCGGTCATGGACGTCACCGTGCGCCCGGCCGTGTCGATCCGCCGCTCCCGCCTCGGCAAGGTCTTCCTGTCCGACCTGACCGGCAACGGCACGATCAGCCCGGAGATCGGGAGGTTCCTGACGGCCGCCGTCGCGGCCCGCAAGAACCTCATGATCGCCGGGTCCACCAACGCCGGCAAGACCACCCTGCTGCGGGCGCTGGCCAACGAGATCCCGCCCAGCGAGCGGCTGATCACCGTCGAACGCGCTCTTGAGCTGGGCCTCGACCAGTTCCCCGAGCTCCACCCCAACGTGGTCGCCTTCGAGCAGCGCCTGCCCAACTCCGAGGGCCAGGGCGAGATCTCCATGGCCGAGCTGGTCAGGCGCTCGCTGCGGATGAACCCCAGCCGCGTCATCGTCGGCGAGGTGCTGGGCGACGAGATCGTCACCATGCTCAACGCGATGACCCAGGGCAACGACGGCTCGCTGTCGACGATCCACGCCAACTCCAGCATGGAGGTCTTCAACCGCATCGCCACCTACGCCCTCCAGGCCGCCGAGCGGCTGCCCATCGACGCCACCCACATGCTCATCGCGGGCGCGATCGACTTCGTCGTCTTCATCGAGAAGCGCAACGACTACCACGTCGGCGGCACCCTGCGCCGCTACGTGTCCAGCATCCGCGAGGTCAACGGCTGCGACGGCCGCGTGCTGTCGAGCGAGGTGTTCGCGCCCGGTCCCGACGGCGCGGGCGTCCCGCACGCGCCGGTCTCGTGCCTGGAGGAGCTCGTCGCCCACGGCTACAACCCGGGAGGCTGGTGAGGATGGCGTTCGACCTCGACCCGCTCGCGATGGTGGCGGGCGCGGCCGCCGGCGGCGGCCTCTTCCTGTTCTTCCTGGCCCTGTACGGCCTGCGCCGCCGCCCGTCCCAGCCCAGACGCCCGCTCGTCAAGATGCTGACCACCCGCACCGCCGTCGCCGCGGTGTCCGCCGGCCTGGTCCTGGTGGTCACGGGCTGGCCGGTCATGGCGGTGGGCGCGGTGCTGCTGGTGTTCGCCTGGCGCGGACTGTCCGGCGGCGCGGCCGAGGAGCGCGCCGCCATGCGCCGCCTGGAAGGGCTGGCCGCCTGGACCGAGTCGCTGCGCGACACCATCGCCGGGGCGGCCGGGCTGGAGCAGGCCATCCCGTCCTCGATCAGGGCCGCCGCGCCCACGCTCCGGCCCCACCTGCGGGCCATGGTCGACCGGCTGCACACCCGGATGGCGCTGCCGGAGGCGCTGTCCCGCTTCGCCGACGAGCTCGACGACCCCTCGGCCGACCTGGTGATCGCCGCGCTCATCCTCAACTCCCGGCTGCGCGGCCCCGGCCTGCGCGACGTGCTCGGCGCGCTGGCCGTCTCGGCCCGCGAGGAGCTCGACATGCGCCGCCGCGTCGAGGCCGAACGCCGTGCGACCAGGCGCAGCGTGCAGATCGTGGTGATCACGGCGCTGGTCTTCGCCGGGCTGCTCATCCTGTTCAACCCCTCCTACGTCAGTGAGTACGGCTCCGCCCTCGGCCAGGCCGTGCTCGTGGTCGTCGGCGGCCTGTTCGGCGCCGGGTTCGCGTGGATGCGGCGGCTGGCCAGGTTCGACAAGCCGACCCGGCTGCTGATGGGAGGCGGTCATGGTTGAGGGCGTGCTGGCCGGGGCGGTGCTCGGCCTCGGCCTGTTCGTGCTGGTACGCGCCTTGTTCCCGGCCCGTCCCGGGCTGGTGGCGCGGCTGCTGGCGCTCGACGCCGTGCGCGAGGACGCCGACGCCCCGCGCATCCAGCTCCTGCTGCCCGAGGAGGAGGTCAGCGCCTTCCGCCGCGGTCTCGGCGCCCGCCTGGCCCGCCTCTACGGCGCCCGCGGCTGGGAGGCCCGCTCGGTCAAGTCCGACCTGGCCCTGCTCGGACGCTCGTTCGAGGCGTTCCTGGCCACCAAGGTGCTGCTCGCCGCGAGCGGCCTGCTGGCCTTCCCGATCCTGCTCGGCTGGCTGGCGCTCATGGGGTGGGGCGTGTCGTTCACGGTGCCGTTCTGGTCGGCCGTGCTCGTGGCGCTGCTCTTCTTCTTCCTGCCCGACCTGCAGATCCGCAAGGAGGCCGCGGCCATGCGGCGCGACTTCCGGCACGTCGTGGGCGCCTTCCTCGACCTGGTCTCGATGAACCTGGCGGGCGGGCGCGGCGTCCCCGAGGCGCTGATGATGGCCGTGTCGGTCAGCGGCGAGCAGCCCAACTGGGCGATGGGCCGCATCCGCGACGCGCTCGGCGGCGCCCGGATCGTCGGCATCACCCCGTGGCAGGCGCTCGGCCAGCTCGGCGAGGAGATCAACGTCGACGAGCTGCGCGACCTGTCGGCCGCGCTCGGCCTGGTGGCCGACGACGGCGCCAAGGTGCGCGCCTCGCTCACCGCCAGAGCCGCCACCCTGCGCCGGCGCGAACTGGCCGAGATCGAGGGACGCGCGGGCGAGCGTTCGCAGTCGATGCTCGTGGCCCAGCTCCTCCTGTGCGCCGGTTTCGTGATCTTTCTCAGTTTTCCCGCCGCGATGAAGATGTTGGGGGCCTGATGAACCATCCATGGATCGTCTATCTCACCGCCTACCTGGGGGTGCGGATCCAGCGCGCCCGCACCGCGCCCAGCAGGGGCGCCTCCGCCGTCGAATGGGTGATCATCACGGCCATCATCGCGGGCGTCGCGCTCGGGCTGGCCACGCTGATCAAGACCCTGGTCGAGCAGAAGTCCAGCGAGATCCAGGGCACGTTCGGCGGTGGCGGCGGCGGTGGTGGCGGAGACTCGTGAGCGGGGCGCGACCGTGATCGAGCTGGCGTTGCTGATGCCGGTCATCCTCGCGGTCGCGCTCCTCGTCGTGCAGGTCGCGCTCTGGTTCCACGGACGCCAGATCGCCGAGGCGGCGGCCAGGGAAGGCGCGCGGGTGGCCAGGTCGGCGCCGTTCGACTCGGGCGACTGGCAGGGCGCGGCCACGGCGAAGGCCACCGACATCGTCAAGGCGGTCGGCCCGCGGCTGCTGGAGAACGCCGCGGCCACCACCTCCGAGCGCGACCCCGACCAGCGCTTCGTCACGGTCACGGGCAGCGCCGTGCAGGTCGTGCCGCTGCTGCCGCCGCTCACGTTCACGATCACGGCGACCGCGGGCGGGCCGATCGAGTGCTTCCGTCCCGACAACGGCGGTGATGACTGCCGATGAAGCCGGGCGAGCGCGGCTCGATGGCCGTGGAGACGGTGATGCTCGCCCCCGTCTTCCTGCTGTTCCTCATGTTCCTGGTCGGGGCGGGGGTGCTGGTGGAGACGCAGGGGCGGGTCAACGGCGCGGCCAGGGACGCCGCGCGGGCCGCGTCCGTGCAGCGGAGCTTCGACGACGCCGGCGCCGCGGCGGAGAGCACCGCCAAGAGCTCACTGGACGACAAGTGCGGCGCCACCGCCGTGAACCTGGACGGATCCACCTGGGAGGCGGGCGGCCAGGTCCAGGCGGAGGTGACCTGCGAGCTCGACCTCGGCTTCCTCGGGTTCGGCGGCACCAAGCGGCTGACGGGTACCGCCGTGGTGCCCCTTGAGCAGCTCGTCAGGAGGGAGCCGTGAAGGCGGGGGAGCGGGGGTCCATGTCGGTCTTCACCGTGCTCTTCTCGGTCGTGGTGTTCCTCCTGGCCGGGCTGCTGGTCGACGGCGGCGCGGCGATCAACGCCCGGCTGCGCGCCGCCGACGTCGCCGAGCAGGCCGCGCGGGCGGGCGCGGACAAGATCGACGTCGACCGCCTGCGCACCGGCGGCGAGGTCGCCCTGCTGGACGAGGGCCAGGTCTGCGCCAGGGCCGACGAGATCGTCGCGGCCCAGGGCGGCGACGGCGTGGCCCGCGGCTCCTGCTCGGTCCAGCAGGACCGGGTGACGGTCAGCGTCTCGGTGCGGTGGGAGGCGTTCTTCCTCGGGGCGCTCGGGTTCCCGGGCTCGGAGATGAACGGCGAGGCCACGGCCGCCCCGGAAGCCAGGTAGACCGATTCCCGCCACTCGGTGGCCGGGGCAACGCACGAGGCAGGACGCTGGACGGAAGAAGGGAGCGGCGATGCCGACGCGAGAGCCGACGCGAGAGCCGACGCGGGAGCCGGCGCGCCCCCCGGGGCGGCACCAGCCCAGGCGGCCGCCTGCGCGCATCCCGGCCAGGCGGACCTTCGGCGACGTGCTCGCCGGGCTCGCGGCGCTGGTGGCGCTGGTGGCGCTGGTGGGCGGGGTGCCGTACGCGCTGCTCAGGTTCGCCGGGCCGCCGGTCACGTCCGAGATGCTCGACCTGCGGTTCTTCACCGCCGAGGCCGGGCCGAGCACGATCCAGGCCGTCCTGGTGCTGCTGGTGTGGCTGGCCTGGTTCCAGCTCTTCGTGTGCGTGCTGGTCGAGGTGTACGCCGGTGTCCGAAGGGTCGGGATGCCCGCCCGCGTACCGCTGTCGGGCGGCACGCAGGCGCTGGCCAACAAGCTCGTCGGCGCCGTGCTGCTGCTGTTCACCGCCGGGGCCATGATCGCGCCCATCGCGCGGATGGCCGCGCCGCCCGCCGCGCCGCCGGTGACCGCGGTCGCCTACTCCGCGCCGATCGTCGAGCAGACGCTGGAGACCCACAAGACCAAGAAGGTGTACGTCGTGCAGCCCCCGCACGGGAGGCACCACGAGAGCCTGTGGGAGATCGCGGAGAAGTGCCTGGGAGACGGCCGCCGATATCCCGAAATTTACCGACTCAACCAGGCCAAGGAGCAGCCGGACGGCACCCGTCTGCGCATGGCCGACCTGATCAGGCCCGGCTGGGTGCTCGACATGCCGGACGACGCCAGGAACGTGCACATCGTCCCGGCCGGCCAGTCCCGCGAGCAGACGCTGCGCGAGCACCCCGGCGTGGCCCACACCCGCGCCCAGCCCGACGCCCGCCACCACGCCGCCAAGAAGGCCACGGAGGGCAAGACCGCCGAGAAGAGCGAGAAGGACCAGGCCAGGCACCGCAAGCCCGACGTCCGGCAGGACCAGCCCGAGATCACCATCAGGCAGGCCCAGAGCCTCGACCTGATCGACTACCTGGCCGGGGCCTCGCTGGCCGCCGCCGGGCTGCTGGCCCTGCTGGCCAGGAGGCGGCGGGAGCAGTTGTGGCGCAGGGCGTTCGGACGCCGGATCGTCCGGCCGCGCGACGACGCCGCCCAGGCCGAGGTCGCGCTCAGGCTGGGCGGCGACGCGCCGGGCGCGCGCATCCTCGACATCGGGCTGCGGCTGCTCGGCGCCGAGCTGGCCGCCCAGCACCGCACCCCGCCCACCGTCTACGGCGCCCACCTGTCCCCGCGCACGCTCGACCTGTGGATCCACCCGCCGGACGACGACCCGCCCGAGCCGTGGACGGCCCAGGACGGCGGCCAGGTGTGGCGCCTGCCCGCCCACGAAGGCCGGCTGCTGGAGGAGCAGGCGGGCGGCGCGCCGTACCCGGGGCTGGTCTCGATCGGCACGGACGCGAGCGGCCGGGTGCTGATCGACCTGGAGGCCGCGCAGGGCCTGATCAACATCCGCGGCCCGCAGACCACCGCGGCGCTGGCCGCGCTCGCCGTCGAGCTGGCCACCAACCGCTGGTCCGACCGCATGCGCATCACGCTCGTCGGGTTCGGCGAGGAGCTGACCGCCATCGCCCCCGACCGGATCAGGGCCGTCGGCAGCCTGGCCGAGGTGCTGCCCGAGCTGGAGGCGACCGCCGCGCCGCGCCGGGAGGTGCTGACCGGACGCGTCTCCGGCAGCCCGCGCGACGCCCACTACCTGCTGTCGGCCGTGGCGCCCACGCACGAGGAGGCCCGCCGCCTGGCGCTGCTGGCCCGCCGGGACACCGCCGGGTACGTCCTGGCCGGCGACGTCCCGCACGCCACCTGGACGCTGGAGATCGGCGACGACGGCAAGGCGCGCATCGCCGAGCTGGGCTTCGAGGTCGAGGCCCAGCTCCTGCCGCGCCGCCACTACAAGGCGCTGATCGACCTCTTCCGCACCGCCGGACGGCTCGACGGCGAGACCTACCCCGAGGCCGAGCCGCTGGAGGGCCTACACCCGCCCGCCGTCGAGATCAGCATGCTCGGCCCGATCGAGATCGCCGGGCTCGCGCCCCTCGAAGAGGGCCGCATGGCGCTGGCCACCGAGCTGCTGATCTACCTGGCCACGCACCCCGGCGGCGTGCACCCCGTCGTGCTCGGGGGCGTGTTGTGGCCGCGCGGCGTCCAGACCATGGTCAGGGACGCCACCATCGCCCGCGTCGCCGACTGGCTCGGCCCCGAGCACCTGCACGTCGACGAGGCCGGGCGGCTCAGGCTCGGCCCCGAGGTCCGTACGGACTGGGCCCTGTTCCGCGAGCTGGTCCGCCGATCCCAGCACGACCCGACGGCCCGCACCGTCCTGCTGGAGAAGGCGCTCGGCCTGGTACGCGGCCCGCTCCTGGCCAACCGCCCGTCCGGCCGGTACGCCTGGCTGGCGGCCGACGACCTGGAGTACGACGTCGCGGCCGGCGTGGCCGACGCGGCCCACCGGCTGTGCGAGCTGCGGCTGGCCCAGGACGAGCCGGACGCGGCGGTGGCGGCCGTCCGCGCGGCGTTGCTGCTGGCGACCGACGACGAGGGGCTCTGGCGCGACCTGCTGCGGGCCACCTCCGCCACCGGCGACGCCGTCCGCATGCGGGCCGTGGTCGAGGTGCTGACCCGCAGGGCCGCCTCCCACCCGTACGGCGGCGGGATGGCCCCGGAGACCGAGGCGTTGATCGAGGAACTGCTGCCCTCGTGGCGCATCCACGTGGTGAGGGAGTCGTCCGCATGAGACGTATGACGGTGATCGCGCTCGTCCTGCTGGCGGCGGGGTGCGGGCAGGCCGAGCGGCCGTACACGCCGCAGCCGGGTCCGTCCGGGACCAGCGCGGCGACCGCGACCGCGACCGCGACGGCGCCGGCGACCACGACGGCGCGGCCCTCCGCGGACGCGCCCGGCGTCGAGACGGTCGAGGTCGGCGGCGGGAAGCTGCGGGTCGACATCGACTGGCCCGCCCGGCGTGACCCGCTCATGCGGGTGATCACCGACTGGTACCTCGCCTCCCGCAAGGTGATGGTCTCCGGAAGCGATCGATACCTGAAGGATCTGGATCTCGAACTCCAGGCGGTGCGCCAGGCGTATGACGGAGTACGCCGGTACACCGAGGAGGACAGAAGGGTGCAGGGCGTCGCCAGACTGTACGGCCTGCGGGTCACGAAGGTGCTGGACAAGGGCGCGCAGATCGACACCTGCGTGGACGAGTCGAAGGCCCGCGTGATCAGCGCGAGCAGCGGCGAGGCCGTCTCGCCCCAGCCCTCCATCATGCGCGCCCCCTACCTCCAGAGGGCCCTCGCGCACCGCGGCGACGACGGCGTGTGGCGGATCCGGGAATTCCTCTATGACAAGGAAGGGTGCGCGCGATGAACCGCGTGATCTCGCTGGCCACCGCAGCCCTGATGCTGCTGGGCCAGCTCGACGACCCCGGCGAGACGGCCGGCAGCCCCATCGAGCACGGCCGGACCAGAGGGATCGAGCTGCGCAACTCCAGGATCGTCATCTCCGGCAACGGCGCCAAGGGCGGCAACACGGACGGATACGTCCTCAAACGCCCCTGCTGGTACGAGCCCGGCATGACGGGCGCCGAGATGCTGAAGTCGCAGGAGGGCCTGCGCGACTACTGGTTCAGGTACACCAAGGACGCCTCCGAGGAGGGGTTCCAGGAGTTCCTCAAGCAGTTCAAGGACAAGGTCGGCAAGGACGGACGCTGGTGGGGCCCGGCGTACGACGCCTCCGACCCGAAGGGCCAGGTCTGCTTCGCGGCGCTCGACCCGTTCGTGTTCGTGCCGCCGGGCACGACGCCGCCCGCCGGGATCACGATCCGGGAGCTCGCCGAGATCGCCAGGGCGTCCCTGACCGTGCCCGAGCCCACGATCAGACTGAGCCCCGACGCCAAGAGCTTCGTCAACCTGCCCACCTGGGTCTGGCTGGAGGGCCTGGGCGAGCGGCGCAGATCGGTGACCGCGGAGATCCCGGGCGTCATGAGCGTGACCGTGGTGGCCACGCTGAAGAGCATCAAGATCGACCCGGGCACCACGAAGGACCGGGCGGAGGTGCACGAGGAGGGCTGCGGGGCGGCCGGACGCCCGTACGCCAAGGGGGCCTCGTTCACCTGCGGCGTGCGTTACCTGCGGGCCTCGATCGACCAGCCGCGCGAGGCGTACCGGCTCACCGTCACCACGTCGTGGCCGGTGGAGACGACGGGTGACGCGGTGCCGTTCCAGTTCGCGCCGGTCGAGGCGGGGGCGACCCGGGACGTGCCGGTCGGCGAGATCCAGAGCAACGTGAAGCCCTGACGGGGGGGCGAGCCGGTGCCGGGCTAGGCGATCACCGCGGCCAGCGGTGCCAGCTCGGGCTGCCCGGCCGCCTCCGCCAGCACCTCCTTCAGCACGCTGTCGTGCGTCGGGCCCGCGGCGGTCAGCAGGTCGCGGCCGCCGGGGGTGACCTCGGAGTAGATGCCGCGCCGGTCGTCCTCGCACAGGTAGCGCTTGAGCAGGCCGCGCTTCTCCAGCCGGGTGACCAGCCGGGTCGTGGCGCTCTGGCTGAGCACGACCGCGCGGGCGAGCTGCTGCATGCGCATGTGCCAGCCGTCCTGGCGGGCCAGGACGTCGAGCACCGTGTACTCGCTCACGCTCAGGCCGTGCGCCTTCTGCAGCGCCTTCTCCAGCCTGTCCTCGATCTTGGCGTGCAGGGCGGCGAGGGTGCGCCACCCCTGGGCACGCGCTTCCACGGCGTCGTCGGCCAGAGGCATGGGACCCCCTCCTCGTGCTCGTGTCGACGATTAGTAGGCGTATGCAAATGATGCCTACGCCGTCTAACGTCGCATGAACCCCATTCTATGCCGCCAGCCGTCCGCCGGCGGGCCCTCATCGCCCCGCGGACGCGCACAGGGCCGACGCGAGATCGTCGCGTCGGCCCTGTGATGTGCTCAGCTCACGTCGAAGAGCTCTTCTGCGGTCTCGACGGTGATGGCCCTGTCGATCCATCTCCCGAGAAGGTCGAGGTCGGTGCACTCACCGATCCGCTCGGCCGTCTCCTCCGGCACCGTGATGCCGCGTGCCCCCAGGATCCGCAGGATCGCCTTGGCTTCGCCTCGGGCCTCGCCTCGGGCCTCGCCTCTGGCCTCACCGAGGGCCTCGCCTTCGGCCTTGCTCTCGGCGACCCACTGGCGGACCCACTTGCTCTTAGGCTCGCGTGTTCCCATGGCCATAGTGAACTCCAGGAATTTGTTGATGGCGACCTCGGGCAGCATTGCGAGAACGAGGTCAACGTAGATTTCATGCTCTCTGGGCAGATGCTGCAGAGAGTCGACGAAGGTTTGCAGGACCTTGAAGCCCTCCTCGCCGTCGTTGCCGTGCACGATGGCCGAGAGAGTGGCGAGCTCCGGTTCGGCGATGGCCTGGAGGAGGTCGGTGACCTTCGGGATCTGGTCAGGCCCGATCACGATCGGGTGGAGTGTCCAGCCGGGGTGCCCCATGTCGATGGCCCGCGCGCACTTGCGCGCCTCCTTGCGGTCGGGGCAGAAGACCAGCAGCAGGCATGGGCCCTTGATGCGGGCACGTAGCGTGGCCAGGTAGACGGGCCAGGACCAGGTCTTCTCCTCCCGGTACCGCCGCTGCACTTCCACGACGACCCCTGCCAGCGGCTTTCCGTCATTGAGGACGACGACCGCGTCGGCCCGGAACTCGGTCGGCTGGCAGGCGGTGAAGTCCGGACTCTCCAGCCGGGCCTCGTTGAATCGGGGGACCGGCACGCCCGCCTCGGTCAGCAAGGTGGCGACGAGGGAGGGGCGTTGCCGGACGAGTTCCAGGAGGAACTCATGTTCCAATGTCGGCGACATGCGAACACATTACCGAACGCAGTCGTTACATTACTTTGAGTTGAGGTTTTGTCCGCTTTCGTGGGCGAGGAGCCATTCCTTGACCGGGACGCCGTAGTAGTAACCGCCGTAGCCGCCCGTGCTGGGCAGGACGCGGTGGCAGGGGACGAAGGGGGCGATGAGGTTCTGGGCGCAGGCGGAGCCGGCGGCGCGGGCGGCAGTACGGGGCAGCCCGGCGGCCTGGGCCAGCTCGGCGTACGAGACCGTCGTCCCCGCGCGGACCTCGCGCAGCGCTTCGTGCAGGCGCTTGCGGGTGGGGGAGCCGGGCTGCGAGACCGGGACGGCGTCCAGGGCGTCGAGGTCGCCGTCGAAGTAGGCACGGACGGCTTCGGCGGGGGCGCCGAGGTCGTCCACCACATCGAGGCCCTCCGACTGAAGGGCCGGGGTGAGGCGGACGAACATCTCCGCCGGGTCGGCCGTGAAGCCGCCCGCGACGAGGACGCCCTCGCGGGTGAGCAGCGAGAGCGGGCCGATCGGCGTCGGCAGGACCTGGGCGGTGATCATGAAGAGCTCCAGAGGTGCAGGGCGGCGTAGGCCCGCCAGGGCCGCCACCGTTCGATGTGGTCGTCGGGGATGCCCAGGGCGGCCATGCGCTTGTTAAGCACGAGGTCGCCCGTGGGCCAGGCGTCGGGGTCGCGCAGCGCCCGCAGCGCGATGTAGCTGGCGGTCCAGGGGCCGATGCCGGGCACCTTCAGCAGCTCGGACACGGCCTCGGCCGGGTCCTGGCCGCCGTCGAGGTCGATGTCGCCGTCGGCGACCCGGCCCGCCAGGTCGGCGAGGGTGGCGATCCTGCGGTTGGTCAGGCCGAGGCCCGTCAGGTCGGCCTCCCGCAGCTCGGCCGCGGTGGGGAAGAGGGGGCCGCCGGTCCTGGCGACGATGCGGCCGAGTAGCGTACGGGCTCCGGCCACCGAGATCTGCTGGCCGACCACCGCGCGTACGGCCAGCTCGAAGCCGTCGAACGTGCCCGGCACGCGCAGTCCGGGCCGCGCCGCGACGAGCGGGGCCAGCGAGGTCTGGCCGAGCGCCTCGGCGATGGCGTCGGGGTCGGCGTCCAGGTCGAGCAGGCGGCGGCAGCGGGCGACGATGCGGGCGAGCTGCCGGGTGTCGGCCAGGGCCACGTCGAGCGCGATGTGGTCCGGCCGGGGGGTGAGCGTGATCGTCCCGCCCGGCACGACCCTGGAGTACGACTCCGGGCCCGCGACCTCAAGGCCGGGGATGGCGCGCGAGGTCAGGAATCCGAACACGCCCGCCACGTCGTACGGCTCGCGGCGGTGCAGCCGCAGCCGCAGCGTGACCGGCCCGGCGGCCTCGGGCTCGGGCGGCGCCGCCGGACGTCCGGCCGTGGCGCGCAGCTCGCTCGGCGTGAAGCCGTACGTCTCCCGCATCGTGGCGTTGAACTGCCGCACGCTGCCGAACCCGGCCGCGAACGCCACCTCGGTGACCGGCAGCCCGGTCTCCGTCAGGAGCTGCTTGGCCAGCAGCAGCCGCTTCGTCCGGGCCACGGCCAGCGGCCCGACGCCCAGCTCGGCCACGAACAGCCGGTGCAGGTGGCGTTCGGTGATGTGCAGCCGCCGGGCCAGCCCGGCCACGCCGCGCTCGTCGGCGGCTCCGTCGTCGATCAGCCGCAGGGCCCGGCCGATGAGGTCGCCGCGCAGGTCCCAGCCGGGATCGCCGGGCGACAGCTCGGGACGGCAGCGCTTGCACGGCCGGAACCCGGCCGCCTCGGCCGAGGCCGCGTGCCGGTAGAAGCGCACGTTCCTGGAGGACGGGGTACGCGCCGGGCAGATCGGCCGGCAGTAGATGCGCGTGGTCGTCACCGCGGTGTAGAAGCGCCCGTCGAACCGGGAGTCCCTGGCGGAGACCGCCCGGTAACAGGAGTCGAAGTCGAGCTCTAGGGGTGACATGCCCCCGAGACTATGCGCGGGCCGCGGGTGCCGACCGGCGGAAATCGGACCTCACCATGAAAACGCAGGTCAGCAGGTCAGTACGGCCGATCGGCGGTATTCGGACCTGAGCGGCGAAGGGCTGAGAAGTGGATCGGAAGCCAGCTCACGGCCATGATCACCGCACCTGCCCAGAGCGGCGCGCGCACCCCCCACACCTCGCCCAGCAGCCCGGCCAGCAGCCCGCCGAGGCCGACCGCGCCCATCAGCAGCAGCCGCATGGTGGCCGTCATCCGGCCGAGCAGGTGGTCCGGCGTGACGCGCTGCCGCATGCTCACCAGCAGCACGTTGTTCACCCCGGTACGGAACGTCAGCACGAACCAGGCCGCCGCCGCGGCCCACAGCCACGGCCCGGCGTCGAGGAGCGGGATCACCAGCGCGGCCGGGGCGGTGGCCAGGCTGACCAGCCACACCGCGCGGCCCGTGCCGAAGCGCCGGCCGAGCAGATGGGCCGACGAGGACCCGGCGAGCACGCCGAGCCCGCCCACCGCCAGGTACGCCCCGAGCACCCACTCCGGATACCCGAGCCGCCCGACGACGAGCACCGGCAGCAGGACCGAGCAGAGCGGGAACGCCAGGTTCGCCATCGTGCCCTGGACCAGGGCCGCGACCAGCACCCGGTTGCCGAGGATGAACCGCACGCCCTCGGCGATCCGGGCCCGCAGGGACTCCGCGGACTCCGCCGAGCCGTCCCGCGCGAGGGCCGGTTCCGGGACGCCGCGCAGCCAGGCCGCCGACCACAGGTAGCTGAGCGCGTCCAGCAGCACGGCCAGTGGCGCGCCCGCGACCTGGGCCAGCACCCCGGCGAGGCTGCGCCCGGCGACGTCCATGCCCGCGGCCGTGCCCACGAGCAGCGAGTTCGCCGACGTCAGCCGCTCGCGCCCGACCAGCCCCGGCACGATGCTCATGGACGCCACGTCGAACAGCAGCGACCCGGCGCCCACGAGCACCGTCACCACGTAGAGCTGCGCCATGGACAACGTCCCGGCCCACCAGGTCACCGGCACCGACAGCAGCGCCACGGCACGGGCGGCGTCCATCGCGATCATCAGGCGGCGCCGCCGGACGCGGTCCACCCAGGCCCCTGCGGGCAGCCCGATCACCAGGGCCGTGAGCGTGGCGAGCGCCGAGAGCAGCCCGAGCTCGCCCGCGCCCGCCCCGAGGGCGGTCACGGCGAGCAGGGGGAGGGCGACGTAGGTGATCTGGCTGCCGAGCTGGCTGATCGCGCCGGCGACGAACAGATTGCGGAACGCGCGAAGCCGCAGGAGCGGAGCTTCCACCAAGGTTGCTGACATGTCGGCAGGATGCTGAAATGTCGGGCAAGGCCGCTATCGATTAAGTGACAAGCAAATTCAATGACCCTCGACCTGACGTTCACCGCCCACGACCTCGCCAACATCCGCTTCGCCGTCTCCCCACTCGGCGAGGTCGTGGCCAGCGCGCGCGTGGTGAAGAACCCGGCCGCGCACCCGCTCCTGCGCCCCTGGGCCGACCAGGTTCGCCGCCGCCTCCAGGACGTGGACTGGCGGCTGCTGTCGGACCTGGTCCCGGTGCCCACCGTCTCGATCGCGGGCTTCACCTGCACCCCGCCCTCGACGTCCATGCCGGACCTGGAGCTGGAGCTCGCCACGATGCGGGGCGCGGCGGCCCGGGTCCGCACAGATCTGGACCACATCGGCGGTCCCCGGACGAAACGGGTGCAGGCCCTCTACGACGACCCGGAACAGGGCCTCGAACGCCTGGCCGCGGAGGTGGCCGGCTACTGGGAGGCGGCGATGGCGCCGTACTGGCCGCGGATCAGGTCGCTGCTGGAGGGCGAGATCCTGCACCGCGCCCGGCTGCTGGCCGAGGGCGGCGCCCAGCGCATGCTGGCCGACCTCGACGACGCCGTCACCTGGGACGACGGCACGCTGCGGCTGGAGCATCTGTACGTGTCCGGCCGCCGGTCACTGAGAGGGCTCGGGCTGCTGCTGGTGCCGTGCGTGTTCGCCTGGCCGCGGGTGCTGTCGGTCACGACGCCGCCGTACCAGCCGACCGTGCGCTACGCGCCGCGCGGCATCGCGACGCTCTGGGAGCGCCGCGAGCTGGACCCGCCAGAGGCGCTGGCCGCCGTGCTCGGCAGGACGCGCGCCCGGCTGCTGGCCGAGCTGGACCAGCCCGCCTCGACGCGCGACCTCGCCCAGCGCGCCGGGCTCTCCGAGCCCGGCGTCAACCAGCACCTGACCGCGCTGCGCAAGGCCGGCCTGTGCACCGCGCACCGAACCGGCCGGTACGTGCTCTACGCCCGTACGGCGGTCGCCGAGACGCTGCTCTACTTGGAGGAGACCCCCACCCCCAGGTCGAACTCCCGGTAGACGCGCGCCCAGAACCCGTCACGCAGCCAGACCCGGGCCTCCGGGTAGGGCCGCAGCGAGTGCCCGAGCTCCTTCTCCGCCTCGATCAGCAGCTCGGTGTCGATCACCGTCGGCAGTATCGGGCCGGGCAGCAGGTCGCGGATGTTGTCGCGGCCGCGGGTGAGTATCCACTTCTGGGCGACGTGCTCGCCGACGTCCTCCACGCGCGGACGGCTGGGCCCCAGCTTGGCGACCTGGCCGGGCTTGGCGTGCGGCTTGACCGGCGCGCGCCCGGCGAACACCTGGGCGGGCGAGGGAGCCGCGGCGGGCGGGGTGACCGGAACCGGCTGCGGAGCGCGACTGAAAAAGGGTCTCAGGAAATCGGCGGAGATCACCTCCACCGTGTCGGACTCCCACACCAGGCGCTCGGCCTGGTTGGTGCCGTAGGGCGGCTCGACGCCCCACAGGTGGATGCGCACGCCGTACGCCTGCGCCGCCTCGACCGCCGGAACCATGTCCTCATCGCCCGCCAGCAGGATCGTGTCGGTCACCGCGTGATGCCGGGCGAGAGCCTCCAGGTCGCTCCTGATCTGCGCGTCGACGCCCTTCTGCTGGCCGCGGGCGTTGAGGTTGCCGAGGCGCACCTTGACCCACGGAAGCTGGGCGATGACTCGCTGGTCGACGGTCGGCACACGGTCGCGGGCGGCGTCATACCAATAGATCCGCAGAAGTTCGCCGGAAATACGTTCCTCTGCATGTTTCTGTAGACTCTGGATGAGCTCATCGGCGGCCACCCGATATTCCTTGCGTTCCTTCGCGCCGAGCAGCACCTCACCTGCCGCAGCGTAGAGATAACCGACATCCACTAGGACGGCGTACTTGGCTGCCACAGGATGCGGCATGAGGTCTGGGATGGCCATGTCGTCCTCCAGGCCGCGGTGTTAGTTGATCGGCTGACTATATACGCCTACTTTCTCTAGATAGTCCCAACTCCCGGGGAACTTGACACCCGATTCCCGGGATCTATCTACGGTAGTGCGCTCATCCGCCAAGCCGCCTTCCCCGGCGCGCCAGGGTTACGCATACCTCTGGCGGGGTTTCGCCATGTTTGTCTACGGGGTCTCTCGGGTTCGGCGTACGAGCTCCGCCGCGTGGCGAGCACGGCCACCACGGCCGCGATCTCCTCGGGCGTGGCGTCGCCGCGGACTATGCGCAGGTGGTCGCTCATAGAGGAATGTTCCCATGCTTCTTCGGCGGCAGCGAGGCTCTCTTGTTACGCAGCGCGCGAAGTGCCCGGACAACTTGGGGCCGGGTTTCGGACGGCCGAATCACCGAGTCCACATAGCCGCGTTCGGCCGCGATGTACGGATTGGCCAAAGTGTCCTCGTACTCGGTGACGAGCCGGGCGCGCTCGGCGTCGGGGTCGTCGGAGGCCGCCAGTTCGCGCCGGTAGAGGATGTTGACCGCGCCCTGGGCGCCCATGACCGCGATCTGGGCGGTGGGCCAGGCGAGGTTGACGTCCGCGCCGAGGTGCTTGGAGCCCATGACGTCGTACGCGCCGCCGTACGCCTTGCGGGTGATGACCGTGACCAGCGGGACCGTGGCCTCGGCGTAGGCGTACAGGAGCTTGGCGCCGCGGCGGATGATTCCGTTCCATTCCTGATCGGTGCCGGGGAGGAATCCCGGTACATCAACAAAAGTCAGGATCGGAATATTAAAGGCATCACAAGTTCGAATAAATCTGGCGGCCTTCTCGGAGGCGTCGATATCCAGACATCCGGCGAAATGCATGGGTTGGTTGGCGACGACCCCGACCGGCTGGCCGTCCACGCGGCCGTAGCCGACCACGATGTTCGGCGCGAACAGCGCGTGGACCTCCAGGAACTCCCCGTCGTCGAGCACGTGCTCGATCACCTGGTGCATGTCGTACGGCTGGTTGGGGGAGTCAGGGATCACCAGGTCGAGCTCGGGGTCGGGCTCCAGGTCGGCGGCGGCGGCGAAGGCCGGGGGCTCGTCCAGGTTGTTGGAGGGCAGGTAGGACAGCAGCGCCTTGACGTAGTCGAGGGCGTCCTCTTCGTCGGCGGCCTGGTAGTGGGCCACGCCCGACTTGGTGTTGTGCGCGCGGGCCCCGCCCAGCTCCTCGAACGTGACCTCCTCGCCGGTCACCGTCTTGATCACGTCGGGCCCCGTGATGAACATGTGGGACGTCTGGTCCACCATCACCACGAAGTCGGTCAGGGCGGGCGAGTAGACGTGGCCGCCGGCCGCGGCGCCCATGATGAGCGAGATCTGCGGGATCACGCCGGAGGCGTGCACGTTGCGCTTGAAGATCTCCGCGTACAGGCCGAGCGCGACCACGCCCTCCTGGATGCGCGCGCCGCCGCCCTCGTTGATGCCGATGATCGGGCAGCCGGTCTTCAGCGCCAGGTCGATCACCTTGACGATCTTCTCGCCGTACACCTCGCCGAGCGAGCCGCCGAAGACCGTGACGTCCTGGGAGAACACGCAGACCTGGCGGCCGTCGATCGTGCCGTGGCCGGTGATGACGCCGTCGCCGTACGGCCGCCGCTTCTCCAGCCCGAACATCGTGGACCGGTGGCGGGCGAACTCGTCGAACTCCACGAACGAGCCCTCGTCGAGCAGCGCGAGCACCCGCTCGCGCGCGGTCATCTTGCCCTTGGCGTGCTGTTTGTCCACCGCCGACGACGATCCGGCGTGCACGGCCTCGTCGAGCCTTCGCTCCAGGTCGGCGATCTTGCCCGCGGTGGTGTGGATGTCCGGCATCTCCGGCATGGGATCGGCGGCTGCGCTCATGCGCGTTAGGCTAACCCGTCCTCCTAGAGTGGATCCATGACGGATGCGGTTCGCTCCCACGGCCTGTACAAGCGCTACGGCGCCCAGGTCGCGGTGGCCGGGGTCGACCTCATGGTCCCGGCGGGCAGCTTCGCGGGTCTGGTCGGTCCCAACGGGGCCGGCAAGACGACCACGCTGAGCATGATCACGGGCCTGCTGCGGCCCGACGGCGGCCAGGCCGCGATCGACGGGTTCGACGTCTGGCGCGACCCGGTCGCCGTCAAGGCGCGCATCGGCGTGCTGCCGGAGGGGCTGCGGCTGTTCGAGCGGCTGTCGGGCCGCGAGCTGCTGCTCTACAACGGCCGGCTGCGCGGCATCCCCAAGGCCGACGTCGAGCAGCGCGCGGGCGAGCTGCTCGACGTGATGGACCTCACCGGGGCCGCCGACAAGCTCGTCGTCGACTACTCCACCGGCATGCGCAAGAAGATCGGGCTGGCCGCGGCGCTGCTGCACAACCCGTCCGTGCTCTTCCTCGACGAGCCGTTCGAAGGGGTCGACCCGGTCAGCTCCAACACCCTGACCGAGGTGCTGCGGCGCTTCACCGCCTCCGGCTCGACGGTCATCTTCTCCAGCCACGTCATGGACCTCGTCGAGCGGCTGTGCGACTGGGTGTCGGTGATGAGCGGCGGCCACATCGTCGCCCAGGGGCCGCTGGAGCAGGTGCGCGGCGGCTCCAGCCTCAACGAGGCGTTCATGCGGCTGGTCGGCGGCGGCTCCCGCGCCCACGGCCAGGCCGGGCTGAGCTGGCTCGGCGCCCGCCACGGCGACCAGCCCCCGACCGCAACGTCTGCCGCGCCCCAGGACACGCCGTGAGCACGGCCGGGAAGGCGCCGGGGAGCGTCGCCGGGGCCGCTTCGGAAAGAGCCGCCGGGGCGTCCGCCGTCACGGGGTCGCCCATGGCGACGGCCGCGCTGTTCGCGCGGCTCAAGCTGCGCCTGATGGCCGGCAACCTGCGCGGCGACGTGCAGCGCAAGCTCGGATTCGTCTTCACCCTGCTCGCCGCGGCCGGCCTGGCCGTGCTCGGGTTCCTGCTGATGAGCCTGCTCAGGCTGGCGCCCTCCGACGCCGCCGCCGAGCTGGTGATCGTCGCGTTCGCGTTCTTCCTGGTGAGCTGGATGATCGTGCCGCTGCTGGCGTTCGGGCTCGACGACACGCTCGACCCGGCGCGGCTGTCGCTGTTCCCGCTGCGTACGCGCGAGCTGGCCGTCGGGCTGTTCACCGCGTCCGCGACGGGCGCGTGGCCGCTGGCGATGCTGATCATCACGGCCGGCGCGCTGGTCGGGCTGCCCACGGGCATCGGGGGCGTGCTGCTCGGCGTGCCCGCGGTGCTGCTGCAGTTCGCGCTCTGCGTGGTCACCTCGCGGCTGATCACCACCTCGCTGTCCGGGGCGCTGCGCAGCCGGCGCGGGCGGGACGTGCTGGCCGTGGCCGCCCTGTTCGTGGTGCTGCTGGCGCAGCTGCCCAACCTGCTGATGAACCGCGGGCTCGGCGACCCCGCCGCGATCCTCCACCGGCTGGCCGGCGTCCTGCGCTGGACGCCGCCGGGCATGGCCGCGCACGCCATGGCCGATGGCGGCCTGGTCGGCGTGGCGGAGCTGGCCGTCGTCGCGGTGCTGGTCGTGGTGGTCGCCTGGCTGTGGATCAAGGCGCTCGGCCGTGCCCTGGTCTCGCCGGACGCCTCGACGCAGGCGGCCTCCGTCCGCCGGGAGCGCGGCCTGGCCGACCGGCTGCTGCCCGACGGGCCGCTGGCGGCCGTGGTGACCAAGGAGCTGAAGTACATCAGGCGCGAGCCGAGGTTCCGCGTGGGCTGGTTCTCCTCGGTCGTGGTGACCGTCGTCCTGGCGTTCTCGCTGAACAACAGCACCGAAGGGCAGGCGGGGCCGGTGCTGCCGGTGCTGATCACCGGCATGGGCGCGCTGATGATCTCGTTGCAGTCGGGCAACGCGTTCGGCATCGACGGGCGTTCCCTGTGGATGAACGCCGTGGCCTTCGGCTCGGAGGAGGACCTGCGCCGCGACCTGGCGGGCCGCCACCTGGCCAACTGCCTGGTCGCCGCGCCGCTGCTGCTGCTCGTGGCGGTCGCGACGGCGTTTCTCACCGGCAGCCAGGGGGCCGTCGTGCCGGCGTTCCTGACCGGGCTGGGGGCGCTCGGCGTCGGGCTCGGGGTCGGCTCGGTGACCAGCGTGACGATCCCGTACACGCTGCCCGAGCGGATGAACGCCTTCAGCGGCGCCGCGCCCGGCCAGGGCGGCCAGGCGTTCGCCTCGTCGATCGGGGCGATGCTGGGGATCGCGCTGATGTCGCTGCCGATCGTGCTGCCGCTGGCGTTCGGGCTGACGTGGGTGTCGGTGCTCGCGCCCTTCTACGGCCTGCTGATCGAGATCCTCGGCAGACGCCTGGCCGGCAAGATCGGCTTCCCCCGTCTTCCGGAGTTGCTGGCGGCGGTGTCCAAGCCCAGCTAGGGAGTGGTCTAGTCCAATGGGCGAGACCGCCATGCGGTCGCAGAAAGCGAGTCGATACCCTTCGAAGCATGATTGACCAGGGGCTCGAGCGTCGTAGTGCCGCCGTGACCGAGATGCCGGACGAGCTGCGCCACGACGTGCGCATGCTCGGCAAGCTGCTCGGCCAGGTGATCGCCGAACAAGGTGGCGAAGACCTGCTGGCCGACGTCGAACGGTTGCGCAAAGCCGTCATCGCGGCGCGCAGAGGCGAGATTTCCGCCGACGAGATCACCGAAATGGTCGCCGGATGGGAGATCGAGCGGGCGGTCGCGGTCGCCCGCGCGTTCACCTGCTACTTCCACCTGGCGAACCTGGCCGAGGAGCACTACCGGATCCGCACGCTGCGCGAGCGCGACGCCGAGGGGAGGGTGCAGCGGGAGTCGCTGGCGCAGGCCGTCCACGAGCTCGGCGAGGAGCGCGTGAGCGAGCTGTTGCAGGGGCTGGAGCTGCACCCGGTGCTGACCGCGCACCCCACCGAGGCGCGCAGGCGCGCGGTCGTCACCGCCATCCAGCGCATCAGCGGCCAGCTCACCGAGTACAACGCGCCCGGCCGCGGCGCGTCGGAGCGCGCCGAGAGCAGGCGCCGCCTGCTGGAGGAGATCGACCTGCTGTGGCGGACGGCCCAGCTGCGCTCCACCAAGCTCGACCCGCTCGACGAGGTGCGCACCGCCATGGCCGCCTTCGACGAGACGCTGTTCCGCATGGTGCCCCAGGTCTACCGCTCGCTCGACGCGGCGCTCGACGCGGGCACCGGCACCCGTCCGCCGCTGGCCAGGCCCTTCATCCGCTACGGGAGCTGGATCGGCGGCGACCGCGACGGCAACCCCAACGTCACCGCCAAGGTCACCCGCGACACGATCCAGATCCAGTCCGAGCACGTGCTGACCGCCCTGGAGACGGCCTGCACGCGCATCGCCCGCACGCTGACCGCCTCCGCCCAGTTCTCGCCCAGCTCGGCCGAGCTGAAGGGCGCGCTGGCCGCGGCCATCGACGCGCATCCCGAGCTGGTCTCCGAGCTGGCCACCCGCTCGCCGCGCGAGCCGCACCGCCAGTGGCTGCTGTACGTGGCCGCCCGCATCGCCGCCACCCGCCGCCGCGACCTCGACCTCGCCTACCGCGCGCCCGCCGAGCTGCTGGCCGACCTGCGCCTGGTGCAGGAGTCGCTGGCGCGCAGCGCGCCGCGGCAGGCGTACGGGGAGCTGCAGCACCTCCTCTGGCAGGTCGAGACGTTCGGCTTCCACCTGGCCGAGCTGGAGGTGCGCCAGCACTCGCAGGTGCACGCGGCCGCCCTGGAGGAGATCAGGGCCGGCGGCGAGCTGTCGGAGCGCACCGAGGAGGTGCTGGCCACGATCCGGGTGATCGCCTGGATCCAGGAGCGGTTCGGCGTCACGGCCTGCTCCCGCTACGTGGTCTCCTTCACCCGTTCGGCCGACGACATCGCGGCCGTCTACGAGCTGGCCGGGCACGCCCTGGGCGACCGGGCGCCGGTGCTCGACGTGGTGCCGCTGTTCGAGTCCGGCCAGGACCTGGCGAACTCGCCGGCCGTGCTGAGCGGCATGCTGGAGATCCCGCAGATCCAGGACCGCCTGGCCGCGACCGGCCGCCGCATGGAGATCATGCTCGGCTACTCCGACTCGGCCAAGGAGCTGGGCCCGGCGGCCGCCACCCTCCGCCTGTACGAGGCGCAGGAGGAGCTGACCGTGTGGGCCCACGAGCACGACGTCAAGCTGCGCATGTTCCACGGCCGCGGCGGCGCGCTCGGCCGCGGCGGCGGCCCGGCCAACCGGGCGGTGCTGGCGCAGGCGCCCGGCTCGGTCGCGGGCCGCTTCAAGGTCACCGAGCAGGGCGAGGTCATCTTCGCTCGTTACGGGCACATCGCCATCGCCCGCCGCCATCTGGAGCAGGTCACCAACGCCGTGCTGCTGGCCTCCTCGCCCACGGTCGGCGCCCGTACGGCGGCCGCCGCCGAGCGGTTCCGCGGCCTGGCCCGGCAGGTGGCCACGGCCTCGGAGAAGGCCTACCGGGCGCTCACCGAGGCCCCCGGGTTCCCCGAGTGGTTCGCGCTGGTCAGCCCGCTGGAGGAGATCGGCTCGCTGCGGCTCGGCTCACGTCCGGCCCGCCGCGGCCTGGGCGCGCCGCGCTCGCTGGACGACCTGCGGGCCATCCCGTGGGTGTTCGCCTGGGCCCAGACCCGCGTCAACCTGCCCGGCTGGTACGGCCTGGGCACCGGCCTGGCCGCCGTCGGCTCCCTCGACGAGCTGCGCGCGGCCTACGCCGAGTGGCCGCTGTTCAACGCGATGCTGGACAACGCCGAGATGTCGCTGGCCAAGACCGACCGGTCGATCGCCAAGCGCTACCTCGCACTCGGCGGCCGGGACGACTTCGCCCGCCAGGTGCTGGAGGAGTACGACCGCACCCGCGAGCTGGTGCTCCGGGTGACCGGCCACACGCGGCTGCTGGAGAACCGCAAGGTGCTCTCGCGGGCCGTGCAGCTGCGCGACCCGTACGTCGACGCGCTGTCGCACCTGCAGCTGCGGGCGCTGCGCGCGATGCGCACCGAGGACCTGTCGGAGCAGGAGCGCGAGCGGCTGTCCACGCTGCTGCTGCTGTCGGTCAACGGCGTGGCCGCCGGCCTGCAGAACACCGGCTGAGCACACGCGCGGACGGCCCGGCGGGGGGGCCGGGCCGTCCGAAAGCGCGGGGAATCAGCGCAGGCTGTCGAAGAAGGCCGTGATGTCGGAGGTGAGCGCCTCCGTGGCGGTGTGGGCCGTGTAGTGGCCGTGGGCGGGGGCGGGCAGGGTCTTCCACGAGACGATGCCGTGGTGGTCGCGCTCGGCGAAGCGGCGGATCGACGCGAAGTCGCCCTCGGCCATGGCCAGCGCGGTCGGGGTGGTCGTCGGCTCCTGCGGCTGCTCCATGCGGGCGTTCTCCCAGTAGAGCCGCAGCGCCGAGCCGGCGGTGCCGGTGAACCAGTGGATCGAGGCGTTGGTCAGCACGAAGTCGTCGTCCAGGTCCTCGTCGAAGAGCTGGGCGAGCCAGCCGACGAGCCCGGCGGGGGAGTCGGCGAGGGCGTGCGCGAGCGTCTGCGGCTGCTGCGACTGCAGGACGTTGAACGCGCCCTTCTCCTTCCAGAACCAGTCGAGCACGGCCAGCCCCGCCTGGTCCTCCTCGCTCAACCCGGCGAACTCGGCCGGGTCGCCGGAGGGGAAGGAGAACAGCTGGGTGACGTGCACGCCGACGACGTGCTCGGCGTCGATCCGGCCCAGCTCGGGGGAGATCATCGAGCCGCCGTCGTTGCCGACGGCGCCGTAGCGCTCGTAGCCGAGGCGGGCCATCAGCTCGGCCCAGGCCCCGGCGATGCGCCGGTTGTTCCAGCCGAGCTCCTTGGTCGGGCCGGAGAAGCCGAAGCCGGGCAGCGACGGGACGACCACGTGGAAGCGGCGCGACAGCGGCTCGATCGCGGCGAGGTACTCGGCGACGGTGCCGGGCCAGCCGTGGGTGAGGATCAGCGGCAGGGCGTCGGGGTTGTCGGAGCGTACGTGGATGAAGTGGATGTTCTGCCCGTCGATCTCCGTGGTGAACTGCGGGTGGGCGTTGAGCCTGGCCTCCTGGGCGCGCCAGTCGAAGCCGGTCTGCCAGTGGGCCACCAGGCGCTTGACCCGCTCGACGCCCACGCCCTGGTCGGCGCCGGGGATCTCGTCGGCGAAGCGGGTCAGCGCGAGCCGGGCGCGCAGGTCGTCGAGGTCGGCCTGGGAGATCTCGATGCGGAACGGGCGGATGCTCATGAGGGGTCCTCTCGACCGAAGAAGCGGAACGGCTTGTTCTGTTCCAACTATAGCAGAACGGAACGCTTCATTCCACGAGCGTCACAAGAGGGCTCCAAGTGACTTCCAAGGATCACTGAGCAGCATGGGGGCTTTGACAGCGCAGAAAGGGACCCCCTCATGAAAAGGACAGCCTTGCTGCTGGGCACGGTGATGCTCGGCAGCCTGCTGGCCGCTCCTCCGGCCCTGGCCGCCACCGCCCCGGCGACCTCGGTGACCAGGGTCAGGGCCGTCCCCGCCGGTCAGGCGGGCGAGTGCCCCACGACCGTGGCCTTCTCCGCCACGGTGGCCGCCAAGGGCAAGGGCATCGTGCGGTACCGCTGGGTACGCGGTGACCGCAGCAAGAGCGCCATCAGGAGCTTCCGCGTCGACGGCGCGCGCAAGGTCGTCGTGAGGGACCGCCAGACCTTCGACCGCGACACGACCGGCTGGCAGGCCGTCGAGGTGCTCGGCCGGCGCGGACTGTCGGCCAAGGCCCGCTTCCGCGTCGCCTGCGCCGGAGCCCCGCAGCGGTACGACGTGGTCAACCCGCTGCCCGCGCAGCCGGACAGGCCGCTGGAGGCCGCCGCGAGCGTGCAGGCGAGCCCGGCCCGCCAGGACGGCCGCTGCCCGGCCACCGTGACCTTCACCGCGACCATCCAGGTCTCGCGCACCCCCGCCAAGGTCGGCTACCAGTGGATCGACAGCGCCACGGGCGAGGGCAGGGTGGAGTCGCTGTACTTCGCCGCCGGCGCCCCGCGCAGCAGGCAGGTCACGCTGCCGCTGTCCGTGGGCACCTCCACCTCGGGCTGGCGGTCGGTACGCATCCTCAACGCCGGCGGCCACGACTCCGCGCGGGCGTCGTACGAGGTGACCTGCCGCGTCACGCCGGACCCCAAGCCGACCACCACCCCGACCAACACGCCCACCCCGACGCCGACGATCTCCTCGACGCCCACGCCGACCACGACCACGCAGCCCCCGGCGCAGCAGCCGCAGGCGGCGATCAGCGCCCTGACGCCCGGCGACTACGCGGGTTACTGCGACGAGCCGATCGCCTACCAGGCCACCGGCCGCATCACCCTCCCGGCGGGCCCGGCCGCCAGCGTCGGCTACTGGTGGACCCTCGACGGCGCCGAGTGGCAGCACCAGACCGTCAGCTTCCCGGCCGGCACCCAGCCCAGGTCGCAGGACGTCACCGCCGCCTGGAGCCTCGACCAGTCGAAGACCGGCTCCCACAAGCTGGCCCTGACCACCCAGCCCGGCGCGGCCCAGGCCGCCGAGCGCACGTTCGCCCTGTCCTGCACGGCCGACCCCGACCCGGCCAAGCTGGCCATCCCCTACGTCCTGACGCCCGTCTACCGGGGCGACTGCACCGGCTCCATCGGCCTGCGGGTGGACGCCCGGATCACCACCGACCGCGACGCCGACGTCCGGTACCGCGTCGTCGTGGACGGCAAGCCCGGCCCGGTCAGGACGCAGGACGCCAAGCCCGGCAGGGCCCAGTCGATCGGCGACTTCTTCTACATCAACCCCAAGGCCTCCGGAACCGGCGTCATCCGTCTTGAGGTGCTGAACCACAACAAGCCGGTCAAGGAGAAGCCGTACACGGTGACCTGCGTGCCGGTGGACTCGTCGCCGGGGACGGTGCGGATCAGCGAGTTCCAGCCGGTCCACTACTTCGGCGACTGCGCCGAGGCCCCGTACGTGACCGCTCACGGCGCCTTCCGCGCCGCGCCGGACACCGAGATCACCTGGCGCTGGGTCGTCGACGGCAAGCCGATGGAGCCGGCCACGTACAAGACCAACAGCGGCGGCTACCTTCAGGTGCAGGCCTCCCACTGGCACCGGGACACGAAGACCTCCGGCGTGGTCCGGCTTGAGGTGCTGAACCACAACAAGCCATCCGCCGAAGGCGTGTACCCCGTCACCTGCGAATAGCCCTCACAAGGCACATCCAACCGGGACACGAGCCGCCGTGATCATCCTGGGGTTCCGTCATCGCGTAGGAACCCCAGGATGAGATGGACGGCCCTGCCGCCGACTAGGACGTGACGACCCGCTCCTGCCCGGCGTAGACGTTGCAGCGCTCGCCGCGCAGGAACCCCACCAGCGTCAGCCCGAACTCCCTGGCCAGATCGACGGCCAGGGACGAGGGCGCCGACACCGCGCAGACCGCCGGGACGCCGGCCGCCAGCGCCTTCTGCATGATCTCGTAGCTGGCCCTGCCGCTGACCATGAGCACGTGCTCGGCCAGCGGCAGCCGGTCCGCCAGCGCCGCCCAGCCGACCAGCTTGTCCACGGCGTTGTGCCGGCCGACGTCCTCGCGCAAGGCCAGCAGCGTGCCCGTCGCCGAGAACAGGCCCGCCGCGTGCAGCCCGCCGGTCTTGCCGAACACGCCCTGGGCCGCGCGCAGCGCGCCGGGAAGGCCGTAGAGGACCTCGGGGGTGAGTTCGAGCGAGCCCCTGGGGATCGGCTTGCACCGGCCGTGCAGCGCGTCGAGGCCGGCCGAGCCGCAGACGCCGCACGCGCTGGAGGTGAGGAAGTGCCGGTCGAGCGCGGGCAGGTCGGGCACCGGCCCGTGCAGGCGGACGGTGACGGTGTTGTAGCGGGCCTCGGGCGGCAGGTCGTCGTCGGTGCAGTACGCGATGGCCGCGATGTCGTCCGGCCCGGCCAGGCCCTCGCCGCTCAGGAACCCGGCGGCCAGCTCGAAGTCGTGCCCGGGGGTGCGCATGGTGATGGCGACCGTCCTGCGGGCGCCGTCGCCGCCGATGAGGCGGATCTCCAGCGGCTCCTCCGTGGCCAGGTCGTCGCGCCGGTCGCGGGCGCCGGACCCGGCCAGCTCCCGGATGCGGACGCGGGTGGTGGGCCCGGGACGCGCCTTCACAGCGGCCGCACGGTGACGACCGCGTTGTAGTCGGGGATGCGCGCCTGCGGCGAGCGCCGGGCCTCGTCGAGCAGGACGTTCCCCTCCGGCCAGTGGATCTGCAGGTTGCCCGGCATCAGCGGGGCGCGCAGCACCTTGCCCTGGTAGGAGCGCTCGCCCGCGCGCAGCTCGACCGGGGCGCCGTCGGCCAGCCCGAGCCGGTCGGCGTCGTACGGGCTCATCAGCACGGCCTCGCGCGCCGCGCCGTTGAAGCCGTCGAGCCGCTCGTGGACCATGCTGTTGAACTGCTTGCCGCGCCTGGTCGCGACCTTGAACGTGCCGTCGGGGCGCTCAAGGGCGGGCGGCTCGACCACGGAGAAGACGGCCAGCCCGTCGGGCGTCTGGAAGCGGCCGTCGGCGAAGAGGTGGCGGCCGCCGTACTGGACGTTGTCCCCGAACTTCCGCAACCCGGAGATGCCCTGGTAGAACGGCACGACCTGCTCGATCTCCGCACGGATCTGCGGAGTGCCGGTGAACCGCACATGGTCGGCGATCTCCGGACGGGTACGGGCGGCCAGCTCGGAGAAGATCTTCCACTCCGGCCACGCCTCGCCCACGCGCGGCCCCTCGACCTCGGGCGAGAAGATGATCCGCCGCTCGGTGGAGGTCTCGGTCACGCCGCCGACCATCTCGTAGCGCGTCTGGGCGGGCAGCAGCAGCACGTCGCCCTCGCCCGGAACGAGCATCTGCGAGGACAGCACGATGTCGATGTGCACCCGCAGCCCCAGCCTGGACAGCGCCTCGCGGCAGTAGGCCGGGTCGGGCAGCACCTCCAGGAAGTTGCCGCCGGAGGAGACGAGCGCGTCGAGCTCGCCCCGGTGGGCCGCGTCGATCATGTCGGTCGCGGTCAGCCCGGCCGTGTCGGGCACCTGGAAGCCCCACAGGTCGGTGAACTTGGCGGCGTTGGCGGAGGTGATCGGCAGGCCGCCGGGGAAGCCGGTCGCGTACGCGCCCATCTCGGCCCCGCCCTGCACCCCGCTGTGCCCCCGGATCGGCATCAGCCCGCACTTGTCGCGCCCGAGGAAGCCGCGCGCGAGCGCCAGGTTGACGATCGCCCGGACGTTGTCCTCCCCGTAGGCGTGCTGGGTGATGCCCATCGACCAGACCAGCACCGCCGACCGCGCCCGGCCGAGCAGCTCGGCCAGCCGGAACATCTGCTCCTTGGTCGCCCCCGAGAGCGCTTCGAGCTCGGCCCACGACTGGCCCTCGACGGCCTTGCGCGCCTCCTCGAACCCGGACGTGCGCCCGGTCACGAACGCCTTGTCCACCCAGTCGTTCTCGATGAGGTGCTTGAGCACGCCGTTGAGGAAGCCGATGTCGCCGCCGACGTTCACGCCGAAGAACTCGTCGGTGATCTTCGTGCCGAACAGCGCGGACTCGGCGTTGGAGGGCACCCAGTACTTGTCCATGCCCGGCTCGCGGTAGGCGTTGACCATGGCGATCCGGGTGCCGGCCTTCTTGGCGTGGTAGAGGTACTTCATCGCGACCGGCTGGTTGTTCGACGGGTTCGAGCCGATGAAGACGATCAGGTCCGAGCCGATCCAGTCGGTGTAGGAGCAGGTCGTGGCCGCCGCGCCGATGGTCTGCTTGAGCGCGACCGTCGAGGGCGAGTGGCAGATGCGGGCGGCGTTGTCGACGTTGTTCGTGCCGAGCGCCCGCACCGCCTTCTGCGCCGCGTAGTAGTTCTCGTTGGGCACCCCGCGGCTGGTCAGGTACGTGCCGAAGCGCGCGCCGCGCAGCCGCTCGGCCGCCACCCGCAGCGCCTCGTCCCACGTGAGGCGGGTGAAGCCGGGCTCGCCGGCCCGCCGCAGCATCGGGTACGGCAGCCGCCCCAGCTCCCGCAGCTCCGCGCTCTTCCGCCCGGCCAGCCCGGAGACGTCGCGCAGCAGCGACACGTCGAGCGCGGGCATGGTGTTGAGCGGCAGCAGGCGCAACCTGATGTTGCACAGGTGGATCTCGTCCATCGTCCAGTCGCGCATGCCGTGCGTGCCGAGCGCGCAGCCGTCGCAGGTGCCCTGGTTGAGTATGCGCCAGGCGTAACGCCTGTTCCCCTTGACCGACCTGAACGCCTTCCACAGCTCCAGGTAGTTGTTCGGCTTGCGCAACCCGAGGCCGAAGGGCCGCCACGAAGCCCAGTTGCGAGGGTCAGGACGTCTGCTCATCCCCCCATCTTTACCCCTCATGCGGACTTCGAGACCAGCCGGTGCGGTGCGACGACCTCGGCGCGAGTTCGGCCAAGATAGGGGGATGGCCTCCTCGCGCTACTCCGACCTCGACCGTCCGCCGCTCTCGGAGGCCGCGCTCAACCGCGCGCTCGTGCGTCCCGGCGCCCTGTGGACGGGCGTCACCGTCGTCGAGACCACCGGCTCGACCAACGCCGACCTCGCCCTGGCCGCCCAGGCCGGGGCCGAGCAGGGCCGGGTGCTGGTGGCCGAGTCGCAGGTCGCCGGCCGGGGCCGGCTCGACCGCGCCTGGTCGGCGCCGCCGCGGTCCGGGCTGACGTTCTCCGTCCTGCTCAGGCCCACGGCGCCGGTGCCGGCCCAGGGGTGGCTGCCGCTGCTGTACGGCGTGGCCGCCGCCTCGGCCGTGCGCCGGCTGGCCGAGGTCGACGTGCGCCTGAAGTGGCCCAACGACCTGCTGGTGGGCGAGCGCAAGCTGGCCGGGGTGCTGGCCGAGCGGGTCGACGACGCCGTCGTCATCGGCATGGGGCTCAACGTCTCCCTGCGCGCGGAGGAGGCCCCGGTCGAGACGGCCACGTCCCTGGCCATCGAGGAGGCGGCCTGCGTCGACCGCGACCCGCTGCTGCGGGCCGTGCTGCGCGAGGTCGAGGGCCACTACCGCGAGTGGGAGGCGGCCGGCGGCGACGCCGAGGCCGCCGGGCTGCGCGCCGCCTACCTCGCCGCCAGCGCCACGGTCGGCCGCGACGTCCGGGTGGAGCTGCCGGGCGAGCAGGTGCTGACCGGGCGGGCGACCGGCATCGACGGCTCCGGCCACCTCCAGGTCGAGTCCGGCGGCGAGCGCTACACGCTGGGCGCCGGAGACGTCGTGCACGTGCGGGCCGCCCGTTGAGCCGGGGCGTAGCCGCTCGGCCGGGTTGGTGGCAGCATGTGCGGCATGACCCTTCCCGACCACCATCTGACGCAGGGTGAGCAGCGCGTCCGATCCTTCCATCCCCACTGGAAGCGCCTCGTCGGCCCGTTCTTCGCGCTGATCCTCATCGCCGCGGCAGCGGGTGCGGCCCTCTACTTCTTCCCCACCACGTGGGGGGAGAGCGTCACCTCCTACGGCAGGATCGCCGTCGTCGTCATCGCCGTGATCCTGCTGACGATCTTCTCGTTCGTGCCCTACCTGCAGTGGAAGAACACCGGGTACGTCCTGACGACCCACCGGTTCACGATCAGCGTGGGCGTGCTCAACAAGTCCACCGACGAGATCCCGATGGCCAAGGTCAACACCGTCAGCTCCGACCAGACGTTCATGGAGCGCATGCTCGGCTGCGGCACGCTGACCGTCGAGTCCGCGGGCGAGCGCGGCCAGATCGTCCTGCGCGACATCCCGCGCATCCAGGACGTCCGCATGGACCTGTTCAAGCTGGTCGAGGACGCGTCCGACGGAGAGATCGACGGCCGCTGAGGTTGGCGTAGCCTGCTGATCGTGAACGCCACCCAACCGCCCGGCAGGCCGACCGCCGAGCAGATCGAGCGCACGCTCGTCGGCATGCCGGCCCGCCACACCCGCGCGCAGGTCGCGGCCGGGGCCGGGGTGTCGCAGGAGCTCGCCCAGCGCATCTGGCGGGCGCTCGGCTTCGCCCAGTTCCCCGACGACGCCGTGGCGTTCAGCGACGCCGACGTGGCCGCGCTGCGCCGGGTGCGCAGCCTGCTCGACGGCGGCCTGCTCGACGAGCAGGCCGTCATCCGCATGGCCCGCGCGCTCGGCCAGACCACCGCCAGGCTGGCGCAGTGGCAGGCCGAGATCGTGATCGGCACGGTGATCCAGGACGCGCGCACCGACGCCGACCTCAACGGCGTCCTCGACACCGCCAAGGCGCTGCTGCCCGACTTCGAGCACCTGCTGGTGCACGTCTGGCGGGCCCAGCTCGCCGCCGCCGGAACCCGCCTGCTGGCCGTCGCCGACGACCAGGACGAGCGGGGGCCGGCCCGCGTGTCGATCGCCGTGGGCTTCGCCGACCTGGTCTCCTTCACCCGCCGCTCGCGCGAGCTGGACGAGCGGGCGCTGGCCTCGCTGGTCGAGGGCTTCGAGTCGCGCGCCGCCGACGTGGTGGCCGCGCACGGCGCGCGGCTGGTCAAGACGCTCGGCGACGAGGTGCTGTTCACCGCGCCCGCGCCGGCCCAGGCCGCCGCGATCGCCCTCGACCTCGCCGACAGCCTGGAGCTGCGCATCGGCATGGCGTACGGGCCGGTCGTGCCCATGATGGGCGACGTGTTCGGCACCACCGTCAACCTGGCCGCCCGGCTCACGGCCATCGCCCGGCCGGGCACGATCCTGGTCGACTCCGAGCTGGCCGAGGGCCTGGCCGCGGCGCCGGACGGGATCGAGGTCCACAAGATCAGGAGACGGCCGGCAAGAGGCCTCGGCGTGGTCCAGCCCTATGTCTTGCGGAGATCATCCTCCTGACACAAGATGGCTGCCATGCCGTACGAAGTGCAGGGCGTGATCGCCCGCGGTAAGGGCCAGGAAGTTTCGCTGGAGACGGTGGTCGTCCCCGACCCCGGGCCGGGCGAGGCGGTGGTGAACGTGCAGGCCTGCGGGGTCTGCCACACCGACCTGCACTATCGCGAGGGCGGGATCAACGACGACTTCCCCTTCCTGCTGGGCCACGAGGCCGCGGGCACGGTCGAGGCCATCGGCGAGGGCGTCACCGGGCTGGCGCCCGGCGACTTCGTGATCCTCAACTGGCGCGCGGTGTGCGGCCAGTGCCGCGCCTGCCTGCGCGGCCGGCCGTGGTACTGCTTCGCCACCCACAACGCCACCCAGAAGATGACGCTCAAGGACGGCACCGAGCTGTCGCCCGCGCTCGGCATCGGCGCGTTCCTGGAGAAGACGCTGGTGGCCGCCGGCCAGTGCACCAAGGTGTCGGCCGAGGCGCCGGCCCAGGTCGCGGGCCTGCTGGGCTGCGGCGTGATGGCCGGCATCGGCGCGGCGATCAACACCGGCGGCGTGACGCGCGGCGACAGCGTGGCCGTGATCGGCTGCGGCGGCGTCGGCGACGCGGCTGTCCTCGGGGCGTCGCTGGCCGGGGCGTCCCGGATCATCGCCGTCGACGTCGACGACCGCAAGCTGGAGTGGGCCCGCGGGTTCGGCGCGACGCACACGGTCAACTCGCGGGAGAGCGACCCGGTCGAGGCGATCCGCGACCTGACCGGCGGGTTCGGCGCGGACGTGGTGATCGATGCGGTCGGCCGGCCGGAGACGTTCGAGCAGGCGTTCCACGCCCGCGACCTGGCCGGCACGGTGGTCCTGGTGGGCGTGCCGACGCCGGAGATGCGGCTGGAGCTGCCGCTGCTCGACGTGTTCGGCCGCGGCGGCGCGCTGAAGTCGTCCTGGTACGGCGACTGCCTGCCCTCGCGGGACTTCCCGATGCTGATCGACCTGTTCCTGCAGAACCGGCTGCCGCTCGACCGGTTCGTCACCGAGACGATCGGGCTCCACCAGGTCGAGGAGGCGTTCGCGAAGATGCACCGCGGCGAGGTGCTGCGCTCGGTGGTGGTGCTCTGATGATCGACCGCGTCATCACCTCCGGCACGTTCTCGCTCGACGGCGGCACCTGGGAGGTCGACAACAACGTCTGGCTGGTCGGCGACGCGCGCGAGGTCGTGATCATCGACGCCGCGCACGACGCCGACGCCATCGCCGCGCGGGCCGGCGGCCGCCGGGTCAAGGCCATCGTGTGCACCCACGCCCACAACGACCACGTCAACGCCGCCGCCCGGCTGGCCGAGCTGACCGGCGCGCCGATCCTGCTGCACCCGGCCGACCAGGTGCTCTGGGAGCAGGTGTACGGGCCGGAGGTGGCGTACACGCCGCTGGCCGACGGCGAGAAGATCTCGGTGGGCGGGGTGGCCCTGGAGGTGCTGCACACGCCGGGCCACTCGCCGGGCGCGGTCTGCCTGCACGCGCCCGACGCGGGCGTGCTGTTCAGCGGCGACACGCTCTTCAAGGGCGGGCCGGGGGCGACCGGGCGGTCGTACTCGTCGTTCGACACGATCATCGAGTCGATCGCCGGGCGGCTGCTGTCCCTGCCGCCGGAGACGGTCGTGCACACGGGTCACGGCGACTCCACGTCCATCGGGGCGGAGGCGCCGCACCTGGAGGAGTGGCGGGCGAGAGGCCACTGACCTGCGGGGTCAGGTGAATGTGACGCCTCTAACATAGGCAAGCCTTACCGAAGTGAGCTATCTTAGGTGTGCCTAACCTAAAGGCGTCCCCTTCCTGCTCGCTTGAGAGGCCTGTCCCCGGATGTATGTATGCATTTGTCGTGCTGTGACCGAGAACGAGGTCCACGACTGCATCGCCTCCGGGGCGAAGAGCGCGAAGCAGATTCGCGACACCACTGGGGCCGGTGGGGACTGTGCCCGTTGTGTACGGAAGATCTGTGCGATCCTGAAGCAGTCTGAAGAACTGACGACCGCATAGCCGCACCGTGACGAGGGGCCCGTTCATGCAGGGCGACAAGCAGATCATCGAACTCCTCAACGAACAGCTGACCGCCGAGCTCACGGCGATCAACCAGTACTTCCTGCACGCGAAGATGCAGGAGAACTGGGGATACACCAAGCTGGCCAAGCACACGCGCGACGAGTCCTTCGAGGAGATGCGCCACGCCGAACGGCTGACCGACCGCATCCTGTTCCTCGAAGGGCTGCCCAACTACCAGCGCCTGGGCACGCTGCACATCGGCCAGACCGTCGAGGAGCAGCTCAAGGCCGACCTTGAGGTCGAGCTGGCAGTGGTCGAACGGCTGCGCCCGGCGATCCAGCTCATGAGGGAGAAGGGCGACATCACCTCCGCCCGCATCTTCGAGGACATCCTTGAGGACGAGGAGGAGCACATCGACTACCTGGAGACCGAGCTGGGCCTGATGCGCAGCCTGGGCGAGCAGCTCTACCTCGCCCGCTACGCCGAGCCCCACTCCGTCGACGACTAGAGCCCCCCTGATCTCTCCGGCCCCGCCGCCCGCCCGGGCGGCGGGGCCGTCGTCTTCGGGCCGCTCGCCGCCCACTGACGGATACTGGGGGAGGCGAGCCCAGGACACCTGTGAGGGAGTGGTCTCCATGCTCTATCTCTTCGGCTTCGAGCGCATCGGCGTGGCCGTCGGCGACCTGTACTTCGTCGACCCCGACCCGGGTGAGCACCAGGAGGGCGCCGAGCACGGCGTGCGCCTGGAGATCCGCAGGCTCGCGCCGGGCGAGCTCAAGGGGTCGATCTACTCGGCCCGTCCGATCGTCGTCGATCAGCTCATCTGGCGGGTCGACCTGCTGGAGTCGGTCGACGGCACGCCGGGCAGCTTCGACCGTACGCACCACCACCCGGGCTCCAGCGGCTGGGAGCCCGACCGGCGGGTGTTCGACGAGGAGCTGTCGGCCGAGCCGCTGAAGTGGCTGGGGGAGCGGCTGGCCGACCTCGACGGCGTGCTGCGGCAGTCGGGCGTCGATCCCGCCGAGGTCGGCGCGGGCGACGCGGCGAGCCTGCGGGAGACCGCCCCCGAGATCGTCGACACGGTCCGCCGCCTGCTCGACCGGGTGCGCGCCGGCGAGCTCGGCACCGCCCCGGCCGGCGGTCCGGCGGCGTCCGTCCGGTCGAGCTGGCTCTGAACGGCACGTTCCAGGCATTCCGGCGCCCGGATCGGGGTATCACGCTCCGGGCGCCGCGCCGGGCGCGACGCGTCCCGCGGATGCGGGCGTACGTGGTGTGATGGGAAAGCCTGGAGCGCTTTGTGTTTTCCCCTCGATAATCGCGGTAATTTAATCACGACTAACCCTTATTTAGCTTCGTTTGCCCAGGTCAATGGATAGGTCAACGACAAGTCAAACCGCGCGCTGTGCCCGGGAAACGATCGCCTAAGGTCCTACGATCGCTTCATGACCTGCGTACTTCTCGCCGAGGATGACACCTCGATCTCCGAGCCACTCGCGCGTGCGCTACGCCGCGAGGGCTATCAGGTAGAGGTGAGCCCCGACGGCCCGCAGGCCCTGGAGAGGGCCCTGTCGGGCGGCATCGACCTCATCGTTCTCGACCTCGGGCTGCCAGAGATGGACGGTCTTGAGGTCGCGCGCCGGATCCGTGCCGAGGGGCACGGCACCCCGGTTCTGATACTCACGGCCCGCGTGGACGAGGTGGACACCGTCGTCGGCCTCGACGCCGGCGCCGACGACTACGTGACCAAGCCGTTCCGGCTGGCCGAGCTGCTGGCCCGGGTGCGCGCGCTGCTGCGGCGCGGCACCTCCGAGACCCCGGTCGTGCAGGGGGTCCGCATCGACGCCGACTCCCGCCGCGCCTGGATGGGGGAGAAGGAGCTGCACCTGACGACCAAGGAGTTCGACCTGCTGCGGGTCCTGGTCCGCGACGCCGGCAAGGTCGTCACCCGGGAGCAGATCATGCGCGAGGTGTGGGACACCAACTGGTGGGGTTCGACCAAGACCCTCGACATGCACATCTCCTGGCTGCGCCGCAAACTCGGCGACGATGCCGCCAAGCCCCGATACATCACGACGGTCCGGGGAGTCGGCTTCCGGTTCGAACGCGAGTAGGCGCATGCGCCGTCGACTGCTCTCCTCCACACTGGTCGTCGCGGTCATCGCGGTCCTGTTGCTGGGGGTCCCCCTGGGCGTCGTGGTCAGCCGTCTGATCGTCGACGAGGCGGCTCAGGAGCTCGGGGCGGAAGCCAAGCGTCTCGTGGGCGAGGTCGAGTACGCCCGGGTCCAGGAGACCCCGCTCGACCCGCAACAACTGGAACAGAAGTACCCGGGCAGGTACATCCAGATCTGGGAACGCGGAACCCCTCTGCGGGTGACCGTCGTCGGCACGGCGCCGGCGTCGGGTCACCTGATGACCGAGGACGCCCAGACCAACACCGGTGTCTACGTCCGGATAAGTCGTGACCGGGATCAGGTCGAGCGCGACGTCCGGGCCAGGCTGCTGCTGATCGTGGCGCTGGCCGTCGCGGCGCTCGCGGTGGCCGTGAGCCTGGCCGTCGTACAGTCACGCAGACTGACGCTGCCCCTGCAGGACCTGGCGAAGATCGCCGAGCGGCTGGGGTCGGGCGACGCGCGGCCGAGCAAGCACCGCTACGGCATCCCCGAGCTGGACCGCGTGGCCCAGGTGCTCGACCGCAGCGCCACCCGCATCTCCGACCTGCTCACCCGCGAACGCGAGTTCGCCACCGACGCCTCCCATCAGCTCCGCACGCCCCTGACCGGCCTGACCATGCGCCTGGAGGAGATCGTCGCCGCCTCGAACGAGCCGGAGGTCGTCCGCGAGGAGGGCGAGGCGGCCATCGTGCAGGCCGAGCGCCTGACCGCGGTGATCGACGAGCTGCTCGCGGCGGCCCGTCGCCAGCGCCACGCCCAGGCCGAGCCCGTCGCCATCGACGAGGTGCTCATCCAGCAGATCACCGAGTGGGAGCCGGTCTTCCGCGAGGCGGGCCGCACGCTGCACCTCGACGGCACCCGCGGCCTGAAGGCGATGGCCACCACCGGCGGCTTCGGCCAGGTCATCGCCTCGCTGCTGGAGAACTCCCTGCGCCACGGCGGCGGCACGGTCACCGTCACCAGCACCTGCGGCGACAACTACATCGTGATCGAGGTCGCCGACGAGGGCCCCGGCATCGCCGACGAGATCGCACCCAAGATCTTCGAACGCAACGTCAGCGGCGGCGGAGGCACCGGCCTCGGGCTCACCCTCGCCCGCGCGCTGGCCGCCGCCGACGGCGGACGGCTGGAACTGGTGCGCCGCCGGCCGGCGACGTTCGCCATCTTCCTGCGCCCGGCCGAGGAGGACAGCAGGAACCGCGTGGTCAGCGGTCCTGCCTGAGCTCCGGCAGCTCCACCGGGATCGGCTCGGTGGCCTCCAGGAACACCCACTTCTTGTACGACCAGTAGCGGAACAGCGTGCCGAGGCCGACGCCGGCGAAGTTGGCGATGTTCAGGCTCAGGCCGTCGTGCAGGTGGAGGGTGTACTTGGTGAAGCCGATCACCAGCAGGCCGAACAGCAGGGCGACGCCGTTGAGCAGGAAGAACAGGAAGTATTCGCGGCCGAGGCCGCTCTGCTCGCGGTGGCGGAAGGTCCAGAAGCGGTTGCCCAGGTACGCGAAGGTCGCCGAGATCGTGGTGGCGAGCACCTTGGAGGTGAGGGGGCCCCACTCGAAGCCGAGCAGGAAGAGGTTGTAGACACCCGTGTCGAGCAGAAAGGCGACGGCCCCGATGCTCCCGAATTTCGCCAGTTCGTGAACCAGGGACTCGAACCGCTGGTAGAGGCGCTTGGCAAACTCCACGTCCGCGCTCGGTCCTTCCCCTCGGCGAGACTGACCACCTCAGCGTACCGGCGATGTCGTACGGCCGGTGTCAGGGGGCCGAACATGCCCCGCAAAGACCACTTCTAGAAATATCGCCTTATGGGCGGCATTTCTGAAAGATCGGCATTACGCTGCCGTTCAGATCGCGGGCCCGCCCGCGATGTCGGACCTGCCGCTCCAGACGGCCGCCCTCCCGGGAGCCACCTGTGCCGCTTCGACTGCTCGCGTTGGTCCTGGCCCTGCTCACCGCGGGCTGTGGCGCGACCGGCGGCGCCCCGGTGCTCCAGGAGGACCGCACGCCTGCCCCGGCAGCCGCGCCACGGGTCGACCCGGCGACCGCCGAGCAGGCGTTCTCGCTGCTCAGGCAGCTCGACGAGGCCTGGCAGCGGCGGGACTGCGCCGCCGTACGGGAGCTGACCACGTGGGCGGAGCGGACGCTGGACGGCCGTGCCTGCGAGGCGACCCGGAACGGCCGTCCAGCCCGTCCAGCCGACCCCGTCTACCTGCTGCCGGACGCGGGCGACTGGTTCGCCGCGCTGGCCCGCGAGCCCTCGCCCGCGTACTACCTGTTCTTCCTGGAGGACGGCCGCTGGCGGCTGGGCGCGGGGCCGGTCCCGGTGCCCGGCGAGCCGGCGCGGGAGGCCGCCGAGGCGCCGTCGTCGCTGGTCAGGCAGGCCCGGCTGGTGCCGCAGCGGCACCTGACGTACCTCACCGACCCGGCCGGGGTGGCGGGCGTGCGCTTCCCGCCGGGGGACCCGCTGCGCGGGCTGCTCAAGGACGTCACCGCGAACCGGGCCGACGTCGAGCTGTTCGGCACGCGTACCCTCGCGATCCCGGTGGCCGCCGGGTCCGTCCTGGTGTTCGACGCGGTGCGGCTCACGTACAAGGGCGGGCGCACGGATCTGGTGGTGATGGCCGGCCTCGTCGGCACGGGCAACCGGATCAGGACGCTCGGGCTGCGCCGGGGGCGGGCGAGTTGACAACGGCGAGGTAGTCGTTCCGTCCCGGTAAGCTCACCTCACGTGAGTTCCTACAGTCCCATCGGGCCGGTCGTCGGCATCGTCGGCGCCGGTCAGCTCGCCCGGATGACGCAGCCGCCGGCCATCGCGCTCGGGGTCGAGCTGCGGGTGCTGGCCGCCGCCCCCGGGGAGAGCGCCGCACGAGTGATCGTCGACACCCAGGTCGGAGACTACCGCGACCTGGCCGACCTGCGGGCCTTCGCCCAGGGCTGCGACGCGATCACGTTCGACCACGAGCACGTGCCGACCGAGCACATCAGGGCCCTGATCGCCGACGGCCACGCCGTCCACCCGGGCGCCGACGCGCTCGTGCACGCACAGGACAAAGCCGTCATGCGCGAACGGCTGACCGCGATCGGCGTGCCCTGCCCGGCCTGGGCCAGGGTCGCCTCGGCGGCGGACGCCGCGGCGTTCGCCGACGAGCACGGCTGGCCGGTCGTGCTGAAGTCGGTCCGCGGCGGCTACGACGGGCGCGGCGTGTGGGTCTGCCGCACCCCCGACGACGTGGCCGAGGCGTTCGCCACCGGCGTCGAGCTGATGGCCGAGGCTTTCGTGCCGTTCGAGCGGGAGCTCGCGGTGCTGGTGGCCCGCTCGCCCCACGGGCAGGGCGTCAGCTACCCGGTCGTGGAGACCGTGCAGCAGGACGGCATCTGCGTCGAGGTGCTCGCCCCCGCCCCCGGCATGGACCCCGAGGACGCCGCCGTCGCCCAGCGCATCGGCCTGAAGATCGCCCACGAGCTGGGCGTGACCGGGCTGCTGGCGGTGGAGCTGTTCCAGACCGCCGGCGGGCTCGTGGTGAACGAGCTGGCCATGCGCCCCCACAACAGCGGCCACTGGACGATCGAAGGCTCCACCACGTCCCAGTTCGAGCAGCACCTGCGGGCCGTGCTCGACCTGCCGCTCGGCTCGCCCGCGATGACCGCCCCGGTCGTCGTCATGGCCAACCTGCTGGGCGGCGACGACCCCGACCTGTTCAAGCGCTACGAGCACGTGCTGGCCCACGACCCCGGCATCAAGCTGCACTTCTACGGCAAGGAAGTGCGTCCGGGCCGCAAGATCGGGCACGTCACGGCCCTGGGCGCCGATCTCGACAAGGTCCGCGCCCGCGCCCGCCACGCCGCCGTCTACCTCATGACCGGGGAGTACACGTGACAGCTCGAATCGGGATCGTCATGGGGTCGGATTCCGACTGGCCCGTGATGAAGGCCGCGGCCGAGGCCGTGGCGGAGTTCGGGGTGCCGTTCGAGGCCGACGTCGTCTCGGCCCACCGCATGCCGGTCGAGATGATCGAGTACGGCCGGCAGGCGGCCTCCCGCGGCATCCGGGTGATCATCGCGGGGGCCGGCGGGGCGGCGCACCTGCCCGGCATGCTGGCCTCGGTGACGCCGCTGCCGGTGATCGGGGTGCCGGTGCCGCTGAAGTACCTCGACGGGATGGACTCCCTGCTGTCGATCGTCCAGATGCCGGCCGGGGTGCCGGTGGCCACGGTGGCGGTCGGGGGCGCGCGCAACGCGGGGCTGCTGGCCGTCCGCATCCTCGGGGCCTCAGACGCCGGGCTGCGCGAGCGCATGGAGGAGTTCCAGGGGCGTCTCAAGGAGCAGGCGTACGCCAAGGGTGAGAAGCTGCGCGCGGAGGCCGCGGAGCTCTGAGCAGGCAACTCAGGGCCGTCCAGGGGCAGAACGGACTTACCCGGGCGCCCGGTTCCCCGTGCTGAGGGGTCCCGGGCGTTCGGGAAGGCGCCGCGCGGAGGTCACGGGCGGCCGAGCGCCCGGTAGTGCCAGCCGGCCGAGCGCCACACCTCGGAGTTGAGCGCGTTGCGGCCGTCGACGATGCGCCGGGTCGCGACCACCGCGCCCAGCTCCTCCGGATCGAGCTCCAGGAACTCTTTCCACTCCGTCAGCAGCAGCACCACGTGCGCCCCGCGGACCGCCTCGACGGCCGACTCGCCGTAGTTCAGCTCCGGGTGAGCCTTGCGAGCGTTGTCGAGCGCGATCGGGTCGTAGACGGTGACCTGTCCGCCCTGGTGGCCGATCGTCACGGCGACGTCCAGGGCGGGGGAGTCGCGAATGTCGTCCGAGTTCGGCTTGAAGGCCGCGCCCAGCACGCCGACCGTGCACCCGTGGAACGAGCCGCCCGCCAGCTCCCTGGCCAGGTCGACCATGCGGGCGCGGCGGCGCATGTTGATCGCGTCGACCTCGCGCAGGAACGTCAGCGCCTGGTCGGCGCCCAGCTCGCCGGCCCGTGCCATGAAGGCCCTGATGTCCTTGGGCAGGCAGCCGCCGCCGAAGCCGAGCCCGGCGTTGAGGAAGCGCCCGCCGATGCGGTCGTCGTACGACAGCGCCTCGGACAGCTGCTTGACGTCGGCGTGCGCGGCCTCGCAGACCTCGGCCATGGCGTTGATGAAGGAGATCTTGGTGGCCAGGAAGGCGTTGGCCGCCGTCTTGACCAGCTCCGACGTCGCGAAGTCGGTCACCACGAACGGGACGTCCCCGAGCGGCGCGTACACGTCGCGCAGCACCTTCTCGGCCCGCTCCGAGCGCACGCCGAGCACGATGCGGTCGGGGTGCAGGGTGTCCTCCACCGCGAAGCCCTCGCGCAGGAACTCGGGGTTCCAGGCCAGCTCGACGCCCACGCCCGCCGGCGACAGGCGGGCGAGCTTGTCGGCCATGCGCTCGGCGGTGCCGACCGGCACGGTGGACTTGCCGACGACCAGGCACTCGCGGTCGAGAAGCGGCGCGAGCGACTCGATGGCGCTGTCCATGTACGACACGTCCGCGGCGTACTCGCCCTTCTTCTGCGGTGTGCCGACGCAGACGAAGTGCACGTCGCCGAAGGCGGCGACCTCTTCGTAGGAGCTGGTGAAGCGAAGACGCCCGGAGTCGAGCCCACGGCGGAGCACGGGTTCCAGCCCGGGCTCGTGGATGGGGAGCTCACCGTCGTTCAGCCGGCGGATCTTGTCCGCGTCAATGTCGAGGCCAAGGACTTCGAATCCGAGATCCGCCATGCAGGCCGCATGCGTGATGCCCAGGTATCCGGTCCCGATCACCGTGAGGCGATATGGCACGAGCGAGCTCCTTTCGATCGCCAGGCATGCTACCGGCCTTCGCTACCTCCTTCGTGCCACCTGCGTCTGTTCGCAAACCGTACTAGCTGGTAACAAAGTGCTCGGACGTCCTAGTATCTAGGCATGAGCTTCCCTCTCTATGCGCCCGCCGAAGAGCACGACATGCTCAGGGAGACGGTCCGCGCCCTGGCCGACGAGAAGATCGCGCCGCAGGCCGCGGCGGCCGACGAGTCCGAAGAGTTCCCCTGGGACGTCTACAAGGCCCTCGTCGCCGCCGACCTGCACGCCGTCCACGTTCCCGAGGAGTACGGGGGCGCCGGGGCGGACGCGCTGGCCGCGGTGATCGTCATCGAGGAGGTCGCGCGGGCCTGCGCGTCGTCCTCGCTCATCCCGGCCGTGAACAAGCTGGGCACCGTGCCGCTCCTGCTCTCGGCGTCCGAGGAGCTCAAGCAGCGTTACCTCGCGCCGGTGGCGAGGGGCGAGGCCATGTTCTCGTACGCGCTGTCCGAGCCGGAGGCGGGCTCCGACGCCGCCGCCATGAAGACCCGCGCCGTCCTCGACGGCGACCACTACGTGCTCAACGGCACCAAGATGTGGATCACCAACGCCGGCGTCTCCGAGTACTACACGCTGATGGCCGTGACCGACCCGTCCGCCGGCGCCCGGGGCATCTCCGCCTTCGTGGTGGAGAAGTCCGACGAAGGCGTCTCCTTCGGGCCGAAGGAGAAGAAGCTCGGCATCAAGGCTTCGCCCACCCGCCAGGTGATCCTGGAGAACGTGCGCATCCCGGCGTCCCGCATGATCGGCGAGCCAGGCACCGGCTTCAAGACGGCCCTCGCCACCCTCGACCACACCCGCGTCACGATCGCCGCCCAGGCGCTGGGCATCGCCCAGGGCGCCCTCGACTACGCGATCGGCTACGTCAAGGAGCGCAAGCAGTTCGGCCGTCCGATCGGCGACTTCCAGGGCCTGCAGTTCATGATCGCCGACATGGCGATGAAGCTGGAGGCGGCCAGGCAGCTGACGTACCGCGCCGCCGCCAAGAGCGAGCTGGCGATGCACGGACAGCCGCAGAAGGACCTGACGTTCCTGTCGAGCGCCGCCAAGTGCGCCGCCTCGGACGCCGCCATGGAGATCACCACTGATGCGGTGCAGCTTTTGGGCGGGTACGGGTACACGAAGGACTTCCCGGTGGAACGCATGATGCGCGACGCCAAGATCACCCAGATCTACGAGGGCACCAACCAGATCCAGCGCATGGTGATGGCCCGCCAGCTCCTCAAGTAGCCCCTGACGTGCGAGAACCCCGCCTGCCGGTCGGCTGAGGCGGGGCTCGCTGTCTTGTGGTTGCCGGGCTAACGATCACTGTTCCGTGCCTGTTCCGTGAGAGACGCGGCGCGGACGGAACAGACGGTCGTCGATCCCCGAGCGGGCTCAGTTGTAGGAGCCAGGCATCCAGTGGACGTGCAGGTCACGCAACTGGCAACTTCTTGAGGATGAACGGTCGAGGCCGGCCGAGGCCGCAGTTCCCTTCGTTGCTGACACCGCGGCGCCGAGGACACCAGCACGCAAACCTCGGCCCTTGCGCACTTGCCCGCGATGGGCTGCGGCACACCGATCGTCCCGACGCCCTGGTACGTACCGGCAAGCGGCACATCCGAGCATGATGGACCTGGCCGCGCCTGATGCTCGCTCTTCTCAGACCTTGCCCACGCCGCAGCACCTCAATGAGAGCCGTGGCAGACCTCAGCCGCATGATGCGCCTACTCGTGGCGTTACAGGGTTTGGCCCTGCCTCAAGCTCCGCCTCAGGTCAGAGTGGCAGAAGATCAGCGAGTCCCCTTCAACCATGAGCGGTGGCTTTCTGTGTTGAGCTGCAGGACGATGGTCTCCAGGAGTCCGGCTGCTCGATGCGCGGCTATGCCGTCACCTTCCAACTGTCCATTGTCCCGACGGCGCGTTTGCCCATGGCGTGGACGCGGCCAATGTCTCGCTGTCCTCGGGATGGCCAGGGGCGAGAGCGCTGCCGCTTGGACGGTGTCCGAACCGTGCTGCGCGCCCGAGATATCCCTTGCCGGCGGAAGAGAGCTCAGTAGATGTTGTGCGAGGCGCGCTTGGGCGGTGGTTTTCTCCTTGGCTGCCGCGAGGGGCACCGGACCGGCCATGGCAGGACAAACCTACGTGCCGGCAGGAATCACCGATAAGCGCGGAAGGCCATCGAGAAGCGTGCAAAGGGCACAGCAGTTCGTCCAGGCGGGTCTGGGCCAGTTCCCTCGCGAGGAGGTGATCAGACCAACACCAATTCCTGACGAGAGCACCAAACGCCATTTATGGCTCATCCGAATGTCCGTGGAACTGAGCGGCATGTCGGTTCGTTGGCATGCTGTGAGGGCTTCTGGTGTCCACAAGAGAGTAAAAATAAATGGCGCGCCTGTTTGTATACGGCGGCGGCGGATGCAGACGGTCCTTCCGGGCGTTATCGTAATATTTCTGCTGATCGACCTGGTGTGGGAAATAGTTCGACGTAACGTCGCTCCATCCATGCTTGCGGTGTGGCCATGGCGACTGACTGTATTCGATGTCCAAACTGCTGCCAATCTTGTCGTGATACTAGGCGGCTTACTCATCGCCCGCGATCAGTTCTCGAAGTCCATCTCGGCCACGCTGGGCACCAGAGGCGACGAGAGAGTGGCGAGTAGCCATATTCGCTCTCGCTGGACCGTGCATATAAAGAACAGTGGGCCGGGTCGTTGCGTGGTTGATCTGGTCGAGTTTCGATACAGGATGCGAGCCGCTCACGTCGAGGGGTCTCAACCCGAAACCTGGCTCACCTGGGAGCAGGTTTGCTCGGACTTAAATCGGAACGGTCTGGTCAGGAGTCGTGACTACTACCTTCAGTGTCTAGGTGCAGGGATGACGATCCCGGGAAACTCGGTCCCTCATTCGGAGATTGCGGCATGGGCCGAGCGGGCGCTTCGCACTCTGGAAAGTCTCGAGATGCATATTATATATCGAGATGTTTCGGGTGATAAGTATGAGATGATACATGATCTCCTATATACGGCCCACACTGTATGGCGCCTGGAGAAAGGTTAACTCTAAAAGGAGTCTGATCCCCCGTAAGATGCATGTGTGAACGGGTGTGCATATCCATGCCGGCCTATCGTCGCTCGCCTTTGAAGCTTGACCGGGGCTGTGTGAAGAAGTGCGGCAATTCAGGCTTTGTAGCGCGCCCGATGGGTGAATGCAAGGGATGTCAGACGACTAAGGGATGAGCGCCAACTACAGCCGGGACTCGTGCTCGGCCTTCCGGGCGCTGGACTTCCTCAGGCGGCTGGTCTGGAGGTAGGAGGTCGTCTGGCTTCATGCGGGGACCCACCAGTACCCGGCACATGGTGAAGAGCCGCTAAATCCTCAAGAAGCGGGTTGCCAGACGGAGTCTCGTCCGCTCGTCATGCATGGTGGAGTGGGGCTCGTCGGGCGATCGGGGGTGAGTGATCGGTGTGCTGTAGGAGGCGAGAGCTCAGCTGGAGGGCCTGTGGGGGCAGTCGGTCAGACGAAGCCTTCGGCGGTCAGGCGGGTGCCGTGTTCGTCGATGAGGTGGCGTTGGCCCGAACCGCCGACGACGCGGCACCAGCTTTCCACGGTCAGCTGGGTTCGCTCCAGCCGGTAGCTGAAGCCGCCGTACATGCCGGGGACGGCGAACCAGCAGGCCGGGTGCCGTTGCTCGGTCAGAGGTTCCAGTTCGGGGAGGCGTAGCTGGTGCTCGGTGACCAGGTCGTCGGCGCGTTCGTGGATCAGTGCGTGGAAGTGGCGCAGGATCGAGCTCAGGGTTGCGGCCGGCAGGTGGTGGTGGATGACCGGGGCGAGCGGTGCCAGGAGGTGGTGGTGTCCGCGGCGCGTGGCGATGTCGATCGGCCGCTCTCCTTGAGCCGTACGGAGCGTGCGCCAAGCGCCGCGGGCGGCCAGCCGGTGCACGACGCTGACGTCGGCGCCGTGCCAGGCGGCCTGGTGGAGCGGGGCGTATCCGCTGGTGCCGCCGACTCTGCCGCCGTTGACCCATTCGGGATGCTCTTCGAGCAGCTCGAAGACTGTGGGCCAGGCGCCGTCACGTGCGGCGTCGGCCAGTTTGTCGCGTCCTTCGATCAGGTGGTCCTTGTAGCTGGACCGCAGAGTGACGCCGTCCCACCTCGAAGCCTTGCCCTGTTCCATGCAGTCCCCGTCCGGTCGGTCACGGAGACACACCAAAGTACGTTACGACGCGTTTAGGCTGGAGGTGCTTCTGAGGAGGTGGCCGGGGTGACGTTGACCGAGGTGATGGCCGAGCTGGCCGAGCTGGAGGATCCCAAGGCGCGCGAGGTGAACGAGAGGCACGGCGACGATCACGGCGTGAACCTCGGCAAGCTGCGCGCCCTCGCCAAGCGGCTGAAGACGCAGCAGGAACTCGCACGCGAGCTCTGGGCGACGGGGGACACCGCGGCGAGGTTGCTGGCGACGCTGGTCTGCCGTCCGAAGGCGTTCGAGCGGGACGAACTGGACACCATGGTGCGCCAGGCGCGTACGCCGAAGGTGCGCGACTGGCTCGTGAACTACGTGGTGAAGAAGAGCCCGCACTCCGAAGAGCTGCGCGTGGCCTGGTCGGCCGATCCCGATCCGCTGGTCGCGAGCGCCGGGTGGGCGTTGACCGTCGAGCGCGTGGCGAAGAAGCCCGAGGGGCTCGACCTGGTGGAGCTGCTCGACGTCATCGAGGCGGAGATGAAGGACGCCCCCGACCGCCTGCAGTGGGAGATGAACAACTGCCTGGCTCACATCGGGATCGAGCACGCCGAGCACCGCGCCCGTGCGATCGACATCGGTGAGCGCCTGGAGGTGCTCAAGGACTATCCGACGTCCCCGGGGTGCACCTCGCCGTTCGCGCCGGTGTGGATCGCGGAGATGGTACGCCGGGAGCAGGGCGGGGCGGCGGCTTCCTAGGTGGCGGCCCTGATGGTTTCAGGGGCTCAGGGGTTTCTTTACGCTGCTTCGTTCGCGATGTCAGCATGTCCGGCCATGGACGTCGACGGCTTCTGGGAACTGATCGAGCGCTCCGGCCGTGCGGCTGAGACCAAGGACGCGCGGCTCGCGTGGATGCTGGAGGAGCTTTCCGGTCGTTCTCCGGAAGAGCTGATCGACTACCAATGCCTGTGGACGGGTCTTCAGGCGCGCGGTTGCACCATGGATTTGTACGCCGCCCATTGGTGGGTGTTCAGCAGTGGTTCGCTGGACGGGTTCGAATACTTCGTGAGCTGGCTCATCAGCCTCGGGCGAGAATCGTTCGAGAGGGTCGCCGACTGCCCGGACCTGCTCATCGAACTGCCTCAGGTGTTACCTTACCTGGATCTCAAGAGGGCATATTCCGCCTCGAAGAAGGCCCGCTCGCGGGACATGGTGCGTCGCCTTGAGGAGGAGGGGCCGGATTTCGAGCTGCTGGCCTACGTCGCGCACGAAGCCTTTGAGAGGGTCACCGGTTCGGAGTCCGCGGCGTTGTACGAGGCCGTTCATAGGCGCGGGGTTTTCAGCGGTTTCCCTTTGATTCCGGCGCTCGGCGGCGTCCCGGATGGTGAGCAATGGGATCTCGAAGACCCGCGGGAATTTCGGCGGAGGTTGCCGCGAATTGCGCGTCATCGGGGGTTGTGAAGGGCGAGAGGGATTTCGTCATCGCTCGGAATTCGCGCGGGTCCGGGAGTCGGAGGCCCGCGAATCGTGATGCGTGCATGGCGTGATGGCCGGGGGCGTTGCCGGGTTTGACGGAAAGTCGCAGGATTCCGGCCCCTCGCCGTCCCGGCCGCGGGCGGGCGGGATCACTGACATGGACACCGGGTCGAAGCTGTCCGCCGTCTAGGGCGTCCGTCGAGGAAGGTGACGATCCAGGATGCGTGGTTCGACCTTGCCCGTCGACGGTGGGGGCGTGTTATGGCGTGTGGTCGGTGTCGGTGCTTTCGCGGCTCCAGATCTGCCTGGCGCGGGGGAGGTCCCTGATGGTGCCGCCTTCCGGGATCATGCCCCAGAGGAAGGGGACCAGGTAGGCGGGCGGGCCGCCCAGGAGTTCGGTCAGTTCGTCCTCGGTGACGGCGAGGGTGAAGCGGGGGCCTGGTCGGGCGGGGGTCCAGCCGTGTTCGAGTGCGCGGCGGACGCATGCGGCGACGAGCGGCGGGCGGACCGCGATCGTCCGGGCTCCTCGCCAGTTGTCCGGCCGGGCGCAGGGGAGTGACACGAGCAGGACGCGGCCGGGGGCCTCGTCGCGTTCGACGACGAAGGTGAGCGGGGCCGCGGATCCGCCGTCGTCGAAGGAGGGTCTGTGGCTGACCTGCCAGCGGAAGGCGGTGCCGTCGACCGTGATGAGCCGCGAGCCCTTCCTGGGCATCGCCATGGGCGCCTCCGGGTGCTGCCTTCGTGACAAATGGGTGCAGGACGGTCGCCAGCGTAACCCGCCGCCGTCTACAGGCAGGAGCGGAACGGCAGGTGTGGGACGGGCTCGGGGGAGGTGCGGTCCGGGAAAGGCGCGGTCAGGCGGGGCCCGTCCGGGCAGGTGCGGTCAGGGGAGGTGCGGTCAGGCGGAGGTGTGGGACCGGTGCGGGGTCTCCGACCGGTCCTCGATGCGTTCGCCGTCCGTGCGGGTGCGGGTGCGGGGGTGTGCGGGTGCTGGACGTGCCGGGGGGCGGGGGCGGTCAGTTGCTGGTGTCTTGTGAAGGGGTCTCGGGCTTCTGGGAGTTCAGCCAGGTGTGGACGGCCGAGGTGCCGGTGATCCAGAGTGCCGCGAAGCCGCCGGAGGCCGTCGCGCCCGCCATGATGGCGCCCGCGACCGTGCTGCCGTTCCCGGTGGCGAGCAGGCCGGCGACGACACCCACGAGCAGCGCGAGCAGGGCGCCGCTGACCGCCGACCAGATGAGGGTTGCCTTGCTCATTCGTGTCCCCTTGCCGTACGGGCTTGTTCGTTGACGTAGGAGTACCAGCGGGACTCGGGGGCGCGTCCGCGCAATTGATCATTCCGGCCATGATCGCGCTTGCCTCGGACGTATTCGGACGACATCGGATGGATTCGGCCGAGAAGGTCTAGAGGGGCGGATGTGTGTGATGAGCATGGCACCCCCACAAGACCGACTTATGGCACTATGGCTGCTTATCTCAACGCAACGAGAGGGTGGCGCCTGCCCGCCTTCTCGAAATGCCACTTCCACTCTTAAACCGGACAACGGTGTCCGAACCGGGGCGGCTCATGAAGGATGTCGATCAAGGCGAAGATCACCTTGCTCTGCTCGTGACACGTCTGAACAGATTGCGTGAAATCGAATGCGGAAACCCCTCGCTGAAACGGATCGAAAAAGTCGCGCTCGCCCTTTTGGCCGAAGACCCCGAACGAAACAGATGGCGCCGGCCGTTGCCGAAGTCGACCGTCTCCGACCTGCTGAACGGCAGGTCGCAGAAAGTGCCGGATTTCATGCTGATGCGGACCATCGTCGAGGTGTGCCAGGTGATCGCGGTGAAGTCCGGCATGCCCATCGAGTCCGTGGAGGAGCTGACCGCCGAGTTCAGCGCCCTGTGGCAGGCCGCCAAGGCCGAGGCGGGGGAGGCCGCGCGACGCCGCAACGGATCGCCGGCCGCCGCCCTGACCGGCGGGGACGTCCTGGAGCCCGCGCCCGGCGAGCAGTCGTCCTGGCGGCCTTCGCCCACGGATCTGCGGGTTCCGCTGCATTGGGGACGTCTGGGCATGTTCCGGCTGCGGTCGGCGGAGAGAGGTGACGCCAGGGCCGCCCACGAGCTGGCCGTCCTGCTGGCCTGCGAGGCGTGTGGCGCGGGTGGGAAGGAGGCCGAGCATTGGCGGCGGCTGGCCACGTACTGGAACCACCGGGCCCTCGGCGCGGTGCCGGAGGCGGCGGGCTTCCAGCTCCGCGGCCGCCGGCTGGTGGTGATGGCCAGGGCGCTGGCCGAGAAGTACGCCGAGGCGGGCAAGCCCAGCTCGACGTACTTCTGGAAGGCCGTGCGGCAGGCGGAGACGTCCGTGCGGACGGTGGAGGCGCGGCAGGAGGCGGAGGTCGGCTGACGCCTCCGAAACACCGGCGCGCCCCTACAGGTTGGAGGTACGCCTCCGAAACACCGGCGCGCCCCTACAGGTTGGAGGCGCGCCTCCGAAACACCGGCGCGCCTCCGAAACACCGGCGCGGCCGGACGGGGTCAGCGGGTCAGGACGCGTACGTTGCCGTACGTGCTGCGGGCGAGGATGGTCCTGGAGCTGGACTTCGTGCTCTTGATGTCGGAGTGCTCGGAGCCGTCCTGGCTCTCGACCTTCACCTGGTAGGAGTCCTTCGGCACGCGGACGGTCACGCCGCCCTCCCGCGACTTCAGGTCCAGGTCGGCGGGCGGCGCGGCGAAGGCCAGGGAGATCGAGCCGTCCAGGGTGCGTCCGCGCACGCTGGACGACCGCAGCCCGTCCCCCTCGATGGTGCCGGAGTCGGTCAGCAGACGCAGCATGCCCGAGGTGTCCTTGACCTCGATGCGGTCACCGCTGGAGACGTCGACGTCCTGGGTGAGGCCGTTCAGGATGACGCCGTCGGGGGAGTCGATCGTCAGCCGCACCCCGGCCGGGACCTTCACGTGGTAGCGCGCGCCGCAGTCGCCGACGATGAGCGTGCAGTCGGCGCTGAGCCGCAGCACGCCGTCGCGCAGCGACCAGGAGGGGCTGGTGGACGCCTTGCCGCGGGTCCAGCGCCGCACCTCGACGGCCGGGCTGGTGGCGGGCAGCACCCGCACCCCGCCCAGCGACGACGAGATCTTCAGTTCGGCCCCCGTGAACGGGAACGTCCGGACGGCGGGAACCTCGTCGCTGTCGAAGCGCACGCTGCACCCGGTGACCGCCACAATTGCCACGATTACCAGCAAAAGCCTCATGAAAACGATCGTGGCGAACCGGCGGCGGAGGCCCATCGGCCGTTCGACCGATGGCCCTCCGCCATTCGGCCATAGGAACCACACCCCCGACGCCAGGGCGCCGGGGAAGAGACGGTGGGGCTACAGCGCCGACAGCAGGGCGTGCACGTGCGGCAGTGGGTCGCGCCCCAGCGGCCGGACGACCACCGTCCGCGCACCCGCCGCCCACATGCTTCTGACCTGCTCCGCCGCCTGCTCGGGGGTCCCGGCCGCCATGACGACCTCGTGCGGCGGCACGCCCAGGTAGGCCGCCTGGTCCCGGACCACCGGATGGGCGAGCCGGTCCGCCTCCTCGCCGATGTGCAGGAAGGTGAACACGGCCAGCTCGTGGTCGTCGCCCCCGGCGATCCGCTCGACGACGCCGGGAAGCTGCGCCGGGCCGACGCCCTCTGGCACGATCGTGCCCTGCGCGAGGCGTCCTGACAGCGCCAGCGAGCGCGGCCCCTTCACACCCGCCAGGACGGGCGGCGGCACGGCCGGCGGATGCACCAGCGACACGCCGTCGAGGTGCACCGCCTTGCCGTGCAGGGTGACGGTCTCGCCGCGCAGCAGGGCGCGTACGGCCGTGATCGTCTCCTCCAGCAGCGCGAGCGGCGACGGCACGGCGGCGCCCGCCTGGCGCATCCATTCCTGCACGCCGTGCCCGATGCCCGCGGCCAGCCGGCCGGGATGCATCCGGGCCAGGTTGCCGATCTCCATCGCCAGCAGCATCGGGTTGCGCAGCGGCGCGGGGGTGATGCCGATCCCGACGCGCAGCCGGGACGTGACGGCCAGCGCGGTGGCCGCCGCGGAGACGCCGCCGGTCCAGCCCAGGTCCTCCACCACCCACAGGTCGTCGGCGGCGGTCTCGTCGAGCGCCCGGGCGAACGGGATCAGCTCCTCGGGCGGCAGATCCCGGTCGAACATCACGCCAAGTCTCACGAAGCCCTCCAGTAGTAGCGGCACAGCCGGCCGACCTCCGAGTATCCGGCATGCAGGAAGGCGTTCGCGGTAGGCGTGTCGCCCACGTCGGTCCCGGCGACGATGCGCCGGACGCCGGGCTTGGCCTTGCGGTTGAGCAGGTCGTCGTACATCCAGCGGGCCTCCTGCGCGGCGCCCGCGGTGGCCGGCTCGACCTGCGTGTCGTGGTCGAGCGAGCCTTCGGAGACGCGCATGGGCAGGGCGAGCACCTCGTCGGGGTGCAGGTCGCGGGCCGGCCGGTACGTCAGCCGGCCCGGATCCGGCGGCAGGTCGGCGCCCGCGAAGGGGGCCCGGAACGCCAGGCGCGCGCGTCCTTCCGCGAGACACCACTCCGGCCGGGTGCTGCCCTCGGCGAAGGCCGCGGCGAGCTGGGAGCGGGCAGGCTCGGGGAACTCATCGAACAACGCACGGGCCTCCGGACGTGAGAGGGATCTTCCCGCGAGCCTACGAGCCGGCGGCTCCGGGGAGATGTGCCCTCGATGACATCACGTCCATGATCCCGGCCGGAGGCGGTCAGGCGGCCGGATCGAGGGCGGCACGGGCCTCGCCGAGCGAGGCGCTGGTCTCGAAGTGCCGGTCGAGGTTGGTGATCGTCAGCAGGTGACGGATCATGCCGGGCCCGAGGACGAGGATCATGCGTCCTCTCATGTCCTGGACGTGGCTGAGCGTCGCCACCAGGACGCCGAGGCCCACCGAGTCGCAGAAGGGCACCTCGGTCAGGTCCATCACCAGGTTGAGCGGATCGGCCGCCGCCAGCGCCTGATCGAGCTCGGCGCGAAGCCGAGGCGCGCCCGCCACGTCGAGATCCCCCACGACGTGCAGGACGGTACAGGGGTCCTCCTGCCATGAATTGACCACCATGGCAATCACGTGCCCTGGCTTTACCTGGTTATGCCTATTTCTTGCATATGTTCTCCATGGCGGTCTTGGTCGTCGGCGTTGAGCTCGGCTTGCTCGCCGGGGTGTCCGGCTGCTTGAGCTTCTTGATCTTCGGCTGGTCGCTGCCGGCGATCACCTCGACGCCCTCGACGTCGGCGGCCTGCTTCAGCTCCGCGCCCGGGATGACGGACGCCACCAGGCGCGCGGCCGCCTCCTGGCCCGCGGCGTAACGCACGAGGGTCTGCTTGTGGTCCTTCTTGCCGGTGTTGCCCGGCTCGCCGGGCACCTTGAACCCGGAGGCCACCAGCGCCGACTTGGTACGCGCCCCCAGCCCCGTGATGAGCGTGCCGTTCATGACCTTGACCGTGACGCTCTCCGGCGGGACCACGGTCTTGACCGGCGACGGCGTGGCCGTCTTGGTGGGGACGGGCTTGGCGAGGTCCTGGTCGGCGTCGATGCGGCGGAACATGTCGCGGGCCGCCGGACGGTCCCACAGCACCGCCGACTCGCCGGTCGGGGCCTTGAAGTCGACGTTCGCGAGCGGCACGTCGGCGAAGCGGACGTCCTCCAGCGACACGTCGCGCAACTGGGTGGCCAGCCCGATCAGCCCGTCGTCGGGGTCGACCTTCACCGTGCTCAGCGTGGAGTTGACGAACGCGGCGAGCTTGGCCGGGTTGGCCAGCGTGTCGGCGCTCAGCGCCCGGTTGAGCAGCGCGGAGATGACCTGCTGCTGCCGGTCGATGCGGTCGAGGTCGGAACGGGCGGTGGCGCGGGTGCGGGCGTAGCCGAGCGCCTGGGCGCCCTGGAGCTGGTGGGTGCCGGCGAGCAGGTTGAGGCCCGTCTTGGGGTCGTTGATCGGGATCGGCGTGCAGACGGTGACGCCGCCGAGCGAGTCGACCACGTCGATGAACCCGAGGATGTTCACCTCGATGTAGCGGTTGATCTCCAGCCCGGTGGCGGCCTTGACGGTCTGCATGGTGAGCTTCGGCCCGCCGAACTGGTAGGCCGAGTTGATCTTGTGGTCGCCCTTGCCCGGGATCGTCGTCCAGGTGTCGCGGGGCAGGCTCACCACGGTGACGCGCTGGTGGTCCTCCGACAGGTGGATGACCATCATCGTGTCGGTGCGCTGGCCGGACTCGCGGCCCAGCTTGAGCTGGTTCTGCTGCTGCCGGGTCAGGTCGTCGCGCTTGTCGACGCCGACCAGCAGGATGTTCTCGGCCCCCTGGGACTTGGGGGCGGTCACGCCCGCGTCGACCGTGCCGATCTGGCGCGGGGTCGCCCACACCACGCCGGTGGTGACCAGGATGCCCGTGGACAGCAGGCCGGCGACGATCACGTTGCGGCGGCGGGCCTTGGCGCTCCGCACGGGCCTGCGTGGACGGCTGGCAGGAGTGAGCCTGACGCCGCCGTAGGCGTCGCCGCCCACCAGCACGCCGCCGTCCTCCTCGCCCGCTTCGCGCATGCCCTCCTCCTCGGATCCGCCGGGGACACCGGGGCTTTCGATTGCCCTTCTCCCCTGGTCGTACAGTAGCGTGAGCCCCGCCATGAAGCAGTTCCCCGACTCGCCGCACGCGCCCGCGGAGACGCGCGGCTGGCCCCCCATCTCCGTCGTCATGCCGGTCCTCAACGAGGAGCGGCACCTTCGCGAGGCCGTCGACCAGGTCCTCGCCCAGAGCTACCCCGGTGAGATCGAGGTCGTCCTCGCCGTGGGTCCGTCCCAAGACCGCACCCAGGAGGTCGCCGACGCCATCGCGGCGGCCGACCGCCGGGTGACCGTGGTGCCCAACCCGACCGGTCGCACGCCCAACGCGCTCAACGCCGCCATCGCCGCCTCACGCAACGGCATCATCGCCAGGGTCGACGGGCACGCCATGCTGCCCTCCGACTACCTGCGCGTCGCCGTCGAGACGCTGGCCGAGACCGGCGCCGACAACGTGGGCGGCGTCATGGCGGCCGAGGGCGTCACACCGTTCGAGCAGGCCGTGGCCTGCGCCATGACCTCCAAGATCGGCGTCGGCGCCGCGGCCTTCCACGTGGGCGGCACCGCGGGCCCGGCCGACACCGTCTACCTCGGCGTGTTCCGCCGCTCGGCGCTCGACCGGGTCGGCGGCTACGACGAGCACTTCCAGCGGGCCCAGGACTGGGAGATGAACCACCGCATCCGCCAGACCGGCGGGCTGGTCTGGTTCCAGCCGCGCATGCGGGTCTCCTACCGTCCGCGGCCCAACGTCAGGGCGCTGGCCAAGCAGTACTTCCACTACGGCCGCTGGCGGCGCGTGGTCGCGCGCACCCACGAGGGCACGATCAACCTGCGTTACCTGGCGCCGCCCGCCGCGGTGCTGGCCATGGCGCTGGGGCTGGTGCTGTCGCCGTTCTTCCCGCTCGCGCTCGTCGTCCCCGGGGGCTACGCGCTGGCCATCGTGGCCGGCTCGGCGGTCACCGGCAGCGGGCTGCCGGGCGCGGCCAAGCTGCGCCTGCCCCTCGTCTACGCAGCCATGCACGTCTCGTGGGGATGGGGCTTCCTCACCAGCCCGCGGAGGTTGTCCAGGCCGCCACGCTGATCACGACCCCGAGAAGACCCGCTCGACGGCCGCGTCGAAGCGGGTCAGCGCATCCGGGTACTCCGGTCCGAGCAGGTAGCTCCTGAGCTTGATCCTGGCTCGGGCCAGGGTGTCCTCACCGTCCAGGAAACCGGCGAGGGCCGCCAGGTCCTCGCCGAGGAGCACCCCCGCCTCGGTGCTCGGGTAGCGCTCGTGGAAGGCGCGCTCGGGCAGCCCCGCGACGTTCGTCACGGCGTACGGCTTCTCGCTGGCCAGGAAGTCGGCCACGACGCTGGAGATGTCGCTGATCAGCAGGTCGCACGCGTTGAAGCAGTCGTACAGGTGCGGGCTGTCGCCGGTGACGATCAGGTGCCTGATCTCCGGCGCCCCGCCGGGGCTCGACGGATGCCTGGCCTTCGATTTGGCCAGCTCGGCCGCCTCGATCATCGACACGATCCTGCGGTGCGCCCGCGCGGCGCTCTTGTCGCGGTGGCCGGTCAGCGGGTGCGGCTTGTAGATGATCCGCAGCTGCGGGTCGTGGTCCAGCAGGGCGCGCACGATGCGCGGGCCCATGGTGATCAGCGACGTGTGGAACAGGTCGTCGTTCCAGCCCTCCCAGGTGGGGGCGTACAGGACGGTCCGGTACGGCAGCCCGGGGCCCTCGGTCGAGATGCCTTCGAGCTGCGGCCGGCCGACCTCGTGGATGCTCTCGTCCCGGACGCCCACGCGGGCGCGCCGGTAGCGGTCGCGGCCGGCCGGCCCGGCCACCCACACCTCGTCGTACACCCGCGAGAACGGGTTGAACGACGCCTCCTTGTCGCTGTCGCCGTGGTTGAGGAACACGCTGCGCAGCGTCGGGATGCGCAGCATGTGGACGTTGCGGCCGACGTTGGAGACGTACAGGCAGAGCTTGGCGCTGAACAGGGCGCGGAAGCTCATCAGGTCGGCCGAGGACGGGATGCAGACCATCGGCAGCGTGGTCGACTCCAGGTGCCTGGCCATGCCGCGCTCGCGCAGCACGACGATGGCGCGCCGGTTGATGCGTTCGAGGGTGGGCAGCCACATCCTGGCCTGGTAGGCGGCGGCCGTCGCGCCGGAGAAGTACAGGATGACCTCCGGGTCGTAGGCCCTGACCTGCTCGCCCACGACCTCCAGCACCCTCGCCCGGTCGCCGAGCGGCCGGGTGCGGCGCACGTACGGCAGCAGCGCCAGCACGCCGGCCAGGCCGAGCAGCAGCGCCACGCCCGCGCCGGCCGCCCCGGCCGCCGCGCCGAACGTCGCGCCGAGCACCGGCAGGGCGTCGAGCCCGAGGAAGCGCACGCCGCGGTGGCCGCCCAGGAACGGGGGCGGCATCTTAGGGATGCGCAGCGCGGACACGTCGAGGTTGCGGGTGGTCACCGGCATGCTGCTGAGCGTCTGCCGCAGGCGGATGGCCAGCCCCGAGTGCGCGGCCCGGGTGCCGTGCAGCGCGAACAGCCCGGCGGCCAGCGCCACGAACCACGCCGAGCCGGCCCCCGACACCCGCGCCACCAGCAGCAGCGCGGCCGTCTCCCTGGCCGCGAACCGCAGGGTGGTGCCGAGGTGCATCCGGCCGAGCAGCTCGGTCAGCCCGCCGGCCAGGCGTCCCGCGGCGAACTCGACGGCGTAGGAGACCACGGCGACCAGCCCGAACAGCAGCGGCGCCGGCCACAGCGCCGACGCCAGCAGGACGGGGTAGCAGCCGAGCAGCGCGCCGATCGCCAGCAGTCTTCTCATGCGACCGCACGGTAACAACCCGCAGGTCAAGGGCCTTCCACGCGAACGTCTACGACATGCCCGGACACGTCAGGAGATGGACCCCCTGAGCGCGAAGAGCTGCTCGGCGATCCGCAGGTCGTCGGGGTGGGTGACCTTGATGTTGCGCTCGCTGCCGGGGACCAGGTGGATGGGCACCTCGGGCAGGTAGCGCAGCACCACGCCGCAGTCGTCGGTGGCCGGGCGCTCGGCGAAGCCCGGGTCGGCCATGGCCCGCTCGTACGCCTCGCGGATCACCGAGAGCCGGAAGCACTGCGGCGTCTGGCTGCGGCGCAGCCGCGAGCGGTCGAGTACCTCGCCGATCACCTCGCCGTCCGGGCCGGGCACGGCCACCAGGACCGTGTCGGAGCTCGGGATCGCCACGTTGACGGCCCGGTGGGTACGCAGCGCCGCCACGCACTCGGTGATGATCCGCGGCTCCAGAAGGGGCCGTACGGCGTCGTGCAGCAGCACGTCGCACTCCTGCGTGCCCAGTGCCCGCAACGCCCGCCACGTGCTCTCCGTACGGCTCCGGCCGCCCTCCACGATCCGGGTGACCTTGCGGTGGCCGCCGTTCGCCACGATCTCCTTCACCCGGTCGGTGAAGCCGGGCGTCATCAGCACCACGATCTCGTCGATCTCCGGCGCCTGCTCGAACACCGCGATCGAGTGCTCCAGAATCGTCCGCCCGGCTACTTCGATGAGCTGTTTGGGTATCTCATGTCCGACCCGCTGCCCCACGCCTCCCGCGAGGAGCACTCCGACCGACCGCAGCGCTGCATCCATGTCGGCAGCGTAACGGTCCTGTTCCGTGATATTGCGCGCCCCTGTCGCTACGCTGTGTCCACGCACTCCCTACCGGGAGGAGACCTGCGCTTTGCCCGACTCACTCACCCGCGAGGGCACGACCACCTCGGTGGTGCTGCTCGCCACGACCCCGGCGTGCCGGCTCTCCTGCGCCGACGGCACGCTCCTCGACCGGCTGAGCGACCAGTTCGCCGCGCTTCCCGTCCGTGACGTCCAGGTGGTGACCCCCGGCGGCGGGCTCGGGGCCGACCTGCGCGGGGTGGCCAAGATCGCCCGGGTCTCCTCGGGCACGGTCGTGGTGCTGCCCGCCGACCTCGTCGCCCACACCGAGGCGCTGGCGCTGCTGCTCGAACATCCTGCGCGCGACACCGGGGCGCTGGTCTCCCACGACGCCGCCGCCGCGCCGATGCGGCCGCCCGTACGCGTCGAGTCCGGCCGGGTGGTGGCCGCCGGCAGCTCGTTCCACACCGTCCCGGAGGCCAACGCCACCTTCAGGGGCGTGCTCCAGACCGGCGAGGCCGACCTGGCGTCCCTGGCCGACATCGCCGAGGAGCTGGCCGAGCTGGCCGACCTGGGCAAGCTCGGCCCCGTCACCCCCGTCGAGGCGGTCGACCTGCTGCTGGTGGGCCTGGTCAGGGCCGGCGTACGGGTGCGCGCCGCCTCGATCGGCCCGCTGCACGCCGACCGCGTGACCGGCCAGCACGCCGCCGACAGCGCCCTGACCAGGCTCGCCGAGGTCGACGAGGCCAGGGTCCGGCTCGACACCTCGGTCAAGGTGGACGACGGCTTCTTCGCCACGTTCTTCGTCTCGACCTGGTCACGCCACCTGATCAGGCCGGCCGTCCGGCTCAAGCTCACCCCCAACGCCGTCACCGGCGTCTCGATCGGCCTGGCCGCGCTGGCCGCCGTCTGGTTCTCGGCCGGCACCCAGGCGGGGCGGGCGGCCGGGGGCGCGCTGTTCCTGATGTCGTTCGCGCTCGACTGCCTCGACGGGCAGCTCGCCCGCTACACCCGCACGTTCTCCCCGCTCGGCGCCTGGGCCGACGGCATGGCCGACCGGCTGAAGGAGTACCTGGTCTACGCCGGGCTCGCCTTCGGCCATGGCGGGATCACGATCTGGTACCTGGCCGCCGCCGCGATGATCACGCAGGTCGTCCGCCACTCCGTCGACTACTCCTACGCCGAGGCGGTGGCCGACGCCGGCCGCGTCGGCGCGCTGTGGGCCAGGCCCGCCCGGTCGCTGCTGGAGCCGGCCGACGCCCGGCACGCCCACGGGATGCTCGGGCTCGCCCAGCGGCTGGAGCGCGACTCGCTCGCCCGCTGGCTCAGGAAGATCGTCGTCCTGCCCATCGGCGAGCGGACGGTGCTGATCGCCGTCACGGCCGCCGTGTGGGACGCCAGGGTGACGTTCGTGTCCCTGCTGTGCTGGGGCGGGGTCGCCGCCCTCTACCAGCTCGCCGGGCGCCTGGCCAGGTCGGCCCGGTGAGGGCCGCCGGGGCGGGCGCGGCGGCGGTTCGCCGGATCGGGAGGTGGGCAGCGTGATCTCCGTGCACATGACCCCCGTGCCAGAGAGCAAGGTCGTCGCCTACCGCGACGACGGGCCGCTCTCGCGCGCGATGGGCCTGCTCGTGGCCGGGCAGCTCCCGCCGCTGCCGCCGGTGATCGCCGGCACGTTCGTCACCGGCGTGCTGCTGCTGATCGGCGTGGCCGGCTCCGACGGGCTCGCGGTGTTCGCGCCCGCCGTGACGCTGCTGCTGGCCGGGCCGGGCAGCACCCACCCGCACGACGGCCGCTTCGACTGGCTGGTGCCGCCGATCCTGCGGCTCATCGAGTACAGCTTCGTCGCCGCCTGCGGCTTCGCCCACGGCCTGCCGCCGGTGCTGACCTTCCTGCTGCTCGGCGCGCTCGCCTTCCACCACTACGACCTGGTCTACCGGCTGCGCCAGCGCGTCTACCCGCCGGCCTGGCTCTCGACGCTCGGCCTCGGCTGGGACGGCCGGATGATGGCGGTCTCGCTGGCCGCCCTGGCCGGTTGGATGACCGCGGGCTACGTGCTGCTGACCCTGTACCTGTGGGCGCTGTTCGGCTGGGAGAGTGTCACGTGCTGGCTGGCCGCGCCCCGATCGGGCGTCGAGGCGAGCGAGATGGGAACGCAAGACTAACGCCGGATTACCCGCGAAGGGGCCAAAGGCAACTAACCTTTGGGCACACGTAGTCATGCTCGACCGAGGAGTGCACGTTGCTGGGAATGGTTCTGGCCGCCGGGGCCGGACGACGCCTGCGGCCGTACACCGACACGCTGCCCAAGGCGCTCGTGCCGGTTGACGGCGAAACCACGATCATGGACATCTCGCTGCGCAACCTCGCCGAGGTGGACTTGCGGGAGGTCGTGGTCGTCGTCGGTTACGCGGCGCAGGCCGTGCACGACCGCAAGGAGGAGCTGGAGAGGCGCCACGGCGTCAAGCTCACCCTCGTGCACAACGACAAGGCCGAGGAGTGGAACAACGCCTACTCCCTGTGGTGCGCCCGCGACTACTTCGCCCAGGGCGTGCTGTTGGTCAACGGCGACACCGTCCACCCCGTCTCGGTCGAGAAGACGCTGCTGGCCGCCCCCGAGACGAGCGACGTCCTGCTCGCGGTCGACGACGTCAAGAAGCTGGCCGACGAGGAGATGAAGGTGACCCTCTCCCCGGAGGGCTCGCTGCGCCGCATCACCAAGCTGATGGACCCGGCCGAGGCGTACGGCGAGTACATCGGCGCCACGCTCATCAGGCCCGGCGCGGCCGAGCGGCTGGCCGACGCGCTCAAGGCGACGTTCGAGCGCGACCCCCAGCTCTACTACGAGGACGGTTACCAGGAGATGGTCGAGCGCGGCGAGGCGATCCACGTCGCGCCCATCGGCGAGGTCGACTGGGTCGAGGTGGACAACCACGACGACCTGGCCAAGGCTCGCACCATAGCCGTTCGCTACTAGAGGGAGCGCGCATGCCGCTTCTAGCGAGGATGCTGCCGGCGCCCCTGACCATGGAGGTCAGGCGCGGCGCCGTCGCCGAGCTCGGCGCCCTGCTGGCCGACAGCCGCGTGGCCACCTCCGGCCGCGTGGCCGTGGCCGTCGGGCCAGGCCAGGGCGACCACATCGAGCGCCTGATCGCCCCCACCCTCGACCAGGCCGAGGTGTTCAGGGTGAGCGACGGGTCGGTCGAGGCGGCCGTCTCACTCGGCGCCGACCTGCGCAAGGGCGCCTACGAGGTCGTCGTCGGGGTCGGCGGCGGCAAGACGATCGACGCCACGAAGTACGCCGCCTCCCTCGCCGGCATCCCCATGGTGGCCGTGGCCACCAACCTCTCCCACGACGGCATCTGCTCGCCCACCGCCTCCCTCACCTACGAGGGCGGCAAGGGCACCTTCGGCGTGCCGATGCCGCTGGCGATCCTGGTCGACCTCGACTTCGTGCACAACGCGCCGAAGTCGCTGGTGCGGGCCGGCATCGGCGACGTCGTCAGCAACCTGTCGGCGATCGAGGACTGGCAGCTCGGCAGCGTCGAGCGCGGCGAGCCCATCGACGGCCTGGCCTGCTCGATGTCCCGCACCGCGGCCGAGGCGCTGGTCGGCCGGAGCGACGGCATCGAGTCCGACGCGTTCCTGACCGTCCTGGCCGAGTCGCTCATCCTGTCCGGCATGTCGATGGTCGTCGCCGGGTCGTCGCGGCCCGCGAGCGGTGGAGATCATGAGATCCTTCATGCCGTGGATCAGCTCTTCCCCGGCACCTCCAACCACGGCGAGCTCGCCGGCATAGGCGCCGCCTTCTGCTTCTTCCTGCGGGACGACGCCGCCAGGGTGGCGCAGGTCGTCGACTGCCTGCGCCGGCACGAGCTGCCGGTCGTGCCCGCCGACATCGGGCTGACCGGCGAGCAGTTCGCCGACGTGGTCGCGCTGGCGCCGTCGACCCGTCCCGGCCGTTACACGATCCTGGAGCACCTGCGCATGCAGGACTCCGAGATCCGCGATCGGGTGGGGGACTATGTCCGGGCCTTCGGTAGCTGAGCTGCGGCGGGTCGCCCAGCCCGAGGGCCATCTCGACCGCAGGAACGGCGAGCACTGGGCGGGCGTGCTCTACATGCGCCGGCTGTCCATCTACGTCACGTGGCTGACGAGCAAGACGTCGATCACGCCCAACCAGCTCACCTGGGTGATGACGGTCGCCGGGGTCGCGGCGGGCTTCGCGCTGGCCCTGCCGGGGCTGTGGGCGGCCGTGCTGGCCGCCCTGCTCGTCCAGGTCTACCTGCTGCTCGACTGCTCCGACGGCGAGCTGGCCCGCTGGACGGGCAAGACGTCGCTGGCCGGGGTCTACCTCGACCGCGTCGGGGCCTACTTCACCGAGGCCGCCGTGCTGGCCGGGCTCGGCTGGCGGGCCTCGGCCGTCCTGCCCGACTGGTACACCGTGCTCGGCTTCGCCGCCGCGCTCGGCGCCATCCTCATCAAGGCCGAGACCGACCTGGTGGAGGTGGCGCGGGCCAAGGGCGGGCTGGGCGCGTCCTCCGAGGCGTCGGCGGTGCAGTTCCGTTCGGGGCTGCTCGGTCTGGGCAGGAGGGTGCTGGCGGCGACCAAGTTCCATCGGATCATGCAGCCGATCGAGCTGTCGCTGCTCGCGGTGGCGGCCGCGGTGATCGACCTGGCGACCGGCACGCTCGGGGCCTCCCGCGTGCTCATCGTGGCCTGCGCGATCGCCGCCGCGCTGCAGACCGTGCTCCATCTGATCAGCATTATGGCGTCGAGGCGGCTTGGGTGATCTCATGTCGGAACCGGAGGAGCTTCCCGTCCGTCGTATTGATCGGACGTCCGCCGTTCGGTGGGGGTTCACCATCGGTTCCGATACGCTTAGCTCCACCATTGTCAACAAGATGCAGACCAGCAGACTCGGTGATCATGAAAGAATGCTCCGCTCGTGTCCTCAACGCGTCAGGACGATGACCCGTTGAAGATCTCGTGCGTCATCCTCACCATGGGCAACCGGGTCGCGGAGCTGAACCGGGCCGTCGAGTCCGCGCTCAACCAGGTCGACGGCGACGTCGAAGTGGTGATCGTGGGCAACGGCGCCGACGTGCCCCAGGTGTCGGCCACGCCACCCGAGGGCTCGGCCGCGGTCGTGAAGACGATCCGGCTCGACCACAACACCGGCATTCCCGCCGGCCGTAACCGCGGCGTCGAGGAGTGCTCCGGCGACGTCGTGCTGTTCCTCGACGACGACGGCTGGTACGCCAACCAGAAGGTCGTCGCCCACGTGCGCGACCGGTTCGCCACCGAGCCCGACCTCGCGGTGATCTCCTTCCGGGTGATGGACCCCGAGGGCGGCGTCGGCCAGCGGCGGCACGTGCCCCGGCTGCGCGCGGGCGACCCGCAGCGCTCCTCGCCGGTCACCACGTTCCTCGGCGGCGCCTCGGCGGTGCGGCGTTCGGCCTTCCTCCAGGTCGGCGGCCTGCCGGAGAAGTTCTTCTACGCGCACGAGGAGACCGACCTGGCCTGGCGCCTGCTGGGCGAGGGCTACCGGATCGAGTACGACGCCGAGACCGTCATGTACCACCCGCAGGTCCCGCCGACCCGGCACGCGCAGTTCTACCAGCTCAACGCCCGTAACCGGGTCTGGCTGGCGCGGCGCAACCTGCCGTGGCCGCTGGCGTTCCTCTACCTGACCAACTGGGTGGTGCTCACCCTGATCCGCGAGCGCCGTTCCGGGGTCGCGATCAAGGCGTGGTTCGCCGGCTTCTTCGAGGGGCTGCGCACGCCGGCAGGCGAGCGTCGTCCCATGGCCTGGCGCACCGCCTGGCGCATGGTCAAGCTCGGCCGTCCGCCGATCGTCTAGACCGCCTCCGCCTCGCCGAAGGTCATCGAGGCATGGGAGACGGTCGAGGCGAACAGCGCCCGCTTGGGCAGCCCCAGCTCGCTGAGCTCCTTGGCGATGGGGTGGTTGCCCAGGCGGATCAGCGCGCCGCCCGGCCGCACGCGCGTGCCCCTGGCCCGTACGGACCAGGGGATGCGCCGCGTGACGCCCTCCAGATGGGTGAAGGCGTCCAGCGGCGCCATGGCGGCCGGGGCCGGCACGCCGGGCCTGATCAGCAGGTCGAGCACGAGCCTGCCGTCCTTGCGCAGCACACACCGCTTGTACGGCGACCCGAGCCGCAGCTCGATGTCGGCCAGCTCCTTGGGGAAGCCCCAGATCGTCCGCCCCGCCTCCAGCGTGAACCGCTGGTCGACCGGCAGCCAGTGGACGAAGACGCCCGCGCCGCGCAGGTCGCCGAGCCCGACCGAGCCCGCCGCCCCCGGCCGCCTGATCAGGAAGGCCATCCCGAACTCGTGGTAGGTGTCGAGGTCGCCGTCGCGGTAGTCGACGAACAGCAGCACGCACACGGCCTTGCCGGGGAACACCTCGGCCACGTCGAGGCCGGAATAGGCGATCACCGCCCGCGCCGCGTCGGCCCGCACCGCGTAGAAGGCGCTGCTGATCTCCGCGTCCTCCACTCGCACAGGCATGCCCACCGTCCGGCCCTGGATCAGATGCGATGCCATGGGTCCAGTACATCAACCCGGGAGCCCGCTGGCCATTCCTACACCGCCAGCGCGTGTTCCGGCAGGGCCGCCCACGACTCGGCCAGCTTGACGAAGTCCGCCGCCTGATCGGGCCAGTGGTGGCGCAGCCGGGCCTCGGCGTGCCCGACCGCTCCCAGGTCGGCCCGCCGCACGGGGTCCTCCTTGAGGTCCAGGACGGCGTCCAGCAGCGCGTCCACGTCCCGGGGCACCACCAGGCCGCAGCCGACGGCCCGTACCAGCGGGGCGGCCTGCGGGGTGGCGATCACCGGCAGGCCGCGGCCCATGTAGTCGAGGATCTTCGTGGGCGGCTCGGTCACGGTGTCGGGGGCCAGGGACAGCCCGGCCAGCGCGCCCTCGGACATGCGCAGGGCGTGCCGGTTGGGCACGTACCCGAACCAGTCGAGCAGGCCGACGCGCTGGGCGTCGCGCAGCAGCGGGCGCACGTCGCGGTCGGCGGCGCCGATGAGGTCCATCCGGATGCCGTGCGGCGCCAGGCGCTCGGCCAGCGCGATCAGCTCGGCCACGCCGCGCTCGGCCGACAGGCGGCCGATGTGCACGACCCTGGTGTCGCCGGGAGGGGGCGGGCTGGACGACACCAGGGTCGCTTCGGGCACCACCGCGGAGGTGATCACGTGGTGCCGTCTCTCCGCGCGGTCCCGCCGCCTGGGCGAGACCTCCTCGCGGACGTCCCAGACGACCGGAGGGCGCCGGTGGGGCAGCGCGCGCAGCAGCCGTTGGTCGTGCACGATCAACAGGTCGGCGTCCCGCATGCCGCGCCTGAGCGCCGCGCGGGCCTTCCCGTACGGCGCCTGCCGGGCGACGTCGACGGCGGTGAGCCCGACGGCCGGGGTGACGTTGTAATAGGTGAACGGCGCGACGTAGGTCACCTCGTGGCCCGCGTCGAGCAGCGCCCTGATCTGCCGGTGCATGATCCGGGCGTCCTCGGGATGATGGACGGTGGTGGCGACACATGCGCGCATGTGTCGATGCTCCGCGCCTACCAGGTCAAAGGCGTTAACTCAGGTGGAAGGGCCGCTTAACTTCCAGAGGGGCGGCGATAGAGCCAGGTCAGGCGTGGTTCGAGCACCCACTTGAAGACCGTGCGCGTCTCCGGCAGGCACAGCACGATCGCCAGCGCGAACGAGCTGCACGCGATGGCGAGCACGCCGAGCGGCCCGTGCAGCCACGGCAGCGCCAGCCAGCCCTGGTCTTTGGCGATCAGGACGGGGATGCCGTGGAGCAGGTAGCAGTAGAGCGTGCGGGTGCCGAGGTCGGAGTACCAGGTCTCGCCGCGCGGCACCAGCGCCAGCACCGCGAAGGACATCGCCAGGGCGCAGACCAGCAGCCCGGCCTTGAGCAGCAGGCCCATCCACCAGGACAGGTCCATGTCCTGGAAGCTGTGCTTGAAGTAGAACGGGTCGAGCGGCGCCTTGGGCGCGATGACGATGGCCACGGCCGCCGCGCAGAGCAGCGTGACCCCTGAGGCGATCTTGACCCACAGCTTGTTGAGCATCTCGAAGTGCTCGGGCTGCATCACCAGGCCGATCACGAAGAACGGCAGCAGGCCGAAGAAGCGGTCCATGCTGAAGTCGCCGGTGATCTGCGAGAAGCCGGCGAACATGTAGATCACGATGGCCACCGGGACCGGGTGCTTCATCCGCTTCCACACCGGTGTGGACAACCGCCAGAACAGCAGCGCCAGCAGGTACCAGTTGAGCCACGCCGGATCGATGATCGTGAGGCTCCACTTCTGGCCGAGCCCGTAGCGGACGGCGGCGTAGCCGATCTCCACGATCACGTACGGCACGACGAACGTGTCGACGAGCTTGTTCGTCTTCGCGTTGGAGTTCCAGAAGTTCCTGGACAGGTAGCCACTGATCAGCACGAACAGCGGCATGTGGAACATGTAGATATAGATGTAGAGGGCCCTGGAGGAATGGGCCGAGAGCGTGGGCACCAGCGAGTGGCCCAGCGGCACGAGCGCGATCAGGATGAACTTGACGTTGTCGAGGTAGGGATCGCGCCTGCGCTTGGGCGGCTCGGGCTCCTCGGCGGGCTCCTGCCGCTCCTCGGGGCGCTCGGCCGTGGGGAGGCCGTGGGGGTCGGTCTGGTTGCCCCAGACGGACTCCTGAGGCAGGGGCCAGCGAGCTCCAGTGTTCGCCGGCCCGCCTTCCTCGACGGGGCCGCCAGGGCTCCGCGGGGGCGTGACCGGTGGGGAGAACTTTGTGTCAGACACTGGGGAGCTCAGCTTCGCTAGGGGCCGGGGTGCACGACGCAACTCTGACATTTCACACTTACAACCGCCTTACAGCGGTCGTGCCGCGCTGCGTCGCCGACCCGCAAACATTATCCCGATCTAGTGCTCCCTGTCTCACGAGAAGTCCGGTTCCACAGGGAACTTGGAGCCTCAGGTGCACACGTTCTTCTGGTCGGAGGCCGTGATGGTGCTGTTGTTCACGCTGTCAGGAAGCTTGGTCACCTTGACCGACTTGAAGTCGGAGCCGACCACGAGCTGGATCACCGGGGCGCCCTTGCCGCCGGCCCCGGCGGCCGTGCCGGTGGTGCCGGAGGTGTAGGGCTGCGGGTTGGTCGCGGCGACCTTGCCCGCCGAGGGAGCCGGCTTGGGCAGCACCGCGCCGGACAGCACGGCCGCGTAGTCGGCGCCGGTGGCGGCGCCCTTGGCGTAGTGGATCTCGCTGGAGGGCAGGCTCGCGCCGTCGGCGGCCTGGTAGTTGCCCACGCCGACGACGTTGAAGCCCTGCTTGGCCAGCTCGTCGGCCACCAGGCGGGCCTTGCCCGGCGTGGTGGTGCCGTTGAGCACCTGGACCTTCACCTGCTCGGGCTTCGGTGTGACCTTGGGCTTGGTGCTCGCGCTGGCGCTCGGGGCGGGGTCGGGGAGCTCGGTGTCGCTGATGATCGAGGCCCACAGCGCTGAGGCGTCGGGCTCCTTCCAGATCACCCGGTTGGGGTCCTGCGGGTCGGGCAGCCACGGGATCGTGGTGAGCTGCACGCCGCCCGCGGTCAGCTCCTTGGCGCTGGTGGCGATGTCGATGAGCTGCTGGGTGTCGTTGGCCAGCTCGGGGTCCATGGTGACCGAGCCCGCCGCCGCCTTGATGAAGCCGGTCAGCTTGCCGATGTCGGTGAGCAGCTCGCTGCTCGTGGCCTTGGCGATGACCTTGCTCAGGAAGATCTGCTGGCGCTTGATGCGCTGGATGTCGCTGCCGTCGCCGTAGTGGCGCAGACGTACGTAACCGAGCGCCTTCTCGCCGTTGAGCAGGCTCTTGCCCGGCGGCAGGACGAGATGGGACGCCTTGTCGTTGACGCCGGACTTGAGGCAGATCTCGATGCCGCCGAGGGCGTCGACGATGTTCTTGAAGCCGCTGAAGTCGACCTCGACGAAGTGGTTGATGCGGATCTGGGTGAGCGTCTCGATCGTGGAGATCGTGCAGGCGATGCCGCCGGAGTTGTACGCCGAGTTGATCATGTCCCGGCGGGGCGGCATCTCGGCCTTGGTGGTCTCGTTCTTGCACTTGGGGATCTGCACCATCGAGTCGCGCGGGAAGCTGATCAGGCGCGCCTTGTCCCGGTTGGGGGAGATGTGCATGACGATGATCGTGTCGGTGCGCTTGCCGCCGGCGTCGGCCGTCCTGGCGAGCTGCTGGCCGTATTTGGCGTTGCCCTTGCCCGCGCGGGTGTCGGAGCCGACGAGCAGCACGTTGAGCGCGCCCGTGTCGCGCGGACGCGGGTTGATGATGTCCTCTTTGACGCTCTTCTGGGTGATGTTGCCGAAGGCGTCCCGGTAGACGGTGTAACCGGTCAGCGCGCCGGCGACCATGACCGTGGTGGCGGCGATGCTGACCCAGGCCAGCACCCGCATCTTGCCCTGACCGCCGCCGCCGTCGCCGCCGCGGTGGCCGCGCGTGGGCCGGTCGTCGGGCGGGGGAGGCGGGGAGCCGGCGGCCCTTCGCGCCATCCGGCTGCCCGGAGCGCTGGGGGCGACCCTGGCGTCCTGGACGGACGCGCTCCTGTAGTCACTCATACGCCCCCTAGCCTCGTTCCCTGCGCCAACGCGCCGGCTTGGTCGCTCCGCGCCACGAGATTAGGTCACGTACGGCGTGCCCGGTGCCATGACCGCCGGAAACGACCGTGACCCGGGCGTGATGTTTCCGCGGCACAGCATACTCAGAGCCGGACATTTCGTGGAATATCATTGCCAAAGTCTTTCCCGCTTTCTGACCGTCCCCGCAGGTCAGGCCGGACGCTCAGGGCCGCCGCGAGGCAGGCCAGAGGCACGGCCGGGAGCACGTACCGGTAGTCGAACTCGGCCACGGCGGGCGGTGTGACGAGCAGCACAACGGCTGCCGCCCAGGGCACCGCCCACGCCGGCGGACCGGCGTGCCGCAGGCCGCGCGCCCGGCGCACGGCGGCCGCGACGGGCGGCGCGAGCAGGAGCGCCAGCAGCACCGGGCCGGGCAGGCGCACCACGCTCTGGTAGCCCCGCAGCCATCCTGCGTAGGGCTCGACGATCTCCGTACCGATCGCACCCTGCTCATAGAGCTTGGCATAGTCGGCGCCGACCTGCGCGGGATAGCGGCCAGGCGGTCCGGGCGGGGTCACCGGGAACTCGTAGTAGGCGTAGACCTCCGCGTCGGGGTAGACCGGCCGTCCCCACGCGAACGTGCGGGCCAGCTCGGCCAGCACCGAGCCGGCGTAGTCGAGCGGCTGGCTGGTGACGGCGAGCGTCGCGAACCTGGAGGCCAGGTCGTCGTTCTCCTTGGAGAACGTGATCCCCGGCAGCTTCACCAGCGGGGAGTCCTTGCTCCAGATGTACTCCTGCGACGGCGGGCGCTGCTCCGGCGGACGGGGGTCGCACAACACCCGCAGGTCGGCCGGGGGGTCCATCTCGGCGCAGTCGGCGAAGGACATCGTGCGGGCGTAGAGGAAGACGCCGTTCGCGCCCACCAGGCCGACGCGGTGGTAGGTGGCGTAGAACCAGCCGCCGTAGGCGACGACCGGGACCAGCGCGGCGGCCACCAGCACCCCGGCCAGGCCCGCGCGCCTGCGCAGCACGAACCACGCGGCCAGGACGACGATGAGCGGCTGCCCGACGGTCCTGGTCAGGGTGGCGGCGGCCAGCAGCAGGCCGACGGCGACGACGGTGGCGCGCCTCTCGGTAAGGCTCAGCGCCACGGCGGCTACGACCAGGAACAGGAACAGCGTGTCGGAGACCAGCAGGTGCTCCAGCTCGACCTGGTACGCGTCGAGCAGCACGGGCACGGCCGCCAGCGTGCGCGCCCAGCGCGGGGCCCGGCGCGCGGCCACGTAGACGAGGACGCCGGTGGCCAGGCCGAGCAGGTGCTGCGCGGCGGTGACCGCCCAGAAGCCGTGGAAGGGCTCCAGGAGCTTGATGAACATCGAGTAGCCCGCCGGGCGCACCAGGTCGGGGCGCGGCCGGAAGACGGTGACGATGTAGGTGTAGGAGTCGGGGAACCACAGGGCCGGGCGGTAGCCGAGCATGGCGAGCGCGCGCAGGGCCGCGCCGACCGCCAGGACCCCGGCGAACCAGCCGTGCCGCCGCCACCACCCGGGCTCCCGGAGGCGGGCGAACCGGCCACGCCGCCACCGGCCGGGCTCCTGGACGCGGGCGGGGCTCCCCGCGCGCGGCTCAGGCTTCACCCGCTGGTCATCCCGCTCCTCCTGCACCTCGCGTACGCTACCCGCGTTTCCGGGGACGCCGTGACCGCGGCGTTGGATACGCTCGCTCACCGATGGAACCTGATCGATCGGGCCGCGTACTGGCCGCGTTGTCGGTGTCGCCCGCGCTCGCCCTGGCGGGCTGGCTGCTCGCGGGCCTGCCGCTGCTGCTGGCCGGCCGGTTCGCGCCGCTGCCCGCGCTGCTGCTCGGGGTGCCCGCGGCGGCGCTGCTGTGCTGGGCGGGCACGCGCGGCGTCCTGCGCGGCAGGCGGGGCGCGGGCCAGGGCGTCCAGGCCACGCCCTGGCAGGTGGCCGGGGTCGTGGCGGTGGCCGCCGGGTCGGGCGTGTTCAACGTCGTCATGCATGCCGAGCAGCTCCTGGTCCGGCGCGACCCGGCCACCTACGCCCAGTACGCCGCCTGGATCGCCGGGCACGGCTCGCTGCCGATCCCCGACCAGGCGGCGGCGTTCGGCGGCCACCATCCCTCCCTGTACTTCGACAGCGTCGGCACGTACCCGGTGGACGGCGGGGTGGTGCCGCAGTTCATGCCGGGGCCGCCGCTGGTGTTCGCGATCGGCGACTGGCTGGGGGCGCCGTTCGCGGTGCCGGCCGTGCTGGGGGCGCTGGCCGTGCTGACGGTGGCGGGGGTGGCGGCGCGGCTGGCTGGTGGGCGGTGGGCGGTGCTCGCGGCGGCGGCGTTCGCGGTGAGCCTGCCGATCCTGTACACCTCGCGCACGACGTTCAGCGAGATCCCCTCGCTGATCCTGCTGTTCGGCGGGCTGGCGCTGGCCCAGGACGCGATCGAGGCCGAGCGGCCCGGCTGGCGGCAGGGGCTGCCCGCCGGGCTGGTCCTGGGGCTGGCGGTGCTGGTCAGGGTCGACGGGCTGCGCGACGTGCTGCCGGTGCTGGCCTACGCGGGGCTGCTGATCGCGATGCGGCGCTCCGGCCGGCCGCAGGGCGCGGTGGGGGCGCCGCTGCTGGCGGGGCTGGTGGCGGGGGCGGGGCTCGGGCTGCTGGCGGCGTACGTGCTGGCCCGGCCGTATCTGGAGTATCTGTCCGGGTCCGTGCGGCCGTTGCTGCTCATCTGCGCGGTCGTGCTCGTGCTCACGCCGGTCGGCGTGGCCGCCGCGCCCGCGCTGGCCGGGTTCCGGCCGCCGCGGTGGTTGCCGACGGCGGGGGCGGCGCTGGTCGTGCTGGTGATGGCCGGTCTGTACGCCCGCCCCTGGTTCCAGACCGTGACCAGGAAGGCCGCGAACGTCGAGGACGCCCGCACGGCCGAGTTCATCGCCCAGATCCAGCAGGCCAACGGCCTGCCCGTGCAGGCGGACCGGCTCTACTTCGAGCTCTCGCTCCACTGGGTGACCTGGTACATCGGCATCCCGGCCGTCGTGCTGGCCACGGTCGCGGCGGCCGTGCTGCTGCGCAGGCTGCTGCGCGACGGCAGGCCGTTCGTCTGGCTGCTGCCGCTGGCGATGATCGGCTGGACGACGGTCACCACGCTGCTGCGCCCCGAGATCACCCCCGACCAGCCGTGGGCCTCCCGGCGGCTGGTCCCGGTCGTGATCCCGGGGCTGATCGTGCTGGCGGTGTGGGGCCTCGGCTGGCTGCGCGAGCGGTCGTGGCCGCGCGAGCAGGTCCGGCGGTGGGCGACGGTCGCGGGGGTGCTGCTGGTGCTCGCGCCGCCGGTGGTCACCTCGATCGGCACCGCGTTCACGCCGGTCGAGCGGGGGGAGGCGGCGGCGGTCCGGTCGATGTGCGCGGCGCTGCCGGCCGAGGCGTCGGTGCTGTTCGTCGAGCGGGTGACCGGCGACCGCTTCACCCAGCTCGTCCGCGGGATGTGCGGACGTCCGGCGGCGCAGGTGAAGCGGCCCCCGGATTCCGACCTGGCGGCGGAGCCGCAGGTCCGGGCCGCCGTCGAGAGGGTCAGGGCGGCCGGCCGGGTGCCGGTCGTGCTGGCCGCCGACCCCGCCCAGGTGGCCCCCTACGGGACGCCGCGCCAGATCATGGGCCTGGTGACGCGCCAGGACGAGCGCTCGCTCGTCGACCCGCCCAACGGCACCTGGACGTTGCGGGTGAACGTGTGGATGGCGGTGGGTTGACCCCACTCCAGACGTATCGCGATAGTTCTGGACATGTCTGACACCGACGAGCTGTCGTTCGGCGACGACCGGGAGCCCTGGTTACGGCCCTGGATCAGAGCCCACCAGCGGATGGCCGCGATGATCGTGGCCGTCGTCCTGCTGGTGGCCGCGCTCGGCGGGGGCGGCTGGTACCTGCACCTGCGCTCGCTCCGGCCCGCGCCGCCGCCCGTCGGCGCGCTGCCCGTCGTGGACGGCTTCACCGTCACGCTGTGCACCGAGGGCACCCAGGGCTGCCCGGAGGGCACCGCCGAGCGGGTGCTGGCGCTGGTCCGGCGGATCCCCGAGGCGGTCGCGCCCACGCTGGTGCCCGCCGACGAGGTCGAGCGGCGCTGGGCCCAGCAGGTGATTATCACCGAGGGGCTGACGGGGCTCCGCGCCGGGAGCTGGGTCCCCCAGATCGAGGGCGGGGTGCGCGGCCCGGCCGATTACGACGCCGTCCGGCGGGGGCTGGCCGAGGAGAAGGGCGTCCTGCTCCTGCCCCGGATTCCGGACTTCTGGCGGGGCAAGGCGGACCTGAGCGTCGCGATGTGCGCGCAGTGGGGGAATGCCGGCACCTGCCGGATCCCGGCGACCGAGGCGCAGCGCGACGCCGTCGTGGCCCGGCTGCGCGAGCTGGACGGCGTCACCGAGGTGTTCCTCCAGGACAAGCCGTTCGGCCTGCGGCTGGCCCGGCTCTACCAGGGCGAGGAATGGCCCAAGAAGCTCGACGACATCTCCGAGGTGCTGTACGTGCGCTTCGACGACCCCGCCAGGGTCAGGGCGGTGGGTCAGGAGATGCTCAGGATGCCCGGCGTAGGATGGTCACAGCTGATCAAGTGAGTGTAAAGCCCGTCGATGTGGACTCGGCTTCCAGCGGGGCAGAGTACCCTCGACCCCCGTGAGCACGCTTGAGACCCCCAAGAGTGGACCTGCCGTGGAAGAAGCGCCGTACGTCACGATCGTCCTGCCCTGCTACAACGAGCAGGACCACGTCATCGACGAGGTCGAGCGCATCACGCGGGCGATGGACTCCAGCGGCTACACCTACGAGCTGGTCGCCGTCGACGACTGCTCGACCGACCAGACCCTGGCCCGGCTCGAAGAGGCCGCGCCCGACTACCCCCACCTGCGCATCCGCGCCTTCCACCGCAACGGCGGCTCGGGCACCGTGCGCCGCATCGGCACGCAGGAGGCCAGGGGCGAGATCGTCGTCTGGACCGACGCCGACATGACCTACCCCAACGAGCGCATCCCCGAGCTGGTCCAGATCCTGGAGAAGGACCAGACGATCGACCAGGTCGTCGGCGCGCGCACCACGGAGGAGGGGTCGCACAAGATCCTGCGGGTGCCGGCCAAGTGGGTGATCCGCAAGGTGGCCGAGAAGCTCGCCGGGCAGAAGATCCCCGACCTCAACTCGGGGCTGCGCGCCTTCCGCAAGTCGGTGGCCCGCCCCTACCTGCGGCTGCTGCCGCCCGGGTTCTCCTGCGTCACGACGATCACGCTGTCGTTCCTGTCCAACCAGCACGACGTCTACTACCTGCCCATCGAGTACGCCAAGCGGGCCGGCAAGTCGAAGTTCAGCTTCGTCTCCGACGCCTACCGCTACATCCTGCAGGTGCTGCGGATGATCATGTACTTCAACCCGCTCAAGGTGCTCATGCCGCCCGCGCTCTGGCTGGTGGCGATCGGGTTCGTGAAGGGCGTCTGGGACATGATCCGGCAGCCGTTCTACTTCCCGGCCAACACCGTCATGATCTTCCTGTCGGGCCTGCTGATCGGCTCGGTGGCGCTGCTGGCCGACCTGATCGTGCGGTCGCGGGGGGAATAGCGCGTGCGGATCGCGATCGTCGGCCCGACCCATCCGTACAAGGGGGGCGGGGCGCAGCACACCACCGAGCTGGCGCACCGGCTGGCGGCCCAGGGCCACGACGTGGTGATCGAGTCGTGGCGGGCCCAGTACCCGTCGTTCCTCTACCCCGGGCAGCAGACGATCTCCGAGCCCGAGGGCACGCCGTACCCGCGGACCGCGCGGCGGCTCGACTGGCGGCGGCCCGACGGCTGGTACGCGGCGGGACGCCGGCTGCGCACGGCCGACCTGGTGGTGCTGGCGGTGCTGAGCTCCGTCCAGGTTCCTCCGTACCTGGGGATCCTGTCCGGGATCGGGGGTAAGGCCCGGACGGTCGCGCTCTGCCACAACGTGCTGCCGCACGAGCGCAAGCCGTACGACCAGCCGCTGATGAGGGCGCTGCTGCGGCGGGTAGACGGCGTGCTGGCCCACTCCGAGCAGCAGGCCGAGCTGGCCAGGGGGCTCGCGCCGGGCAAGCCGGTCGGGGTGGCGGGGCTGCCGCCGCACCTGCCGTCCACGTCGGCCGAGCAGTCCGGCGGGGTGCGCCGGCGGTTGCTGTTCTTCGGGATGGTGCGCCCGTACAAGGGGCTCGACCTGCTGCTGCGGGCGTTGCCCGAGGGCATCTCGCTGACCGTGGCGGGCGAGTTCTGGGGCGGCCTCGACGAGACCAAGGCGCTGATCGACGAGCTGGGCCTGGCCGGCCGGGTGGAGCTGCGGCCCGGGTACGTCCCCGCCGCCGACGTGCCGAAGCTGTTCGCCGCGGCCGACGCGCTGGTGCTGCCGTACCGCAGCGCCACCGCCAGCCAGAACGTCTGGCTCGGCCACGAGCACGGCGTGCCGGTGATCGCCACCCGGGTGGGCGCGCTGGCCGACCACGTGACCGACGGCGTCGACGGCCTGCTGGTCGAGCCGGGCGACGCGGGGGCGCTGCGCGCGGCGATCGAGCGCTTCTACGCCTCGGGCGAGCCGGAGAGGTTGCGGTCGGGGGTCAAGGCGGTCGATCCCGAGCCGTTCTGGGCCGCGTACGCGGGCGCGCTGCTCGGCCTCTGACGGCCCAGCAGGAACGCCGCCCCCGCGGCGACCGCGTCGGCCAGCGTGAACGCCAGCCGCGACACGATCGCCACCGCGATGGCCGGAGCGGTGCCGATGACCGGCCCGAGCACCAGCACGAGCGCGCCCTCCCGTACGCCCACCCCGGCCGGCACCACGAAGGTCAGGATGCCGGTGCACCAGGCGAACGCGTACGCGCCGGTCGCCACCAGGTAGAGATCCGGACGGCCGGACAGCAGCCAGGTGTGCAGGCCGTAGACGAACCAGCCGAGCGCCGTCCAGGCCACCGCGACGACGACCGTGCGGCCGGGCAGCACGCTCTCCAGCGGCTCCTTGCGGGCGATGCGCAGCGCCAGGTTGAGCCCCCAGGTGAGCACCCTGGGATGCAGGCACACGATGATCACCGGCACCAGCAGCACCACGTACCAGGCCCGGCGGACGGCCTCGTGCGAGCTCAGCGTGGCGGCGGCGATCGAGATGCCGACGCCCAGGTTGACCACCAGCCCGAGCGAGATCGTGGCGAACGTGCGCCGCGGCGGGCTCCCGTGGTCGCGCCCGAGGTCGATCATGGCCGCGTACGCCCACACCGCGCCCGGGATGTACTTGCCGAGCTGGCCCACGAACATGATCCGTCCGGCCACCCGCAGCGGCAGCCGCGTGCCGAGCCCCGCCATGATCTGCCGCCAGGCCGCCAGCATGCAGACCTGCCCGGCCAGCACCGCGCCGAACGCCCCGAGCACCGCCCACGGCGACAGCCTGGCCAGGGCCTGCGTGGTGTCGTGCCAGTTCCGCGCCAGGCCGTAACCGAGGAAGGCGAGGGCGACCAGCGCGAGCAGGACGCGCAGCAGGCGGCGCAACATCAGCCCAGGCTACGCGGGAGCCCGGGCGGAGAGCCAGCATGTGGGGCAGGTCAGCCTGCCGAGGCCCGCGGCGCGGGTACTGTTGGGCGACGTGGGCAAGCAACGGGTCGCGCAGCTCGAGTACTCCGAATTCCAGTCGGCCATGCTCGACGAGGACAAACGCCGCCGCAAGGCCGCGAAGATCATCGCCGTGCTGGAGCACTTCCAGGGGCCGCTCGGCGGGCTGACCGTGGGCGACGTCGGCTGCTCGGCCGGGTTCATCGCCGACGAGCTGGCCCAGGCCGGGGCCAAGCACACGCTGGGCATCGACATCGACGTGCCGGGGCTGCGCAAGGCCGCCGACCGGTTCGGCGAGCGGGTGGCGTTCGTCTGCGGCGACGGCACGGCGCTGCCCTTCCCCGACGGGTCGATCGACGTGCTGGTCTTCAACCACATCTACGAGCACGTGGTCGACCCCGACGCCGTGGTGGCCGAGATGCACCGCGTGCTGTCCGACACCGGGGTGCTCTACCTGGGGCTCGGCAACCGGCTCGGGGTCGTCGAGCCCCACTACAAGCTGCCGTTCCTGTCGTACCTGCCGCCCGCGCTGGCCGACCGTTACGTGCGCGCGTTCGGCCGGGCCGACCACTACTACGAGCGGTTCAGGACCCGGCGGGGGCTGCGCCGGATGCTGCGCGCCTTCCACGTGTGGGACTACACCTTCCCGGTGCTGGCCACGCCGACCAGGTTCGCCGGGTCGGAGCTGTTCCCCGGCCTGCCGGGCCGGCTGGTCAAGGCGGTGCTGGCCCGCGCGCCGCGCGAGGTGCTGCGGCTGCTGCTGCCCGTCGTGCCGACGTACCTGTGGGTGGCGACCAAGACCCCGCGCAGGCCCGCCGGGCCCGCGCTGCCGCAGCCGCCCGAGCGGGTCCGGCCGCTGTGAGCCTCGTGGACGAGACCGGCGCGAGCGCGATCCCCAAGCGGTCGCTGCCGCGCCGGCTGCTGCGCTTCGGCTTCCTCGCCGTCGCGCTCGCCTTCGGCGCGTGGGCGGTGGCCAGGCAGTGGGACGCCGTGGTGGCCGGGTTCGCCCGGCTGTCGTGGCCGGCGCTGGCCGGGTCGCTCGTCGCCGTGGTCGCCGCGCTGCTCGGGGCCATGCTCACCTGGCGCACGCTGCTGGCCGACCTGGGCTCGCCGCTGCCGCTGCGGCCGGCCGCCAAGGTGTTCTTCGTCGGCCAGCTCGGCAAGTACATCCCCGGCGCGGTCTGGCCGGTGCTGGCCCAGATGGAGATGGGCCGCGACCTCGGCGTGCCGCGTCCGCGCAGCGCCGCGGCGTTCTTCCTGATGATGCCGGTCCAGATCGCCAGCGGCCTGCTCGTCACGCTGGTCACCCTCGGCTGGCACCGGTTCGGCTGGGTGCTGCTGTTCATCCCGCTTTTGCTGGTGCTGCTGGAGCCCAGGGTCGTCAACGGCGTGATCGGCTTCGGCCTGCGCAAGCTGAAGCGCGAGCCCCTGGAACGCCCGCTCACCCGTCGCGGCATGCTCACCGCGCTCGGCTGGGCGCTGGCCGGCTGGACGGCCTACGGCGTGCACTTCTACTTCGTCGCGCCGCAGGGCGGCCTGCTGTTCGCTGTCGGGGCGTTCGCGCTGTCGTGGTGCCTGGGCATCGTGACCTTCGTCGTGCCGGCCGGGGCCGGGGTGCGCGAGCTGGCGATGGTGGCGGTGCTCGCCCCCGTTCTCGACAGCGGCGCGGCCATCGCGGTGGCCCTTTGCTCCCGCATCGTCATCATTGTCGGTGACCTGATCTGCGCGGGTTTGGCGGGACTTGCGGCGCGGCGCGACTCGGTGTGATTTGGCCCACGATTTGGGGGAGGGTGGTCATAAGCTGAATCACAGAGGGGGGACTTGCCAGGTCCCACGTCGATCTTGAGGGGAGAAGATCCACGTAATGCCTCGAGTGCTCGTCGATGCCGCCGCGGTCCCCGCCGACCGTGGTGCGTTGATCCGGTACGTGGACGGGCTCGTGGCCGCGCTCCACCAGGCAGGGACCGATCTGGTCGTGGTCTGCCAGCGTGCGGATGCGGAAAGGTACCAGCGGCTGGCGCCTTCGGCCCGTGTCGTCCCCGGCCCCGTCGCCATCACCAACCGGGCCGCCCGGCTCGCCTGGGAGCAGACCGGCGTGCCGCTGCTCGCCCGCCAGACGGGGGCCGAGGTCATCCACGCCCCCTACTACTCCATGCCGCTGCGCTCCGGCCTGCCGACCGTCGTGACGGTGCACGACGTGACCTGGTTCACCGAGCCCGAGCAGCACAGCCCGGCCAGGGCCGCGTTCTTCCGCTCGGCCACGCGCACCGCCGTCCGGCACGCCCGGCGCGTCATCGTGCCGTCCAAGGCGACCAGGGACGAGCTGGTCCGCGTGCTGTCGGCCGACCCCACCCGCATCGACGTCGCCTACCACGGCGTCGACCTCGCCCAGTTCCACCCGCCGAGCGAGGACGAGATCCGCCGGGCGGCCATCAGGTGCGGGCTGCACGGCCAGCCGTACGTGGCCTTCCTCGGCAACCTCGACCCCCGCAAGAACGTACCCAACCTCATCCGCGGCTTCGCCGCCGCCGTCAAGCGGCTGGAGACGCCGCCCGCGCTGGTGCTCGGCGGCGGCGTGCACGAGGATGACGTCGACGCAGCCTGCCGCGAGGTCGAGGCCACCGTCCGGGTGATCAGGCCGGGATACCTGCGCGCGCCCGACCTGCCGGGGTTCCTGGGCGGGGCGCTCGTCGTGGCGTTCCCCTCCCGGGGCGAGGGCTTCGGCATGCCGGTGCTGGAGGCCATGGCCTGCGGCGCGGCCGTCCTCACCAGCCATCGCACCTCGCTGCCCGAGGTGGGCGGCGACGCCGTCGCCTACACTGAGCCGGACGCCGACAGCATCGCCGACGCCCTGGGCGAGCTGCTCGCCTCCGCCGACCGGCGGAGGCAGTTGCAGGAGGCCGGGCGGGCGCGGGCCCGCGAATTCACCTGGGAGGCCTCGGCGGAGGCGCATCTCAACTCTTATCAACGCGCAATCGAATAGTTCGCTACTCTCACGGAGTGATGGAGAGCTCTTTGCCAGACCTCGAGGCGATCCTCCTGGTCGGGGGGCAGGGCACACGCCTGCGTCCGCTGACACTGGGCACGCCCAAGCCGCTGCTGCCGACCGCCGGAGTGCCGTTCCTGGCCCACCAACTCGCCCGTGCCCGGTCCTTCGGCGTACGCCGGATCGTGTTCGCGACCTCGTACAAGGCGGCGATGTTCGAGCCGGCCTTCGGTGACGGGTCGGCGCTCGGGCTCTCGCTCGAATACATCACCGAGGAGACGCCGCTCGGCACCGGCGGGGCCATCCGCAACGCCGCCGAGGCGCTCACCTGCGGGCCCTCCGACCCGGTGCTCATTCTCAACGGCGACATCCTGTCCGGCCACGACATCGGCGACCAGGTGCGCACCCACTGCGAGCGCGAGGCCGCCGTGACGCTGCACCTGACGGAGGTCGACGACCCGACGCGGTTCGGCTGCGTGCCGACCGACGAGTCCGGACGGGTGACCGCGTTCCTGGAGAAGACCCCCAACCCGGTCACCAACCGCATCAACGCCGGCTGCTACGTCTTCACCCGCTCGGTGATCGACTCGATCCCGCGCGGCGAGGTCGTCTCCGTGGAGCGCGAGACGTTCCCCGGGCTGATCGACTCCGGCGAGCTGGTGCTGGGCTACGCCGACCGCACGTACTGGCTCGACGTGGGCACGCCGGCCGCGTTCGTGAAGGGCTCGCGCGACCTGGTGCTCGGCCGGCTCGACTCGCCGGCGCTGCCCGGCCCGCAGGGCGAGCACCTCGCCCTCGAAGGGGCGAAGATCTCGGCCGAGGCCAAGGTCCAGGGCGGCACGGCCGTCGGCGCGCGGGCCGTCGTCGAGGCGGGCGCGTCCGTGGTGGGCTCGGTGTTGTGCGACGACAGCGTCATCGAGGCAGGCGCCACGGTGAGCGACTCGGTCGTGGGCAAGGGCGCCCGAATCTGCGCCGGCACGGTCGTGCGCGACGCGGTGATCGGTGACGGCGCGGTGGTCGGGCCGGGCAACGAGCTGCAGGGCGGGGTCCGCGTCTGGCCGGGCGTCGAGCTGCCCGAGCGCGCGGTCCGCTACTCCAGCGACGTGTGACCCCGCCGGGGCCGCGCGGGTGAGCGACCACCCGCCGCCGCGCGGCAGACTGGACAGGTGATGGAACGCAGGTGGGAGCCCGACGGGCCGCTCGACGTGGAGCTGGCCCTCGGCCCCCACCGGCGCGGCACCGGCGATCCCGCCTGGCGGCGCACCCCCGACGGCTCGATCTGGCGCGCCTGCCGCACCCCCGACGGCCCGAGCACGCTGCGGGTGACCGTGACGGCCACGGCCGTGCGGGCCCAGGCGTGGGGGCCCGGCGCCGAGTGGTCGCTGGAGACCCTGCCCGCCCTGCTCGGCGCGCTCGACGACGTCTCCGGCTTCCGCGTCCGGCACGACGTGCTGGCGGACGTGGCGCGCAAGCACGCGGGGCTGCGCATCGGGCGTACCGGGCGGGTCATGGAGGCGCTGGTGCCCGCGGTGCTGGAGCAGAAGGTCGTCGGCCGGGAGGCGTGGCGGGCCTGGCGCCACCTGCTGCGCCACTACGGCGAGCCCGCCCCCGGCCCCGCCCCCGACGGCATGCGGGTGCCGCCCGAGCCGGTCGTGTGGCGGCAGATCCCGAGCTGGCACTGGCACCGGGCGGGCGCGGAGGCCGTCCGGGCCCGGACGATCGCCAACGCCGCCTGGCACGCCGCCAAGCTGGAGGCCGCGGCCACCACGGAGGAGCTCGACCGGCTGCTGCGGGCCCTGCCCGGCATCGGCGTGTGGACGTCGGCCGAGGTGCGCCAGCGGGTCTTTGGCGACGCCGACGCGGTCAGCGTGGGCGACTTCCACCTGGCCAAGCTGGTCGGCTACGCGCTGACCGGGGAGAAGACCGACGATGAGGGGATGATGCGGCTGCTGGAGCCGTATCGGGGGCATCGGCACCGGGCGACGGTGCTCGTCTGGCTCAGCGGTCTGCGTCCGCCCGCGCGGGGGCCGCGGATGGCCGCGCGCGACTACCGGTCCTTCTGACATCCCGCCCTGAGTGCGCGTCACGAACTCAGGGGTGCGTACTGTGCCTCTATGAGTCTTGTCAGTGATTCCGCGCTTCGCCGTGCCCTCGCCCGTGCCCGTGACGGCAAGGCGCTCGACCTCACCGAGGCCGTCGTGCTGCTGCACGCGCGCGGCGAGCAGCTCGACGCGCTGCTCGACCACGCCTCCCGCGTGCGCGACGCCGGGTTGAAGGCCGCCGGCCGGGAAGGGGTGATCACCTACAGCAGGAAGGTGTTCATCCCGCTGACCAGGTTGTGCCGGGACCGTTGCGGCTACTGCACGTTCGCGACCGCGCCGCACAAGCTGGAGTCGGCCTTCCTGAGCCCGGACGAGGTGCTGGAGATCGCCCGGCAGGGCGCGGCGATGGGCTGCAAGGAGGCGCTGTTCACGCTGGGGGACCGGCCGGAGGACCGCTGGCACCAGGCCCGCGAGTGGCTGGACGCGCACGGCTATGACGACACGTTGTCCTACGTGCGGGCCATGGCCATCCTGGTGCTGGAGGAGACCGGGCTGCTGCCGCACCTCAACCCCGGTGTGCTGAGCTGGCGTGACCTCCAGCGGCTCAAGCCGGTCGCGCCGTCGATGGGCATGATGCTGGAGACCACCTCGCGGCGGCTGTTCGAGGAGAAGGGGCAGCCGCACTACGGCTCGCCCGACAAGGACCCGGCGGTACGGCTGCGCGTGCTGGAGGACGCCGGCCGCAGCAACGTGCCGTTCACGACCGGGATCCTCATCGGCATCGGCGAGACCGTCGAGGACCGGGCCGAGTCGATCTTCGCCGTCCGGAAGGTCGCCCGCGAGTACGGCGGCATCCAGGAGGTCATCGTCCAGAACTTCCGCGCCAAGCCGGACACGGCCATGCGCGGCCTGCCGGACGCCGACCTGCACGAGCTCGCCGCCACGATCGCCGTCGCGCGCCTGGTCCTCGGCCCCCGCGTCCGCCTCCAGGCCCCGCCCAACCTGGTCGACTCCGAGTACGCGCTCATGATCCGCGCCGGCATCGACGACTGGGGCGGCGTCTCGCCCCTGACCCCCGACCACGTGAACCCCGAACGCCCCTGGCCGCAGATCGACGACCTGGCGGCGCGTACCGCCGAATCCGGCTTCGACCTGCGCGAACGCCTGACCATCTACCCCGAGTACGTGCGGGCCGGCGAGCCCTGGCTGGACCCGCGGCTGTTCGCGCACGTCGAGGCCCTGGCCGACCCCGGCACCGGGCTCGCCCGCGCGGACGCCGTGCCGCAGGGCCGTCCCTGGCAGGAGCCGGACGGCGGGTTCACCGCGGCCGGCCGGGTGGACCTGCACGTCGAGGTGGACACCACCGGCCGGGCGAGCGACCGGCGCGACGACTTCGACCACGTCTACGGCGACTGGACGGCGCTGCGCGAACGCCTCGGCCCGATCGCCGCCTCGACGCCGAGCGACGTGCGGCAGGCGCTGCGGCGGGCCGAGGCCGACCCCGCCGGGCTGACCGACGCCGAGGCCGTCGCGCTGCTGGGCGCGGAGGGCGAGGCGCTGGAGGAGCTGGCGGCCATCGCCGACGCGCTGCGCGCGCAGGCCGTCGGCGACGAGGTCACCTACGTCGTCAACCGGAACATCAACTTCACCAACGTCTGCTACACCGGCTGCCGCTTCTGCGCCTTCGCCCAGCGCAGGACCGACGCCGACGCGTACACGCTGAGCCTGGACCAGGTGGCCGACCGGGCCGAGGAGGCATGGGCGGCGGGCGCGACCGAGGTGTGCATGCAGGGCGGCATCCATCCCGACCTGCCGGGAACCGCGTACTTCGACATCGCCAGGGCGGTCAAGGCCAGGACGCCCGGCATGCACGTGCACGCGTTCTCCCCGATGGAGGTCATCAACGGAGCCTCCCGGACGAACCTGTCGATACGCGACTGGCTGGAGGCCGCCAAGGAGGCCGGGGTGGACTCGCTGCCCGGCACGGCGGCCGAGATCCTCGACGACGACGTGCGCTGGGTGCTGACCAAGGGCAAGCTGCCGGCCAAGGAGTGGATCGAGGTCATCACCACGGCCCACGAGGTCGGCATCCCGACGACGTCCACGATGATGTACGGCCACGTGGACCACCACCTGCACTGGGTCAGGCACATCAAGCTGATCAGGCGGCTGCAGGAGCAGACCGGCGGGTTCTCGGAGTTCGTGCTGTTGCCGTTCGTGCACACCAGCGCCCCGATCTACCTGGCCGGCATCGCCCGTCCCGGCCCCACGGCCCAGGAGAACCGCGCGGTGCACGCCCTGGCCAGGATCCTGCTGCACGGCGCGATCCCCAACATCCAGTGCTCGTGGGTCAAGCTCCAGGACGACCTGTGCCGCCAGGTGCTCCGGGGCGGCGTGAACGACCTCGGCGGCACCCTCATGGAGGAGACGATCAGCCGGATGGCGGGCTCGGAGAACGGCTCGTACAAGACGATCAGCGAGCTGCGCGAGATGGTCGAGGTCACCGGCCGGCCGGTACGCCAGCGCACCACCGAGTACGGCAGCCCCACGGCCGAACGGCTGGCCGCCGCGCAGGCGAGCGACGGGGTGTGCCAGAGCGTGAGAAGAATCTTGCCGATGGCATAGTTGTAACAAGTTCTAACAAGGGTTGCGCCCGGTATGGGAGGCACTGGAAGAATCATCACTCCACTGGAGAGAGGTTCATCGTGCGGTTGGGTCGACACCGTGCCGCGCTGCCTCCCGTGCAGCGACGCAGGAAGGCGCTCCAACGGGGCATGCTGGCCGGCCTCGCCGCCGTGGCCGTCGCCGCCGGCAGCCTGTACGTGGTGCTCGGCGGCGGTCCCGCCCTGTGCGTGTCACGAGATCCTGTTCTGGTCAGCGTGGCCGCCGCCGTGGACGTGGCGCCGGCGGTCATGGAGGCCGCCGGGCGCTTCAACGAGACCAGGGCGTCGGTCGGCGGGCGGTGCGTGCTGGTCCAGGTGACCGAGCAGCCGTCGGCCACCGTGCTGCGCACGCTGATCGGCGACCGGGCCGGCGTGCTGCGCGAACGTCCCGACGGCTGGATCGCCGACTCCTCGGCCTGGATCAGGCTGGCCCGCAGCCAGGGCGCGAGCTCGCTGCCCGCGGGGGAGACCGTGGTGGCCACCTCGCCGCTGGTGTTCGCCACGCGGTCGTCGCTGGCCCGGCGCTTCTCGGTCGGCGGGACCGAGATGAACTGGCGGATGGTCTTCCCGCCGACCGTGCGCGGGCGGCTGACGCCCAGTTCGGGCGAGCCCGACGTCGTACGGGTGCCCGACCCGTCGCTGGTGGGCGCGGGGATCGCGACCGTCGCCGCGGCCAGGGACGTCGTGGGCACCGGGCCGGCCGCCGACAAGGCGCTGACCGCGTTCGTCCGCTGGGCGCAGGCCGGGTCGGCGCCCGACTACCGCAGCATGCTCGACGCCGTGGACGACCGCGGGTTCTGGCAGCGGCCGGTGGTCATCGTCCCCGAGCAGTCGGTGTGGAACCACAACCGGGTGCCCTCGCCCGACCCGGTCGTCGCGCTGCACCCGCGCGAGGGCACGATCGACCTCGACTATCCCTACGTCGTCACGGCGGCCGATCCCGACGTCGCGGAGGCGTCCACCGCCTTCGCCGACTGGCTGAAGGGCGGCCAGGCCCAGGAGATCGTCCGGCGGGCCGGGTTCAGGTCGGGCGACGGCCGGCTGGGGCCGCTCTCGCCGGGGCCGCAGCTCCCGTCGCAGGCGCCGAAGACCAGGCCGTCGGTGTCGCAGCAGGACATCGACGAGGCGCTGCGCGCCTGGAGCAGGCTGGCGCCGCCGACCAACATCCTCGTGCTGGCCGACACCTCCAAGCACATGGCCGAGCCGCTGAACGGCAGCACCAAGGTGCGCATCGCGCTGGCCGCGGCCAAGATCGGGTTGCAGCTCTTCCCGAACTCCACGCACATGGGCATGTGGGAGTTCGCCGACAAGGTGGGCGACATCCGCAGCTACCGGCAGCGGGTCAGCCTCGGCCCGATCAGCGAGCCGGAGTCGGGCCAGGTGCTGCGGCGCAGCGTTCTCGACGAGCTGACCAGCACGATCGCCCCCCACCCCGACCTGGACAGCTCGCTCTACGACGCGATACTGGCCGGGTTCCGCAGGATGAGCGGCGACTACCGCGACGACATGAACAACACGCTGCTGGTGATCACCGCCGGCAAGGACGACGGCAAGGGCGTCAAGCTCCCGCGGCTTCTCGACGCCCTGCACAAGGAATGGGACCCGGACAAGCCCGTCCAGATCGTCATCATCGCGTTCGGCAAGGACGTGGACCGCGGCAGCCTGTCGCAGATCGCGGCGGCCACGAACGGCTCGCTGCACGAGGCGCACGAGCCCGGGGAGATCATCGACGTCTTCCTCGGCGCGCTGGCCCGCCGGCTCTGCCATCCCACCTGCAAGCCGGCCGCCTGAGGGGATGCCGGTCGCCCGGCACCCCCTCGCCCTGCGACGGGTTGCTACATCTGGTGCACGGTGGCGTTCTCGCCGCGGTGGTGGAGGCGGGACACCAGCTTGTCCAGCGACCACGCGCCGCTGCCGAGCAGCGCCAGCATCAGGAACGACCACGAGAACATGGCCGCGGCCTCGCCCCCGTTCTGCAACGGGAACAGGCCCTTGGGCAGGTGGACGGTGAAGTAGGCGTAGGCCATCGTGCCCGAGCAGATCAGTGCGGCGACGCGGGTGGCGAGCCCTATGAGGACGAGGCCGCCCGCGCCGAGCTCGATCACCCCCGCCCACCAGTCGGGCCATTGGCCTACGGACGGGGTCGTTCCGCCGTACGGGCCGCCGAGTACGCCGAACAGAGTGGCGGCCCCGTGGCAGGCGAACAGCAGGCCCACCACGATGCGGAACAGCGACAGCGCGGCGTCACGAAGCTTGGTCATCGGTCTGTCCAGACCGTCAGATCCGCTGCCAGAGCGCCGGGACGTTCGGCGGCTCCCAGCCCGCGATGGCCGTGTGGGGCTGCAGGCACCGGTAGGAGACGCCGTTGTAGGTGACCGTGCTGCCCGTGGTGTAGGCCGTGCCGGCCTTCCAGGTGCCCGAGGCCGTCGTGGTCGGCGTCGGGGTCGCGGTCTGGGTCGGGGTCACAGTGGGGGTGGCGGTGGGGGTCGGCTGGCCGCCGCCGCCGATCTGCAGGTCGATGCAGGAGTAGAAGGCGTTGGAGGTGTCGGAGATGTTCCAGATCGCCAGGACCTTCTGGCGGCCGGAGTAACCGGAGAGGTTGACGGTGTGGGAGATCGTCGACGGCGGCTGCTGGCCGTTGCCGTTGAAGACCGCGACCCGGGTGCCGCCGATGTAGTACTCGTAGTTGAGCGTGGCGTGCCTGGCGGTGAACGTCCAGGTGAAGGTCACCGAGTTGCCCACCGAGGTGGCCGGCCAGGGCTTGCTCTCGTCGGCGAGCTGGGCGAACTGTCCAAGACCGGCGTTGCAGCTCCGCAGGCCCTTCGGGCCCTCCACGCTCTGTGGCTCGTAGACGATCTGGCCGCAGTCGGGCACCTTGCCCTGGGCGCAGAACGCCTGCCTGCTGGGCGGCGAGTTCACATAACCGTGGGCGAACGCGGGAGAGGTGTTGAACACCGCCGTGGCGATGGTGATCACCGCCACGGCGACTAACGTGAGAGTCCTTCGCATTGAAGTGGCTCCTTTACATGGGGGGATAGTCCAAATGTAAAGGAAAGTTTCCTAACGGTAAACGGTTGGCTTACCAGATTTCCAGACTCTCGTCAGAGGCTCAGCGCGTCACGATGAAATCGCGCGGGTCACGGGGGGCGCGGTCGCGCGGCGGCGCGGCGGCGTGCCCGATCGCCACGCAGCCCATCGGGTCCCATGACTCCGGCAGGTCGAGCACCCGCCGGACCACCGGCCGGCAGAACATCGTGGAGGACACCCACGCCGAGCCAAGCCCCTCGACCGCGAGCTGGATCAGGAAGTTCTCCACGCCGGCGCCCGTCGCCACGACGAACATCTCCCGCTCGGAGGCGTTGCGCCGGTCGTCGCGGTAGGTGTGCGAGCCCTCCATCACCAGGCACGGCACGACCAGGTAGGGGGCGTTGCGCAGGACGTCGCCGCGTCTGACCCGCTTGGCGATCGACTCCTCGGTGAACCCGTCGCCGCGCAGGTCGTCGATCCACGCCGCGCGCATGGCGTCGAGCAGCTCGGTGCGCGCCTGCGCCGACTCGACCAGCACGAACCGCCACGGGGTCGTGTGGTGCGGCGCCGGCGCCGCGATGCCCGCGGCCACCGCCCTGCGCACCGCCTCGCCGTCGACCGGCCGGTCGGAGAACTCCCTGATCGTACGGCGGGCGAACACGACGTCGCGGGCGCCGAAGCGGAACATGTCCTCGTCGGCCGGCCGGACGAGCGGCCTGACCCCCGGCCCGTCGTCGTCGGTCACCAGGTGGGCCAGGCCGCGCACGATCGCCGCGGGCACGCCGTCGAGCTTGCCCTTGACCAGCTCGGCCGCGCTCGCGATCTCGTCGGCCAGCGCGGTGACGGTGGCGCCGAGCGCGTTGCCGTAGGGGTCGGAGGAACCGCGGAAGTCGTCGAGCGGGCGCACCCCGGCGGCGCCGATCGCCACGTCGGTCAGCCCGTTGCGCCACGGACGCCCGAACGTGTCGGAGACGATCACCCCCACCCGCGCGCCCAGCCCGGCCCTGATCCGCGCCGCCGAGGCGTCGGGGTCCTCGGGCAGCAGCAGGACGGTGCCCGGCTCGGTGTTGGAGGCGTCGACCCCGGCCGCGGCCATGACGAATCCGTGGCGGGTCTGGACGATCACCGTGTCGCCGCGCCTGGCGACGACCCGCTCGGTCTCCTCCTCGATCGCGCTCGCACGGTCAGGCGCCCGGCGCAGGCGCCCCTCGGCCTTACTGACGATCTTGGAGGTGACCACCACGATGTCGCCGTCGCGCAGGTCGGCGTCCTTGAGCAGGGCGGCCACGTCGTCGCCCGGCCGGACCTCGCCGATGCCGGTGACGGCGATCACCTCGACCCGTCGCGAGCTCATCGGGCCAGCTCCAGCGCCAGGTCGAGCGCCGTGCGGGCGATGTCGGCGGCCGCCTCGGCGTCGTGCATGAGGATCGGACGGGACACCACGCGCACGCCGTCGAGCGCCACCCCGGAGTCCTCCTCGGCCACCAGCCAGCCGTCGACCAGGCCGGCGCCGTAGAGGTCGAGCACGGCCTGTGCCGTGGTCTCCACCCCGATGGCCGTCAGGCAGGCGTCGGCCATGCCGCGCACGGGCGCGCCGCCGATGATGGGGGAGACGCCGACCACGGTCTTGGCCGCGACCGCCTCGCGGATGCCGGGGACCTGCAGGATCGTGCCGATGCTCACCACCGGGTTGGACGGCGGCAGGATGACCACGTCGGCCTGCTCGATCGCCTCCAGCACGCCCGGCGCGGGCTTGGCGGTCTCGACCCCCACCAGCGCGAACGACTCGGCCGGGACCGAGGCGCGCAGGCGCACCCACCACTCCTGGAAGTGCACGGCCCGCCTGCCGCGCTCGTCGGAGATCACGACGTGCGTCTCGCAGCGGTCGTCGGTCATCGGCAGCAGCCGCACGCCCGGCTGCCAGCGCACGCACAGGGCCTCGGTGATCTGCGAGAGCGGATAGCCGGCCTCCAGCATCTGCGAGCGGACGATGTGGGTGGCGAAGTCGCGGTCGCCGAGCCCGAACCACTGCGGCTCGACCCCGTAGGCGGCCAGCTCCTCCTTGACGACGTGGGACTCCTTGGCCCGGCCCCAGCCCTGCTCCTCGTCGATGCCGCCGCCCAGGGTGTACATGACGGTGTCGAGGTCGGGGCAGACACGCAGGCCGAACAGGGTGATGTCGTCGCCCGTGTTGCCGATGACGGTGATCGAGGCGTCGGGTGCGGTGGCGCGCAGGCCGCGCAGGAAACGGGCGCCGCCGATGCCGCCGGCGAGTGACACGATGTGCATGCGTCCCAGTCTTCCATCGGCGTCCGACATCCCCGTGGGGGGAGTGGTTCTGCCCCACTTCAGAGCAATGAAGCTCCAGGTATAGGGGTAAATGGGATGGAAGAGGTTCTTGGGACACCCGCCGCGAAAGTCGGCAATGTGGCAAACTCCCTTCGGGCCAAAGGGTCCGATGGGGGTTACTCATGAGCAAACTCAATGCCGCCCGACTACGGGAGCCGGCTGCCTGGATCATGCTCGTCACCGGGCTGGTGGACGTCGTCCTGACGATCGGCCACATCCTGATCGGCTCGGGCAGCCCGCTCGGCGGCGGGTTCGCGACCCGGGCCGCCGCGAACCTGACCGGCCTGACCAGCCCGGTCGTGACCGCGCTGCTCGTGGGCGCCGTGCTGCTCGTCACCAGGACGGGCGAGCGCTCGTCCAAGGCCCGGCTCATCGCCTACGGCTCGGCCGCCGGCCTGCTGCTCGCCGCGGTGTTCGGCGCGCTGGCGCTGATCGTCGGGCTGTTCGCCGGTGGCGGCTTCCGCGGCGTGGTGGAGTACGTGCTCACGGGCGTGCCCTTGCTCGCGCTGACCGCCGTCGGGCTGGCCTACCTGCTCCCCGAGGTCATGCCCGGCCGGGCCCCCATCCCCACCCTCGACGGATACGGCCGCCCGACCACCCACTACGGCCAGCCCCAGCAGTTCGGCCAGCAGGACCAGCCCCCGTACGGCCGCCCCCAGCAGTTCGGCCAGCAGGACCAGCCCGCCTACGGCCAGTCAGACCAGCCTGCCCAGGGCCCGTCCCAGGGCGCTTCCCAGGGCCGGCCCGACGCCGCGCCCCAGCCCGCGTACGCGCAGCCGCACGCGGCGCCGACCCCCTACGGCCAGCAGGCCGCGCTCGCCCAGCTCCCCCCTGGTCAGGACGCGCAGCCCCCGGCCTCCGACGGCCGGCCCGCCTCCTCCGGCTACGCCCCGCAACCGCCGTCGGGCCAGATCCCCCCAGCCTCGGGCTACACCCCCCAGCCCCCGTCGGGTCAGCAGTCGCCGGGCTACACCCCTCAGCCGCCGTCGGGCCAGCAGTCCCCGGCCTACGCGCCCCAGCCGCCGTCCTCCGGCTACGAGCCTCAGCCGGCCTCCGCCGGGTACGCCCCCCAGCCCCCGTCCGGCCAGCACGCCACCGTCGCCTTCGGCCAGCAGAACCCGCAGGCTCCGTACGGCCAGCAGGACTCCCAGGCTTCCTTCGGCCAGCAGGACCAGCAGGCCCCGTATGGCCAGCAGGACCAGCAGGCCGCCTTCGGGCAGCAGCCGGGTTACGGCGGCGGACAGGCGCCGAGCCCCGGCGCGCAGCCAGGCTACGGCCAGCAGCCCCCGAGCCACGGCGGCCACCCCGACCCCTCCACCTCCGGTTACGGCCAGCCCGAGCCGTCCACCCCCGGCTACGGCCAGCCCGCCCCCGCCTTCGGCCAGCCCGACCCCGCCGGTTACGGCCAGCCCGCGCCCTCCGCACCCGGCTTCGGCCAGTCCGACGCCCCCGGCTACGGCCACCAGCAGGAGACCCCCGTCCCACACGCGGCAGACACGCAGTCCCCCTACGCCCCCCAGACCCCCGACGCCCAGCCCGCCTACGGCCAGGGACAGGGACAGGGACAGGGACAGGGACACGGCCAGCAGCCCGCCTACGGCCAGCCCGAGCAGCCCCCGTTCGGCCAGCCCGCCCCGGGCCAGCAGCCTGACCAGTCGCCGTTCGGTCAGCAGCCCGATCAGGCCCCCTTCGGCCAGCCCTCGCACGGCCAGCAGCCCGACCAGTCGCCGTTCGGTCAGCAGCCGGACCAGGCTCCCTTCGGGCAGCCCCCCCACGGGCAGCAGTCGGAGCCGTACCAGCAGCAGCCCCACCAGCCGGCCAGGGCCGCGCTTCCCGCCGCGTCCGGCGACCAGCCCTTCGGTCACCCCCAGGGACCGGCCGGTCAGCCGTTCGCGCAGCCGGACCCGGGCTTCCCGCCGCAGGGCTTCGGCCAGGACCAGGGGTACGCCCCGCCCGCCTACACCCCGTCCGAGACGCTTCCCGACTCCGGCTACCAGCCGCCGGCCGGCGAGTACACCCCCGCGCCGTACGTCCCGGCCGACAGCCAGCCCAGCGCGTACGGCCAGTCCGGCTACCCCACCCCCGAGAACCCGTACGCCCCGAGCAACAGCTCCCCGAACGCCTTCGCCGAGCAGGCGTACCCGAGCGGCGAGACCAGCCCGAGCGTCCCGTACCCGCAGACGGAGCAGCAGCAGCCGTACCAGGACCGGCAGAGCGCGTTCGACCAGCAGGGCGGCCAGCCGTTCACCGGCTACTCCGGCCACGAGTACGCCACCCCCGCCTTCCAGGAGCCGGACCCGCCCGTGGACCCGCGCTCCCAGCAGCTCCTGGACGCCTACCAGCAGGCCGAGACCTACCAGAGCTCGACGGCCGCCTCCGGCACCCAGCCCGACCTGCGGGTGCCCGACTACGCCGGCCAGCCGCCCAGGCCGTACGACGACCCGTTCGGCCACCCGCAGCAGGCCCAGCCGTACCAGCAGCAGCAGAACGCGTACGAACCCCAGCAGGGCCAGTACGAGCAGCCCCAGACCTACCGCCCCACCCACCAGGCCCCGGCGGCCGGGTGGAGCGAGGCGCAGGGCGAGTCGACGATGCGGCTCGACCCCTCGCAGTTCGGGGACGCCCTGGGCGCCCAGAACCGCCCGGGTGACGACCCAATCGACCCAACGGCCATATACACGCCCAACGAGCCACGCAGGTAACGGACCGGCAAACGACGGCTAGAGAGAAGGTGGCCCAAAGGGCGGGCGTCTACCCCGCCCTGGTACGGTTCCGACCGCTGACAGCGTTGAACGAACCGGGTCGAAGCCTTGCTGTGCAGGGGGTCTCGGCCCGGTGCGAACACCACATGCCGAGCACACCGGGGCGAGAGTCGGTCTTTCCCCGGATACCGTCATGCCGCTTGACGTCACGTACGGCACGCGCGTGTAATTACAACCATGTTGTTACGCCTTCCCGTGGGTGGGTAGGAGGAAGGCGTCCATGGGGGGCTCCATTGCGGGCGGGCGGCAGGGAGGTGTGCAGTGACCGATCCGGTCATCGCACAGGATCAGCTTGACGCTGAAGAACTCGGATGGCAGGAGCGTGCGTTGTGCGCGCAGACCGATCCGGAGGCGTTCTTCCCGGAAAAAGGCGGCTCCACCCGAGAAGCCAAGAAGGTTTGTCGATCGTGCGAGGTCCGTGCCGAGTGCTTGGAGTACGCGCTCGAACACGATGAGCGCTTCGGCATCTGGGGTGGGTTGTCGGAGCGGGAGCGCAGACGGATCAAGCGCCAGGCCGTTTAGGGGATATGAGCGAAAGGGTCACGCGGTAGCCCGCGTGGCCCTTTTTCGCGTGTGATGTCACCTGTAGGGTGGGCGCGCCTGATCAATGCTGGAGTCGCCCGCCCATGTCACGCCCCCTCGTCACCGCGATCGTCGTCGCCCATGACGGCGGTCGCTGGCTGGGGGAGACCCTGCGCGCGCTGGCGGGTCAGAGCCGCAGGCCGGAGCGCGTCGCCGGGGTCGACAACGGCAGCAGGGACGGCTCGGCCGACCTGCTCGCGCCGACGCTCGGCGCGTCCAACGTGCTCACGCTCCCGCGCTCGGCCTCCTTCGGCGACGCGGTGGCGGAGGTGCTGGACCGGCTGCCGCCGTGCGGCCAGGACGAGTGGCTCTGGCTGCTGCACGACGACTGCGCCCCCGACCGGCGGGCGCTGGAGGCCCTGCTCATGGCGGCCGAGCAGGATCCCAAGGCGGCGGTGCTCGGCCCGAAGCTGCGCGACTGGCTCGACCGCAGGCGCCTGCTCGAACTGGGCGTGACCGTCGGCCTGACCGGGCGCAGGGACACCGGGCTGGAGCCGCGCGAGTTCGACCAGGGGCAGCACGACGGCACCCGGGAGGTGCTCTCGGTCTCCACGGCGGGCATGCTGGTCCGCCGCGACGTCTGGGAGCGGCTCGGCGGCCTCGACCCGCTGTTCCCGCTCTTCCGCGACGACCTCGACCTGTGCTGGCGGGTGCGCAACGCCGGTCACAGGGTGCTGGCCGTCACCTCGGCGGTGGCCTGGCACGCCGAGGCGGCGGCCCGCAGGCGGCGGCGGATCACGGTCAGCGGCGACCATCCGCGCAGGCTCGACCGGCGCAACGCGATGTTCGTCGTCATGGCGAACCTGCCGTTCGGCGTGATGGTGTGGGCGCTGCTGCGGAACCTGGCCGGGTCGGCCCTGCGCACGCTGCTGTTCCTGGTGGGCAAGCAGCCGGCGAACGCGCTGGACGAGATGGTGGCGCTGGGGTCGATCCTGGCGCATCCGGCCCGGCTGCTGAAGGCCCGCAAGGCCCGCCGCGAAGGCCGTAAAAAGGGATTTATCCGTATAAAGCGGTTGTTGACGCCGCCGGGGGCGGCCTACCGGCGGCTGACCGACATGGTGCAGAGCTTCCTCGCCGGCGCGGGCCCCGTCGAATCCGCCGGCCGCCACCACCACTCCACCCCCGAGGAGGACGACGAGGTCACCGCGCCCGCCGACACCGGCGCGGTCAAGGGCTTCCTCCGGCGGCCCGGCGTCGTCCTCATGATCGCCTTGGCAGTGATCTCGCTGGCCGCCGAACGGTCGCTGCTCGGCGGCGACCGGCTGGGCGGCGGCGCGCTGGTGCCGGTCACGGGCGGCGCGGGGGACCTGTGGCGGTTCTACACCGAGGGCTTCCACGACATCGGGCTCGGCACCACCGCCTGGGCGCCGCCGTACGTGGCGCTGCTGGCGCTGGCCTCGACGCTCGCGCTCGGCAAGACGTGGCTCGCGGTGTCCGTGCTGCTGCTCGGCTCGGTGCCGCTGGCCGGGGCGTCGGCGTACCTGGCGACCAGGCACGTCATCCCGGCGGTGCCCGCGCGGGCGTGGGCGGCGGGCACGTACGCGCTGCTGCCCGTCGCGACCGGCGCGATCGCGTCCGGACGGCTCGGCACGGCGGTGGTGTTCGTGCTGGTCCCGATGTACGCCGCGCTCGGCACCACGCTGCTGTCCGCCGAACGCCGCCGCGCGCGGCGCGCGGCCTGGGCGCTCGGGCTGCTGCTGGCCGTGGGGACGGCGTTCGTCCCGCTGGTGTACCCGCTCTTCGCGGTGCTCGGCGTGCTGGCCGCGGTCGCGTACGGCGGCGTGCGGCGCGGCGTGGCGACCTCCATGGTGATCGCGCTCGCGGTGCCCGTCGCGCTGCTGCTCCCGTGGCTGGCCGGGCTGGTCGCCGACCCGGGCCGGATCCTTCTGGAGGCGGGCCTGCACGATCCGGCCCTGGTGGCGGCGGGACTCGCGCCGGAGTCGCTGCTCGCGCTCAGCCCGGGAGGGCCGGGGCTGCCGCCGTTCTGGGTGACGGCCGGGCTGATGGTGACCGCGCTGGCCGCGCTGCTCATGCGCCGCCAGCGGCTGATCGTCGCGATCGGCTGGGGCGTCACGCTGTACGGCGTGCTGGCGGCCGTCCTGGTCAGCCGGATCAGCGTCGAAGGGGCGCGGGCCTGGCCCGGCGTGCCGCTGGCGTTCGCGGGGACCGGGCTGCTGGTGCTCGTCGGCCTGACCGCGCACCGGCTGGCCGAGCTGCGGGCCGGCGGCGGGCTGCGCAGGATCGGCGCGTCCCTGGTGGTGGCCGCGGCCGTGAGCACGCCGATCCTGGCCGCCGTCCACTGGGTGGCGTACGGGGTGCGCGGCCCGCTGACCGGCCACGCGCCCGACGTGCTGCCCGCGCTGGCCGCCTGGAGCACCCGGCACGGCGAGCGCACGCTGGTCGTCAAGGGGGACGCCTTCACCGTGCTGCACGGCCGTACCCCGCTGATCGGCGAGGCGGAGCTGCCGGTCGCGTCCGAGGGACGGGCGAAGGTGGCGGACGCGGCGCGCGGCCTGGTCGGCGGGCGTGGCGGAACCGACGCCGCCACGCTGGCCCGGCACGGGATCGCCATGCTGGCCGTGGCCGCGCCGGTGCCGCCGCAGCTCGCCAGGTCGCTGGACTCCCAGCCGTCGCTGGAACGCATGAGCCTGTCGGAGGCGGGCGGCCTGTGGCGGCTGACCGAGCCGTTCACCCGCGTGCCCGCCGAGCCGGCGGACGTCCTGCACGCGCCCTGGTTGTGGACCCAGGGCGCGTTGGCCCTGGTCGTGCTGGTCCTGGCCACGCCGGGACGCCGGGGAAGCGGCGCGGTCGAGGGCGTCGAGGCGGCCGTCCCCGTACCGGTGGGGGCACGATGAAGGCGTTCGTGGAGAACAGGTTCGGCCTGCTGGCGCTGGTCGTGGTGGCCCTGTCCGCCCTGTACGGCGTCGCCCTCGTCACCCGCCCGGCGCCCGTACCGGCCAGGGCCGAGGGGGCGCGGAAGGTCGCCGTCGAGTCGGTGACCGCCGTCTGCCCCGGCGCCAGGGGCGCGCGCATGAACGTCTACCTGCCCGGACGCCTGTCCCACGAGGTCATGAAGAACGCCGAGCCGTACGTGACGAACGGCCCGGGAGCCCTGGAAGCCGGATACACCACCCGGGTGACCTCGGGCGCGGGCCGCGGGCTGTCCGGGGTGCGCTGCACCGAGCCGGCGCAGTCGGCCTGGCTGACCGGCCCCGGCCCCGCGGCGGCCGACGTGATCCTGCACCTGACCAACGCCGACAAGGCCCCGGCCCAGGCCGACGTCGAGGTGTACGCGGCCGAGGGCCTGGTCTCCGGCGACGCGGGCCGCGGCCTGGAGATCGCGCCCGGCGAGCACAAGGAGATCGACCTCAGGACGCTCGCGCCCTCGGCCGACGTCATGGCGGTCGGCGTGACCACCGTCTTCGGCCGGCTCGCGGTCGCGGCCAGGGCGTCGATGCGCGGCGGCGGCGTGGACTGGCTGCCGCTCGCCGCGCCCCCGGCCACCCGCGTGGTGGTGCCCGGCATCCCCGGCGGCGGCGGGCGGCGCGAGCTGCTGGTCGCCGCCCCCGGCGAGAACGACGTGTCCGTGCAGGTCAAGGCGGTCAGCGAGGACGCCGCGTACGCGATGAGGGGCCGCGAGAGCGTCGACGTGCCCGCCGGCAGCGTGGTCGCGCTGGACGTGACCACCGGGATCGGCGGCGAGCCGGCCGCGCTCGTGCTCACCGCGCCCGCGCCGATCGTGGCCGGGCTGGTCGCCACCGGCACCGGGCAGCGGCTGGACGTGGCGTTCACCGCGGGCACGCCCCCGCTCGACCTGGGCAGCGCGGTCGCGGGCAACGGGCCGGGCGCGCGGCTGCTGTTCACCGCGCCGGACGGGCCCGGCGAGGTCAGGGTGCAGGAGGTGCCGGCCAAGGGCGCGGCGGGCAGGCCGTACGACGTGGCGGTGCCGGCCGGGCGGACCAAGGAGGTGCGGCTGCGCGGCAAGGGCGAGTTCGCCGTGGTCGTCACACCCGTCTCGGGCCGGGTCTACGGCGGCCGGGTCATCGAGGAGCGGGAGAAGGACGGCCTGCTCCTCACCGCCCAGCCGCTCGCGCCCGCGCGCGTGTGGACCGTGCTGCCCGCGCTGACCGACAGCGCCCGCGTGGTGCTGCCCGGCTGAGCCCCGGCTGAGCCGCTAGGTCGGCGGCGGGGTCGGCGGCGGGGTCAGCGGCGGTCGTCGTAGCCCGGGTCGACGGTCTCGGGGGCGAGGCCGAGCAGCGTGGCGACCTGCTCGACCACCGTGTCGTGCACCATCGCGCCCAGCGTGTCGCGGTCGCGGGCGCGCGCCTCCAGCGGACGGCGGTAGATCACCACCGCGGCCGGTGACTGGCCGCTGGCCGCGTCGGCCCGGCCGAACGGGATCGGCTCGGTGCCCATGCTCGGGCCGTCGCCCAGCTCGTTGAGCGGCGGCACCTCCTCGACCGCGAACTCCACGGCGGACAGCTGCTTGTCCCACCGCGGCCGCAGCCGGTCGACGGCGTCGAGGACGAGGTCGTCGAAGCGCTCGCTGCGGGAACGGGCCATGGGGACGTGGGAGGGGGCGAGGGGGCCGCGCAGGCCACGACCGTGGCGATCGCGCCGTCTGGGACCGCGCTTTGGAGTCACCGACCAAGTGTAAGGGCACGTGCCGGCGAACCCCCGGAACCCCCGCCCGCGTCGCCGCCGTCAGGGAGCGAGAGCGGGAAGGAGCGCCGCCGGCAGCGTGAGGCCGAACGGCTCGGAAAGTACGGCGCGGCCGGTGTGGCGTCGACGGTGAGAGGGCAAGGTTGTCCCTCAGGCGCGCGCAACGGCGCATGTGGGTGGAAAGCCTGCGACAGGTGTCCGAATTGTGGCGACACGCTCGTTAAGAGCGCTCAGATAGTGGCGCCTCGCACTCTTACCAGATACGGTCCCTCCGTGAGCCCCGTCCGCCGCTGTTCCCGCACCGCTTGCAGCCAGCCTGCCGTCTTCACGCTCACGTACGTATACGCCGACTCGACCGCAGTTCTCGGCCCTCTGGCGACGTACGCCGAGCCACACTGTTACGACCTGTGCGCCGAACACGCCGAGCGGCTGACCGCTCCCCGCGGCTGGGAGGTCGTCCGGCTCCCCACCGACGGCAACTCCCCCAGCTCAGACGACCTGGAGGCGCTGGCCAACGCGGTCAGGGAAGCCGCCAGGCCCACCCCGTCCGGCAGCGGCGAGCCGGTCGGCCAAGGGGTCGAGGTCGGGCGCAGGGGCCACCTGCGCGTTCTTCGGTCGGCCCAGCAGCACCGCGACCGGTAGGCTCGTTTCACACGACAGACGACCTAGGGGCGGAGCTGGAGAGTGGGCGACCTCGCCAAGATCTTCAAAGCGTACGACGTTCGCGGGGTGGTTCCCGACGAGCTCGACGAGCCGATCGCCGAGGCCGTGGGTGCGGCGTTCGTCGAGGTGACCGGAGCCGCGTCCGTCGTGGTCGCCCATGACATGCGAGAGTCCTCCGTGCCGCTGGCCGAGGCGTTCGTCGCGGGCGCCCGCTCGCGCGGGGCCGACGTCGTGTTCGCCGGGCTCGGCTCCACCGACCTGCTCTACTACGCCAGCGGCAGCCTGGGCCTGCCCGGCGTAATGTTCACCGCCAGCCACAACCCGGCCCGCTACAACGGGATGAAGATGTGCCGCGGCGGCGCGGTGCCGATCGGCGGCGAGACCGGCCTGACCGAGATCCGCGACCGCGCGGCCGAGCTGCTGGGCGCCCCCGCCGCCCCGACCGGGTCGCTGATCGAGAAGGACCTGCTGTCCGGCTATGCCGCCCACCTGCGCGGGCTGGTCGACCTGTCGGCGATCCGGCCGCTCAAGGTCGTCGCCGACGCCGGCAACGGCATGGCCGGCCACACCGTCCCGGCCGTGTTCGAGGGCCTGCCGCTGGAGCTGGTCCCGCTCTACTTCGAGCTCGACGGCAGCTTCCCCAACCACGAGGCCAACCCGCTGGAGCCGCAGAACCTCCTCGACGTGCAGCGGGCCGTCGTCGAGAACGGCGCCGACCTGGGCCTCGCCTTCGACGGCGACGCCGACCGCTGCTGGGTGGTCGACGAGCGGGGCGCGTCCGTCTCGCCGTCGGCGGTCACCGCCCTGGTCGCCACCCGCGAGCTGGCCAAAGACCCCGGCGGCACGATCATCCACAACGTGATCACCTCGCTCGGCGTGCCGGAGATCGTCCGCGAGCACGGCGGCACGCCTGTGCGCACGCGTGTCGGCCACTCCTTCATCAAGGCGGAGATGGCCCGCACCGGCGCGATCTTCGGCGGCGAGCACTCCGCCCACTACTACTTCCGCGACTTCTGGTTCGCCGACTCGGGCCTGCTCGCCGCGATGCACGTGCTGGCCGCGCTCGGCGAGCAGGACCGCCCGTTGTCCCAGGTGGTGGCGGCCTACTCGCGCTACCACGCCTCCGGCGAGCTCAACAGCGCGGTCGCCGACCAGGATGAGGCGCTGGCGCTCGTCCGCGCGGCCTTCGCGGGCCGCGGCGAGGTCGACGAGCTCGACGGCCTGACGATCACCGGCCCCGACTGGTGGTTCAACCTGCGCGCGTCCAACACCGAGCCGCTCCTCAGGCTGAACGCCGAGGCGGCCGACGAGAGCAAGATGAAGGCGATCAAGGACGAGGTCCTCGCCATCGTGGGAAGGGTGTCACTGTGAAGATCGACGACTGGCTGCTGGAGATCCTGGCCTGCCCGGCCTGCAAGGCGCCCCTGCGCGCCGAGGCCGAGACCGAGGAGCTGGTCTGCACGGACTGCGGTCTGATCTACCCCGTGCGCGACGACATCCCCGTCCTGCTGGTCGATGAGGCAAGGAAGCCGTGACCTGGGAGCCCGGGCGGCTCGATGACCAGCAACACCTCACCGCGGCCGATCCGGGCGGCATGCTGCTCGCGGTCGCGGCCTCGGCCGCCCAGGTGCGCACGGGTCACCGTGCCGCGGTGGAGGCCGGCGTCGACCGGCTGTCCGTCCAGGGCCGCCCGCGGGCCGTCGTGGTCGCGGGCATGGGCACGGCGGGCCTGACCGGCGACATCCTCGCGGCGGTGTGCGGCAACGGCGTGCCGCTGCCGATCGTGACGTTGCGGTCCTACCAGCTTCCGGGCTGGGTCGGCGCGACCGACCTGGTCATCGCCGTCTCCGCCACCGGCGACGACGACGAGACGGTCTCCGTCGCCGTCCAGGCCGTCCGGCGGGGGTGCGGGCTGCTGGCCGTGTGCCCGCCGGGCTCGCCGCTGGAGGCCGTGGCCGTGCAGGCGTCGGCGATCCACGTCCCGGTGCGGGTCGAGGGGCAGCCGAGGTCCGGGCTGTGGCTGATGACGGTCCCGGTGATCGTGGCCGCGTCCGCGCTCGGGCTGGTCACGGCCGAGCCCGAGGTGTTCGAGCGGGTGGCCGCGATCCTGGAGGACATCGCCAACCGCTGCCGTCCCTCCAGCGAGTCCTTCGTCAATCCGGGCAAGTCCCTCGCCGCTGACCTGGCCGAGGGCATCCCGATGATCTGGGGTTCCTCGCCGGTGGCCTGCGCGGCGGCGTACCGGCTGGCCTGCCAGCTCAACGAGACCGGCAAGTACCCCGCGGTCTTCGGCCAGCTGCCGGAGGCCGGATACAACCAGGTGGCGGCCCTGGAGGGGCCGCTGGCCGAGCGGGACATCTTCGCCGACGAGGCCGGGCCGACGGTCAGGCTCGTCATGCTGCGCGACGTCGAGGAACATCCGCAGGTCACGCGGCAGCGCGAGGCGTCGCTGCGGCTCGCGCACGACCGTGACGTGCCGGTCACCGAGCTGACCGCGGAGGGCGTGCATCCGCTCGAACGGCTGGCCACGCTCGTCGGCCCGGCCGACTACGCCGCCACCTACCTGGCCATCGGCCACGGGGTCGATCCGACGCCTGTGGCCACGATCACTGAGCTTCGGGCCAGGATTTCGCAATAGGATCCCATGTCAGGGTCTTTTTTAGGTGATCTTTATGAGCGGAGACGTCCGGTGAGCGCGAGTGGTGGCACGAAGGCAATCATTGCGGCGCTGAGCGCCAACCTGGCGATCGCGGTGTCGAAGTTCGTGGCGGCGTTCTTCACCGGGTCGTCCTCGATGCTGGCCGAGGGCATCCACTCGGTCGCCGACTCGGGCAACCAGCTCCTGCTGCTGATCGGCGGGAAACGGGCCCAGCGGGCCAGCGACAAGACACACCCCTTCGGCTACGGGCGCGAGCGGTACTTCTACGCGTTCGTGGTCGCCGTCGTGCTGTTCACGATCGGCGCGGTCTTCTCCCTCTACGAGGGCTGGCACAAGATCGTCGAGCCGGCCAAGGTCGAGTCGCCCATCTGGGCGTTCGCGGTGCTGATCTTCGCGATCATCGCCGAGGGCTTCTCCTTCCGTACGGCGATCAAGGAGTCCAACCCGCTGCGCGGCAAGCAGTCGTGGTTCGCCTTCATCCGCCGGTCGAAGTCGCCCGAGCTGCCCGTCATCCTGCTGGAGGACCTGGGCGCGCTGCTCGGCCTGATCTTCGCGCTGTTCGGCGTGACGATGGCCGTCATCACCGGCGACGGCGTCTGGGACGGCATCGGCACCCTCATGATCGGCGTGCTGCTGGCGGTCATCGCGGTCGTGCTGGCCGTCGAGACCAAGTCGTTGCTGCTCGGTGAGGGCGCCTCGCCCGAGGTCGAGGAGCAGATCCGGGTCGCGCTGGAGGGTTCGCCCGAGGTGGCCAGGATCATCCACATGCGCACGCTGCACCTCGGCCCCGAGGAGCTGCTGGTGGCCGCCAAGATCGCGGTCGAGCACGACGACACGGCCGGCGAGGTGGCCCGCGGCATCGACGAGGCCGAGCGGCGCATCCGCGACGCCGTGCCGATCGCGCGGGTGATCTACCTCGAACCCGACCTCGACCGCCTGCGCACGACGACGAGCTGACGCCCGTCCCGAAGGCCGGCCGCGCACGACGGCCGGCCGACGCTCGATCCTGGAGCCGGCCCGCACGACGGCCGGCTCACGCCCAATCCTGGAGCCGGCCGCGCACGACGGCCGGCTGACGCTCAGCCCTGGGGGCGTAGGAGCCTCAGGGCCTTCTCCTTCTCGAAGTCCAGGGCGCGGCGCGGCACCTGGATGCGGCCGATGCGCACGCCCAGGTCGCGCACGGCCGCGGCGACCTGCGGCTCGCTCAGCACGCGCAACGCGAAGGCCAGCTCGGCGGGCGAGACGTCGAACCGTTTCTCCAGCTCCACGCCCTGCGCCACGGCGGCCAGCTCCTCCGGCCCGAACCTGCGGTGCGCACCCCGCTCCCGGACCGGCGGCAGCAGGCCCAGCGCCTCCCGGTATCGGAGCATTCGTGGGGACATGCCGAGCCGCTTGGCCGCTTCCGTGATGCGCATCCTTACATTCTTACGTCAGTTTCGCTGTCTCGGAGATGCGGGGCCGCCCGAGCGCCGCCTAAACTCGTCCGCGACAGCAATCGTGACGCGAGGGGAATCCCGATGGACTTCAAGGTCGCCGACCTTTCACTTGCCGACTTCGGCCGTAAGGAGATCCGGCTCGCCGAGCACGAGATGCCCGGCCTCATGGCGATCCGCAAGGAATACGCGGCCTCCCAGCCCCTCCGCGGCGCGAAGATCATGGGCTCGCTGCACATGACGATCCAGACGGCCGTGCTCATCGAGACGCTGGTCGCGCTCGGCGCCGAGGTCCGCTGGGTCAGCTGCAACATCTTCTCCACCCAGGACCACGCCGCCGCCGCGGTCGTCGTCGGCCCCGAGGGCACCGTCGAAGAGCCGAAGGGCGTCCCCGTGTTCGCCTGGAAGGGCGAGACGCTGGAGGAGTACTGGTGGTGCACCGAGCAGGCACTCACCTGGCCCGGCGGTGACGCCCCCAACATGATCCTCGACGACGGCGGCGACGCCACGCTCCTCGTGCACAAGGGCGCCGAGTACGAGAAGGCCGGGGCCGTGCCCCCCGCCGGCGCCGACGACCCGGAGGAGTGGCACGTCATCATCGACCTGCTCACCCGCACGGTCGGCGAGGACAAGCGCTGGACGCGCATCGCCGAGAGCATCAAGGGCGTGACCGAGGAGACCACCACCGGCGTGCACCGTCTCTACGAGATGCACAAGAACGGCCAGCTCCTCTTCCCGGCGATCAACGTCAACGACTCGGTCACCAAGTCCAAGTTCGACAACAAGTACGGCTGCCGCCACTCCGTCATCGACGGCCTCAACCGCGCCACCGACGTGCTCATCGGCGGCAAGGTGGCCGTGGTCTGCGGCTACGGCGACGTCGGCAAGGGCTGCGCCGACGCGCTGCGCGGCCAGGGCGCCCGGGTCATCGTCACCGAGATCGACCCGATCTGCGCCCTCCAGGCGGCCATGGACGGCTTCCAGGTCACCACGCTGGAGGACGTCGTCGGCATCGCCGACATCTTCGTGACCGCCACCGGCAACTTCAACATCATCACCGCCGAGCACATGGCGAAGATGAAGCACCAGGCGATCGTCTCCAACATCGGCCACTTCGACAACGAGATCGACATGGCCGGCCTGGCCAAGCTGCCCGGCATCGAGCGCATCACCATCAAGCCGCAGGTCGACGAGTGGGTCTTCGCCGACGGCCACTCCATCATCGTGCTGGCCGAGGGCCGCCTGATGAACCTGGGCTGCGCCACCGGCCACCCCAGCTTCGTCATGTCCAACTCCTTCACCAACCAGGTGATCGCGCAGATCGAGCTGTTCACCAAGACGGCCGAATACCCGATCGGCGTCTACACGCTGCCCAAGCACCTCGACGAGAAGGTCGCCCGCCTCCACCTCGACGCGCTCGGCGTCAAGCTCACCGAGCTGACCAAGGAGCAGGCGTCCTACATCGGCGTGCACGTCGAGGGCCCGTACAAGTCCGACCACTACCGCTACTGATCGGCCGGGCGGCTCCGGGAGGGAAGTCCCTCCCGGAGCCGTTCCTTTTCGCGAGGGGCTGGGCATGGATCTCTGGGAAAGCGGCGAGCGGCAGATCTCCTGGGCCGCGCGCTCGATGCCGGTGCTGACCGCCATCGGCGAGCGGTTCGCGCTCGAACGCCCGCTCGACGGGCTCAAGATCGCGGCCTGCCTGCACGTCACCGCCGAGACGGCCGTGCTCATGGGCGCGTTGAAGGCGGGCGGCGCCGAGATCGCGCTGGCCGCCTCCAACCCGCTGTCCACCCAGGACGACGTGGCCGAGGCCCTGCGCGCGTACGGGATCGCCGTGCACGCCCGCGCCGGGGTCGATCGCGCCACCTACTACCTGCACATCCACCAGGCCCTCGACCTCGGCCCCGACCTCGTGCTCGACGACGGCTGCGACCTGGTGAACATCCTGCACACCGAGCGCACCGACCTGCTCGAAGGCGTGAGCGGAGGGTGCGAGGAGACCACGACCGGCATCATCCGGCTGCGGCAGATGGCGGCCGAGCAGGCGTTGCGCTTCCCGGTCGTGGCGGTCAACGACACCCGTACGAAGCGCATGTTCGACAACCGGTACGGCACCGGCCAGTCCACCCTCGACGGGATCATGCGCGCCACCAACACCATGCTGGCGGGCCGCACGGTCGTGGTGGCCGGGTTCGGGTTCTGCGGGCGCGGCGTGGCCGAGCGGGCCAAGGGGCTCGGCGCGCGGGTCGTCGTCACCGAGATCGACGCCGTCAAGGCCCTCGACGCCACCCTTCAGGGCTACGAGGTGCGTCCCATGGCCCAGGCGGCGATGGTCGGCGACCTGTTCATCACCGTGACGGGCAACCGGGACGTCATCAGGGCCGAGCACCTGTCCGTGATGAGGGACGGCGCGATCCTGGCCAACGCCGGGCACTTCGACGTCGAGATCGACGTGCGGGCCCTCGACGAGATGGCCCGCGAGGTGCACCGCGGGGTGCGCCCGAACACCGACGAGTACGTCATGCCCGACGGCAACCGCCTGCTGCTGCTGGCCGAGGGCCGCCTGGTCAACCTGACCGCCGCCGAGGGCCATCCGGCGGCCGTCATGGACATGTCGTTCTCCGCGCAGGCGCTGGCCGTGGCCTGGCTGGCGGGGCAGCGGGCGGGCCTGGCGCCCGGCGTGTACGACGTGCCGGAGGAGATCGACCACGAGGTGGCCAAGCTCAAGCTGGCCGCCGCCGGCATCGGGATCGACACGCTGACCCCGGAGCAGGAGGACTACCTCCACTCCTGGCGGGTCGGCTCCTAGGAGGCTAGGGCGCCGCCTGCATCTCCTGCATGCGGCCGATCTCGGCCGTCTGGGTGACGCTGACGTCCGTGGCCAGCTCCTCGATCTTGATGTGCGAGCCCGCGGTCAGGACCCGCTCGGACATCTCCAGGGCGCCCAAATGGTGTTTGATCATCAGCTCCAGGAACAGCCGGTCGAAGTCCTTGCCCGTGGCCGCCTTCAGCGCCGCCATCTGCTCGGGCGTGGCCATGCCGGGCATGTCGCCGTGCGCGGCGTGGTGGTCGGGCACCTTCTGGTCCTGCTCCTTGAGCCAGGTGGTCATGTACTGGATCTCCGGGCCCTGGGCCGTCTTGATCCGGTCGGCCAGGCCCTTGAGCTTGACGGAGTCCGCCCTGGTGGGAGCCAGGATCGCCATGTCGAGGGCCTGTCGGTGATGGACGATCATGTCCTGCACGTACGTGATGTCGGCGGCGTTGGCCGTGGGCCCGGGGACGGCGGTGGCCGCCTCGCCCGGGGCCAGCGTGCGGGCCTGCTCGCCCGGCCGGCCGGGGGCGAGCACCGGCGCGGTGGAGTCGGCCCGCGGCGCGGAGGACGCGCCGGAGGAGCAGCCGGACAGGGCAATCAGCGTGCCCGCGATGACGATGAGCGCGCCGCGCACTCGGCCTCCTGACTGGCTCGGGACGAGAATGCGGACTCTAGGCCATGTATCGCTCAAGCGAAAGAGGTTGAAACGGAACAAGATTTGACACATTGGACACTGGCCAGGTCGTGGCGGCGTGAGCGACGATGACGGAGATTTATGCCCCCTTTATAGGAGGACCACGGAGTGTTCACCCCCCGCAGGGCCCTCATCCTGGTCGCCGCCCTCGTGGCGGCAACGGGCGCCACACTGCCCGCCCAGGCTGCGGACATCCCGGCTCCCGGCGAGATCGTCATGAGCTCGAACATCACGCACGTCACGAACGTGCCCAAGCCACAGGCGCTGTCCGACATCCACACCGACATGGCCTTCCAGGGCGACTACGCCTTCGTCGGCAACTACTACGGCTTCTCGATCTACGACATCAAGCAGCCGAAGAAGACGTCGCTGGTGAGCTCGGTCGTGTGCCCCGGCGGCCAGATGGACATGTCCGTCTACGGCAACCTGCTGTTCGGGTCCGTCGACTCCTCGCGCAACGACGACTCGTGCAGCAGCACCTCCCAGAGCGCCTCCGTCAAGGAGTCGTGGGAGGGCATGCGCATCTTCGACGTGAGCGACAAGTCCAACCCCAAGTACGTCAAGTCGGTCGAGACCAACTGCGGCTCGCACACCAACACGCTGGTGCCCGGCCGCGACGGCAAGAACGTCTACATCTACGTCTCCTCCTACGGCCCCAACGCGAACTACCCGGACTGCAAGCCCCCGCACGACCTGATCTCGATCATCAAGGTCCCGCTGGACAACCCGGCCGCCGCGGCCGTCGTCGCGACGCCGAACCTGTTCCCCGACGGCGGCAACCCCGGCCTGCCGCTGCCGTACCCGAACGGCAAGTCGGCCACCACCGGCTGCCACGACATCACCGCCTACCCCGAGAAGGGCATCGCGGCGGGCGCCTGCATGGGCGAGGGCATCCTGCTCGACATCTCCGACCCCGAGCAGCCCAAGGTCACCGCGAAGGTGCGCGATGACGTGAACTTCGCGTTCTGGCACTCGGCCACGTTCAACAACGAGGGCACGAAGGTCGTCTTCACCGACGAGCTGGGCGGCGGCAGCCGGGCCACCTGCAACGCGGCCATCGGCCCGAACAAGGGCGCCAACGCCTACTACGACATCGTCGGCGGGCAGCTCGTGTTCAAGGGCTACTTCAAGATCGCCCGTCACCAGGCCGACACCGAGAACTGCGTCGCGCACAACGGCTCGCTGATCCCGGTCAAGGGCCGCGACGTCATGGTCCAGGCGTGGTACCAGGGCGGCATCTCGGTGGTGGACTTCACCGACTCCGCCCACCCGCAGGAGATCGCCTACTTCGAGCGCGGGCCGGACGAGACCGCTCCGCCGCTCGACGGCGGCTTCTGGTCGGCGTACTACTACAACGGCTACATCTACGGCTCGGACTTCAACCTGGGCCTGGACGTGCTCAAGCTCAACGACCCGCGGACGAACCAGGCCAACAGCGTCAAGATGGGCCTGCTGAACGCGCAGACCCAGGGCTCGTACCCCGAGCACGGGCGCGGCGTCCCCGGCGGCAACTGACCCCGCCGAACGATCCGCGCCGCCGGCTCACTGCGGCGGCGCGAACCCGCCCGGAGTCGCCTTCGGCGGCTCCGGCGCGGGCCCCGGCTGAGGCCGGTGAGGCATCTGCCCCGGAGCGGGCATCTGCGGCTGCGGCCCCTGCTGCTGGTACGGCCCCTGCGGCGCATACGGTCCAGACTGCGCGTACGGTCCCGGCTGCGGGTACGGCGCGTACGGCGTGGGCCGCGGCGCGCCGCCGGCTGCCAGGGCGGCCTGGCGGGCGAAGCGGGCCTCCTCCCGCCGCCGGCGCTCGGCCAGCACCGCGCTCAGGTACGCGTGCGGCGGCACCCCCGCGGGCGCGGCCGGCGACACGAAGGCCGCGGTCTGCGTCGCGATGCGCACCCCCATGTCGTGCTGGACCTGCGGCGTGAGGTCGTGCCAGCGCATCAGGTACTGGCGGGCGGCCTGCGCCACCTCCTCGGGAAGCTGGGAGAGCTCCAGCGTGGCGGCCCACGCGGCCAGCGGCGGCGGCATGAGGATGGCCTGCCCGCTCTCGCGCGGCCCCCGGTCGGAGATCACGATGGTCCCGGCGAAGATGTCGCCGAGCCGCTTGCCGCGCTGGGAGACCAGCGAGGAGATCAGCGCGGGCGCGCCGGAGAACATCCAGAACTCCACCAGCCCGGCCAGCCCGCGGAACAGCGCCTGCCGGAAGCGTTCCGGGCTGCCGTCGTCGGCGACCACCCGCAGGCCGAGGGCCAGCTTGCCGAGGCTGCGCCCCCTGCTGAGCGTCTCGAAGAGCACCGGGTAGCCGATCATGACCAGCACCAGCAGTACGATCATGGCCGCGCCGAGCATGGCGTCGTCCGTGACGACCGCGAACGCGCCCAGAAGCATGTACGCGCCGATCAGCACGACGAGCTGCACCGTCATGTCGATGACGAACGCCAGCGCGCGCGAGGGCATCTGGGCCACCCGCACCTCGACGACGACGGCGTCCCCGGTCACAACCTCTGACATATGTGGAGCCTAACGGCAATGCCGCACTGAACGAGCGGCCACAATGGTCGGGTGGACATCGACGCGTTCGTCACAGCACACCGCCCCGTCTGGGACCGGCTCGACCACCTGGTCAAGAACCGCTCCTCGCTGACCGGCGCGGAAGTGGACGAACTGGTCGACCTCTATCAGCGGGTGTCCACGCACCTGTCCATCGTGCGCTCCTCCTCCCGCGACGCGGTGCTGGCCGGACGGCTGTCGGCGCTGGTCGCCAGGGCCAGGTCGGCGGTGACCGGCGCGCACACGCCCGCCTGGCGGGAGCTGGCCCGCTTCTTCACCGTCACCTTCCCCGTGGTGGCCTACCGGGCGCGGTGGTGGTGGCTGGCCGCGGCGCTGGCCAGCATCGCGGTCGCGTGGGTGCTGGGGGCGTGGGTGGCCGCCAACCCCGACGTGCAGGCGTCGATCGCCTCGCCGGACGAGATCGCCCAGCTCGTCGACCACGACTTCGCCGACTACTACTCCGAGCACCCCGCCGCCTCCTTCGCCAGCCACGTGTGGGTCAACAACGCCTGGGTGTCGGCCCAGGTCATCATCTACGCCATCCTGCTCGGCATCCCCATCCCGTTCATCCTCTACAGCAACGCCGAGAACGTCGGCGTCTCGGCCGGGCTGATGGCCTCCAGGGGCAAGCTGGACATCTTCTTCGGCCTGATCACGCCGCACGGCCTGCTGGAGCTGACCGGCGTCTTCCTGGCCGCCGCCGTCGGCCTGCGCCTGGGCTGGACGGTGATCGATCCCGGGCCGCGCAGGCGGCTGGAGGCGCTGGCCGAGCAGGGCCGGGCGGTGATGAGCGTGGCGCTCGGGCTGGTCGTGGTGCTGTTCGTGTCGGGCCTGATCGAGGCGTTCGTGACGCCGTCCGGGCTGCCCACGGCCGTGCGCGTGGGCATCGGCGTGCTCGCCGAGGCGGCCTTCCTGGCGTACGTGATCGTCTTCGGCCGCAGAGCCCTGCGCGAGAACGAGACCGGCGACGTCGAACGCGCCCCCGACGTCGCCCCCACGGCCTAGGAGCCCACGTCTCAGAGCCGGCCCGCGGCCTTCAGCGCCAGGTAGGCGTCCGCCAGCGCGGGCGCGATGTCCTCGGGCGGCGCGTCCACGACCTCGACGCCGTGCCGGCGCAGCCTGGCCGTGATGCGCCTGCGCGCGAGCTGGGCCTGCTCGGCCGCCGCCGCGTCGTAGACCTCCTCGGTGCTGCCGCGCCTGGCCGCCATGGCCGCCACCCGCGGGTCGGACACGCCCGCGACCAGCACCAGGTGCCGCGAGGACAGCTGCGGCAACACCGGCATCAGGCCCTCGTCGAGCGCCGCCGCGTTGAGGTCGGTGAGCAGCACGACCAGGCAGCGCCGCTTGGCCCGGGACAGGACGGCGGCCACCATGCCCTGCCCGTCGGCCTCGACCAGCTCGGCCTCGATCGGCGCCATCACGTTGACCAGCGACGACAGCAGCTCGGTACGGGACGCGCCGCTCACCCACGCGCGCACCGCCCGGTCGTAGGCCAGGAAGTCGACCTGGTCGCCGGCCCTGGCGGCGAGCGCGGCCAGCAGCAGGGCCGCGTCCATCGACCAGTCGAGCCGCGGCCAGCCGGGGGCGGGCCGCGGGTCGGGACGTACCAGCAGCCCAGACCCCTGCGCGGCGGCCCCGGCCAGGGGCAGCGGCGCGTCGCCCACCCGGCCCGCCGACGTGCGGCCGGTGTCGAGCACGATCAGCACGCGCCGGTCGCGCTCCGGCCGCCACGTGCGCACGACCACGTCGTTGCGGCGCGCCGTGGCCCGCCAGTCGATGGACCGCACGTCGTCGCCCACCACGTACTCGCGCAGCGAGTCGAACTCGGTGCCCTGCCCGCGCACCAGCGCCGGGTGCCGGCCGTCGAGCTCGCGCAGCCGGGCCAGCCTGGACGGCAGGTGCTTGCGCGACAGGAACGGCGGCAGCACCCGCACCGACCAGGGCGAACGGTGGCTCCCCTGGCGGGCGGCCAGGCCGAGCGGCCCGACCGAGCGCACGGTCACCGCCACCGACGACCGGTCGCCGCGCCTGGTCGGGTTGAGCGTGACCACGATCCTGCGCCGCTCGCCGCCCGGCACGTCGAGCCCGGCCACCCGGGGGACGGCCCCGGCCGAGGGCGGCCAGGCGTCCCTGATCCGCCCGCGCACCCGCCGGCGGCCCGGGTTCTCCACGATCAGCTCGACCGTGGCCGTCTGCCCCAGCCGGACGAGCGTGTCGCCCGAACGGTGGAACCGCAGGGGCCGCACGGCGCCCGCGAACACCAGGTCCACGATGATCGCGGCGGCCAGCAGCAGGCAGACCCCGGCCAGCGCGGCGCCGGGCTGCGGCGCGAGCAGCACGACCACGATCCCGGCCGCGGCGAGCAGCCCGGTGCGTCCCGTCAGAGCCATCGGCGTCTCCCGGCCGAGCCCGCCGCGGACCTCTCGCGTGCCTCGGAGCGGGCCATCAGCGCGGGACCGGGACCGAGGCCAGGATGCCGTCGAGCAGGCCGTCGGCGGTCGCGCCCTCCAGCTCGGCCTCGGGCCGGAGCTGGACGCGGTGCCGCAGCGCCGGCCTGGCCAGCGCCTTCACGTCGTCGGGCGTCACGTAGGGGCGCCCGGACAGCCACGCCCACGCCCTGGAGGCGGCCAGCAGCGCGGTCGCGCCGCGCGGCGAGACGCCGAGCTGCAGCGACGCCGAGCTCCTGGTCGCGCGGGCCACGTCGACGATGTAGCCGAGCACCTCGGGGGCCACGTGCACCTGGGAGACCGCCTCGCGGCCGGCCGCCAGGTCCTCGGCCGTGGCCACGGCCTTGACGTCGGACAGGTCGCGCGGGTCGAAGCCGCGCGCGTGCCGTTCGAGCACCGAGATCTCGTGGTCGCGCGGCGGCAGCGGCACGGTCAGCTTGAGCAGGAACCGGTCGAGCTGGGCCTCGGGGAGCTGGTAGGTGCCCTCGTACTCGACCGGGTTCTGGGTCGCGCAGACCACGAACGGGTCGGGCAGCGGACGGGCCGCGCCCTCCACGCTCACCTGCCGCTCCTCCATGGCCTCCAGCAGCGCCGCCTGCGTCTTGGGCGGGGTGCGGTTGATCTCGTCGGCGAGCAGCAGGTTCGTGAAGACCGGCCCCTCCCTGAACTCGAACTCGCTGGTCTTCGCGTCGTAGATCAGCGAGCCGGTCACGTCGCCCGGCATCAGGTCGGGCGTGAACTGCACGCGCTTGAAGTCGAGCGACAGGGCCGCTGAGAGAGTGCGCACCATCAACGTCTTGGCCACGCCGGGCACGCCTTCGAGCAGCACGTGCCCCCGGCACAGCAGGGCGATGACGAGCCCGGTGACCACGGCGTCCTGGCCGACCACGGCCTTGGACACCTCGGCCCGCAGCGCGCCGAGCGCCTCCCTGGCCGCCTCGCCCGAGGGGGCCACGCGGAAAGTCTCCTCAGAGTTCACTGACCTGCCTTTCGATGGAGTCCAAGTACCCGGCCAGCGCGACGAGCCCGGCGTCGTCGGCCGGCGGCGGGCCGTACAGTGCGGCGCCGACCACCTGCGGGTCGTCGGCGATCCGCGCCGCCAGGGCCGCGACCAGCTCGTGCGGCCCGGCGCCCGGGGCCAGGCCCAGGCGGGGCGTGAGCCGGTCGACGGTGCCGGCGCGCAGCGAGTCGGCGGCCCGCTGCCTGGCCCTCCTGGCGCGGTAGAGCCGGCCGCGGCCCTCGACCGTCTCGGCGGCCCGCACGACGACGGGCAGCCTCTCGGTCACCACCGGCCCGAGGCGGCGTCCCCGCCAGAACGCGACGAGCGCCACGGTCAGGCAGGTCATCAGGATCGCCCACGGCACGCTCGGGGGCATCAGCTCGTACATCGACCTGCCTTCGGAGCCGGGCAGGTCGAGCGGGGGCGGATTGTCCGGACGGACCAGCCAGGTGACCGGCCTGCCGGTGCCGACGAGGTTGAGCGCGAGGGCCGCGTTGCCGTCCTCGGGCAGGCGCAGGTTGGTCATGAACGCGCCGTCGCCGACGACCGTGATGACGGCGCCGTCGGGGGTGCGGTAGCTGACCAGGGAGTGGCCCTCGCCCGCCGGGTAGCAGGCGGCGGCGCCGGGCGGGCCGTTCAGCACCAGGCCGCCGACGTACGCGCTGCCGGCCCGCGTGGCGGCGGGCAGCGCGCAGCCGGGCTCGCGGGAACGCACCCGTGACGGCTCGCGCTCGGTGCTCGTGCCGGGGGCCAGCACGTCGAGGCCGCGCAGGTCGCCGACGATCAGCCGGTCGCCGGGGATCTCGGCGAGCCGGTGCTCGTCGAGGTAGGTCAGGTCGGTGACCAGCAGCAGCCGGCCGCCGCCCGCGGCCTTGGCGGCGGCCGCCTCGACCGAGTCGACCCGGTCCACCTGGACGCCCCGCGCCCGCAGCAGCTCCGCCAGCGCCTTCGACCCGTCGAGCGAGGTGTCGGCGGGGTCGAGGAAACGGGAGGGGCCCCGCTCAGGGCCGAGCAGCACCGCGGCCACCGCGACCAGGACGACGACCAGGCCCAGCACGACGATCATGCGGCTCGCCCGCCAGGTGGAGCGGGCGGTGGGGGAGGTGGAGGCGGAGGGCCCGGCGGCCCCCGGCGCGGCGGCGGAGGCCGAGGACCCGGCGGGCCCCGGCGCGGAGGCGGTGACGCTCACGACGGCCCGCCTCCCACGGCGAGCGGGACGGGCCGCGCCTGGCGCAGCCGCTCGTCCAGGTCGCTCATCGCCTGGTACGCGGCCTGCGTGCCGGGCACGCCGCCGTAGCTGACGTCGTCGAACGAGCGCGCGGCGGCGGCCAGCTCGGCGGCGAAGCCGGGCAGCGCCCTGCCCGCCTCGGCGGCCAGCTCGTCGGCCGTGCGGCCCGGCATGCCGTCCACCAGCGCGCGTTCCTCCAGGTCGCGGGCGATGGCGCGGAGGCGTTCGCGGATGGCCTGCGTCCAGTCGCCCTCGGCGGCCAGGCGTTCGGCGGCCCTGCGGTGCTCGGCGGCGTTGAGCACGCGCTCGCCGTAGAGCCCGCCGACGGCCATGGCGTTCCTGCGGGCGGTTCTGCGCAGCCGCCAGGCGACCAGCAGGATCACGCCCAGGATGATGAGCGTGATCAGGACGGCCGCGATGATCCCGCCGGCCGGGCCGCCGCCCGTCGCGGCGTCGGTCAGGTCGCCGATGAACTGGACGAGACGCCGGTAGAGCTGGTCGAACAGGGATTCCTTCTCGTATCCGGGCTTGAGGAGCTCCTCGGCCGCCTTGCGCGCCGCCTCCTCCCGGCCGACCGGGCTCACGACCTGGCTGAGTTGGACGGGTGCCAGAGGTCGTCGGCCGAGGCGTGCACCCATCCCTGGCGCTGCTGCTCGATCGCCGCCGTCTGAAGCACGAGGTCGAACGCCTCGCCGCGCATGCGCCGGTCGGCGTAGAGCAGGCCGGAGACGCCGGCCTGGAACGGGTAGGAGAACATCGCGCTCAGCGTCGCGCCCATGGCGATGAACACCGCCGCGACCACGGCAGAGCCCGGCGATCCGGCGCCGAGCATGCCGATCAGCGTCCCGCCGAACGAGAACGGCACCGACAGCACCCCCGACACCAGCCCGACCAGCAGCGACGTCAGCAGCAGGATGCCGAGCACCCGCCAGAAGTCACCGGTCACCAGGTGCCACGAGCGCCGCATCGCGTCGATCGGCCCCCTGCCCTCCAGCACCACGGCGGGCGCGGCGAACGCGAAGCGCGTGGTGATGAACAGGTAGTACGGGATGAACAGCAGGACGAACAGCAGCATCACGCCGAGGATCAGCCCGACGCCGTCGGAGGAGGAGACGTTCATCGCCAGCGCCACCACGACCAGCGTGAGGACGATCAGGGGCACGATCATCATGAGGGCCATCAGCCCGACGACCCCGAACAGCGCCGGGAGCCGGCCCTTGCTCAGGTGCCAGGCCTCGGCGGCGGTGATGTTGCCGCCGAAGACGGCCCGGCCGAGGATGCGCGTCAGCACGCCGGTCAGCACCGTGACCACGACGAACTGGATCGCGTACGAGACCAGCATGCCGCCGTACTGGGCGACGAGGCCGTAGAAGCTGTCGAGACCGGCGGAGGCGGCCTCCGGGTCGGCGAAGACGTCGCCCATAGAGCCGAACATGACCGCCTGCCCCACGGCCAGCGGCACCGCGCCGAGCAGGGCGGCGACGGCGGACAGGCCGAGCACGGCCTTGGGGTTGGACCTGATCAGCTTGATCGTGCCGTCGAGGATGTCGCCGAGCCCCAGCGGCCGCAGCGGGATGATGCCGGGCCGCAGCGCGGGCGGCGGCATGTAGCCGTAGCCGGGCTGCTGGTATCCGGCTTGCTGATGTCCGGGGTGCTGGTATCCGGGCTGAGGGTGGCCCGGTTGCTGAGGACCGGACTGCGGGTGGCCCGGCTGGGGGTAGGGTGGCTGAGGCCCCGGCGGGCCGTAGGGCGGCGGCTGGGGGGCTTCGCCCTGCGGCTCGTACGGTTGGCCGTACGGCGTCTGCGTGGGCGATCCCGGCGCGGTCCACGGTGAAGCCTGCGGGGCGCTGTAGGGCGGGGGCTGTTCGGCAGACCAGCCTGGGGGCGTCTCGGGCGTGCGTCCGTGACCGTCTGACATATCCCAATCCTGGCACGCTGGGCGGGTGGCTGGTGTCACCGAGGTGATTCGCCGGCTCATCTTGCCCGCATTTATCGGCGAAACGGGGCAAGGAAGGCAGCCGGGGATGGCCGAAAGTCGCTCCGTTACCGCAGACTGGGTTTGTGGTTGCGGGGGGAACCTGAAATTCGCCTTTCGTAGGGCTCATGTCCCACACATGGGCCGACCAAGGGTAACCTTCAGCGATCGTGCGGGTATGTCCCACAATGCGTAGAACGAATGAGGGGCCATGAAAGGTCGCGTGCTGGTCGTCGACGACGACGCCGCTCTCGCCGAGATGCTCGGCATCGTGTTGCGCGGAGAAGGCTTCGAGCCGTCCTTCGTCTCCGACGGCGACAAGGCCCTCGACGCGTTCCGGGATACACGCCCGGACCTTGTCCTGCTCGATCTGATGCTGCCGGGCGCCGACGGCATCGACGTGGCGCGCAGGATCAGGGCGGAGTCGGGGGTGCCGATCGTGATGCTCACCGCCAAGAGCGACACGATCGACGTGGTGCTCGGGCTGGAGTCCGGCGCCGACGACTACATCGTCAAGCCGTTCAAGCCCAAGGAGCTCGTGGCGCGGGTGCGGGCGCGGCTGCGCCGCACCGACGAGCCGACGCCCGAGATCCTGCAGATCGGCGACATCACCATCGACGTGGCCGGCCACTCGGTCAAGCGCGGCGAGGAGACGATCAACCTCACGCCGCTGGAGTTCGACCTGCTCGTCGCCCTGGCCCGCAAGCCGCGCCAGGTCTTCACCCGCGAGGTCCTGCTCGAGCAGGTCTGGGGCTACCGGCACGCCGCCGACACCCGGCTGGTGAACGTGCACGTGCAGCGACTCCGCGCCAAGATCGAGAAGGACCCCGAGCACCCCGAGATCGTCGTGACGGTCCGCGGCGTGGGCTACAAAGCCGGCCCCGCCTAGCCTTCGCCCCGCCCCGCCATGCCCCCGACCAGAAAAGCTCGCCGACGGACGATCCGCCAGATTCTCGGCGGCGTCCGCCGGAGGGTGCGCCGTGCGGCGGGCCGGGTGCGCAGCGTGTGGCGGCGCTCGCTCCAGCTCCAGGTGGTCACCAGCACGCTGGTGATCTCCGTGACCGTCGTGGTCGTCCTCGGCACGTTCCTGTCCGACGAGATCAACAGGTCCGTGGTCGCGAGCAGCCAGCAGTCGTCGCTCAACGAGGCGTACGCCGACCGGCTGCAGATCGCCGACGCGCTGATCCCGCCCTCCGACGACGGCGCCAAGGCCCCCGACACCGACCAGAAGGTCAACCCGCTCGACGAGGTCATGGACACCGTCACCGGGTCGGGCGAGGACGGCTCCAAGAAGCGCTACGACGTCCTCATACTCAACGAGGCCAAGCCAGGCTTGTCGCGGGCCTCGGGCCGGGTGGTGCAGGCCGACGTGCCCCCCTCGCTCCGGCAGCGCCTGCAGAAGAACATGAACCGGGCCGAGTACGGCAAGACCGAGGCCCAGATCGAGTCGATCAGGTTTTCCGGGCAGAGCCAGGCCACGTTGACGTACGTGGTCGGCGGCGTCGTGCACGAGCCCCAGACCGGCGAGGACTACCAGGTCTACCACTTCTTCCCGTTCAGCGAGGAAGAGGAGCTGCTGTCCAACGTGCGGCTGGCCATCGTCGTGGTGGGGCTCGGGCTCGTGCTGCTGCTGGCCGCCATCGCGTACCTGGTCGCGCGGCAGGTCGTCACGCCCGTGCGGCTGGCCCGCCAGGCCGCCGAGCGCCTGGCCGCCGGCAAGCTGGACGAACGCCTCAAGGTGCGCGGCGAGGACGACCTGGCCCGCCTGGCGAACTCGTTCAACGAGATGGCCGCCAACCTGGCGCTCAAGATCCACCAGCTTGAGGAGCTGTCGCAGGTCCAGCGCCAGTTCGTCTCCGACGTCTCCCACGAGCTGCGCACGCCGCTGACCACCGTCCGCATGGCCGCCGACCTGCTGTACGACGCCCGCGAGGACTTCGACCCCATGGCCGCCCGCTCGGCCGAGCTGATGCAGGCCCAGCTCGAACGGTTCGAGTCGATGCTGGCCGACCTGCTGGAGATCAGCCGCTACGACGCCGGCGCCGCCACGCTCGACGTCGACTCCGTGGACATGCGCGACGTCGTCCACCGGGCCATCGCCGACTCTGAGGCGCTGGCCGAGCGCCACTCCACCCGCTTCGACATCCGCCTGCCGCACGAGCCGTGCATGGTCGAGGTCGACAACCGCCGCGTCGAGCGCATCCTGCGCAACCTGCTGTTCAACGCCATCGAGCACGGCGAGGGCAGGGAGATCGTGGTGACCGTGGGGGCCGATCGGGACGCCGTCGCCGTCGCCGTGCGCGACCACGGGATCGGGCTCAAGCCGGGCGAGGAGACCATGGTGTTCGACCGGTTCTGGCGGGCCGACCCGTCCAGGGCCAGGACGATCGGCGGCACCGGGCTCGGCCTGGCCATCTCCCGCGAGGACGCCACGCTGCACGGCGGCTGGCTCCAGGCGTGGGGGCAGCCGGGCGAGGGCTCGCAGTTCCGCCTCACGCTGCCCAGGCTGGCCGGGGCCGACCTGAAGGGCTCGCCGCTGTCGCTGGTGCCGCCCGAGATCGAGATGCGGCGCACCTGGCGCAGCCACATGACGCCGGTGCTGCTCCCGGCCTCGGGGGACGGAGGCGGCCATGAGGAGGACTAGACGGGTGGGCGCGGCGGTCGCCCTCGCCGCGGCCGTGGCGTGCGCGGGCTCGGGATGCACCGTGATCCCGGTGAGCGGGCCGTACACGGTGAGCGACACCGGGGGCGGCGATCCGCTGAACAAGCCGTTCCAGCGCATGATCGCCGTCCCGCCGCGCGACGACTGGGACCCCGAGCTGCTCATCAAGGGCCTCCAGGCGGCCATGGCGGCCTACCCCGACGACCCCACCGTGCTGGCCAGGTACCTGACGCCCAAGGCCCAGGCCAAGTGGAAGGCGTCCGGCCCGGTGACGGTGATCGAGGACGTCTACGAGGTGGATCCGGGCGAGGGCGACGAGGCGGAGACGTACGGGCTCAAGGGCAAGCAGGTCGCCCGCATCGACCCCGACGACGCGTACGTGCCGCTGTCGGGGAACGCGCCCGAGCGGCTGTTCGTGCTGAAGAAGGACGCCCGCGGCGTCTACCGGGTCGACGACCTGCCGGACGGGCTGCTGCTCACCAAGTCCGACGTGGCGCGGGCGTACCGGCTGACCAACCTGTACTACCTCAACAGCGCCCGCGAGCGCCTGGTCGTCGACCGGGTGTGCCTGCGGCTCAAGCCGACCGAGACCTTCGCCCAGACCATCGTCAAGCGGCTGCTCAAGGGGCCGAGCAGCGCGCTGCGCGGCGCCGTGGGCACCGTGTTCCCCGAGGGCACGCAGGTCGAGTCGGTCGGCACCGGCGACGACCGCGTCCTGATCAACTTCTCGGGCCCGCTGCTGCCGCTCGACCTGGGCGAGAAGGCCGCCCTGGTGGCGCAGCTCAAGTACAGCCTGACCAGCAACAAGGTCGCCAACAGCCGCACCATCGAGGTGCAGGTCGACGGCGAGCAGTACTGGACCGAGCCGCCCAACCTGGAGGCCCACTGGCTGGAGAACGGCGGCAGCACGCCGTACTACACCAGCAAGGGGTCCGTGCACGTCATGAGCAACGAGAGCTCGGGCGTCGCGGTGTCCGGGCCGGCGGGGGAGGGGAACACCGACTTCAAGGCGTTCGCGCTGTCCACCCAGCAGACCGGCGCGATCGTCGCGGCGCGCACCTCCACGGGCATCTCGATCGCCGGGCTCACCCCCGAGGGCCGCTGGCAGCAGGTCATCGAGGGCGCCGACCTCACCGACCCCACCTGGCGCCGCGACGGCTCCCTGTGGACGTTCGACCAGCACAACAAGGTGGTCCTGCGGTACGACCCCAACGGCGGGCGCGGCCCCGAGCGCGTCTCCGCCCCCGGGCTCGACGGCCTCGACGTCACCGCGTTCCGGATCGCCAGGGACGGCGTGCGGGTGGCCCTGCGCACCGGCAAGAACACCGTGCAGCTCGGGGCGCTGAGCGAGGGGCTCAACGGGCCCATGCTCGGCAACCTCCAGACGCTGACCTCGACGGAGGTCGAGTACAAGATCGAGGACATCGCCTGGGAGGACGACGAGCACCTGCTCGTCCTCATCCAGAGCAAGGCCGGGCAGATCCTGAACGAGATCGACATCGGCGACGGCGAGACCATCGGGATCCCGCTGAAGGACCGGCTGGCGAGGGTGACGGCGCTGAACGGGCGGGTGCTCGCGGAGGCCAGCACCGAGAAGGGCCCCAAGATCATCGAGCTCAACCAGGACCGTCAGGGCTGGACCAGCAAGATCGAACCCAACGCCAAGAACCCGTTCTTCCCCCTGGGCTGAACCCGTCCCCGGGACCGCATCCGCAGGGGCGTTCCGTCTTTCACCCGGGGTGAGGCTCGTCTTTGGCGCCGCTTTCCGCGTGGGGCGTTCCCTTCTTCGCCCGGGCTGAGGCCGCCCTCGGCGCCGCCTTCCACCTCGTCTCGCTGACCGGGGTTCCCGGCCGGGCTGGGAGGCGTGTGTCCTGGAACTGTCGGTGGGGGCGGGCATGCTGGGCGGCGTGTTGGCGGGGGTGCTCGATGTGTTTCTGCCGCAGTCCTGCGTGGGCTGCGGGCGTGCCGGGGCGCGGTGTTGCGCCGGGTGCGCGGCCGGGATGGCGGTCGCGCCCGCCAGGCGCGGGCCTGAGCCGGGCCCGCCCGGCCTGCCCGAGTGCTGGTCGGCCACGCCGTACGAGGGCGCGGCCCGCGCGGCGATCCTGGCCTACAAGGAGCGGGGGGCGGTGGGGCTGGCCGGCGTGCTGGCGCAGGTGCTGGCCTTCACCGTGCTCACGGCGCTGGGCGCGGCGGCGGGGGCCGGAGCCGGATGGGCTCGGGGGCCGCTCGCCGTCGTGCCGGTGCCGAGCGCGAGGAGGGCGCTGCGGGTCCGCGGGCACGATCCCATGGGCCGGGTGGCGGTGCTCGTCGCCCGTCATCTGGTCGCGTCCGGCGTGCCGGCCGAGCCGTGGGCGGCGCTGCGGCAGACTCGCCGGGTGTCCGACCAGGCGGGCCTGAGCTCCACACAGCGCGCCGCCAACCTCGCCGGGTCCCTCTGTGTGGCCGGGCGTCCGAAAGGCCCTCCAGGGCCGTCTGCGGTGCTGCTGGACGACGTCGTGACCACCGGCGCCTCGCTCACCGAAGCCGCGCGGGCACTGCGCGCCGCCGGGCTGCGGGTGCCGTTGGCGGCCACCGTCGCCGCGACACGCCGAAGATCTTGAAACGCCTGGCATCACTGTCGGTAAAGAAAGATCCAATTCTTGGGGGCGTCTTGAAGGGGGGATGTCTCTTGGGGGGAACAAGAGGTGGCACAGCTCAGACGGCCGGAAGGCGCGTGGCCGCAGGGCTTGGCGAGCGCCGGCGCCGGGGTCATTCGGGCGTCCGGAACCCCGGGAAAATCACGGAAAGTGATCCTTTGGCCGAGGCTCCGGCTGACATTCGCCCAGGATGCGGATAGCGTTCTGACATGGCACCCGTCCGGGTCCGTGGTTGCGCAGAGCCGGTGTCCCCGGCTCTGCTAGCCGAGGCCAGCCGCAGGCAAAACGGTCCACGTAAGGCGACTCTTTGTCGACCGATCACGGTGCGGCTTAGGGGTAAGTCCTGCCTTCCCGAGGGTCCAGATGTCCCTCGTCAGAAGAGAAGGGCAGTAGTGGCAACAGAGCTGCGAAATCCTCAGCAGGCGAATGTGGGGTCGAAGACCAGGTCGGCCGGACGGGTGCCACCCGAGAACCCGGTGACGTCGTGGCGGAAGAGGGTAGCGGTGACAGAGAGGCGGACAGGAAACCCCGTCCGGTACGCACATCGTCGGGCGCTCTTGCTCAGTCGTTAGACGAAGGGGGGCTGTTGCATGGACATCATCGTCAAGGGTCGGCACACAGGAGTGAGTGACCGGTTCCGAGACCAGGTGACGACCAAGCTGGCCAGGATCGAACGTCTGGACAACAAACTCATCCGAGTCGATGTGGAGGTGTCCAAAGAACGCAACCCTCGCCTCGCCGACCAGCGCGAGCGCGTCGAACTCACCATCCATTCGAAAGGCCCGGCCATCCGCGCCGAAGCCTCGGCCGACGACCGGTTCGTAGCCCTCGACCTAGCCCTTGACAAGCTGGAAGGCCGCCTGCGCAGGCTGGCCGACCGGCGCAAGGTCCATCACGGCAACCACTGCCCGCCCTCGGTGGCGGAGTTCACCGCGACGCTCCCTGACATCGCCGGCCCGCCGTCCCCGGGAACCAAGCCCGTCCCCGAGCCGGCCGAGTCCTACGAGGACCTGCCGGTGCAGGAGGAGAAGCTCGACGACGACATCGTCCCGATCGAGATGGAAGGCGACGGTCCGCTCGTCGTGCGGGAGAAGTTCCACAGAGCGGAACCCATGACCATCGACCAGGCCATGCTCGAGATGGAACTGGTCGGGCACGACTTCTACCTGTTCCGCGACAAGGAGAGCGGCCTGCCGAGCGTGGTCTACAACCGGCGCGGGTACAACTACGGCGTGTTGCGGCTCGTAGAGCCCTGATCGCACACCGGAAGATCTTCTCGACCACCCGAGGACCGTGCCATACGTGCCATCATGGCGGTCCGACGGCTCTGGCCCCCCGACGAGGAGGAGACGTGAGCGAGCTCAGTCAGGTTCAGATGAGCGAGCGAAGCGAGGGTACTGACGGGACAACCGCCACGCGGACCGCCGCTACGGCCCCGACCGGGCGTGACAGCGGAGCGGCCGTCCGATGAGCAGGTTCCCCGTGAGCAAGGCAGGCGCAAGTCGGACCGAGGAGGGCTCGTGACCGAGTCCGGCGAGGTCCGCACGGCAGACAGCGAGCCGATCCGCGTGCTGATCGTTGACGATCACGAGCTGATCCGGCGAAGCCTGGCGTTGACGCTGGCCGCGGAGCCCGACATCGAGGTGGTCGGTGAGGCGAGCGACGGGCAGGAGGCGGTCGAACTGGCCGATCGCCTCATGCCCGACGTCGCGCTGATGGACGTGCGCATGCCCCGGCAGGACGGGATCGAGGCGACCAAGAGCATCAGGGCCTCCGTCCCGAGCACCCGCATCATCATGCTGACGGTGAGCGACGAGGAGGAGGACCTCTTCGAGGCCATCAAGGCCGGCGCCACCGGTTACCTGCTGAAGGACGTGCAGATCAACGACGTGCCCGCCGCGGTGCGGGGCGTGCACGAGGGCCAGTCCTTAATCAACCCGGCGATGGCCGCCAAGCTCATCAGCGAGTTCGCGAACATGAGCCGCAAGGAGGCCGAACGCCCGCCGCAGCTCCCCGTGCCCCGGCTGACCGACCGCGAGATGGAGGTCCTGCGCCTGGTCGCCAAGGGCATGAACAACCGCGAGATCGCCAAGCAGCTGTTCATCTCCGAGAACACGGTGAAGAACCACGTCCGCAACATCCTCGACAAGCTTCAGCTCCACTCGCGGATGGAAGCGGTGGTCTACGCGGTACGCGAACGCATGCTGGAGATCACATGACCCTGGCGCGGTCCCGTGCGGAGACCGCCGGCCGCGCCTCCTGGTCCCGTGACGCCGCCGCCGGTCGCGCCCCCTGATCCCGTGACGGCGCCGCCGGCCGCGCCTCCTGACCGCGTGACGGCGCCGCCGGTCGCGCGATCACGTGACTGTGGCGCGGGCTCGTGCAGAGCTTGCCGGTCGCGCGCCTGAACCCGCCCTTCAGGTTCCTCGGGTTCCTCGGGGCTTTCAGGAACGGTGGCTCGGCGTGATCGCCGTCCCTCGTCCCCTGTTCCCCATATCTGGCGGTGGCGGGCGCGGCCGTGGTGCCGGCCCGCCTGGGGCTACGGCCGGGGCCCGGTCAGGAGGTGGGCGAGCTCCGGAGGGTCGGTGCGTTCGACGCGGACGGCGTCGCAGCCCACCCAGTCGGCGGCCGACCACAGGGCGTCGCGCAGGGCGTCGGCCCACTTGGCCGGGGACAGGCCGGGCTCCAGATGGACCTGACGGGCGACCAGGGTGGTGCCCTCACGGGCCGGGTCGACCCGGCCGATCAGACGGCCCCCGGCCAGCACCGGCATCGTGAAGTAGCCGTGGACGCGCTTCTCCTTGGGCACGTAGAGCTCAAGCTGGTACTTGAAGCCGAAGACGCGCTCGGTGCGGCCGCGGTGCCAGATCAGGGAGTCGAACGGCGACAGCAGCGTCGTGCGGTGGCGGCCGCGCGGCTCGGACTCCAGCGCCTGCGGATCGGCCCACGCGTTGGCCTGGCCCCTCTTCGCCGGCCAGCCCGCCACCTGGACCGGCACCAGCCCGGCGGCGCCGCTGAGCAGGGCCTGGTCGAGCATCGCCGCGTACTTGCCCTTGAGCCGCAGGAAGTCGAGCAGGTCGGTACGGTTGGCCACCCCGAGCGACCGGCCCGCGATGGCGGCCAGCAGGACGACGCACTCCTCGTCAGGCAGGTCGTCGGCCAGCAGGTCGGCGGGCACGACGCGCTCGGTCAGGTCGTAGACGCGGCGCCAGCCGACGCGGCGCACGCAGGTGATCTCGCCGATGTCGAGCAGCCACTCCAGCCCGATCTTGGAGTCGGACCAGTCCCACCACGGGCCGCCGTTCTTGGCGCCGCCGACGTCGGACGTGGTGAGCGGGCCCGAGTCGCGCACCTGCTGCAGCAGCTTGTCGACGCTGTCGGGCACCTCGTGCCAGCGGTAGCGGCGGTCGCGGTAGGCGCGGCGCCGGAAGGCGTAGAGCGGCCAGTGCTCGATGGGCAGGATGCAGGCGGCGTGACACCAGTATTCGAAGCTCTGGGCGGGATCGTGCCAGTAGGCGCGCTCGACCGTGGGCCTGCCCACCGCGCCCAGGCGCGCGTAGGCGACCAGCTCGTGGGAGCGGGCCAGGACGGAGATCGTGTCGAGCTGTACGGCGCCGAGCCGGCGAAGCATGCCGCGCACCCCGCCCTTGCGCGCGTCGGCGCCGATGAGCCCCTGGGCGCGCAGGATGACCCGGCGCGCCTCGTCGGCGGTCAGGTCGGTCACGTTCGTCATGCGGCGAACCCCGGGCGGCGTTGGGGGACGGTAGAGCTATCCATGCGAGGAATTTAGCGGCGCCCACCGACAGAATCGGCCCGCCCGGTACGTCCGCAGGCGGAGCGGGGCACGCGGCGGAGCGGGGCACGCGGCGCGGCGGTGCAGGCGGCGGCAGCGAGGGGCAGGCCGGGCGGAGCGAGGGGCACGGGCAGGCGGGCACGCGCGCAGGCCGGGCCGGGGCTACGGACAGGACGTCTGGGCCGGGGCTACGGACAGGACGTCCGGGCCGGGGCTACGGACAGGACGTCCGGGCCGGGGCTACGGACAGGAGGTCCGGGGCCGGGGTGAGCGGGCCGGGGGCGACACGCCGATGTACCGGGGTTGGGGAATTGGATGCCGAGAACAAAGAGTCCCGGAGGGGGCCGGGCATGGGAACGGCGGGCGCCCGATCCGTCGGGGCCCGCCGTGCGCCGGGTGGGTCAGCGGTGGTCTTCGGCGCGCATGCCGACGCGCGGCGCGTCGATCACCACGTCCGTGAAGATGTCGAAGACGAGGGCGAGGATGCCGCCGACGACGAACACACCGGCGCCGACCCAGACCAGCGTCCAGTTGTCGGCCGTCAGCCCGAAGCCGGCCACGATGGTGCCCACCACCATGACAGTCACGGCCAGCCACGAGGAGGCGCGCCCGCCGTGGCTGCCGAGATTCTCCGTGTGCTCGGACTTCTTCCCCTCAACCATGACTAATCCTTCCTTTGCCGGATATCCCGCTATTGGTGCGAACCGGCGCTCAACCGGCATACCCTCTGCCTTGGCCCCATTCTCCCAGACGTGTCCGGCGCCCTCGTCGTCACGGTGGCTGTGTCTGGTTGCGGAACCGCCTACGATGGCAACCGGGGAAGTTTGTCTCGGCCTCTCCTCCTGGCGGCGCCGCCGGGGTAGACCTGCGAGGAGCTTTACATAAAGTGGCAGCCATTCTCGACAAGATCCTACGTGCCGGCGAAGGCAAGACTCTGCGCAAGCTCAAGCGGATCGCCGATCAGGTCAACTCCATCGAGGACGACTTCACGAGCCTGTCCGACGCGGAGTTGCGCGCGCTGACCGACGAGTTCAAGCAGCGTTACGCCGACGGCGAGAGCCTCGACGACCTGCTTCCCGAGGCGTTCGCGACCGTCCGCGAGGCGGCCCGCCGCGTGCTCGGCCAGCGGCACTTCGACGTGCAGATCATGGGCGGCGCCAACCTCCACCTCGGCAACATCTCCGAGATGCGCACCGGTGAGGGCAAGACCCTGACCTGTACGTTGCCCGCCTATCTCAACGCCCTGTCCGGCAAGGGCGTCCACGTGGTCACGGTCAACGACTACCTGGCCAAGCGCGACGCCGAGACCATGGGCCGCGTGCACCGCTTCCTCGGGCTGGAGGTCGGCTGCATCGTCTCCGGGCAGGCGCCCGACGAGCGTCGCAAGCAGTACGAGGCCGACATCACATACGGCACCAACAACGAGTTCGGCTTCGACTACCTCCGCGACAACATGGCGTGGTCGCTGGAGGAGTGCGTCCAGCGCGGCCACAACTTCGCCGTCGTCGACGAGGTCGACTCGATCCTCATCGACGAGGCCCGCACCCCGCTGATCATCTCCGGCCCCGGCGAGCAGTCGGGCAAGTGGTACAGCGAGTTCGCCAAGATCGTTCCGCGGCTGCGCAAGGGCGTCGAGGCGAAGAACCCGGGCGAGGAGAGCACCGGCGACTACATCGTCGACGAGAAGAAGCGCACGGTCGGCATCCTGGAGGCCGGCGTCGAGAAGGTCGAGGACTGGCTCGGCATCGACAACCTCTACAAGCCCGAGCACACCCACCTGGTCGGCTTCCTGAACAACGCGCTCAAGGCGAAAGAGCTGTTCAAGAAGGACAAGGACTACATCGTCGCCGACGGCGAGGTGCTCATCGTCGACGAGTTCACCGGCCGCGTGCTGCACGGCCGGCGCTACAACGAGGGCATGCACCAGGCCATCGAGGCCAAGGAAGGCGTGAAGATCAAGGACGAGAACCAGACTCTCGCCACGGTCACCCTCCAGAACTACTTCCGCCTCTACGCCAAGCTGTCCGGCATGACCGGCACGGCCGCCACCGAGGCCAACGAGTTCCACCAGACGTACAAGCTGGGCGTCGTCCCGATCCCGACCAACCGGCCGATGGTCCGCAAGGACCAGCCGGACGTCGTCTACAAGACCGAGGACGCCAAGTTCAACGCGGTCGTCGAGGACATCAAGGAGCGTTACGAGGCCGGCCAGCCGGTCCTCGTGGGCACCACGTCGGTGGAGAAGTCCGAGCGGCTGTCCAAGGCGCTCAAGCGGCGCGGCGTGCCGCACGAGGTGCTCAACGCGAAGAACCACGCGCGTGAGGCGTCGATCATCGCCGAGGCGGGCCGCAAGGGCGCCGTCACCGTCGCCACGAACATGGCCGGTCGAGGCACCGACATCATGCTCGGCGGCAACTCCGAGTTCCGCGCCGACCTGGAGCTGCGCCAGCGCGGCCTCGACCCGGTCGAGACGCCGGAGGAGTACGAGAAGGCCTACCCCGAGGCGCTGGAGAAGGCCAGGGCGGCCGTCAAGGCCGAGCACGACGAGGTCACCCAGCTCGGCGGCCTCTACGTGCTGGGCACCGAGCGGCACGAGTCGCGCCGCATCGACAACCAGCTCCGCGGCCGTTCCGGCCGTCAGGGCGACCCCGGCGAGTCGCGCTTCTACCTCTCGCTCGGCGACGACCTCATGCGCCTGTTCAACGCGGCCAGGGTCGAGCTGATCATGAACAGGCTGAGCATCCCCGACGACCAGCCGATCGAGTCGGGCATCGTCTCCAAGGCCATCGCCTCCGCCCAGCACCAGGTCGAGCAGCAGAACTTCGAGATCCGCAAGGAAGTTCTGAAGTACGACGAGGTCATGAACCGGCAGCGCAAGGTGATCTACTCCGAGCGCCGCCGCGTGCTGGAGGGCGCCGACCTGCACGAGCAGGTGCGCGGCTTCATCGGCGACGTGATCAACGGCTACGTCGCGGGCGCCACCTCCGAGGGCTTCGCCGAGGAGTGGGACCTCGACCGGCTGTGGAAGGCGTTCGGCGAGCTCTACCCGGTCACGGTCACCATCGACAACCTCGTCGAGGAGGCCGGCAGCCGCGAGGAGCTGACCGCCGAGTTCATCTCCGAGAAGATCAAGGCCGACGCCCTGGAGGCGTACGCCAGGCGCGAGGAGCAGCTCGGGGCCGAGGCCACGCGCAACTTCGAGCGTCAGGTCATCCTGTCGGTGCTCGACCGCAAGTGGCGCGAGCACCTCTACGAGATGGACTACCTGCGCGAGGGCATCGGCATGCGGGCCTACGCGCAGAAGGACCCGCAGATCGAGTACCAGCGCGAGGGCTTCGAGATGTTCTCCGCGATGCTGGAGGGCATCAAGGAGGACTCCGTCGGCTTCCTGTTCAACCTCGAGGTCGAGGTGCAGGAGAACCCGATCGTCGAGGAGGAGGACGCCGCGGTCACCGAAACGCGGTCGATCATCTCCACCGCCCTGCGCGCGCCGCAGCGCCCGGCCGAGCTCGAATACTCCGCCCCCGGCGAGCAGGGCGACGTCGAGCACACGCGGGTGCGCACCACGTCGGCCGAGCGGGCCGCGTACGGGAACGTCGAGCGCAACGCGCCCTGCCCCTGCGGGTCGGGCAAGAAGTACAAGCGCTGCCACGGCGACCCGAAGAACGCCGTCTGACCCGCTGAGGCGGGTCTGAGCGGGCCCCCGTCCCCCCTGCGCGAGCAGGGAGGACGGGGGCTTCGTCGTTCACGCGGGGGTTTCGTCGTGCGCGTGGGGGCGGCTAGGGCGGCGGCGGGGCGGGGGGTTCGTGGCCGGGGGTGGGGATGTTCAGGCGGCGGATCAGGAACGCGAAGATCAGATAATAGAGAACGAAATACAGCAGCCCGAAGCCGATGATCAGCCCGAGCCGGTGGGTGTTCGATTTGCTGGCGTTCAGCAGCATGTCTATGGCCCCGCCGGAGAAGGTGAAGCCGAGCCGCGCGCCCGATTCCGCCATGAGGGCCATCGACAGCCCGGTCAGCAGGGCGTGCACCACGAAAAGCACCGGCGCGACGAAAATGAAGGCGAATTCCAGCGGCTCGGTTATGCCGGTGATGAATGCCGTCAGCCCGGCCGACAGCATGATGCCGCCCACGGACTTGCGGCGTTCCGGCGGAGCCGCCCGCCACATGGCGATGGCGGCCCCGAGCAGCCCGAACATCATGACGGGGAAGAAGCCGGTCATGAAGATGCCGGCGCCCTGCTCGCCGGCGAAGTAGCAGTTCAGGTCGCCGGCGGCGTTCCGGGTGGCGCCGTTCACGCCGGCGTGGCATTCGGGCAGGGTGAACCAGACGATGGTGTTGAGGAAGTGGTGCAGGCCGACGGGGATCAGCAGCCGGTTGGCCACGCCGTAGATGCCGGTGCCCGCGGTGCCGTGGGCCGAGAGCCAGTCGCCGACGCCGGACAGCCAGTCGCCCACCGGCCGCCAGGCCAGCCCGAACACGACGCCGAGCAGCAGGGCGGCGACGGCGGTGATGATCGGGACCGAGCGGCGCCCGCCGAAGAAGGCCAGCCACGGCGGCGGCTTCAGCCGGTAGAAACGCTGCCAGAGCAGGGCCGCGGTGATGCCGATCACGATGCCGCCGAGCACGCCGGTGGGGTTCTGGGCCCCCAGGTTGAGCATCGGCCCCTGCGGCGTGGTGACGACGACCTTGTCGTAGACCGCGCCGTGGCCCGCGTCGTAGAAGAGCGTGCGGCTGACGCGGTCGAACACCAGGTAGCCGACCAGGGCGGCGAGGGCGGTGGAGCCGTCGGACTTGCGCGCGAACCCGATCGCGACGCCGATCGCGAACAGGACGGGCAGGTTGTCGAACAGGGCGCCGCCGGCCGCCGCCAGGACGTTGGCGACGGGCAGCATCCAGGGCAGGAGGCCGCCGAGGCCGTCCTTGCCGAGCAGGTCGTCCTGGCCGAAGCGGAAGAGCAGGCCGGCGGCGGGCAGCACGGCGATGGGCATCATGAGCGAGCGGCCGATACGCTGCAGCACCGCGAACGTCGCCGACCAGGGCGACGCGCCCATGGTCCTCACCCCCGCTCGGTGGTCCGTCAGCGGGGGAATGCCAGGTTCCTACCACGGCGGGCGTGGCGGAAAACGGCCGCTAGGTCTCGCCGGAGTCGAGGTCGGGCTCGGGTTCCCGGCCCGGCGTCATGATGTCGAACCTGCGGATGAGGAAGGTGAAGACGACGTAGTACACCACGCCGTAGATCAGGCCGAGCAGCAGGATGCCGGGCAGGTTCTGGGTGTTGGACTTGCTGGCGTTCAGCAGCATGTCGAGCAGGCCCGCGGAGAAGCCGAAGCCGAGCTGCCCGCCGATGAGCGTGGTGAGCGCCATCGCCAGGCCGGTCAGGACGGCGTGCGCGACCAGCAGCGCGGGCGCGACGAAGATGAACGCGAACTCGATCGGCTCGGTGATGCCGGTGACGAACGAGGCCAGCCCGGCCGAGAGCATGATGCCGCCCACCGTGGCCCGGCGGTGCGGCGGCGCGGCCCGCCACATGGCCAAGGCGGCGGCGGGCAGGGCGAACATCATGACGGGGAAGAAGCCGGCCATGAACTGGCCGGAGTGCGGGGCGCCGCCGAAGTAGCAGTTCCAGTCGCCGCCCAGCACGTGACCGCCCACCTCGCACTGCGGCACGACGTACCAGACGACCGAGTTCACGAAGTGGTGCAGGCCGAGCGGGATGAGCAGCCGGTTGATCAGGCCGTAGATGCCGGTGCCGATCGGGCCGATGGCGGCCAGGGCCTCGCCGGCGTGCCGGATCCACTCGCCGAGCACCGGCCAGAGCCAGCCGAACAGCACGCCGAGGAGCAGCGCGACGATGGAGGTGATGATCGGGACGAACCGGCGTCCGCCGAAGAAGGCCAGCCACGGCGGCAGCTTGATGCGGTGGAAGCGCTGCCACAGCAGGGCGGTGACCAGGCCCATCACGATGCCGCCGAGCACCTTGGTGGGGTTCTGCATGCCGTAGTTGATGACCTCTTTGATGCCCTGGTCCTGGACCTGGCGGATGGCCACGGTGTCGCGGATGTCGGAGCCGAAGAACATCACCTTGGTCACCCGGTCGAACACCAGGTAGCCGACGACGGCCGCCAGCGCCGTGGTGCCGTCGGCCTTGCGGGCGAAGCCGATGGCCACGCCCACCGCGAACAGCAGCGGCAGGTTCTGGAACAGCGCGTCCCCGGCGGCGGCCAGCACCTCGGCGACCTGGCTCATCCACGCGAACCCGGGCACGTCGGCCAGGCCGCCGGGGGCCGGGCCGTTGGAGCCCAGCATGTCGGGCTGCCCGAACCGGAAGAGCAGCGCGGCCGCGGGCAGGGCCGCGATGGGCAGCATCAGCGAGCGGCCCAGCCGCTGGAGCACGTTCATCACGCGTGCGAACGGCGAAGGCCGGGCGGCGGCGGTGGTCTCGTTCACCGGGCGTTCCTCCGGGGGGTGGGAGTCAGGCGTCCGCCGGGCAGGCCGTCCGGGCCCGGCGGAGTGGCCCTAGCCCCGTCTAACGGGCATTTCGAGGATGGTCCGCAGCTGATAGCGGTCAGCGCGGTAGGTGGACACGCCGAGCTCCGCGCAGACGCCGCCGGAGAAGGACCTGCGCTGGAGCAGCAGCACGGCGCCGCCGCGCGGCAGCTTCAGCAGGTCGGCGTCGCTCGGGTCGGCGATGCCGCCGTCAATGGTGAGCTCGCCGGCGTCCATGACCAGCCCGTAGCGGCTCTCCAGCAGCTCGTACAGCGATTTGTCCGACAGGTCATAGTCGGCCAGGTCGGGGGCGAGCTTGACCGGGATGTGTGCCCGTTCGATGGACAGCGGCTCGCCGTCGGCCGTGCGCAGGCGTTCGATGAAGTGCACTTCCTCACCCGGCTGGATCCCCAGCTCCTTGGCCAGGTGAGCGCTGGCCCGCACGATGCGGCGGTCGAGGTCGCGCGAGCCCGGGATCATCCCGCGCGCCCTCATGTCGTCGGTGAACGACGTGAGCTGCAACGCCAGCTCGATCTTGGGCCTGGCCACGAACGTGCCCTTGCCCGGCACGCGGTGCAGGCGGCCCTCGGAGACCAGGTGGTCGACGGCCTGCCGTACGGTCATCCTGGACAGGCCGAAGCGCTGGCAGAGCTCGCGCTCGGACGGGATGGCCGCGCCGATGCTGAGCTCGTTGCTGTCAATGAGGTCCAGCAGGATCTCGCGAAGCTGGAAGTACTTGGGCACCGGGCTATCCGGATCGATGTGCGCCACGGATCCTCCCCTCGATCGGCAAAGAAGAAATCTGGATCTGGTGGTGCGGCAGTCTATGGGCAGATTTCTTGTTTGGTGGCCATGGGCTATGGTTCGTACTGGTCTAGTCCGGACTAGACCACATGTCGCGAAAGACGGTCAAGTCCGACACCGTATGAATCGAGGGATGAGCTCAGGATGACCACCAAGATGCGCAGTGAGATCGCCGAGCAGCCGGAAGCGCTGCGGGCCACGCTCGACGCCCTGCTCCCCAGGGTGGGCGAGGTGAAGGCGGTGGGCGAGCAGACTCGCCAGCTGCTGTTCATCGCGCGTGGAACCTCCGACAACGCCGCAGTCTACGGCCGCTACCTGGTCGAGTCCCACGCGGGCCGGATGGGCGCGCTGGCGGCGCCGTCCATCGCGACGACCTACCGGCGCAAGCTCGACCTCGACGGCGTGCTGGCCGTCGCGATCTCCCAGTCGGGCCGTACGGAGGAGATCGTCGAGACCCTGGCCTGGGCCAAGGACTGCGGCGCGAAGACGGTCGGCATCACCAACGGCGGCGAGGACAGCCCGCTCGCCCAGGCGGCCGACGTCGCGCTGTGCACGCTGGCCGGCGAGGAGAAGGCCGTCCCGGCGACCAAGACCTACACCACGCAGCTCGCCGCGCTGGCCGTGCTCGCGCTGGGCCTGGGCGCCGACGTGGACGCCGAGGACCTGCGCCGGGTGCCCGACGCGGTCGAGAAGCTGATCGCCGAGCCGGGCGACCTGGACGCGGTCGTCGAGGGGCTGCTGGACAAGCCGGGCGTGGTCGTGTCCGGACGCGGGCTCGCCTTCTCCACGGCCCTGGAGACCGCGCTCAAGCTCAAGGAGGCCTGCTACCTGCACGCCATGGGCCTGTCCTACGCCGACCTGCTGCACGGCCCGATCGCCGTGGTCGACGCCGACACGCCGGCGCTGCTGGTGGCCGCCGAGAACAGCCCCACGCTGTCCGGCACGGTGGCCCTGGCCGAGCGGGTCGTGGCGGCGGGCGCGGCGGCGTACACGATCGGCGGCGGCGACGCGCTCGCGCAGGCCGGCACGGCCGCGCTGAACGGCCCCGACCTGCCCGAATGGGTGGCGCCGATGGGCCTGATCATCCCCGGCCAGCTTCTCACCGAGGCGCTGGCCCGGCGCCTCGGCATCGACCCCGACTCGCCGCGCGGCCTCAACAAGGTCACGCAGACGGACTGAGCGAGGCGCCTCGTTTAGCCTGGTCACGGAGTTGGAACGAGGGAGGACCGGATGGCGGCGGATGTGAATGCGATCATCGCCGGTCTCGGCGGTGCCGACAACATCATCGAGATCGAGCCCTGCATCACCCGGTTGCGCACCGAAGTGCACGACGCGTCCAAGGTCGACCAGGCCGCGCTCAAGGCGGCGGGGGCGCACGGCGTGATGGCCGCGGGGAACGTGGTCCAGGTCGTCGTGGGGCCCGAGGCGGACACGATCGCCAGCGACATCGAGGACATCATCGGCTAAGGGCGAGACCATGACGACTGTTCTCGCCCCGGTCGAGGGGGCGGCTGTGGGGTTGGCCGCCGTGCCCGATCCGGTTTTCTCCGCGGGCATGGTGGGACCGGGAACGGCGATCGACCCGCTGCGGGGGCCCGGCAAGGCCGTAGCCCCCATAGCGGGAAAAATTATGAAACTGCATCCGCATGCCTACGTCATCGTGGGGGACGACGGCAGGGGCGTGCTGGTGCACCTGGGCATCGACACGGTCCAGCTCAAGGGGAAGGGGTTCCAGCTGCTGGCGGCCGAGGGCGACAGGGTCAGCGCGGGGCAGCCCGTGGTGGCGTGGGACCCGTCCGTCGTCGAGGCCGGCGGACGGTCCCCGGTCTGCCCCGTCGTGGCCCTGGACGCCCTCTCGGAGTCGGTGACCGGCATCGTCCAGGGGGCGGTGCGCGTGGGGGACGAGCTGTTCACATGGAGGTAGACAGCGTCGGCGCGGTCCCCGAGACCGGCGTGCGACGCCTCAGCGGCACGGTCGTACCGGCAGAAGACGTCACAATAGGCATGCCCCCAGCCATGTCGGCGCCCGGCCCGACCGCGAGCGGCCGGCCGCCGTTCACGCAAGGGTCCAGCTGGTCTGGACCGGGTACAGAAGGAGAGGCTCATGGGTGAGCGCAAGGTCACGGTCGCGGCGGAGGTGGGTCTGCACGCCCGTCCCGCGGCGACGTTCGTGAAACGGGCCCAGCTGGCCCCGATGGACATCAGCGTCGCCAAGGCCAGCGGCGGCGGGGCCCCGGTCAACGGCAAGAGCATCCTCGCCATCATGGCGCTCGACGTCCGGCAGGGCGAGACCGTCGTGATCACGGCGGAGGGCGACGGCTCCGAGGAGATCCTGGACGAACTGGCCACGATCGCCGGAGCGCCATGAACCTGCGGGGGGTTGGGGTCAGCCCGGGAATCGGGCACGGCCCCGCGTACGTTCTGACCGCCTCTGTGCCCGAACCCCCCGAGGGCAGCACCTACACCGGTGAGGCGGAGCAGGAGAAGGAGCGGGCCTCGGCCGCGCTCTCACAGGTCGCGGGCGAGCTCGAGTCCCGCGGCAACCAGGCGGGCGGCGAGGCCGGCGAGATCCTCAAGGCCCAGGCGCTGATGGCCGAGGACCCCGGTCTGGTGGTGAAGGTCAGGACCCTCATCGACCGGGGCCTCGCCGCTCCCCGTGCGGTCTTCGAGGCGTTCACGAAGTACCGGGACGTGCTCAGCGGGGCCGGCGGCTACCTGGGCGAGCGGGCCGCCGACCTCGACGACATCAGGGACCGGGTGATCGCCCTGCTGACCGGGCACTCCCTGCCGGGCCTGCCGGCCGCGCCGGAGGTGCCGTACGTGCTGGTCGCGACCGACCTGGCGCCCGCCGACACGGCCCTGCTGTCCAAGCGGGACGTGGCCGGGTTCGTCACCGAGCAGGGCGGGCCCACGAGCCACACCGCGATCATGGCGCGGGCGATGGGCGTGCCCGCCGTGGTCGCCTGCCCGGGGGCGACCGGCATCCCCGCCGGCGTCCCCGTCCTGGTGGACGGCACGACGGGCGAGGTGAGCGTGGAGCCGTCCGACGACCACGTGGCCGGGGCGCGGGACGCGGCGGCGGCGAAGCAGGCGGCGATCGGCGCGGCCAAGGGGCCGGGCCGGACCGCCGACGGCCACGCGGTGCCGCTGCTGGCCAACGTCGCCGGGCCCGCCGAGCTGGAGGAGGCGCTGGCCGCCGGGGCGGAGGGCGTCGGGCTCTACCGCACCGAGTTCCTCTTCCTCGACCGGGCCGAGGCCCCCGCCGTCGAGGAGCAGCAGCGCGCCTACCGGGCGGCGCTGGAGGCCGTGCCCGGCGCCACCGTGGTCGTGCGCACGCTCGACGCGGGCGCCGACAAGCCGCTGCGGTTCCTGCCCGCACCCGCCGAGCCGAACCCGGCGCTGGGGGAGCGCGGGCTGCGCCTGTTCAGGCGCTTCCCCGAGGTGATGGACGCGCAGTTGCGCGCGCTGGCGGCGGCGGCCGAGGGCGCGCCGGCCGAGCTGCTGGTGATGGCGCCCATGGTGGCCACGGCCGAGGAGGCCAGGTGGTTCGCCGACGCCTGCCGGGCGCGCGGGCTGTCCAAGGTGGGCGTCATGATCGAGATCCCGTCGGCGGCGCTGCGGGCCGGGCAGCTCGCCGGGGTGGTGGACTTCGTCTCGCTCGGCACGAACGATCTGGCCCAGTACGCCTTCGCCGCCGACCGCCAGCTCGGCACGGTGAGCGGGCTCCAGGACCCGTGGCAGCCGGCGCTGCTCGACCTGATCGCCATGTCCTGCGGACACGGCAAGCCGGTGGGCATCTGCGGTGAGGCCGCCGCCGACCCGGCTCTGGCGTGCGTGCTGGTCGGGCTGGGGGCGACGACCCTGTCGATGGGGGCGGGGGCGCTGGCGGCCGTACGGGCGGCGCTGGCCGCGCACACGCTGGAGCAGTGCACCCTGGCGGCGCGCAACGCGCGGGCCCAGGTCACGGCGGCGAACGCGCGCGCGGTCGCGCGCACCCACCTGCCGGGGCTCGCGGCGCTGGGGGTGTGAGCGGGCCTTTTCCGGGTCGCGGGACTCGTCCGGGCCGCGGCATGGATACCTTGGAAGGCATGTTCAGACGGATCGGCCCGGCAGGGCTCCTGGTGTTGGCGCTCACCGCGTGCGGCGGCGGCGCCGGCGCCCCGGCGAGCGCGGCCCCGGCGGGCGACGGGGCCACCCCCGCCACCCCCGCCACCGCCACGGCCGGCACGACGCCCCAGAGCCCGCCCCAGGCCGAGTCCGACCCGGTGCTGCGGGCGCTGCGGCGGCTGACGGTGGAGGAGAAGGTCGGCCAGCTCTTCATGCCCGTCCTGTACGGCACCGCGGCCGACACCGTCTCCGGCGAGAACCAGGCCCGCTACGGCGCCCAGACCCCGGCCAAGGTGATCGCCCGCTACCACCTGGGCGGCGTGATCCTCTTCCCGGCGAACGTCAAGTCGACGGCCCAGGTGGTCCGGCTCACCAACGGCCTGCAGGAGGCGTCGAAGAAGGTCCCGCTGCTGGTCGGCACCGACCAGGAGAACGGCCTGGTCTCCCGCATGTCCGCGCTGATGACCGACTTCCCCGGCGCGGCCGAGATCGGCGCCACGAAGGACCCGGCGAACTCCAGGGCCGTGGCCAGGGCGACCGGCGAGGAGCTGCGGGCGCTCGGGGTCAACCTCGACTTCGCGCCCGTCGCCGACGTCAACGTCAACCCGCGGAACCCGGTCATCGGCAGGCGGGCCTACGGCGACGACCCGTCCGCGGTGGCGAAGATGGTCGCGGCGGCGGTCAAGGGCTTCGGCGACGCCAAGGTGGCGGCCACGGCCAAACACTTCCCGGGCCACGGCGACACCTCCGTCGACAGCCACACCGGCCTGCCGGTGATCAAGCACACCATGGCCCAGTGGGAGAGGATCGACGCGCCGCCGTTCAGGGCCGCCGTCGGCGCCGGGGTCGATGCCGTGATGAGCGCCCACATCGTCTTCCCCAAGCTCGACCCGTCGGGCGACCCGGCGACGCTGTCCAAGCCCATCCTGACCGGCCTGCTGCGGCAGAAGCTCGGCTTCAAGGGCGTGATCTCCACCGACGCGCTCAACATGGAGGGCGTGCGCAAGAAGTACGGCGACGGCGAGGTGGCGGTGCGCGCCGTGCTGGCCGGGGCCGACCTGCTGCTCATGCCGTACGACCTGGGCAAGGCGTACCAGGCGGTGCTGGCGGCGGTGAAATCGGGACGCATCTCCGAGGACCGCCTCGACCAGTCGGTCGTCCGGCTGCTCAGGCTCAAGCAGAAGAGGGGCCTGCTGCCGGCGGCGCCCGTCGCGTCCGCGCAGCAGGCGGCCGGCGTGCTGCGCTCGCCCGAGCACCGCAGGCTGGCCGCCAAGGTGCGGGCCGCGGGGTAGGCGCGAAAGCCGATTCGCGGGGTTCTATCCTAGAACCGGATTCGAGCGAGGAGGCGGTCGTGGTCGCAGGGGTGCTCATCGACTGGGGTGGCGTGCTCACGACCAGCCTGACCGACTCCATCGCCCGGTGGCTCGCGGCCGACCGGATCGACGCCGAGCACTACCGTTCGGTGATGCGCGAGCTGGTCGACCACGCCTACCGGGGCGGCGAGGGACAGAACGTCGTGCACGCGCTCGAACGCGGCGAGCTCGACGGCCCGGCCTTCGAGCGCGACCTGGCCGCGCGGCTGCTCACCCTGGACGGCGTGCCGCCGGTGGCCGAGGGGCTGCTGGAGCGCATGTTCGCGGGCTTCGAACGGGTTGACGCCATGTACGACATGCTCCGCGACGTACGGAAAAATGGTGTTAAGACGTGTTTGTTGTCTAACTCCTGGTCTAACACCTACCCCCGCCACGAATGGGACGGCCTCTTCGACGCGGTCGTGATCTCCGGCGAGGTCGGCATGCGCAAGCCCGAGGAGCGCATCTTCCGCCACGCCCTCGACCAGGTCGGGCTGCCCGGCGAGCAGTGCGTCTTCATCGACGACATCGAGGCCAACATCGTGGCCGCCCGCGCGCTCGGCATCACCGGCATCCACCACCGCGACGCCGACACGACCCTCACAGAGCTGGAGACCGTACTCCGGCTCACGCTGCGCCGGGCATGATGGTGCCCTTGCGATTTCGGAAAGGTTCGTGATGCGCGTCTATCTGCCGTGCACCCTCCCCGCCCTCGCCCGCGCGGTCGAGGCGGGGGAGCTGGGTCCGGCCCCCCTGACCGGTTACGCGGTGACCCCCGCGCTGACCGAGTGGTACGCCTCGGGCGACACCGAGGAACTGGAGTACGTCGCGCTGACCGAGGCGGCCCGCGCCTCGCTGCGCATGCTGGCCGCCGACCGCGCCGACGGCGTGGCCGCCGCGCACCGGCGGGTGGTGGTGGCCGCCGAGGTGCCCGACGGGTCGGTCTCGGCCGGCGTCGACCTGGAGGAGCGGGCCCGCGTGCGCCTGGCCGCGGCCGTCCCGATGGCGAAGGTGGCCGCGGTGCACGTCGACGACCACGACGCCGTCGGCGACATCGAGGCCGCCGTCGAGGCGCTGCCCGCCGCCGACGACGGCGACGACGACGCCCGCTTCACGGTCGACGGCGCCGAGGCCCACGAGCTCATGTGGTACGCCACCCAGGAGATCCCGGACCTGCTCGGGTCATAGGATCGTCACACCTGTCGAATAAGCTTGATGGGACATGACAAAACACATCATCTGGGATTGGAACGGGACGCTCTTCCACGACGTCGAGGCCGTCGTCGGCGCCACCAACGCCCTGTTCAAGCCGTACGCGCTGCCTGAGCTGACCGCCGACGGGTTCCGCGCGGTCTACACCCGCCCCATCTGGGTCGCCTACGAGCGGCTGCTCGGCAGGCCGCTGGCCGAGGGGGAGTGGGAGCTGCTGGACGACGGGTTCCACGAGCACTACTTCAGGCTCAGCGCCGCCTGCGGGCTGGCCCCCGACGCCGAGGTGGTGCTCGGCGGCTGGGCCGGCACCCAGTCGCTGTGCTCGATGGCCCCCCACGCCCATCTCGTGCCGATCGTCGAGTCCTTCGGCATCACCCGGCACTTCACCCGGATCGACGGGCTGGTCGGCGTCACGGGCGGCGAGAAGGCCGTGCACATGACCGCCCACATCCAGGCCCTCGACCTCGACCCAGGCGAGGTCCTGGTGATCGGCGACAGCGTCGACGACGGGCTCGCCGCGCGGCACGTGGGGGCGCGGGCGGTGCTCTACACCGGCGGCATGACCACGCGGGCCGAGCTGGAGGGCACCGGCCTGCCCGTGGTGGACACGCTCGCCCAGGCGCTTCAGTACGCCTGAGGGGGATATGCCGGATCCGCCGGGGGCAGCCCCCGGCCGGGCCGGGGCCGTACCCTTGCCGGGAACCCCTCAGGAGGTCGCCATCAACCGCCTTGTGCTCTGGAACGTCGATCTCACCCTGGTCGACGTCGCCATCGTGACCCGGGACGCCTACGCCGAGGCGTTCCGCGCCGTGACCGGCCGGCCGCTGGTCAAGCTCGTGCCGCCGCTCGGCCGTCCCGACTCCGAGATCGTCTTCGAGACGCTGGCCGTCAACGGCATCCCGGCGCAGGACGACCACCTGCCCAGATTCCTGGCCGCCCTGGCCCTCGCCTTCGCCGACCGGCGCGGCCGGCTGGCCAAGGAGGGCCGGATGATGCCGGGAGCCAAGGACGCGCTGAAGTCGGTGGCCCGGCTCGACGGCGTCGTGCAGTCGGTGCTGACCGGCACGATCAAGGGCAACGCCGTGCACAAGCTCAAGGCGTTCGGGCTGGACAGGTACGTCGACTTCGAGCTCGGCGGCTACGGCGAGGAGGTCTACCCCAAGGCGACGCTGCTGCAGGTCGCGCAGGGCAGGGCCAAGCAGCGGCTGGGCACGCCGTTCACGGCGGCCAACACGGTGGTGATCGGCGACTCCACGCGCGACGTGCAGGCCGCCAGGATCGGCGGGGCCGCCGTGATCGGGGTCGCCTCGGGGCGGTCGACGGCCGCCGAACTGCGCGAGGCGGGCGCCGACCTGGTGCTGCCCGACCTGTCGGACGCCTCGGAGGTGGTGGCCGCGGTGGCCGGCCTGACCTCCCCGCTGGACCGCAAGGCCGGCTGACCTCGCCCGGCGCCGCCCCCTCCCTGCGTCAGGGCAGGGCGTTGAGGAAGCGGGCCGCGACGGGGGCCGCCACGGCAGAGCCGGCGCCGCCGCCCTCCACGATCACCGCGAACGCCACGTCACCCTTGTAGCCGATGAACCACGAGTGCGCGGGCGGCTCCTCGCCCGAGCCGTACTCGGCCGTCCCGGTCTTGCCCGCGGTGCCCGCCGGGAAGTGCGCGCCCTTGGCGGTGCCGTCCGTGACGACGGCGGGCATGAGCTTGCGCAGGGCCGACACCACGCCCCGCTCCAGCGGGCGCGGACGGTCGTCGGCGGCCACCTCCTTGGACACGATCCGCGGCGGGATCCAGGCGCCCGAGGCGATGGCGGCGGCGACCGAGGCCATGTTGAGCGGGCTGGCCAGCACCCGGCCCTGGCCGATGGAGGCCGAGGCGAGGTCGGTGTCGTCCTTGGGGTCGGGGAACTCGGCCCGCACGGCGGGCACGCCCGGCTTGATCGGGACGCCGAAGCCGAAGCTCCTGGCCACCTCGGCCAGCCTGCCGCCGTTCAGCTCGGCCACGCTCATCTCGCCGAACGTCGTGTTGCACGAGTGCGCGAAGGCGTCCTGGAAGGAGAGCGTGCCGTAGTCCTTGAAGCCGGCGTTGTGGAAGGGGAAGCCGCCGATGTTCTTCTCGGCCGGGCAGGTGACCGTCCTGCCGGGCTCGACCCCGTCCGCGACCAGCGCCGAGGCCGTCACGACCTTGAACGTCGAGCCGGGCGGGTACTTGCCGAGCAGCGCCCGGTTGAAGCCGCCGGGCTTGTTGACCACGGCCAGGATCTCGGCGGTCGAGGCGCGCAGCGCCACCAGCGAGGCCGGCTTGGTGACGCCGTCCAGCGCCGCGGCCCCCGCCGCGTGCACCTTCAGGTCGATCGTGGTGCTGACCGGCTCGGTGCCGCCCGGCTCGGCCAGCGTCTCGACCAGCTCGTCGCCCTTGTAGAGGCCGATGATCGAGTCGCCCCCCAGATTGAACCAGTCAGGGTAGGTCTGCTTGATGCCCTCGACGAGCTGCTGCACCGAGCCGGGGGCGTCCGCCCCGCCGATCTCGGTGCCGTCGGCGGCCAGGACGCGGGTGGAGTCGCGCTTCTGGGCGACCAGGCGCAGCGAGAGGCCCTTCCTGAGCTTGGGGTGGATGGCCGCGGGGGTCCAGGCGACCTTCCAGGCGCCGTCCCGCTCGACCAGCTTGAGCCGGCCGCTGTACGTCCAGTCCCGCCGGCCTTGCAGGCTGGCGGAGAAGCCCAGGTAGCCGTCGTCGTCCGGGCCGTCGTCGGCGAAGGGGCCGGTCGAGCGGGGGCGGGCGAAGGTGGCCTGGTCGACCTTGAGGTCGGTGCGGAAACGCCGGTGCCAGACCTCGAAGTCGGTGGGCGGGTCGGCGACGAGCCCGCGCATCTTCGCATAATCCTGGACGGACCAGGCCGAGAGGTATTCGTCGGTCGTCTGCTCGGGTGAGCCCTTCGTGCGCAACAGCCACACCGCTGCCCCCGCCGCCACGACCAGCACGACCAGGACGGTCAGGACCAGCGGCCACCTGCGCCGCCGTCCGCGACGCGGTCCCCCCGGCCGAGCGCGCCCGTACAGTGTCCCCGTTTGTGATGCCATGGCCCGAGGACACCAGAGACGGAGGAGTCCCGTCCAATATTGATATGACGGCAATATGGATATAAATCTGGATATAGTGGCTGGTCATGGACTTGGTCCGGCATCTCCGCTACTTCGTCGTCGTGGCGGAGGAACTGCACTTCGGGAACGCCGCGATCCGCCTCGGCATGGCGCAGCCGCCGCTCAGCCAGCGCATCAAACGTCTGGAGGAGGAGCTCGGCGTGCAGCTCTTCGACCGCTCCGCCCGGCAGGTACGCCTGACCGAGGCCGGACGGCTGCTGCTCGCCGAGTCCCGCGAGATCGTCTCCCGGGTCGAGCGGCTGCGCGAGCTGGCCCGCCGCGGCGACGGCGGCGTGCTCAAGATCGGGGTGCCGCCCGACCTGGCCGCCTCGGTGATCGCCGCCCTGGTCGCGGGCTTCCGGGCGGTCAATCCGGACGTACGGCTCGTCCCCGTCGAGACCTGGACGTCCGACCAGGTGTCCGCCCTGGCCGGGGGCGCGATCGACGTCGGGCTCGTCCGCCATCCGGTCGCCGCCCCCGGCCTGGACTTCGGCCAGGTGCTCGTGCAGCCCCTCGGCGTGCTGCTGGCCGTGGACGACCCGCTGGCCGGGACCGGCGAGGTGCACCTGACCGACCTGGCCGGGCGCGAGCTGCTGATGCCGCCCAAGGAGGGCGAGCCGGGCTGGCACGCCGAGACGCTGGCCGAGTGCCGCCGGCACGGGTACGCGCCCGGCCAGGTGCACCAGGGCGCCGGGCTCGGCCTGGTGCTGGCCGGTCAGGCGGTGGCGTTCGGGCCCAGGGCGGACGTCCCTGGGCTGGCCTGGCGGCCGCTGCTAGGCTCGCCGATCGCGTGCCGGGTCTCCACGGCCTGGCGCGCGGCGACGGGCCCGAAACAGCACTGGGTCGCCGAGTTCTCGGACGTCGCCGTACGCACGTTGAAGGAGAGCGCCGGGATGACCGACGAGGGCGCCGCGCCCGCGCGGCGGATCAGCCGGAGGCCGGGGATGCTGGCATGAGCGGTCCCGACTACGCGGCGCTGTTCCGGATGGCCGGGGTGACGGGCTGGCTGCACGCCTGCGACATCGACTCAGGACGGGAGTCCGGCCACGGCGCCGACGAGCCGATGCCCCTGGCGTCGGTGTACAAGCTGCCGCTGCTGGTCGAGTTCTGCCGGCAGGCCGACGCCGGTCGGCTGGACGCGACCGCTCCGACGACCGTGACGTCCGGCCAGCGGGTCTCCGGGCCCACGGGGCTGTCGGCCATGCTCGACGACGTGACGATGTCGCTGCGCGACCTGGCGTACCTGATGATGGCGGTGAGCGACAACACCTCCGCCGACGTGCTGCTCGACCGGGTGGGCATGGACAACGTCAACGCCATGCTGGACGCCTTCGGCCTCGACGGCACCCGGCTGCGGCAGAGCGGCCGCGACCTGTACGAGACCATGGAGCTGGACACCGGCCACGGGTGGCCGTACCTGGATCCCGACGACATCTCCCGCATGCGGGCGCTCGACCCCGCGCACACCAACCGCAGCACCCCGCGCGAGCTGACCCGCCTGCTGTCCATGATCTGGCGGGACGAGGCCGCCTCGCCGCAGTCGTGCTCCTGGATGCGCGGCGTGCTCAACATGCAGGTGTGGCCGCACCGGCTGGCCTCGGGCTTCCCGTACGACGACGTCGAGGTCGGCGGCAAGACCGGGTCGCTGCCGACGCTGCGCACCGAGGTCGGCGTGGTCGAGTACCCCGACGGCGGCCGGTACGCGGTGGCGGTGTTCACCCGCTCGTTCAGCACGGCGGTCATCCAGCCGCGCGCGGACGCGGTGATCGGCACCGCCGCCCGTATGGCGGTGGACCACCTACGGAGGTAGCAAGTTATGGGGGAGGTCAGGTATGACTTTCCACCTGACGGGCGACAGGATGGGGCACATGGTTGCTGAAGGTGCGCTTCTCTGGGAACCGACCGGCGAGGTCGTGTCCGCCGCCAAGCTGACCCGCTACCTGGAGTGGCTGGGACGGTCCGGCGCGAGCTACGAGGAGGTGTGGCAGTGGTCCGTCGACCGTCCTGAGGAGTTCTGGACGTCGGTCTGGGACTACTTCGACGTCATCGGGGAGCGCGGCGACGGGCCGGTGTTGTCGGGGGAGATGCCGGGCGCGACCTGGTTCGCGGGCGCCGAGGTCAACTACGCCGAGAACGCGTTGCGGCGCACCGAGGGCACCGCCCTGGTCTTCGTCTCCGAGGACGGCGCCCGCCAGGAGCTGACCCACGCCGAGCTGCGCGACGAGGTGGCCCGCGTCCGCGCCGGCCTGGCCAGGCTCGGCGTCACCAGGGGCGACCGCGTGGCCGGCTACCTGCCGAACATCCCGCAGGCCCTGATCGCCTTCCTCGCCACGGCCTCGCTCGGGGCCGTCTGGTCGGCCGGGTCGCCGGACTTCGGGGTGCCGAGCATCGTCGACCGGTTCCGGCAGATCGAGCCCAAGGTGCTCATCGCGGTCGACGGCTACCACTACAACGGCAAGACCTACGACCGTTCCGAGGCCGTGAACGAGATCGCCGCCGAGCTGCCCACGCTGCGCGCCACGGTCTGGATCCCCTACCTGTCGGCGGCCGGCGAGGGCCGCGCCCCCCAGGAGGCCGAGCCGGCCGCCGCGCACGCCCGTTCGGCGCCGCACGGCGAGGTCATCGGCTGGGAGGGGCTGCGGGCCGAGGCGGGGCCGCTGGAGTTCGAGCGGGTGCCGTTCGGCCATCCGCTGTGGATCCTCTACTCCAGCGGCACGACCGGGCTGCCCAAGCCGATCGTCCACGGGCACGGCGGCGTGCTGCTGGAACACCTCAAGTCGCTCGCCTTCCACCAGGACCTGGGTGAGGGCGATGTGTTCTTCTGGTACACCACCACGGGCTGGATGATGTGGAACTACCTCGTCGGCGCCCTGCTGGTGGGGGCCACGCCGGTGCTCTACGACGGCTCGGCCACGCATCCCTCGCCCGCCGCGCTGTGGCGCATCGCCGCCTCGGAGAAGGTGACGTACTTCGGGGTGGGGGCGCCGTACATCATGGCCTCGCTGAAGGCCGGGCTGCGTCCGGACGGGCTGGAGCGGCTGCGCGGCATCGGCTCGACCGGCTCGCCGCTGCCGCCCGAGGGCTTCGCCTGGGTCGCCGCCGAGCTGCCCGGCACGCCGATCGGGTCGTTCTCCGGCGGCACCGACGTGTGCACGGGGTTCGTCGGGGCCACGATGCTCCACCCGATCAGGGCGGGCATCATCCCGTGCCGGTCGCTGGGGGCCAAGGTGGAGTCGTACGACCCCAAGGGCGAGCCGGTGATCGGCGAGGTGGGCGAGCTGGTGCTGACCCGGCCGATGCCCTCGATGCCGGTGATGTTCTGGAACGACCCCGACGGGCGGCGCTACTTCGACAGCTACTTCGACGTCTATCCGGGCGTGTGGCGGCACGGCGACTGGATCAAGATCAACGAGGACGGCAGCTGCGTCATCTACGGCCGCTCCGACTCGACGCTCAACCGCGGCGGCGTGCGCATGGGCACCAGCGAGTTCTACCGGGTCGTGGAGCGGTTCGACGAGATCGCCGACAGCCTCGTGATCGACACCGGGCAGCTCGGCCAGGAGGGCAGCCTGCTGCTCTACGTCACCCTCGCCGAGGGCGCCGAGTTCGGCGAGCGGCTCGAACGCGCCCTGTGCGCGGCCCTGCGCCAGGAGCTGTCGCCCCGGCACGTGCCGAACGAGATCCGCGTCGTGCCCGGCATCCCTCGGACGCTGTCCGGCAAGAAGCTGGAGGTGCCGGTGCGCAAGATCCTGCTCGGCACGCCAGTCGAGGAGGCGGCCAACCCCGACGCCATGGCCAACCCGGAGGTGCTGCGGCACTTCAGGCCGTCGTGACGGCCGCGCTTCAGGACTCCAGGCCGAACAGCGGCAGGCAGGCGTCGAGGTTGCGGATCTCGACGTCGGGGGACGGCGACCAGTCCTCGCGGGCCATGCGGAAGCGCCGGGTGACGACCGGCTCGCCCTGGCGCGCGTGGACGGTGACGCCGTCCTCGCGGTAGCCGAGCTTCCTGGTCACCGCCAGCGAGGCGTGGTTGTCCTCGAACGCCTCCGTCACGGCGTGCCGCGCGCCGAGGCCGGCGAAGGCGAGGTGCAGGACGGCCCCGCGCATCTCCGTGCCGATGCCGCGGCCCTGGAACCGCCGGCCCAGCCAGGAGCCCGTCCTGACCTCGCGGGCGACGGGGAAGCTGGTCGCGGCGAGGCCCTGGGTGCCGACGACCTGGCCCTCGTGCACCACGACCAGCTCCAGCGACCAGTCGTCGGCGGTGAACCCGGCCCAGCTGCGGAAGTGGTACTGGACCGTACGGCGGGCCCGCTCGGCCGGGGGCGCCTCGGTCCACGGGACGAAGAACGGCATGAAATCGGCCTCGTGGACGCCCTCGGCCGCCCGGTCGGCCAGTTCGTCGAGGTCGTCGAGGGTGGGGTGCCGTAGTTCCAGCCGTGGCGTGGTGATGGAGAGCTCAAAGAGCGGCCAGTTACGCATATTCCGGCATACTTCCAGGCGTACCCCCGCGGGTGCGACTCGTTTTTTGCCCGCGCCCGAGGATTCCTGGAAAGGTTTTGCGGAACGGTGTGCGTTGCGGGTCGTGCCTTGGTTAAGGTTGGGGCTGTTCGGAGGGGTGGACAGAGGCCCGGGCGGGTGAACGCGCAGCTCGCTCCCCGGCCTCTGGAGAAAAGGCGGATGCGTCCATGGCGCATCCGCCTTTTCTTCGTTCCGCCGAGTTCGCGCGTGTCTCGCCTGGGTCCACACTTGCTAAAGCTTTGACTGTGCCGTCGCATAAAAGCGATATGCCTGCTTTTAGTGGTATTTGCCAGTGTCGTGAATTGTCGGCGATCTGGGTAGGCGTTGACCTATGATCACAAAGGTTCGGAGAGCGGTTGTTTTCGCCGCTCTAGGGTGTGGCGGGCTTCCCTTCCTGGCCGGTACGCCCGCCGTGGCGGACACGCCGGACAAGGCGGACAGGGCGCACACGGCGGACGCGGCGGACGCGGTCGACGTAGAAGACAGGGCCTACCAGGCAGACAGGACTGACCGGACGGACCGGGTGGTCCGGACGGACAGGACGGACCGGGTGGACCGGGCGGGCAAGACGGGCAAGGCGGTGCCCGGCGCGGAGATCGTGCTGCGGCCGGGCGACCGCGGCGAGACCGTCAGACGCCTCCAGGAGCGGCTGCACCGCAACGGCTACTACTACGGCAGGCTCAACGGCGTCTACGACGAGCAGACCAAGTTCGGCGTGTGGGCCTTCCAGAAGCACCGGCACCTGCGTCCCCAGGGCGCGGTCGGGCCGGAGGTGTGGCGGGCCTTCGACCGTCCGGTGCGGATGAAACCGCTGGTCCCGCGCGGCGAGGCGGACCGGGTCGAGATCAACCTGCGCTACCAGCTCCTCATCGTCTACCGCCACCGCCGCCCGGCGCTCATCTCGCACGTCTCGACGGGCGCGCGGGTGAACTACTGCGAGAACGGCCACTGCGGCAACGCGATCACCCCGACCGGCGACTTCCACGTCACCAGCCGCGCGCCCGGCTGGACCGAAGGCCCGCTCGGCACGATGTACGACTCGCTCTACTTCGTCGGGGGCATCGCCATGCACGGCTCGTCGAAGGTGCCGCTGCGGCCCGCCTCGCACGGCTGCGTCCGCCTGCCGCTGCCCACCTCGAAGCGGCTGTTCGACATGGTGAAGATCGGCGAGCCGGTCTATGTGCGGGAGAAGTAGGTCAGACGCCTTGCGGCAGGCGGAACAGCCGGTCGGGGTCGTAGGTGGACTTCACCTCGGCCAGGCGGGCGGCGTTGGGGCCGTAGTAGGCGCCGCGCCAGCCGGTCAGGTCGGGGTCGACGTAGTTCACGTAGGCGTGCTCGCCGAAGTGGGGGGTCATCTCGCCGTGCAGCCGGCGCAGCCACGTCCGGTCCGTGCCCTTCGCGTAGTACTGCACGCTGTAGAGCGCGGCCCGGTGCGGGAACGCCGTGGCCGCCGGCTTGACCCGGCCCACCGCGCCGCCGAGCGCGTCCAGCAGCACGGCGTGCCGTCCGCCGCGCGCCACCCCGTCCACCAGGCGGCGCACGCCGCCCGCGGGGAGCTCGGCGTAGGCCAGGTGCGACTTGGCGGCGAACGTCTCCCGCCGCGGCCGGCGGCACTGCGCCACCGGCTGTGACGCGCATCCCGCCATGATCATCATGGCCTCCCGGTACGACGTCGTCCGCACCGACCTCGACGACGGCGCGCCGACCCGGGCGACCAGCGGGGCGAGCAGCCGGTCGAGCGACGCCTTCGGGCCCACGTACGTGCCGACGAGGAGTACGTCCAGGTCGCGTTCCTCGCGCGCCAGGTGCAGCGAGGACCACAGCTCGTCCGGCGCGGACGGCGCCCACGACTGCCAGGCGCGCACCGCGGCCCCGGCCTTCGACCACGGCCAGTGCAGGAAGAACACGGTCAGGTCGCGCGTGGCGTGGGTGCGGAAGGTGAAGGAGACCGCGACGCCGACGTTGCCGCCGCCACCGCCGCGGCAGGCCCAGTAGAGGCCGGAGTGGTGGGTGGCGTCCGCCGTCAGCAGCCGGCCGTCGGCCGTGACCACGCGGACGGACTCCAGGGTGTCGCAGGTCAGGCCGTACTTCCTGGACACCACCCCGATGCCGCCGCCCAGCGCCAGCCCGGCGATCCCGACCGTGGGGCACGAGCCCGCGGGGATGCTCACGCCGTGCCGGGCCAGCCCGTCGTAGACGTCGACCAGCTTGGCGCCCGCCCCGATCGTGGCCCGTCCGGCGGCGTAGGAGACCGTGTTCATCCGGGACACGTCGATGACCAGGCCGGTGCCGGTGGACCAGCCCGCGTAGGAGTGGCCGCCGGAGCGGGGGGTGACCGCGACGCCGCTCGCGCGCGCGAAGGCCAGGCACGCCGAGACGTCCGCCGGGCTCGCGCAGTAGGCCACCCCGCCCGGCCTGATCCGGTCGTAGGCCGGGTTGACCAGGCGGCGGGCGGCGTCGTACCCGGAGTCGCCGGGCAGCACCAGCGTGCCGGCGAGCCGTCCGCGCAGCCGCGCCCAGTCCGGCGGCGGCGCCGACCGCCCGGCGCCGCGCGCGCCGACCAGCTCCGCGCCGCGCGGACCCTGCCCGTGAAGACCTGTGCCGTGAAGACCCGGGCTATGGGGACCCGGGCCGTACGGCCGGGCGCCGGGAGCCGGCGCGGCGGGCGGCCTCGCGTCGGCGGCCAGGGCCAGCGGCGCGAGCGCGGTGAGGTGGAGAAAGTCGCGGCGGTCCATGGGCGTCCCCCGTCGGTCGTGTCGAACCGATCGATGAGACGCCTGGCCCTCCGGACAAGTTCGTCACAACTACATCACTACCGACATCACCCCGCTGTCCCGCCAAAGCCGAAGATGTTGCCATTGACCCCCACCCGCGTCAGCCCGGGAGCCTTCCGCAGCACGCCGTCCTTGACCAGCCGCAGCGGCGACGCGGGCGGCTTCGGCGCCTCACCGCTCGTCTGGACGATCCGCAGGGCCAGCGCCGGGCACATCTCGACCGCCCGCCGCGCGTCCTTGACCATCCACCCCGGCACGTTCCGGAACGACGGGAACCCGTAGTCGTCCAGGTCCACGAACTCCGGCAGCAGGTGCGCGCACAGGCCGTGCCCCTGGCAGCGGGTCCAGTCCACCTCCAGCCGGTACTCGGGCTCCACCTCCGGCTCGGGCATCGGCAGCACGCCGCGCACCGGCCGGCCGCACGAGCCGTGCTCCAGGTGCAGCGCGATCTCGCTCTCGAACGCGTCCAGCGCCGAGAGCACGAACTTGGCCGTGCCGTCGGGATGGAAACACGCGCCGCGCCGCTCGACGGCCCGCACGCACCGGCGCACGGCGTCCACGGAGCCCGTGCCCTCGGCGATCGCGCACAGGGCCCGCGCCACGTCGGGCAGCCCCAGACGGCAGGGCCCGCACTGCCCGGCCGACTCGGCGGCCAGGTACGAGGCCACCCTGGCCGCCTCGCCCAGCGGGCAGGTGCCGTCACCGAGCGGCACGATGATCCCCGCGCCCAGCGTGGCGCCGGCCAGCTTCATGCCCTCCCGCGAGATCACCGCCGACCCGGCCACCTCGGCCGACAGCCACGCGCCGTGGTAGCCGCCGACCAGCACGCCGTCCCCGGCCTCGGCCTCGCACAGCGCGAGCACGTCGGCCAGCAGGACGCCGGTCGGCGCCTCGATCACCGCGCCGTTGGCCGCGCCGCCGCTCACCGTGAGCAGGATCGTGCCGGGCTCCTTGCTGGTGCCCACCTCGGCGTACTTCTGCGGGCCGTACTCGGCCAGCAGCGCGAACTGGGCGTAGGTCTCGGTGTTGGACAGCAGGGTCGGCAGCCCGTCCACGCCGCTCGTCGCGGCCCGCCGCTTCCTTCCCGGCGGGATGGCCTCCTCGCCGTTCACGCCGCGGACGAGCGCACCGCCCTCCCCGCTGATGAACCTCTCCGCCAGCCCGACCACCCGGATCGGGATGCGGCTCTCCGAACCGCCCGACACGTTCGCGGCCCGGCGTTCGGCCACGGCCGCCGCCACGGACGACTCGGCCACCTCGCCCTCGACCGTGGCCACGACCACCTCGCGGGCGCCCAGCGCCTCCGCCGCCAGGATGGCGCCGTCCAGCACGAGGTGGGGGTTGCGGGTGAGCAGCATGGCGTCCTTGGAGCTGGCCGGCTCGCCCTCGGCGCCGTTGACCAGCACCACGCTCTCGCCGGCGCCCGCCGCGTCGGCCACGGCCCGCAGCTTGCGGGCGAACGGGAAGGCGGCGCCGCCCCGTCCGCGCATGTCGACCTCGTTCACCATGGAGATGAGCTCGGCCAGCTCGCGCGGCCGCGGCTCGCCGTGCAGCGTCCGGTGCGCGGGCAGGTCGAGCCGCCGGCAGTGGTCGAGCCCGGCGGTCAGCCGGGCCGGGCCCATCCGCAGCACGCGCGGCACCCGGTGCGGGATCACGACCGGCTCCCCGGGGTCGCGCGGCGCGGGCTCATCCGGCCTCCCGGTACCTGCGCCGCGCGTCGGCCAGGCTCACCGGCGCGTCGGCCGTCGCCGCCGCTGTCGCCGCCGCTGTCGCCGCGGCCGTCGCCCGTGGCCGCTCGACGGGCACGTCCGCCGCCACCCCGGCCGTCACGGCGGGCGCCTCGACCCTCTCCGGTACGACGGGCGGCCTGCGCAGCGTGGCCAGCACCCGCACGATCAGCGCGGACCCGACCGCGGCCAGGCACGCCACGTACGACCAGGCCACCCAGCCGGCCGGCGACCGGCCCGCCGTCAGCCCGTGCATGATGGCGATGGGCCAGGCCAGGTAGGCGGCCGAGTGCAGCAGCCGCCACAGCCACGGCGTGCCCCGGACGGCGAAGCGGCCCCTGAGCATCCCCGTGGCCACCGCCACGACCATCAGGTCGAAGGCGAGCGCGCCGAACCCCACGTAGATCCCGGCGACCGGCACGATCGCGGCGCCCGGCGGCGCGTGTCCCAGGCTGACCATGAGGACGATGTGCGTGACCAGGTAGGCGAGCCCGATGAGGGCGGTGGCGCGGTGCGCGAGCTGGGCCCTGACCCGGTTGGGCGGGGACAGGAACACGCGTTCGGTGGTGAGCAGGCCGAGCGCGACCGTCGCGGTCAGCAGCACCAGGGCGAACACGCCCGCGTAGAACTCTAGGAAACTCACTCCTCGGCCGAGCAGCGCGACGCCGCGTTCTGTCCTGGCCAGCGCGAACACCGACAACAGGACGGCCGTCAACGAGGCGCTCGCCCCCAGCCGGACATTCCTTGTGTCCAGCTTGGTGGGGGCGTGCCGGGGGTGTCGTCTGTGGAGCATCTATTTCCCTCCAAGGTCGGGTGAGGGTACGACTCGGAAGGCTGATGGGGACGTGTCAGCAGCGGCGACCCCGGTTGATGCACGAGACGACGAACTGCATCAGCCGTTCGGGCATGACGTTGGCGAAGTCCGCGTGGTCGGTGACCGGGTTGTGCTTCTGTTCAGGGAACGCGTCCACGGCGAACGACGGACCCTGTGGAACCGTGTAGGCGAGGAGCATGCGCAGTTGCGGAATCGCCTTGGTGCCTTGCGGACAAGCGCCGTTCTGCCCGGGGAAGACCACGTGCGTGCGGTGATTGGCGCTGTCGGTGTTCTGACCGTCCCAGCAGCTGGGGAAATCCAGAATACGAAGAACCTGACTTCCGCGCGGGCAAAGCGGATATTTATCGGGACTTATGCGATTTGTGAATCCTGTGCAGCTCCAGCGGGCGCGGGCGTTCGCGGCGCCGTTCGTCCCGGCCTTGGCGTCGCCGGTGATCAGCCGCAGGAACCTCGGCATCGCGACGACCCTGGAGGTCGCGTTGCCCCGGAACTGCAGGCTGACCGTGCCGGCGCGGATCACCCGGCCCACGTTGCCGTCGGGGTCCTGGACGTTCGCGTCCACTTTGCGGTCGCGTAGAACTGGCCAGAAGTAAGTGGATTTATCCCCTAGGCGGCAGGTGGTTCCGGCGGCGGCCAGGCTCTCGTCGGTGGAGAAGCCGTCCGTGGACAGGTTGCCGACATAGTCGTGGAGATGGTGGGCGCCGTTGCTGACTCCGGGTGCCACGATGAAATTGTCGGGGTTGTTGTGACCATTGCGGTTGGTGCCGCATTGAGCGACGAAAGTGCCGCGTGAGCCGTTCCTGCCTATGCCCGCGTCGAGCCTCAGGGGTTGGACCTGGCGGATGTCCACGAAGTCGGTGACGAACGGGCCGAGGTCCTTGCAGTCGTCGTCCTGGGAGGCCGTGGGGGAGGGGGAGGCGGTCCGGGTCGGCCGGCCACGCCGGTCCTGCGACTGGTCACCGGGGTCCTGCGGGTTCTGGGGGTTCTGGGGATCCTGCGGGTTCTGGGGATCCTGCGGGTTCTGGGGATCCTGCGGGTTCTGGGGATCCTGCGGGTTCTGGGGGTCCTGGGGGTCCTGCGGCGCGGCCGTGGGGGTGCGGCGGGAGCGGTCGCGGCGGAAGAAGCCGTCGCCGGCGTTCTCCGGCTCCGGCGACTGCGCCGGGTCGCGCAGCACGATCCCGCCGCCCTGCACCTGCTGGTCCGGGGCCTGCTGGTCCGGGACCTGCTGATCCGGAACTTGCTGATCCGGGACCTGCTGGTCCGGCGCTTGCTGGTCAGGAGCCTGCTGGTCGGGTGCCTGTTGGTCCGGTGCCTGTTGGTCGGGGGCGCGGTCGCCCTGGCGGCGGGCGTCGTCCTGGCTCGCCTGGGCGGGGTCGCAGTGGTCGGCCCGCGCCGGCGCCACGCCGATGACGGCGGCGGACACCAGGCCGCCCGCCGCCACGGCAAGAGCGGTCATGGCCGCGGCCATGCGCCCGGTTCTCATGGTTGTCAGCCGTTGCATGGTGGGAGGTACGCGGGCTTACACCATCAGGTTCACCCATGACCGGAGATAGTTAGAAATAACTGGAGTTATCGGAGTGGCTGCCGGACCAATAACGAAGGTGTAAAGATGTGCCCCGTGCTAGGTCACCTCGACGGCAGGTTCGAGAGTGCGGATGCCGAGGCGGAACATCGCATCGCGGTGCTCTACCAGGAGTTCGGCGGCCCTCTGCTGCGCCACGTACGCAAATCGACCGGTAACGATCTGCAATGGGCCGAGGACGTCGTACAGGAGACGCTGGTCAGGGCCTGGCGAAACTCGGCAAGACTGCAATGGGAACCGAGCCTTTTATGGGCGTGGCTGCTGACAGTGGCCCGCCGCATCGTCATCGACGGACGCCGACGGAAGAGCGCCCGGCCTCACGAGGTCGAGCCGCCCGAAGTCGACCAGATGTCGGTGCCGGACGGCTCCGAGCGCGCGCTGTCGGCGATCGTCGTCGCGGACGCGCTGCGCAGCCTGTCCGCCGAACACCGCGAAGTCATTGAGCAGACCTACCTCCGAGACCGTACGATAAGTGAAGCGGCGGAGATTCTGGGGATTCCGCCGGGCACGGTGAAGTCCCGGCTCTACTACGGGATCCGGGCTCTCCGCGAACAGCTGCGGGACAAGGGGGTAGCCGGCTGATGCACGACGGGGTGGCCGCCTACGTCCTCGGCGTCCTCGACGATGAGGAGCACGAGGCGTTCGAACGCCACCTCGACGCGTGCGAGCGGTGCCAGGCCGAGCTCATCGAGCTGGCCGAGCTTCCCGACCGGCTCGACGACCTCAGGACTGCCCCCTCGGCCTCCGGTGACGATCCCCCCATGTCGATGTCACGTTGACGTCTATGCCCTTTTCGGGTGATATCGGTACGGCGAGGCACACGCCCGGAATCAGGGCCGGGCGTTCAGGGGGAGGTGTTCGGTGGGCATCGACGGTGATGCGCCCGTTCTCCCCGCGTCGGCGGTCCGGCGAGGAGGGCGACCGACTGTCGCCCGACTCCGCGGACGTACACGTCTGCACTACTTCCCCTCGCTATGGGAACTAAGAGCCTGGCTATGAACAGTCATGGCAAACCCTCACAAAGGAGTGAGAGCGAAATGCCGCTCGACGAGGCCAAGGATGAGCTGCTGCAAAGAGCCGCGGAAAGTTGCGCGGTCGGCAGCGAGCACATGAGCGCGGAGGAGGCCCTCTCCTTCCTGCGGTTCTACTACCGCCATGTCGCACCCGAGGACCTGCTCGACCGCAACCCCGTCGACGTGTACGGCCCGGCGATGTCCCAGCGACAGCTCGCCGAGGTACGCCCCCAGGGCCGGGCGGTGGTCCGCGCCTACACCCCCACGCTGGAGGAGAACGGCTGGGACCCGGGACACTCGGTGGTCGAGGTGGTCACCGACGACATGCCGTTCCTGGTCGACTCGGTCACCATGGAGCTCGACCGGCAGGACATCGGCATCCACCTCGTGGTCCACCCCCAGATGCGGGTGCGCCGCGACATGACGGGCCGGATGCTCGGCCGCGGCCAGGAGGACGTCACCGGCCAGATGCTGGTCGAGTCGTGGATCCACATCGAGATCGACCGCCAGGCCGACCCCGCGGTGCTCCGGCGCGTCGAGGCCGACCTGCAGCGGGTGCTCGCCGACGTGCGGTACGCGGTCGAGGACTTCAGGAAGATGCGGGCCCTGGCCGTCCAGACGGCGGAAGACCTGAGCATGAACCCGCCGCCGCTGGAGCCCGCCGAGGTCGAGGACAGCCTCGACCTGCTGCGCTGGCTCGCCGACGGGCACTTCACCTTCCTCGGCTACCGCGAGTACCGGCTGGAGCACACCGACCAGGGCGAGATGCTGAAGGCCCTGCCCGGGGCCGCGCTCGGCATCCTGCGCGACGACAAGGTCGGCTCCGACAGCTTCTCCGCGCTGCCGGCGGAGGTGCGCGCCAAGGCCCGCGAGAAGCAGCTCCTGATCATCACCAAGGCCAACAGCCGGGCCACCGTCCACCGCGCCACCTACCTCGACTACATCGGGGTCAAGCTGTTCTCGCCCGAGGGCGAGGTGATCGGGGAGCGCCGCTTCCTCGGCCTGTTCACGCACGTGGCCTACAACGAGTCGATCTCCAGGATCCCCGTGCTGCGGCGCAAGCTGGCCGAGGTGCTCAACGCCGCCGGCCACGCGCCCGACAGCCACGACGGCAAGGACCTGATCGAGATCCTGGAGACGTTCCCGCGCGACGAGCTGTTCCAGACCTCGGTCGCCCAGCTCCTGCCGATCGCGCTCGGCGTGCTGCGGCTGCGCGAGCGCAAGCAGGTCAAGCTGTTCCTGCGGCGCGACGACTACGGCCGCTACATCTCCTGCCTGATCTACCTGCCCCGCGACCGCTACACCACCAAGGTGCGGCTGAAGATGCAGGAGGTGCTGCTCAAGGCGCTCGGCGGCAGGTCGCTCGACTACAGCGCGATGATCGGCGAGTCCGTGCTGGCCCGGCTGCACGTGGTCGTGCGCGGCGAGCGCGGCAAGCAGCTCCCCGCGCCCTCCGTCGACGTGGAGGAGCTGGAGGCGCGCCTGGCCGCGCTCACCCGCTCCTGGGAGGACGACCTGGCCACCGCCCTCGACGAGATGACCTCCGAGGAGGAGGCCCCCGCGCTGGCCAGGAGGTACGTCTCCGCCTTCCCCGAGGGGTACAAGGCCGACTTCCCGCCCAAGGTCGCCGTGGTCGACCTGCGCCGCCTGGAGCAGCTCGTCGCCGACGGCGAAGAGGTGGCGATCAATCTCTACGAGCCGTACGACGCCGCCGAGGGCGAGCGGCGACTGAAGATCTACAAGGTCGGCTCGCCGATCTCCCTGTCGGAGGCGCTGCCCCTGATCCAGCGGCTCGGCGTCGAGGTCGTGGACGAGCGGCCGTACGAGGTCGACCGGGACGGCGACGCGAGCACCAAGAACGCCTGGATCTACGACTTCGGCCTGCGCTACACCCCCTCCGTCGAGGTGGACAGGAACGACTTCAAGCGGCTCTTCCAGGACGGCCTGAGCGCCCTGTGGCAGGGCCGCGTCCAGGCCGACAACTTCAACGCCCTCATCCTGCGGGCGGGCCTGACCTGGGAGCAGGTCGAGATTCTGCGGGTCTACGCCAAGTACCTGCGGCAGGCCGGCAGCACGTTCTCGCAGCTCTACATGGAACGCGTGCTGCTGGGCAACGTGCGGCTGGCCCGGCTGCTGGTCCGCCTGTTCGAGGCCAAGCTCGACCCGAGGCGCGGCGACGACGTGCGGGTCGACCTCGTGGAGGCGCTCAACGAGGAGATCCTGGGCGCCCTCGACGAGGTGGCCTCCCTCGACGAGGACCGCATCCTGCGGGCCTACCTGGAGATGATCCAGGCGACCCTGCGCACCAACTACTTCCAGACGGTCGACGGGCAGCGCAAGCCGTACATCTCGCTCAAGGTCGACCCGCAGGCGATCAGCGTGCTGCCGCTGCCGCGGCCGAAGTACGAGATCTTCGTCTACTCGCCCCGCGTCGAGGGCGTGCACCTGCGCTTCGGCAAGGTCGCCCGCGGCGGCCTGCGCTGGTCCGACCGCATGGAGGACTTCCGGACGGAGATCCTCGGCCTGGTCAAGGCGCAGATGGTGAAGAACACCGTCATCGTGCCCACCGGGTCCAAGGGCGGGTTCGTGGTCAAGCAGCCGCCCGCCTCCGGCGCCCGCGAGGACGTGCTGGCCGAGGGCGTGGCCTGCTACCGGATGTTCATCTCCGGCCTGCTCGACATCACCGACAACCTGGTCGACGGCAAGGTCGTGCCGCCGGCCGACGTGGTCAGGCACGACGGCGACGACACCTACCTCGTCGTCGCCGCCGACAAGGGCACCGCCACCTTCTCCGACATCGCCAACAGCGTGGCCAAGGAGTACGGCTTCTGGCTCGGCGACGCCTTCGCCTCCGGCGGCTCGGTCGGCTACGACCACAAGGCCATGGGCATCACCGCCCGCGGCGCCTGGGAGTCGGTCAAGTACCACTTCCGCACCATGGGCGTGGACGTGCAGACCACCGACTTCACCGTGGCCGGCATCGGCGACATGTCCGGCGACGTGTTCGGCAACGGCATGCTGCTGTCCCAGCACATCCGGCTGGTGGCCGCCTTCGACCACCGGCACGTCTTCATCGACCCGACGCCCGACGCGGCCCGGTCGTTCGCCGAGCGGCAACGCCTGTTCGACCTGCCGCGCAGTTCCTGGGACGACTACGACCCCTCGCTGATCTCCGCGGGCGGCGGCGTGTTCCCACGTACCGCCAAGTCGATCCAGATCACCCCGCAGATGCGCGAGGCGCTGGGCATCGAGGCGGGCGTCAACTCGCTGGCCCCCAACGACCTGATCAGCGCCATCCTGCGGGCCCCCGTCGACCTGCTGTGGAACGGCGGCATCGGCACCTACGTCAAGGCCGGCTCGGAGTCCCACGCCGACGTCGGCGACAAGGCCAACGACATGCTCCGGGTGGACGCCGGCGACCTGCGCTGCAAGGTCATCGGCGAGGGCGGCAACCTGGGCTTCACCCAGCTCGCCCGCATCGAGTTCGCCCTGAACGGCGGCCTGGTCAACACCGACTTCATCGACAACTCGGCCGGCGTGGACACCTCCGACCACGAGGTGAACATCAAGATCCTGCTCGACCAGGTCGTGCGCGACGGCGAGCTGACCGACAAGCAGCGCAACCAGGTCTTCACGTCGATGACCGCCGAGGTCGCCGACCTGGTGCTGCGCGACAACCACGCCCAGAACGTGGTGCTCGACGCGGCCCGCGCCCAGGCGGTCGAGATGCTCCACATCCACGCCCGCTACCTGCGCAAGCTCGAACGCGACGGCCTGGTCAACCGGGAGCTGGAGTTCCTGCCCTCGGACAAGACGCTGGCCGAGCGGCGGCAGGCCAGGCTCGGGCTGACCGCGCCGGAGTTCTCGGTCCTGCTGGCCTACACCAAGCTGGTGGCCGACGCCGAGGTGCTGGGCTCCGAGCTGCCCGACGACCCGTACCTGGCCTCGTGCCTGGTGTCGTACTTCCCGTCGGACCTGCGCGAGCGGTTCCGGACGTACATGGACGCCCATCCGCTGCGGCGCGAGATCATCACGACCTGCGTGGTGAACGAGCTGGTCAACGCCATGGGCACCACGTTCATGTTCCGCTTCGCGGAGGAGACCGGCGCCTCCACGTCCGACATCGTGCGGGCGTACCTGGTGGCGCGGGAGGTCTTCGACCTGCCGAGCTTCTACCGGGCCGTGGAGGCGCTGGACAACGAGGTCGACACCGCCACCCAGATCGCCATGCTGCTGGAGGGCCGCAAGCTGGTCGAGCGCGGCACCCGCTGGCTGCTGGTCAACCGGCGTCCGCCGCTCGACCTGGCCGGGTCGGTCGCCTTCTTCCTCAAGGGCGTCAACGGGCTGTCCGCGCACATCCCCAAGCTGCTCACCGGGCCCGACCTGGCCGCGTACGAGGAGCGCCGCGACTCCTTCGTGGCCCGCGGGGTCCCGCAGGAGCTGGCCGAGCGGGTGGCGGCGATGGTGCCGGCCTACTCGACGCTGGACCTGGTCGAGGTGGCGTCCCTGACGGGCCGTCCGGTGAACGAGGTGGCGGAGGTCTACTTCGACCTGGCCGACCGCCTGCAACTGGCCCGCCTGCGCGAGCGCGTCATCGCCCTGCCCAGGGACAACCGGTGGAATTCCATCGCCCGCTCGGCGCTGCGCGACGACCTGTACGCCGCGCACGCGTCGCTGACCCGTGACGTGCTGGCCCACAGCACGTCCGGCCTGCCGCCCGAGGAGCGGCTGGCCCGGTGGACCGACGGCAACGCCGCCGCCGTGGGACGCGCCCGCCAGACGCTGTCGGAGATCTGGGAGAGCGACCACTTCGACCTGGCGACGCTCTCGGTGGCCCTGCGCGCGATCCGCACGCTGGTGGCCGCCAGCAACCTGCCTCACACGGAGGCGTAGCAGCCGCCCGAAGGGGCCCTCACTCGCCGCTGGCGCGGGTGAGGGCTCCGTCGTGGGCGGCGACCCGGGCGGCGGCCGGGGCCGACAGCGGGGGCACCGCCGTGGCGTACTGGTGGACCTCGGTCAGCTTGAGGCTGCGGCGCACCGACGAGGTCGAGATGGCCCAGCTCGCCTCCGGCGGCACCGGGATGATGTAGGTGTTGTTGGCGACGGTGCGGGTCGAGGTGTTGCGCGACAGCGAGTACTGGATCAGCGCGCCGCCGTCGGCCGTGCGCAGCGCGTAGACCGGCCAGTTGTCGGCGCTGAAGATCGAGTCGTAGCTGAACCCGTCCTTCTTGGCCGTCTCGCGGTCGGTGGCGATCTGCCTGGCCACGTCCGTCGTGTACGGCCCGTCGGCGAGCAGGCCCGCCGTCACCCCGGCCGACCCGGTCTCGGCCACGCTGGCGTGCACCGGGCCCATGTACTGGGGGCTGATCGTGACGGTCTTGTCGTCGGGCGTCAGGGCCGTGGCGTAGCCGTCGGCGTCGAGCCGCACCCGCGGCAGCTCCTGGCCCGGCAGCAGCTGCGCGGCCGAGCTGAGCAGCCAGTCGTCGCCGCTCTTGGCGAACGTCAGCAGCGTCGGCTGCCCGTTGCGCGTCGCCAGCGCGCTGAACCAGGGCGCCCGCTCGCCCTGGGCGAACCTGGGCACGTAGAGGGTGGGCGAGCCCCAGGCGTAGCGCGGCGGGCGGTCGCCGGTGGACTCGAAGGCGGCCTGCGTGAGCGCAAGCTGCCCGTCGCGGACCAGGTCGGTGCCGAGGAGCAGCCGGCCCGTCACGGGGCTCTCCACGCGCAGCACGTCGTCGGTGGGCAGGATCTCGGCGACCGCCTCGGCCGCCTCCTGACGCGTGACGGCGGGCGGCGGCGCGCTGGGCGAGGGGCTCGCCGCGCCCGTGGCGCCCGCCTTTCCCTGGGTCACCGCCGGGGACGTCTGAGCAGGGCCTGTGCACGCGGTAGCCGCGGCCAGCACGCCGACGGCGAGCGCCAGCAACTTCCCCCGACCGTATGCACGCACCTCGCCATGTTATTCGTGCACGCGAGGGTCGCGTACCCTAGGGAGACGTGGCAGGCATCGATCCGGCAGAAGAGATCAACGAGCTCGCGAACACGCTCCGCAGCATCCAGGACGTGCTCGACCTCGACGCGATGCGCAAGCAGATCGAGGAGCTGGAGCAGCAGGTTGCCGCCCCAGACCTGTGGGACGACCCTGATCAGGCGCAGAAGGTCACCAGCAAGCTCTCCCACCTTCAGGGCGAGCTCAACCGCGTCGAGGGCGTCGCACGCCGTCTCGACGACCTGAAGGTGCTCTACGAGCTCGCGGCCGAGGAAGGCGACGACGACACGCGCCTTGAGGCCGACAAGGAGCTGGAGTCGCTCAAGACCGACATCGGCGCCCTTGAGGTGCGCACGCTCCTGTCGGGCGAGTACGACGCCCGCGAGGCGCTCGTCACCATCAACTCCCAGGCCGGTGGCGTCGACGCCGCCGACTGGGCCGAGATGCTGCTGCGCATGTACCTGCGGTGGGCCGAGCGCAAGGGCTACTCCACCGAGGTCTACGACACCTCCTACGCGGAGGAGGCCGGCATCAAGTCGGCCACGTTCACCATCAAGGCCCCCTACGCCTACGGCACGCTGCGCGGCGAGCACGGCACCCACCGGCTGGTCCGCATCAGCCCGTTCGACAACCAGGGCCGCCGCCAGACCTCGTTCGCGGGCGTCGACATCGTGCCGGTCGTCGAGCAGACCGACCACATCGACATCAACGAAGACGACCTGCGGGTCGACGTCTACCGGTCCTCGGGCCCCGGCGGCCAGGGCGTCAACACCACCGACTCGGCGGTGCGCATCACCCACCTGCCCACCGGCATCGTGGTCTCCTGCCAGAACGAGCGCTCCCAGCTCCAGAACCGCGCCTCGGCCATGAACGTGCTCCAGGCCAAGCTGCTGGAGCGCAAGCGGCAGGAGGAGGCGGAGAAGATGTCGGAGCTGCGTGGCGCGACCACCACGTCATGGGGCACGCAGATCCGCAACTACGTGCTGCACCCGTACCAGATCGTGAAGGACCTGCGCACGGGCACCGAGGCGGGCAACCCGTCGGCGGTGCTCGACGGCGACCTCGACGGGTTCATCGAGTCGGAGATCCGCTGGATGCGCAGGGCGGAGTCAGGCACCGACTAGGTGCCTGAGCACCAGCGTCGCGAAGAGCAGCACCAGGAGCAGGACGACGACGAGGGCGGGTGACAGTCCGGCGAAGCCGTGATTGTGCATCCGCTCCCTGTTGGCTCGGCAGAGGGGGCAGCGGCCCTCGATCACGGGGTGGGCGCACTGCGCGCATACGAGGTGTTCACAACTCATGACAGCCCCAAGTCTAGCCGCACAATCGTTTTGTTTCCGTTATGGACGTTCCATGCCAGTCTTCCCCCTAGACTGTCGTCTGGCCAATCGGAACGTCGATCATCAGTAAAGACGGCGCCCCCGATCGGCCGGCGGCGGGAAATGGGCATGTGCCACCCTCGCTTCCGTCCTGACCCCTAGACTGGCATGCCGTGATGCTCTCGTGATCCATTTCGATAATGTCACCAAGGTCTACGCGAACCAGAACCGGCCCGCTCTCGACCACGTCTCCGTCGACGTGGACAAGGGCGAGTTCGTGTTCCTCGTCGGCCCTTCGGGGTCAGGCAAGTCCACGTTCCTGCGTCTGGTCCTGAAGGAGGAGCGGCCCAACTCCGGGGCGATCCACGTCGCCGGCAAGGATCTGGCCCGCCTCTCCAACTTCAAGGTGCCCCACCTGCGCCGCCGCATCGGCTGCGTCTTCCAGGACTTCAGGTTGCTCCCGAACAAGAACGTCTACGAGAACGTGGCGTTCGCCCTAGAGGTGATCGGCAAGCCCCGGCGGTTCATCCGCAAGGTCGTGCCCGAGGTCATCGAGCTGGTCGGCCTGGAGGGCAAGGCCCATCGCATGCCCGACGAGCTGTCCGGCGGCGAGCAGCAGCGTGTCGCCATGGCGCGCGCGTTCGTCAACCGGCCGATGATCCTGCTGGCCGACGAGCCCACGGGCAACATCGACCCCGCGACGAGCATCGGCATCATGAAGGTGCTCGACCGCATCAACCGAACTGGCACCACGGTCGTCATGGCCACGCACGACGCGGCCATCGTGGACTCCATGCGCAAACGCGTCGTCGAGCTGGAGGACGGGAAGATCGTCCGTGACCAGTCGCGTGGCGTGTACGGCCAGGCGTACTGACAGGGAGCGGCAGACAGAACATGCGGGCGAACTTCATCTTCTCCGAGGTCTGGATCGGCCTCCGTCGCAACCTGACCATGACGATCGCGGTCGTCATCACCGTGGCAGTCGGCATGGCGATGCTGGGCGTCGGCCTGATGATCAACGCCCAGGTCTCCATGCTCAAGACCTTCTGGTTCGACAAGGTCGAGATCTCGGTCTTCCTGTGCACCAAGGGCACCGCGATCCCCGAGTGCAACGGCAAGGCCGTCACGCCGGCCCAGACCAAGGCGTTGAAGACCCGCCTGGAGAGCCTCCAGGGCGTCAAGGAGGTCTTCTACGAGGACCAGAGCACGGCGTACGAGAACTTCAAGACGGCCTACCAGGCCAGCCCGACGCTCGTCCAGGCCACCAGGGTCGAGGACATGCCGCAGTCGTTCCGCGTGAAGCTGGTCGACCCCGACAACTACCAGCCGGTGATCGACGCCGTGAAGGGCCAGCCGGGCGTGTCCCAGGTGATGGACCACAAGCAGCTCATCGGCAAGTTCTTCGACCTGCTCGACAAGCTGTCCTTCTACGCGCTGGCCGTCGCCATCGTGCTGGTGCTGGCCGCGGCGTTGCTGATCGGCAACACGGTGCGATTGTCGGCCTTCAACCGGCGCCGGGAGACGGGGATCATGCGCCTGGTGGGCGCCTCGAACCTCTACATCCAGCTGCCGTTCGTCATGGAAGGCGTGATCGCCGGTCTGATCGGCGGCGTCTTCGCGGCCATCATCCTGATCGTGACGAAGGTCCTGCTGTTCGAGGAGATCGCCGGCTACTTCGGCAGCGGCATGGCCCAGCTCGGCTGGGACGCGGTGGCCCAGACCATCACGCTCACCATGGCCATCGGCGTCGTGATCTGTGTGCTGGCCTCGTTCGTGACGCTTCGCCGATACCTCAGGGTGTGAGGAATCGCCGGTAAGGTCGAAGCATGCCACGTGAGACCGGGCGGAAGGTCATCGCCCAGAACAAGCGGGCCCGGCACGACTACCACCTTGAGGACACCTTCGAGGCGGGGCTCGTGCTCCAGGGCACGGAGGTGAAGTCGCTCCGCGAGGGCCGCGCCTCGCTCGTCGACGGCTACGCCAGCATCGACGACGGCGAAGCGTGGCTGCTCAACGTGCACATCCCCGAATACATGCAGGGCACGTGGACCAACCACGCCGCCAAGCGCAAGCGCAAGTTGCTGCTGCACCGCAAGGAGATCGACAAGCTGGCCGCCATGACCAAGGAGGGCGGCCTCACGATCGTCCCCACGGTCCTGTACTTCCAGGACGGCCGGGCCAAGGTCGAGATCGCCGTCGCCCGGGGCAAGAAGGACTGGGACAAGCGGCAGTCGCTGGCCGAGCAGCAGGCCAAGCGGGAGATGGCGCGGGCCCTGCGGCACCGCAACCGATGAGAGCGGCGGCACTCTAACCGATGACACGCGCGCGCCGCACCCTTGCCGCGACCGTCACCCTGGCGGTCGCGAGCATGACGCTGACCGGCTGCTTCGAGGAGTCCTCGCCGCACGACGCGGTGCGCGACTTCCTCGTGGGCTGGCAGTCCGAGGACTACGCCCTGGCCGCGGGCCGCACCGACGGCGACCCCGCCAAGGTGGGCAAGGCCCTGGCCAACGCCAAGCTGGAGCTCGACGCGGCCTCGTTCCGCTTCAAGATCAAAAGCGTGAGCGTGACCGGCGAGGAGTCCAAGGCCGACTTCCGCGCCGAGGTCGACCTGGGGGAGAACACCCCGCTCTGGGCGTACGACGGCTCGCTGCCGCTGCACCTGGTCGACGGCAGGTGGAAGGTGCGCTGGTCGCCGTCGGTGCTGCATCCGCAGCTCAAGGAGGGCCAGCGGTTCGCGGTCGAGACCAACCCCAAGCCGCGCCAGCCGGTGGTCGACCGGGCCGACGACCCCCTGCAGAACGAGCTCTACGTCTACGTCGTGGGCGTGGTGCCGTCCGCGCTGGGCGACCGGGCCGAGGACGTCGTGGCCAAGCTGTCGGCGATCACCGGCTACGCCCAGGACCGGCTGCTGAGCCGGATCAGGTCCTCGCCGCCCGACAAGTTCGTGCCGCTGGTCACGTTCGGGCGCTCGCGTTACCTGTCGATGAAGTCGAAGCTGGCCGGCATCTCCGGCATCCAGACCGACCCGCAGCCGCAGCCCATCGACCCGGCCGCCCCCAAGCAGATCGTCGGCAAGGTCAGCGCGCTCACCCCCGAGGACGAGCAGAAGCTCGGCGGCCCCCAGCGGGCCGGCGACTCGATCGGCCAGAGCGGCCTGCAGCAGGCGTACCAGGACTATCTGACCGGCTCCACCGAGACCAAGGTGATCACCCTCGATCTCAAGACCGGCCGGCAGGTGGCCAAACTGAAGGAGTGGCTGGGCCGCCAGAACGTCTCGGTCAAGACCACGATCGACAGCCGCGCCCAGGCGGCGGCCGAGCGGGCGGTGGCCGAGACGGCCACCAGCGCGCTGGTGGCCGTCCAGCGTGACACCGGCGAGATCCTCGCGGTCGGCACCAGCGGGCTCAACCAGGAGAAGGACGCGCTGGCGGGCAGGTTCCCCGCGGGCACGGCCTTCTCGATCGTGGCGGCCGACGCGCTGATCAAGAGCGGCGTCAGCACCAAGCAGCGGCTGGCCTGCCCGGCCGAGCGCACGGTGGGCGGCGCCAAGTTCGTGCACACCAGCCAGACCGCCGGGGTCACGTCGTCGGCCACGTTCCAGGACAACTTCGCCAAGGGCTGCGTGACCGCGCTGGCCTCGCTGGCCCGCCGGGCCAGCGCCGGCGGCCTGGCCGCGAGCGCCAAGGCGTTCGGCATCGGCCAGCCGTGGCGGCTGCCGCTGAAGTCGTTCAGCGGGGCGATGCCCGAACTGTCCAGCGACGCCGACAAGGCCAGGGCCATCGCGGGCCAGACCGTCGAGGTCAGCCCGCTGTCGATGGCGCTGGTCGCGGCGGCCGTGGGGTCGGGCACCTGGCGGCCGCCGGTGCTCGTGACCTCGCCCGCGTCGCCCGATCCGGCGGCGGAGGTCGTCCCGGCCAAGCAGCCGGACGCCATCCCGGTGGATCCGAAGGTGCGCACCGCGCTGACCGCGATGATGCGGGCCGGGGCGATCGGCAGCCCCGCGCAGGCGGGCCGGGGCAGGGTCTACGGCGTGCGCGCGACGGCGGGCACCCAGGACAAGCCCATGACCTGGTTCGTCGGCTGGCAGGGGGACGTGGCGATCGCCGTCCTGGCCAAGAACTACGATGCGGCGGCCGTCGCGGGCAGCTTCTTCTCGGGCCTTCATGACTCTGCGTGAAAATCTTGTGACGGCGAGCAACCGTTGCGGGTCGTGGCTGCGTCTTACTGAATGACTGGGCCCGCTCGGGGGGTTGCGGACTCAGTCGCCGTGATGAGATCAGGACTTCATCTCGGGGGAAGTCCTGCCGTCCGGACCGGCTCGACCCTGCCGGTCGGCCCCCGGGAGCGCGTGCTGCTGTGCCACGCTCCCGGGGGTTTCGCCATGCTGGAATTAAGTTGGCGTTGGGGGCGTTGTCCCCTGTAGATTCAGTGTTGCTCGCCTCTGCGTGATCAGCGTGAAGGCGTGTTGACAACTGCACAGGGGGTGACTGGCTTCGACTTCGATCTTGCAAGCCAGGTGAAGCGGGCCGAGGACTGCGGACATAACCTCGTTAATCCTGTGACCGCAAAACAATAAGTGCCAATTCCAAGCGCACTGAGGTCGGCCAGGGTTCCCTGGCCCTCGCTGCCTAAGTAGCGAAACCTCTGTCAGCCCGGGAGTGCCTTCGGCCCGGTGTCTGGCATCGTTAGAAGGCTCAACCGATCGACCCGGCCACGGGGGAGATCGGGAAATCAAACAGTGGCTGAGCCCGTCGGCGACTCGCCTGCGTGATCGCCGGGGCTGAGAAAAGCACAGCAGGCTGCGCCCGGAGAAGCCCTGACTTGGGGTTGAAGGACGCGGGTTCGATTCCCGCCACCTCCACGTGATCAAAAAGCCTCCGACCTGCCGATTACTCGGCGGGTCGGAGGCTTTTCGCTGTCCGGAAGGCGTGCGCGTCCGAGCTCAGAACGTGCGCAGCCAGCGGCGGAGGCGGTCCAGGGGGGTGCGCGGCTCCCGCGGGGGCAGCAGGCGGCGCAGCTCGTCGTCGGTGGCCGGGCGGACGTCGAGCGCGGCCCGGCGCAGCGGTTCCGCGTCCACCCGCAGGCCGCCGAGCACCTGGACGGTAACCGCGCCGCGGCGCACCGCGTAACCGTGCGTGTCCTCGCGGCGGACGTAGGTGAGGCCGGAGCCGGCCGGGGTGCACTTCTCGGCGAGGTGGCAGACGTCGCCGGCCTGGCTGACGGACAACGTGATGCGGACGCTCTGGGCGCCGTTGCCCGTGTGGTCGGAGGGCGTGTAGACCAGGCCCGCCGGGATGCCCATGAGCTGTGGGGTGTAGCCCGGGATGCGGGCCGCGTAGTAGTCGCCGGTCTGTTCCTGGTCGCCCAGTTCGCGGGCGGTGGCCGGGCGCAGGGTCCGGGCGGCCGACCGGAGCAGGTCGCGGGGGACGGCGGCGCTCCCGACCACCGTGACGTACCTGCGGCCCACCCGCACCTGGTAGCCGTGCTCGACCGGGCCCTGCCGGTGGACCAGGCCGCCGGGCTCGGCCGTGCAGGAGCCGGTCGGCAGATCGGCGTCCTGCGCGGTGGGCTGGCCGCACACGGCGGCGCCCGGCAGGAGCCGGTCGTGGGCGACGATCCGGACGTACCGGTCGGGCGGGATGGCGGCCGGGTCCGCCGGGGTGAAGCCGGAGCCGCCCAGCCCGCCGCCGTAGTCCCGGTCGTCGGGCCGGTAGCCGGGGACGGCGACCACGTACGCGGTCTCCCGGTGGAGGTCGCCGGCCGTCAGGCGCGCCTCCAGGTCGTCCGGCGGCTCCTGGCGCAGCACCGCCACGCCCGCCCCCAGGAGCGCCACGCCCAGCCCGAGCGCGACGCCCCTGTGACGCCACCCGCGCAGCAGCGTCCCGGCCACGAGGGCGTACGGAACCCCGCCGAGCACGGCCGCCAGGAGCATGTCGCGGCTCACCCCGAGGCCGGCGACGTCGGTCACCGCCCAGCCGAGGGCCCAGCCGGCGGTTCCCAGGCCCAGCACCAGCAGCGCCCACAGGAGCCGGCCGCCGCGGGTCGCGCCGAGCACGGACGCGCCGCGGGTGGCCCTGATCACGATCACCAGGTAGCCGAGCAGGGCCGCCACGACCAGTGCGGCGGCGGCGAGGGCCACCGCCTCGTCGCCGGCGAACAGCACGGCCAGCAGGACCAGCCACGCCGTCGGCAGGAAGACCGACCCGGCCGCCCAGGCGGCGGTGAGCTGGGCCAGGACCAGCAGCGGTTCCGACGTGGGCATCCCGGTCCGCGTACCGCGCGGCGGCCTTCGCCGCTCGCTCGGACGACCGCCGGGAGGCTCGGGTTCGGTCAACGGGACGGTTCGAGGATCGTCTTGATGTGCCGGTTGCGCATGGTGATGAGGTGGGTCATGTGGCGGCGCAGGACCAGCAGCTCGGCCAGGCGGCCCAGCGGACCGGCGGGGGCGGAGAAGTCGACGACGTCGGTCATGAGGGTGGCGCCCGCGTGCGGAGCCGCCTCGAAGCGGTGTTCGTGCCGCCAGTGGCGGAACGGCCCGGACACCTGCTCGTCCACGAAGTACCCGGGCCGGTCCCAGGCGCTGATCGTGGAGGTCATCCGCCAGGTGAGGCCGAAGTGCCTGGCCTGCCAGGTGACCTGGTCGCCGGGGCCGAGCAGGCCCGTGGTGACGCCCGCGACGGCGCGTTCCGACGAGCCGGCCATGGACGCGGTGTGGGTCTCGACCGACAGCGACGTGTCGAAGAGCACGTCCGGGGGAGCGAAGACCAGGGTCACGGTCTCGAAACGCGCCATAGCGGCATCTTAGGGACCCTTGCGGGCGCGCGGCCGAGGGGGCCGGGCTAGTGGGCGCAGCCGGCGTACTCGTCGAGACGCCGGAACATGGCGGCCAGCATGAGCGGGAACATCGCGACGTGCGCGACGACCATCAGGACGCCGCCGTCGATGACGCCGAGCCAGAGCAGCGGATAGAGCGGCACGATCGGGACGAACATCGCCGCGCACATCTCCAGCGTCGGCGCCCAGCGGTGGCCGCGGAAGCGCATCCACACGGCCATGCCCACCGACATGTCGACGGCCATGATCAGGTACGCGAGCTCGGGCGACTCGTCGTGGGAGACGGAGAGGCCGACGGCCGACAGCAGGGCGCCGAGCGCGAACATGCCGACGAACATGGCGACGATCATCTCCACGTAGTGGAGGGCGAACTTCGACCAGCGGCGGCCGGCCGCAGAGGGGGCCGCGGGTGCGGGAGGCGTCGGTGTCATGGCTCCGACTGTGGCCGGGCAGGGGGGACGGGAGGAGGGGGCGAAGCCGCATATGTCCGGAAACTTGGGTTCTTTGTCTGCCGGACCTACAGTCGTGCCATGGAGTACCGGCGGGTCGTGGTCGTCGCCTACGAGGCGGCCGAGCTGCTCGACATCGCGTGCGTCACCTCGACGCTGGAGAACGCGAACTGGCACGGCGCCTCACCGTACTACCAGGTACGGCTGGCCACCCCCGGCGGTCACCCCGTGACCACCGCCGGCGCGCTGGTGCTGCACGGCCAGCTCGCGCTGGAGCGGATCACCGGGCCGCTCGACACGATCATCGTCTCCGGCGGCACCGGCCACGTGGACGCCGCGGCGAACCCGCTGGTCGTCGGCCATGTCCGCAGGCTGGCGCGGGAGAGCAGGCGGGTGGCGTCCGTGTGCACCGGCGCGTACGTGCTGGCCGCCGCGGGGCTGCTCGACGGCAGGCGCGCCACCACCCACTGGCGGGAGGCGGCCGACATGGCCGCCCGCTACCCGCGCGTCACCGTGGACCCGGCCCCGATCTTCGTCCGCGACGGCGAGGTGGCCACGTCCGCGGGGGTGACCGCCGCGCTCGACCTGACGCTCGCCCTGGTCGAGGAGGACAACGACGCCGAACTGGCCAGGACGGTGGCCCGCGGCATGGTCACCTACCTGCAACGGCCGGGCAACCAGGCCCAGATGAGCATGTTCGTCAGCCCTCCGGCGCCCGCCGACGGCCTGGTCAGGCGGATCGTCGAGCACATCGGCGCGAACCTGGCCGCCGACCTCAGCGCGGCCACGCTGGCCGCCGCGGCGGGCGTCAGCGAACGCCATCTCACCCGGCTGTTCCTCAGGCATCTGGGGCAGACGCCGGGCCGGTTCGTGCGGCGGGCCCGTACCGAGGGGGCGGCTCAGCTGCTGGCCTCGACCTCGTTGCCCATGTCCGCGATCGCCGTGCGCTGCGGGTTCGGGACGGCCGAGACGCTGCGCCAGGCGTTCGTGGACCGGTACGGCATCCCGCCCTCCCGTTACCGGCTGACCCAGTCGTCCGCGTCCGGCTGATCGTCATTTGTCCCGCCCGAAATGGAGGATCCGGGCTAGGGTGTCTGACTTGAGACTTTTCTGAGCATTAAGGTGATCAGCAGATGCGTAAGACGATCGTTCTCATCGGGGCGGCCGTCGTCCTGTCAGGGTGTGGCCTGTCGCCCGGCGGGCAGCCGCAGACCGCCGCCGAGGAGGCGGCCACCACCGCTCCCGCGCCGCCGCGGACCGCGCCTCAGCAGACGCCCGCCCCGCAGGCGGACGCGGTCATCGCCACCCGTGAGGCCAAGGTCGGCTCCGGCGGCCAGTACGGCAGGGCCCGCGTCGAGATCACCGCCCTGACCCGCCAGGGCAGGACCGTCACCCTCAACTGGACGATCACCGCCGTCGAGGGCAAGGTCAACGTGCACAACGGCCTGGGCGGCGGCAGCTTGGACTACACGGTCTCCAACGTCTCCCTGATCGACCCGGTGAACGCCAAGCGCTACCGCGTCGCCCGCAACGGCACCGCCGCCGACGCCACGTGCGTGTGCTCCGGCACGCAGGGCCAGTTCCTGGAGGCGGGGCAGGCCAGCACGCTGTACGCGGTCTTCGCCGCCCCGCCGCCGGAGGTCGCGAAGGTCAACGTCGAGATGCCGATGCTGGGCGTGCTCACCGATGTTCCGCTCGCTTAGCCTGGCGCTGGCCCTCGTCCTGGCGCCCACGCCCGCCCCGGTGCCGCCGGGCGCCACAGGCCCGGTGGAGGACCTGGTGCTGCCGGTCGAGGACATCGTCGGCGAGGTCGAGTCCATGGACGGCGCGCAGAGCGAGACCAGGCAGGGCCGCACGGTGACGGTCGCGCTGACCAGCGACGTGCTGTTCGCGCTGGACAAGTGGCGGCTCACGCCCAAGGCCCGCAAACGGCTGGCGGGCGTGGCCGCGAAGGTCGAGGCGGAGGGCGCGGGCGGCGTCGTCAGGATCGAGGGGCACACCGACGACCAGGGGAGCGACGCGTACAACCTGGGGCTGTCGCGGCGGCGGGCGCAGGCCGTGCGCGCGGCCCTGGAGGGCCTGCTCGGCGGCGGGAACGTGACCCTCCGGGCCGCCGGACACGGCGAGACGCGGCCCAAGCTGCCCAACCTGGTCGAGGGCAAGCCGGTGGAGCGGAACCGGGCGAAGAACCGGCGCGTGGAGGTCGTCTTCACGGCCCGGCAGTGAGCGGTCGGCCCCGGTAACGGGGGATGGGCCGGGCAGTGAGGGGATCGGCCGGGCAGCGGCCCGGCCGGGTCGTCACTCGGCCTTGAGCTCGCCCAGGGTGACGGTGACGGTCTGGGTGCCGCCGTCGGGGCGCAGGATCTCCACCTTGACCTGGTCGCCGGGCTTGAAGGCGGTGATCTCCTCCGACAGCGCGGCCATGGTCGTGGTCTTCTTGCCGTTGATCGAGAGGATGACGTCACCGGCCCGGATCCCGGCCTTCTCCGCGCCCCCGCCCTTCTCCACGCTCGCCACGCCCACGCCGCTCGGCTGCCCGGTGGCGCCGATGACCGTGCTGCCGCGGATGCCGAGCGCGGCCCGGTGGCTGTTGGTGACCTTGCCGTTCTTCACGATCTGGGCCGCGATGTCGGTGGCCGTGTTGCTCGGGATCGCGAACCCGATGCCGGGCGCGGCCCCGCCGCCGAGCTGCGGGTCGGTGGCGGCGAGGGTCGGGATGCCGATGACCTCGCCGGCCAGGTTCACCAGCGCGCCGCCGCTGTTGCCGGGGTTGATCGCGGCTGAGGTCTGGATCGCGCCGCTGATGGTGGCCCCCGGCGACTCGGGGCTCTGGGGCTCGCTGACGGTACGGCCGAGCGCCGAGACGATCCCGTTCGTGACGCTGCCCGACAGGCCCAGCGGGTTGCCCATCGCCAGGACGATCTGGCCCACCCGTAGCTTGCCCGAGTCGCCGAACCTGGCCGGACGCAGCCCGTCGGGCCGGTCGACCTTGATCACTGCCAGGTCGCCGGCGCCGAAGGCCTTGACCAGCTTGGCCGGGCGCGGCGCGCCGCCGGTGGCGATCGTGACGTTCATCTCGGTCGCCTCGCCGACCACGTGCGCGTTGGTGACGATGTGACCCGCCGTGTCGTAGACGATGCCGGAGCCGAGGCCCACCTTGGTGTTGATCTGCACGATCGACGGCAGGACGTCCGTGATGACCCGCTCGTACGCGCTCTCCAGCGACTGCGGCGCGCTCCCGGGCGCCTGTTCGCCGGCGGTCGGCGAGCCCGGCGTGGTCGTGGCCGGGCTCGCGGTGGCAGTCGAGGTGTACGTCGGGGCGGACGGCGACCGCCCACACGCGGTGAGCAGTACGACGGCTGCCAGTCCGGCGACGATCTCCCTCATGGGGAGGTCTCTGCCCAGCTCAGCGGGAAAGATACGCCTCCCGGACGTCCCGTCTGCTGAGTTTGCCGGTGGGGGTGCGCGGCAGCGACTCGCGGTACTCGATCACCCGGGGGTGTTTCATCCGGGCCAGCCGGGGCTCGCAGTGCCGCAGCAGCTCCGCGGTCAGCTCCGCGCCGCCCGTCACGCCCGCCACCGGCTGGACCAGCGCCACGACCCGGTGCCCCCACTCGGGGTCGGGCACGCCGATCACCGCGACGTCGGCCACCGACGGATGTTCGAGCAGCGCGGCCTCGATCTCGGCGGGGTAGATGTTGACGCCGCCCGAGATGATCAGGTCGGTTCTGCGGTCCAGCAGGAACAGGTAGCCGTCGGCGTCGAGGTAGCCGATGTCGCCGGGGGTGTAGGCGGCGCCGCGCATGGCCGAGGCGGTCTTGCCGGGGTCGCGGTGGTACTCGAAGCGGTTGATGCCGCCGATGTAGACCGTCCCGGGCTCGCCGGGGGCCGCCTCGTGGCCGTCGTCGCCGATGATCGTGAAGGCCATGCCGTCGAGGGCCCTGCCGACCGTCCCCGGCCGCTCCAGCCACTCCTGGGACGACACCATCGTCGCCACCGCCGCCTCCGTCGAGCCGTAGTACTCCCACAGGACGGGACCGAGCCAGTCGATCATCGCCTGCTTGGTGGCGGGCGGGCAGGGGGCGGCGCCGTGGTAGAGGTGGGTGAGGGAGGACAGGTCGTAGCTCTTCCGATCCGGCACGGCGAGCAGCCGGTGGAACATCGTGGGCACCATGAACGCGTTCGTCACCCGGTGCCGCTCGATCAGCGCCAGCGCCTCGGCGGCGTCGAAGCGTTCCGGAGCCACGATCGAGTGGCCGAACTGCAGCGCCATCATCGCCTGGCCGTAGGGGGCCGAGTGGTAGAGCTGCGAGCACACCAGGTGCACCCCGTCGGACGGCAGGCCGAAGTGCCGCCAGCTCTTGCGCATCAGGATGGGGTAGAGGTCCTCGGGCGTGAGGTCGAGCAGCCGGCGGCGCACGCCCTTGGGGCGTCCCGTGGTGCCGGAGGTGTAGAGCATCATCGAGCCGGCCCGGCGGTGCTCGGGCGCGGTGTCCGGCCGGCCGTCGGCCAGGTCGGCGACCGTGAGCGCGCCGGGGCGGACGACGACGTCTGCGCCGCAGTCGGCGACGATGTAGTCGATCTCATCGGCCGTGTAGTGCCAGTTGACCGGCACCAGGTAGGCGCCGATCTGGTAGGTGGCCAGCATCATGGTGAGGGCGTCGAGCCCGTTCTTCAGCACGGTCACCACGGCGCCGCCCGGCCGGACGCCGCGCGCGACCAGGCCGTGGGAGGTCCTGTTGGCGCGGGCGAGCAGCTCGCCGTAGGTCGCGCCGTCGTCGCCGAGCAGGGCGGGACGGTCCGGGTCGGCGGCTGCGATCTCGTAGAAACCCCTCATGTCCGCAGACCATACAGAATTAGATTCTGCTGGGGGAATAGAGGAATTATCCCGCTCTTCGGTGACGTAACCTCAAGGCCATGGCGGACGTCGGCGACGAGAGATCAGCACAGGACACCCAACCTTTTCGCAAGGTCGTCGTGCCGCCTGCCGAGCCGGTCGTGCCGCCCGCCGAGCAGACGGTCAAGATCCCGCGTCCGCCGCGGCCGGGCGCGTCCCAGCCGGTGCGCCCCTCCCCGCAGCCGCCCTCGGGCCCTCAGCCCTCGTCCGGCCCTCGGTTGCCGTCGGGTCCGCAGTCGTCGTCCGGTCCGCAGCCGTCGTCCGGTCCGCAGCCGCGTCCGTACGCCGGGCCGCCGTCGGGTCCGCAGGTGCGCCCCCAGCCGCCGTCCGGCCCGCAGGGACGGCCGCCGCACCCGCCGCAGCCTCCGGGCGGGAACCGGCAGCTCCAAGGCGGCGGCCGGCAGGGCCCGGGACAGGCGCAGGGGGCCGGCCACGGCCACGCGCAAGGAGCGAGGCAAGGGCTCGCGCAAGGCGCGGGGGCAGGGCCTGCACAAGGGGTGGGCCAGGGTGTCGCGCAAGGGCTCGCACCCGGAGCGGGGCAAGGTCCTGCGCAAGGCGCGGGGCCGGGGCTCGTGCCAGGGCCGGGGCAAGGCCACGCGCAAGGGGCGGGGCCGGGGAGGGGGGCGCAGCATCAGCCTGTGCAGGTGTGGCCGCCGGGGACGGCCAGGTCGCCTCAGGCTCAGGCCCACCCCCAGCCGCAGCCGGGTGCGGCCGGTTCTGTGACGCCGGTTGTCACCAAGCCGCACAAGCGCGGCGTCGGGGACATCCCCATCCGCACGATCTACCTGGCGGGCGCCATTCTCGTCACCGTCACGGCGGTCCTGCTGATCTTCGTCGTGTTCTCCGGCGACGTGCCCACGACCGGCGACCCCGCCGGGACGACCGTCTCCGTCGCCCCCGTGCCGGCCGCGACCGCCACCCCGACCGCCTCCCCGACCCCCAGCGAGACGCCGGTCGCGCTCCCCTCGGTGCCGGCGAGCAAGGCGTTCCCCACGCTGCCGGGCAAGGCGTCCGTGGTGAGCGGGATCATCTCCGACAAGGCGAGCGGCATCAGCTACCCGCGCCTGGCCGCGCCCTGGGACGCCAAGTCGTTCGCGCCGTTCACGATCGCCCAGCGCATCGGAAAGGTGGCGGTGCCGCACACCGTGATCGCCTCGGCCATGTTCCCCGGCGACGCCCCGGAGAAGAAGCCCGCCAAGGACGCCGACTACCGCGAGATGGCCGTCCGCGCGGCCCGCTGGGCGCTGCGGACGCAGTATCCGGCGGGCGCCCAGCTGACCGCCTGGACGGGGTCCGGGAAGGTGCCGGTCGGCAAGGGCTGGTCGCTGGGTTACCAGGTCACCTACGTCTCGGGCGGCAAGACCGAGACCGCCCAGGCCGTGGTGACGGTCGTCGAGGTGGGCAAGACCAAGCCGGCGATGCTGCTGGCCTCCATTCCGGAGAAGAACAAGGCGCGATGGGCTGATTTGAAGACACTCGTCCAGCAGGTGCGGCCCCTCTAGGCCAGAAGCATGCTCTAGAATATGGTTCTGGGCATCGGGCACTGTCTTTGACCTGGCTGGAGGATGAGCAATGGCGATCGGATTGAGCGAGGAGCACGAGGCGCTCCGCGACTCGGTGAGCGGCTGGGCCGAGCGGAACATCCCCTCGGAGCTGCTGCGATCCGGGTCGGACGAACGTCCGCCCTTCTGGCCGGGCCTGGCCGAGCAGGGGCTGCTCGGCCTGCACCTGCCCGAGGAGTCCGGCGGCTCGGGCTACGGGCTGCTGGAGGCCGCCGTCGCCGTCGAGGCGCTGGCCGAGAAGCTCGCCCCCGGCCCGTACGTGCCGACCGTGCTGGCCAGTGCGGTCATCCACGCCTCCAAGCGGCACGACCTGCTCGAAGCCCTCGCCGACGGCACGCTGACGGGCGCCGTCGCGCTGTCCGGCTCGCTCACCGGCTCCCGCGCCGACGACGGCTCGCTGGTCGTCTCCGGCACGGCCGACCCGGTGCTGGCCGGCTCGCTGGCCGACGTGCTGGTGCTGCCGGTGACCACGTCCGAGGGCGAGGAGTGGATCGCCGTCGACGCCTCGGCCGCCACCGTCACGCCGGTCCGGTCGCTGGACCTGACCCGGCCGGTGGCCAAGGTGGAGCTGGCGGAGGCGCGGGTGCCCGCCGAGCGCGTGCTCGACGGCGTGGAGAGCCCCGACGTGCTCAACCTGGCCGCGATCCTGCTCGGCGCCGAGGCCGCCGGGCTGGCGTCGTGGTGCGTCACGTCCGCCGCCGCCTACGCCAAGGTGCGTGAGCAGTTCGGCCGCCCGATCGGCCAGTTCCAGGGCATCAAGCACAAGATCTCCCGGATGCTCGTCGCCCTTGAGCAGGCCCGCGCCACCGTCTGGGACGCCACCAGGGCCGAGGGCCGCGAGCTGGAGTACGCCGCCGCCGTCGCCGGGGTGATGGCCCCCGACGCGGCCGTCCAGTGCGCCAAGGACGCGATCCAGACGTTCGGCGGCATCGGCTACACCTTCGAGCACGACGTGCACCTGTACTACCGGCGCGCCCTCACCCTGCGCGCCCTGCTCGGCTCGTCGGCCGAGTGGGCCGCCTCGGTGACCGCGCTCGCCCTGCAGGGCGTCGGCCGGGAGATGGAGATCGACCTGCCCGAGGGCGCCGAGGAGCTGCGCGAGGGCATTCGTGCGGAGATCGCCGAGATCGCCGCCCTTGAGGGCCAGGAGCAGAAGCGGGCGCTCGCCGACCGCGGGTTCGTCATGCCCCACCTGCCCCGGCCGTGGGGCCGCGCGGCCAAGCCGCTGGAGCAGGTGCTCATCGCCCAGGAGCTCAAGGCCGCCAAGGTCAGGCTGCCCGCGATGATCATCGGCGCCTGGGTGGTGCCGTCCATCGCCGTGTACGGCACGCCCGAGCAGCAGGAACGCTTCCTGCCCAAGACGCTCAGCGGCGAGATGATCTGGTGCCAGCTCTTCTCCGAGCCCGGCGCCGGGTCCGACCTGGCCTCGCTGCAGATGAAGGCGGAGAAGGTCGAGGGCGGCTGGCGGCTCAACGGCCAGAAGATCTGGACGTCGGTCGCCCACGTGGCCGAATGGGGCATCTGCATCGCCCGTAACAGCTCCGAGGGCACCAAGCACGAGGGCATCACGTACTTCCTGGTGGACATGAAGGCGCCCGGCGTCACGGTCCGGCCGCTCACCGAGATGACCGGCGAGAACCTGTTCAACGAGGTCTTCCTCGACGACGTCTTCGTCCCGGACGACCTGGTCGTGGGCGAGGTCGGCGACGGCTGGAAGGTCGCCCGCAACACGCTGTCCAACGAGCGCGTCTCGCTGTCGTCCGGATCGGGCGGCACCGGCGCGTCCGTGCCCGACCTGCTCGGGCTGATCGGCCGGCTCGGGCGCGAGCTCACGCCGGCCGAGGAGCAGGAGGTGGCCGGGGTCGTGTGCGAGGGGCACTCGATCAACGCGCTGTCGCTGCGGGTCACGCTCAAGCAGCTCGCCGGGAACGAGCCGGGCGCCGACGCGTCCGTACGGAAGCTGCTGTCCACCTCGCACGCCCAGCACGTCTCCGAGACGGCCGTCGGCCTGCTCGGCGCCCAGGCCGTGGTGGCCGCCGACATGAAGCTCGGCGACGCCGGCTACTGGAACCGGGCGGTGCTCGCGACCAGGGCCATGACCATCTACGGCGGCACCACCGAGGTGCAGCTCAACATCATCGGCGAGCGCATGCTCGGCCTGCCCCGGGACCCCGAGCCCGGCAAGTAACACATGTGAGGCGTCGGCGGCTAATCTCCCTTGTGCCCGGATTGCCGGTCCTGGCGCGAGGGAGAGGCGGTGTCACGGTGCGCGAAGGCCGTGCGGGCCGCTGGGGGCCGGCGGCGCTGGGGCTCGGGCTGGCGGTGCTGGCGCTCGGCCCGGCGCTGGGCTGGGGGCTGGTGCTCCGCTACGACCTGCTCTTCGTGCCCGATCCGCCCCTGTGGCCCGACCGCGGCGGCTTCCCCCGCGCGGTGCCCAGCGACCTGGTCGTGGCGCTGCTGGCCAGAGCGCTGCCCGTGGAGATCGTGCAGAAGGCGGCCCTGGTCGCCGTGTTCGTGCTGGCCGCGACCGGGGCGGCGGCGCTGGTGCCGCCGGAGCGCAGGCTCGCCCGGCTCGTGGCCGCCGCGTTCTACGCCTGGAACCTCTACCTCGCCCAGCGGCTCATGCTCGGCCAGTGGGCGCTGCTCCTGGGCGTGGCCGGGCTCCCGTGGGCGATCCGCGCGCTCACGTGGGAGAAGCCCGGAGGGCTCGCGCGGTTCTGGCGGCTGGGGGTGGCGTTGCTGCCTGCGGCGGTGGGCGGGTTCCAGGCGATGCTGGTGTCCTGGCTCACCCTGATGCCGATCGCCGTCGCCCGGCGCAGGGCGCCGGTCGCCGCCGGGGTGCTGGTCGCGTACAGCCTGCCGTGGGCGGTGCCCGCGCTCGGCTCGGGCGCGGTGACCGACCCGGCGGGCGTGGACGCGTTCGCGGCCCGCGCCGACGGGCCCTTCGGCGTGCTGGGCAGCCTGCTGTCGCTCGGCGGCATCTGGAACGCCGAGGCCGGGCTGCCGGGCCAGGAGGCGTGGTGGACGGCGACCGCCCGGCTCCTCCTGGTACTCGCCGGCCTGTACGGCTACGCCCGCCTGCGCTCGGCCCCCGAGCGGCCCGCCTGGTGGGGCGGCCTGGCGGTGGCGGCGGCGGCCGGGTTCTGCGTCGCCGGGCTGGGCGCCTTCCAGCCGGGACGGGACGCGCTCAAATGGCTCATCGCCCTGTGGCCCGGGTTCGGGCCGCTGCGCGACGGCCAGGTCCACCTGGCTCCGCTGGCCCTGCTGACGGCGGTCGGCCTCGCCTCGCTCCTGCGGTCGGGCGCGCTCGCGCTGGTCGGGGTGCTGGCCCCGGTGCTGGCCCTGCCGACGTTCGCGCTGGGCGCGTTCGGCCGGCTGGAGGCGGTGACGTACCCGGCGGAATGGACGGCGGTCCAGCGCATCGTGGACGGCGACCCCGCGCCGGGCGCGCTGGTCTCGCTGCCGTGGGGCGCCCACCGGGCCTTCGCCTGGAACGGCGGCCGGGTGATGCTCGACCCGGCGACCAAGCTGTTCCGGCGCCGGGTGCTCTGGGACGACACGTTGCTCGTCGGCCTGCCCGGCGGCGGCCGGCTGCGGGTGCGCGGCGAGGACCCGCTGAGCCGCGTCGCCGGTGACCTGCTGGCCGCCGGCGCCTACGGCGACCTGCCCGCCAGGTATCTCCTCATGGCCGCGGGCGAGAACGGGTTCCCGTCCACGCCGCCCGGCTGGAGAACGGTCTTCGACGGCGAAGAGCTGCGCTTGCTGCGGCGTTGACCGGCTGTTTCATGATGTACCGGAGGGTAACTTGCTTTATCACGGTTTGACCAATGTTATGGATTCAAGACGAAACACGTTCTAGTCTCGGCACACCGCGTCACCGGAAGGAAGGGAGAGCTTCGTGTTGCGACTTCTCGTGGCCCTGGCGATAGGAGCCCTGCTGGCGGTCGGAGCCTCCGTCGCGGTGGTCAACGTGGCCTCACCGTCGCTCACCCCGCCCAACCAGCCGCTCTACAACTACGGCACCAGGTGATCCATCCCGCTTGACGCGGGGCCATGCACAGCGAGCACGGAGTGTGGCTCCGCCATGCCCGCGTGCCCGCCGACGAGGAGTGATGGTGGTCTTTACCGGTGAGCGCAAGGCGGACACGGCACGGCTGATCGAGCCGCGGACGAGCGAGGCGACGGCCGAGCAGCGGCCACTCGCGGGCGTCCGGGTGGCGATGCTCAACTTCCGCGAACCCCACCAGACCACGGCCGGCGGCGCCGAGGAGTACGCCTGGCAGGTCAGCCGGTTCCTGCTGACCCAGGGCGCCTCGGTCGTGTTCGTCACCGGCCGCCAGCGCGGGCAGCGCCGCGCCGAGGTGCTCGACGGCGTGGACCTGCGCAGGATGGGCAACCCGTACCTCGTCTACCTGCTGGTCCCGCTCTGGCTGCTGATCCACCGGCGGCGCGTGGACGTCGTCATCGACACCATGAACGGCATCCCCTTCTTCTCCCCGCTCGTCGTCCGCCGCCGCACGCCCGTGATCAGCCTCGTGCACCACGTCCACGACCGGCAGTTCCACGCCTTCCTGCCCGCCTGGCTGGCCCGCATCGGGTGCTTCGTGGAGGGCGAGGTGGCCCGGCTGGTCTACCGGCGCTGCCTGACGGTCACCGTCTCGGAGTCGTCGAGGCACGACCTGGCCGTGAAGTTGCGCTGGCTCGCGCCGGTCACCGTCGTGCCGAACGGCTGCGCCGAGCCCGCGCGGGCCGAGCCGCCGGCCGCCATGGGCGAGCCCGCCCTCGTGTACGCCGGCCGCCTGATCGGCCACAAGCGCATCGAGCGCGTCGTGGACCTGGCCGCCGAGCTCGGCGACGCCTGGCCGGGCCTGCGGGTGCACGTCGTGGGCCGCGGCCCCGAGCACGACGCCCTGGCCGCCCGGATCTCCGGCCGGGGCCTGGACGGCCGGGTCGAGCTGCACGGCTTCCTGCCCGAGCCGCGCAAGAACGCCCTGCTGGCCGCCGCCCGCCTCAACGTGACGGCCTCGGAGTTCGAGGGCTGGGGCCTGACCGTGATCGAGGCCGCCGCGCTCGGCGTGCCGACCGTGGCCTACGACGTCGCCGGGCTGCGCGACTCCGTGCGGGACGGCGTCACCGGCTGGCTCGTACGGGACGGCGAGAGCCTGGCCGAGGTGACCGGCCGCGCGCTGAAGGAGCTGGCCGACCCGCGGCGGCGGGCGGAGGTGGCCGCGGCCTGCCGCGCCTGGGCCGGGGAATTTACGTGGGCCCGAACTGGGGCTAACATGACCGGACTTATCCTGGCGAAACTCCAAGATTGCGGCGGAGCCCCTCAGTGACCCAAGCCTCGCCTGGACCCCCGGGGGAACGCGGGGACTCCACCGTCGAGAGCTACGAGGCCCGGATCAGGCACAGGCTGCGGCTGCTCGCCTCCTGCCTGCTGCTCGGCGCCATCGCGTTCAACACCTCGACCGAGAAGATCATCCCCGAGACGAAGCTCGACATGGCGGTCAACCCGCTGGGCTTCCTCGGCCGGGCGCTGCACCTGTGGGACGGCGCCTACTTCGGCCACCTGCAGAACCAGGCGTACGGCTACCTGTTCCCGATGGGACCGTTCTACGCGATCTTCCTCAAGCTGGGCATGGAGTCGTGGGCCGTCCAGCGGCTGTGGATGTCGCTCGTGCTGTGCGTCGCCTTCCTCGGCGTGGTCCAGCTCGCCCGCGCGCTCGGCGTCGGCGGCCCGCACACCCGCGTCCTGGCCGGCTTCGTGTACGCGCTCGCGCCGCACGCCCAGGCGCTCATCGGCATCAACTCCTCGGAGTTCCTGCCCAGCGCCGTGCTGCCGTGGATCCTGCTCCCGCTGGTCAAGGGGGCCAAGGGCGAGCTGACGCCACGCCGGTCGGCCGCGCTGTCGGCGTTCGCCTTCCTGTTCTGCGGCGGCGTCAACGCGGTGGCCGAGGCGGCCGTGCTCGTGGTGCCGATGGTCTACCTGCTGACCAGGCGCGGCGGGCCGGTCAAACGCCGCCTGATCGCCTGGTGGCTGCCGCTGGTCGCGCTCGCCTCGCTGTGGTGGGCCGTCCCGCTGCTCACGCTCGGCGGCTACATCTTCTCCTTCCTGCCCTACATCGAGACCGCCACGGCGACGACCGGCGTGACGTCGCTGGTCAACGCGTTGCGCGGCACGTCGAGCTGGCTCAGCTTCCTGACCGTGGACGGCCAGACCTGGCTGCCCGACGCCCACCAGCAGTCCACCGTCCCGTGGCTGATCGTGGTCACCGCCGCCGTGGCCGCGCTCGGCCTGGCGGGGCTCACCCTGCGCCGGCTGCCCGAGCGGCCGTTCCTGCTGATCAGCCTGCTGTGCGGGATCGCGATCATCACCACCGGCCATCCCGGCACGCCGCACGAGCAGTTCATGGTCGGGCTGCTCGACGGCCCGCTGGCCGCCTTCCGCAACCTGCACAAGTTCGACGCGCTGATCCGGCTGCCCGTCGCGCTCGGCCTCGCCGGGCTGCTCTCCCTGGCCCGCCCGCGCCTGCGCACGCCCCTGACCGTGCTGGCCGCCGGGCTCGTGACCCTGTCGGGCCTGCCCATCCTGTACGCCGGCCTGGCCCCCGCCGGCGGCTTCACCGCCATCCCCGACTACTGGCGGCAGGCCATCACCTGGCTCAACCGCAACGCCGGCGACGGCATGGTGCTGGCCGTGCCGGGCGCCAAACGCGGCGAGTACCTGTGGGGCCGCCCCCTGGACGAGCCGCTCCAGGCGCTCTCGCAGGCCCGCTGGGCCACGCACACGATCGTGCCGTGGGGCTCGGCCGGCATCTCGCGCCTCATGGCCGCCGTGGACGACCGCCTGGCCACCGGCAAGGGCTCGCCGGGGCTGGCCGCCACGCTGCGCCGGATGGGGGTGTCGTACCTGGTCGTCAGGAACGACCTGGACCGGGCGACGATCGGCACCGCCTGGCCGGCCCGGGTGCACCAGGCGCTGGAGGACTCGCCCGGCGTCTCGCTGGTGGCCCAGATGGGGCCGGGCGTCGGCATCGCCCAGTACGGCCGGGCCGCCGCCTGGCTGGACCAGCCCTACCCGGCCGTCGAGATCTACCGCGTGGCCGGCGCCGCGCCGCTGGTCGGCACCGTGGACGCCACTCGCCCGCTGCGCGTCGGCGGCGCGCCGGAGTCCGTGCTCTCCCTGGCCGAGCAGGGCCTCCTGGACGACGACCGGCCCGTCCTGCTCAACGACGACGCGGGCGTGGTCAAGGTGCCCGCGCACGACACGATCCTGACCGACACGCTGCGCCGCAGGGAGGTGGCCTTCGCCGACCTGCGCCGCAACGCCGGCGCCACGCTCACCGCCGACGAGCCCCTGCGCGGCAGCTCGCCCTCCAACGACCTGCTCGACCCCGGCTGGGCGCGGTACGTCTCCACGGCGGGCCTCACCGGCGTCGCGGGCGTCACCGCCTCCAGCTCCGAGGCCGACGTCGGCGCCGCGGCGAACAGCCGCGAGCCCGGCCACCAGCCCTTCGCCGCCCTGGACGGCGACCGGCGCACGAGCTGGCGCTCCACCGGCTGGAACGGCGCCGTCGGCGAGTGGCTGGAGGTGACCTTCGCCGAGCCGCTGACGATCCCCACGATCCAGGTGGCGTTCGAGAACTCGCCGATCGGCCCGCCGCCCAGCGAGGTCGTCGTGGAGACCGGCGCCGGCTCGCTGCGCCAGAAGGTGCGCGCGAGCGCCGACCCGCAGGAGCTGGCCGTGCCGAAGGGGCCGGTCGAGCGGCTGCGGGTGACGGTCGTGGCCACCGCGTACGAACCGGCGAACCGCCTCGGCGGCCGGGTCGGCATCACCGAGCTCGCCATCCCCGGCGTCCGGCCAGGACGCTCGATCGTCGTGCCCGACCCGCGCGAGGACACCGGCGAGCCGGCCACGATCGCGGTCGCCAGGACCGGCGACGTGCCCGGCTGCGTCCGCGGCTCGGCCGCCTGGAGCTGCGCCAAGGGCCACGAGGTGCTGGGCGACGACGGCAACGGCTTCGACCGCTCCTTCGTCACCGGCAAGGACGGCGCGTACGGCGTCTCCGGCCGCGCCACGGTCACCGACCGCGCGACGATCGAACGCCTCAGCACGCTGCCCGGCGACTCCCTGAGCGTGCGCGCCTCCTCCACCGCGGTGGACAGCGGCGCGGCGGGCGGCCGCTGGGCCTTCGACGGCGACCCGAAGACGGCCTGGTTCGCCGACCCGCTCGACCCCAGGCCCACGCTGAACGTCGAGCTGGCCCGCGAGACGAAGCTGTCGCAGATCCGGGTCATCACGCCCGACTCCTACCTCGGCGCCCCGCCCGTCCGGGTGACGATCCGCGCGGAGGGCGGCGTCCGGCAGAGCTGGGTCGGCACGGACGGGCTCGTCCGCTTCCCCGAGATGAGGGCCAGGAAGGTCGCGCTGGAGTTCGGGGCGTCCGGCGGCCGGCCGATCGAGATCAGCGACGTGGCCTTCCCCGGCGTGCGGCCGCTCGGCGCGCTGACCGGCTTCAGGCTCACGCTGCCGTGCGGCTTCGGCCCGACGCTCACCGTCGACGGCAACGAGGTGCACACCGCCGTCACCGGCGGCACCCTGCACGACGTGGTCACCGGCCGGCCGGTGACCTTCGAGACCTGCGAGCGGCTCCAGCTCGTGGCCGGCCCGACCCGGCTGTCGGTGCGGCCGGGTGAGTCGTACCGGGTCGAGTCGGCCGTCGTGCGGCACGAGCCGGGCAGCCCCGCGGCCGGGCCGACCGTCATGCGGCGCACGCCGGTCACCAAGTGGGCGGCCGGCGAGCGGGTCGTCCAGGTGAACGTCCAGGACGACGCCTACCTGGTGGTCAACGAGAACTTCAACGCCGGCTGGAAGGCCACGCTGGGGGCCGCGGCGCTCAAGCCGGTCCGGCTCGACGGCTGGCGGCAGGCCTGGTTCCTGCCCGCCTTCACGGCCGGGACGGTGACCCTCACCTACGAGCCGGACGAGCCGTACCGGGCGGGGCTCGCGGCGGGCGGGGCGCTGGCGCTGCTCGTCGCCGGGCTGGCCCTGGTGGGCAGGGGCCGGCCGGGACGGCATCTGGCGCCCGTCCTGGCCGCCCGGCCGCGGGTCCGGCACGTCGCGGTGTTCGCCGTGGCGCTCGGCTACTGGGTCGGCGGGCCGGCGGGGGCGGGCGTGGCCGGGGTGGCGTTCGTGCTGGGCGCCTGGTCGCGTCCGCTGCGGGAGGCCGCGCACCTGCGCGGGCGGCGGCGCTGGACCCTGCTGCTCGGGCCGCCCGGCGGGCTCGCGCTCTACCTGGCCGCCACGGTCGCGGTGGCGCTCGGCGCGGGCGGCCTGTGGGCGCAGCTGCTCTGCCTGCCGCTGCTCGGGCAGCTCCTCGTCGAGGTGTCGGCCGGACGCGCGCCGGCCCGGCAGACCACCGTACCGATCACCGTCGCCGCAGGCGGCCCGACCATGACGAGTGTTCCGTGACCGACACGATCAAGCCGCGGCCGGGGACCGTCATCACGGTTCCCGGTCCGGTGGCGCGTGCCGCCCGGTGGGTCCGCCGCCACGGCGTCCTGCTGGCCGGGCTCGTGCTCATCGCCGCCGCGGTGGCGGGCAAGGCGGCCGTCGTCCAGGAGGCCTACTTCAAGGAGGACGACTACGAGTTCGTGGCCAGGGCGATGGAGAGCGACCTGTCGTTCGACTACCTGACCAGGATCCACTTCGGCCAGTTCATGCCGGGCGGCTTCCTGCTGGCCTGGCTGGTCTCCCGGCTGCACCCCTTCGACTGGGGGTGGGCGGCCGGCACGGTGCTGGCGCTGCACGCCCTGGCCGCCCTGGGCGTGCTGCGCATGTCGCGGGTGATCTTCGGCAGGCGGCCGGCGACGCTCGTGCCGCTGCTGGTCTTCCTGCTCGCGCCGGTCACCGTGCCCGCGCTGGCCTGGTGGGCGGCCGGGCTCAACACCGTCTTCCTCCAGGTCGCGCTGCCCATGGCGGTCGCCTCGCACTGGCACCACCTGCGGACGGGCCGGCTGCGGCACGCCGTGGCCGCGGCGCTGTGGGTGCTGGTCGGGCTGCTGGGCTTCGTCAAGGGGTTCGCGCTGCCGCTGCTGCTGTTCGCCCTCACCGCGATCTACCACGGCGGCCTGCGCGCCGCGCTGCGCCGCCACCTGGCCGCCTGGGGCATGTACGTCACGGTGCTGGTGGCCTTCGGCGCGCTCTACGTCCAGCGGTCGTTGTCGGCGCCGAACACCGGGGCGCTGCCGATCTTCGACCAGGCGCTGGGCTTCCTGTGGGAGCTGCTGGGCAAGACGTTCGCCACCACCGTGCTCGGCGGGCCGTGGCGGTGGTTCGCGGGCGGCGACTGGGGGGTGGCCTCGCCGCCGCTGCCGCTGGTGATCGCCTCCCTCGTCGTCCTGGCCGCGCTGGTGGTGGTCACCAGCCGGTACCGCAGGCGGGCGGTCCTGGCCTGGGCCACGCTGCTGGGCTACCTGCTCGTCGCGGACGCGCTGCCGGTGTTGTGGGGACGCGTCCACCTGCTGGGCTCGTTCGTCGGCACCGACACCCGGTACGTCGCCGACGCCGTCCCGCTGCTCGCGCTGGTCGTGGGCCTGGCGCTGCTGCCGCTGCGCGGCGAGGAGGAGCCGTACCGCAGGGCGCTGCCGGCGCGCGAGCGGGTGACCGGGGCGGCCGGCGCGATGCTGGGGCTGTTCGCGGGCGCGTCGCTGGTCACGGTGACGCTGTTCGCCGGGTACATGGGGGCCGAGCGGCGGCACGACTACATCGAGACCGCCCGCGCCGAGCTGGCCAGGGCGGCCCCGGACAGCGTGATCTACGACCGGCTGGTGCCGACGGAGGTGCTGCCGGACACGTACCGGACCTACAGCCTGACCTCGCGGGTGCTGGGCGCGCTGGCCACGCCCGCGCTCAGGGCCAGGATGCAGGCGCCGCCCGCCGCGCTCGACGGCCTGGTCTTCGACGACCAGGGCCGCCTGCGGCCGGTGGACGTGCAGGGCATCCCGCTCGTGCCCACCACCCGCGACCGGTGCTGGCCGGTGACCGGCGGGACGGTCCAGGTGCCGCTGGACAACCGCGTCACCCGCGTCGAGGGCACCCTGGTCAGGCTGGGGTACGCGGCCCGGTCCGACACGACGGTCACCCTGTGGATGGGCGACCGGGCCACCGACATGAAGCTGCGCGCGGGCTTCGGCCGGGTCTTCGTGCTGGCCGTGCCGGGCGCGGATCGGATCGTCGTGCACGACGTGCCGCCCGGCCTGTGCCTGGGCGACGTGACGCCGGGACAGGCGGTGCCCCGGCCGTGACCGCCCTGAGCCGAAGGAGCCTCGCGCTGGTGCTGGCCGCCGTGGGGGCCTTCCTGCTGACGCTCATCCCGCTCAGCCGCCTGTACGTCTACGACCGGGTGCTCAAGGCCCCCCTGGAACAGCAGAGCATGACCAGGGCCGTCGCCGGGTCGGCCACGTACGTGGACCCGGCGACCATGCGGCAGACCACCGGCGACCTGGTCCAGACCAGGTGGCTGATCGGCGACGTGCTGGCCGGCGACGACGACCGCGCGGTGTGGGGCGAGTCGGTCTCCCTGGCCACCCGCGACGGCCACCGCCTGGACTACCACGAGCGCCGCCTGGCCTTCGACCGGCGTACCGGCGAGATCGTGAACTGCTGCGGCGAGTACCTGGACGAGGACGTCTCCGTCCGGCAGAGCGGGCAGGCCTTCCGCTGGCCGTTCAACGCCGAGCGCCGCGACTACCCGCTGTTCGACCTGCGCCTGCGCCGCCCGGTCACGGCCGTCTTCGACGGGGTCGAGCGGGTGCGCGGCGTCGAGACCTACCGCTACGTCCAGCGCACGCCGCGCCAGCTCGTGCCCGGCGAGACGCCGCCGCTGCCGCGCCGCCTGCTCGGCCTGCCCGGCAAGGGCGACGTGGGCCTCGGCCGCTACGCCGAGATCCGGCGCACGTACTGGGTCGAACCGGTCAGCGGCCTGCCCGTCAGGACGCTGGAGGAGGTGACCGAGACGCTGGTCACCGCGGACGGACGGGGCCGCCTGACCGCCCTCGACGCGGACTTCCGCACCTCGGAGCCGGACGTCGCGGCGACCCTGGCGACGGCGGCCGCCTACAAGCGCTGGATCCTGCTGCTCGGCACGGTGGCCCCGATCGGCGGCGGCCTGCTCGGCGTGGCCTGCGTGGCGGCCGCCCTGTGGCTGTCGCGACGGCGCTCACCTGCGGCGCAGGACGAGCAGCAGGTTCCAGGTGACCAGCTCGCGGATGCCAGGTAGGTGGACGACGTGCCTGGCCCAGCGTGGATGGTAGCGGGGGATCGCGTCGAGGACCTCCACGTCGCGCCTCCTGCGCGCCCAGGCCAGCGGCTTGGCCACGCCGACGGCGTACATGCTCTCGCCGAAGACGTTCTTGGGCGGTTTGCCGTGGGTGCGGGCGTAGCGGCGGGCCGCGTAGTGGCCGCCGAGGTAGTGCCAGGGGGAGGTCTCGTGGCCGCCCCAGGGCCCCAGCCAGATCGTGTACGACAGGTAGACCACGCCGCCCGGCCGGGTCACCCGGACCATCTCGCCGGCCATCCGCAGCGGGTCGGGCACGTGTTCCAGCACGTTGGAGGAGAAGCACACGTCCACCGAGCCGGTGGCGAGCGGCAGGTCGAGCGCGCTGCCGAGCACGGCGTCGCGGGGCGGCACGCCGTCGCGCAGGCGCATCTCGCCGGCGTCGCAGTCGACGCACAGGGGCCGCGCGCCGACCGCGCGCAGGGCATCGGCGAAGTAGCCGGGGCCGCCGCCGATGTCGGCCACGGTCGCGCCGGCCAGGTCGGTGTAGGTGGCGAGCTGGGCCACCGTGTCCCTGGCCAGGGTGCCGTAGAAGAAGTCGGGGTCGCTCTGCTCCAGACGGAAGGCGCGCAGCAACCGGACGGATCTGCCGAGATCCGCTCGGAACGGTTCGGTGTCCACGGCGCGGAGCTTACTGCAGTGGAGGGATACGTCCATGGCTGAAGACGTCAAGCGAGCCGAGCCCTTCCAGATCACCATCCCGGCGGTGCGCACCGGGCCGGTCATCGGCGTGGGCCTGCTGATCGTGCTGATCTCGCTGGTGTTCCGGGCGAGCCTGCTCAGCAAGGCCTACTTCGTCGAGGACGACTTCCTCTTCGTGGCCGGGGCCGGCGACAGCGGGCCGACCTGGGAGTACCTGATGAGGGTGCACAAGGGGCACCTCATGCCGGGCGCGCTCGGCCTGGTGTGGCTGCTCACGTCGGTCGCGCCGTACAGCTGGGCGCTGGTGTCGTTCGTGACCGTCGCGATCCAGGGGGCCGCCTCGGTCATGTTCCTGGTGCTGCTGCGGCGGCTGTTCGGCGACCGGGCGGCGGTGCTCGCGGCGCTGACGGTCTACGCGTTCGCGCCGCTCACCGTGCCCGCCATGAGCTGGTGGTCGGCCGCGCTCAACGCCGTGCCGCTGCAACTCGCGCTGATCGCGGCGCTGGCCGCGCACGTCAGGTACGTGCGCGAGGGCAAGGGCCGCTGGCGGGCCCTGGCCTGGACCGCCGTCGGGATGGCCTTCTCCACCAAGGGGGTGTTCATCCCCTTCGTGGTGCTGGGCGTCAGCAGCGCCTACCTCGGGCGCGGGCTGTGGGCCCGCGCCCTGCTCGCCGAGCTGCGCAGGCCCGTCTGGTGGGCGCACGGCCTGCTGCTGGCCGGGTACGCGGTGCTCTACTGGCTGCGCCGCGACACCGCCGGGGCCGACGCGCTGACCGGCCCGAAGGCCGAGGTGGTCCCGGGGCTGCTGCGCAGGCTGCTGGGCGAGACCTTCCCCACGGGGGCGGTCGGCGGCCCGCTGCGCTGGGGCGGCGTCACCTCGACCGGCGGGCTGGCCGACCCGGCCCCGGTCACCGTGGTCCTCGCGTGGGCGGTGCTCGCCGCGCTGGTCGTGGTCACCTGCGTGTACCGCAGGCGGGCCTGGCGGGCGTGGGCGATCCTGGCGGCCTACGTGGTGGTCGCCGACGCGGTGCCCACCGTGATAGCGCGGGCCACCGCCTGGGACCTGGTCGGCGCCGAGACCCGGTACGTCGCCGACGCCGCCGTGCTCTTCGCGCTCTGCCTGGCGCTGGCCGTCATGCCGGTGGAGGACGAGCCCGACGTCGTGCGCCGGCCGGTGCCGGCGAGCATGCCGGCCGTCGGCGGCGCGCTCACCGCCGTCTTCCTCGTCGTGTCGCTGATCTCGATCAACACCTTCGGCGACACGCTCACCGGCGACCGGGTCAGGACGTACCTGGAGAACGCCAGGGCCTCGCTCGCCGCGGCGGCGGGGGAGGCCGACATCTACCCCCGTCCCGTGCCGCCGGAGATCGTCCTGCCGTGGAACGGGGAGCGCCGGATGACCTCGTACGTGCTGGCGCCGCTGGCCGACGACGAGACCAGGCAGCGCATGCGCGACCCGCGGCCCTCGTCGGAGCCGTACGTGCTGGACGACACGGGCAAGCTCGTCCTGGTGGGACGGGTGGCGCCGTTCTTCGACGCGGTCAAGGGGCGCAAGTGCTACCCGGCGGGCAAGGAGTTCCCCGTCGAGTCCTTCGGCGGGCCCGGCGTGGTGGTGGCCATGTCGTACGTCAGCCCGCGGCCCGTGCAGGTCGTGGTGGAGGTCGGCGAGGCCCAGCGGGCGGCCACGCTGCCCGCGACCGGCGCCATGGGCGCGCTGTTCTACGTGCCGCACGACGGGCCGGGCAGGGGCATGCGGATCACCGCGGCCGGGGCGCAGGGTCAGGCGTTCTGCCTCAGGGCGGTGGCCTTCGGCGAGCCGGGCCCGGCGGCGCGCTGAGGCACCAGGCGGATCAGCCGCCTGGCGGGCTCCTCCACGTAGCGGTGGGTGAGCCCGGCCATGGTGACCGTGACGGCGGTGACGGCGACCAGGTTGAACAGCAGGTTGCCGGTCCACGGCCGCTGGCCGGTGAAGTCGTACCAGAGGTAGATGATGACGAACTGCCACAGGAAGACGCCGTAGGAGATCTGGCCCAGGTAGCTCATCACCCGGCCGCCGAGCAGCTCGTGCACCCGCGTGGGCCGTCCGGCCGCCAGCGCGGCCGGGGCGACCAGGCAGAAGGCGACGAGCGTGTAGAGGCCCTGCTCGGTGAACGCGGTCCAGATGCTGCCCAGGCCGACCGCCCGCGGCCCGGTGAGCGGCGTGGCGGCGATGAGGTAGGCCAGTCCCGCGATGACCCACAACGTGCCCCAGGAGGAGGCCAGCGCGGCGCTCAGCCGCCGTGCGCGGCCGTCCTCGGCCCTGGCCCAGACGGTCAGCACGGCCAGCGCCATGCCGGGCACGAAGAACGTCCAGGAGCGCGGCAGCCACACGTTCATCCAGGGCCGGTAGTCGGGGAAGTACTCGAAGACCGTGTACACGTAGGACAGCGCGCCGAAGGCGGCCAGGCCGATGAGCAGCCGCCGTCCCCTGGTCCGCAGGTCGGGGTCGCCGCGCAGGGCGAACCTGCGCAGCGCCGCCGCCATCAGCGGGAGCGTGAGGTAGAAGGTCAGCTCGACCGCGAGGCTCCACATCTGGCCGAGCCCCTTGGGGCCGAGGCCGTACCACCAGGGGGTGATGTCGTAGGTGTGCACGAGGAACAGCATCTGCGCCCACGTCCAGGGGTCGGCCCGGTGCGCGTCGCCCCACAGCAGCAGCGCCACGGCGACCACCAGCCAGTACGCCGGCATGATCCGGAAGAACCGTTTCCACAGGTAGCGGCGGGTGTCCGGCGCCCGGTCGCCGAGCAGCACCTGGGCCGCCCACGGCCGGTACAGCAGCAGGCCGGAGAGCGTGAAGAAGATCGGCACGCCGATCTCGCCCCTGGACAGCACGCCGCCCAGGAACCCCGGGTCCAGCGCCGTCCCCGCCTCCATGGACACGTGGAACAGCAGGACGGCGAAGGCGGCCACGGCGCGCACGCCGTCGAGCGAGGTCTGGTGTCCTGAGACCACCGGCACCCCGCCCGAAGTAGAACCTGTTTCGGTCACGTTTCCGCATCCCTGGTGACGTCGGTCACTCGTCGCAATAACATACCGGCGAGTAGGTAGTTCGTTTCAGTACTTAACCACCCAAACAGGCGTCAGTGCACCTGCGCACATGGAGGGTCCATGAACCGGGTCGTCGTTGGCAGCGTCCTCATCGCCGTCGGGGCATTCCTCATCGTTCTGGCTCCCCTGGTGCGCCTCCAGGTCGCACCCGCCTTCATGGCCGCCAAGGGCGACCAGTACAGCATCACCAAGCTGCACGCGACGGGCGCCCAGTACTTCAGCATCCCGGACGGCAAGGTGCTGACCGCCGACCTCGACATCATCGTCACCACCCGCGGCGACGTGAAGGAGGCCAACGACGACCGCGTCGTCTGGGACGAGTTCACCGCCGTCAACGACGTCACCAACAGCAAGCCGGGCATCAACTTCAGCGAGCGGCGCAGCGCCTTCGACAAGCGCTCCGGCGTCGGCCTCAACTGCTGCGGCGCCAGCATCGACAAGGCCCCGGTGCAGCTCCAGGGCCAGATCTACAAGTTCCCGTTCGACGTGGAGAAGAAGACCTACCAGGTCTTCAACGCCAGCGCGGGCAAGGCGTTCGACGCCAGGTACGTCGGCGAGGAGCAGGTCAACGGGCTGGCCACGTACAAGTTCGAGCAGACCGTCCCCGAGACCAGGACGCAGACGCTGAACGCGCCCGCCGCCTGGTTCGGCATGGGCACCTCGGGCGACGTGCAGCTGAACCGGTTCTACTCCGGCACCGTCACCTACTGGATCGAGCCCACCACCGGCGCGCCCGTCAAGCAGGAGCAGGTGCGCAACGAGGTGCTCAAGAGCCAGGACGGCATCGAGCGCTCCAAGGCGTTCGTGGCCACCGCCAAGATGACCGACGACACGGTCAAGGGCCTGGTCGACAGCGCCGCCGAGGGCAAGAGCCAGATCAACCTGATCAGGACCACGCTGCCGATCGTGCTCGGCGTGGTCGGGGTCGTCCTGCTCCTGGGCGGCCTGCTGCTCGCCCTGCGCGGCCGCCGGTCCGCATGAGCCAGGGCGTGGTCGCCCGGCCCTGGTCGGCCGCGCCCGCGCTGGCCCTGGTCAGGGCGGCCCGGCCGCGCCAGTGGCTGAAGAACCTGCTCGTCCTGGCCGCCCCCATGGCGGCCGGGGTGCTCGGGCAGCCGGGCCGCCTGCTCGCGGCGCTGCTCGTCCTGGCCGCCTTCTGCCTGGCCGCCAGCGGCTCCTACCTGCTGAACGACGCCTCCGACGTGGAGGCCGACCGGCTGCACCCGCGCAAGCGCCGCCGGGCCGTCGCCTCCGGCGCGGTGTCGGTGCGCACGGCCCGGGTGGCGGGCGTCGTCCTGCTGGTCCTCGGGCCCGCGGTCGCCGCGCTCGCCGGCGGCTGGCAGGCGCCCGCGGTCGTCGCCGGGTACGTCGCCCTGACCCTGGCCTACACGACCTGGCTCAAGCACCAGGAGGTCGTGGACCTCATCGCGGTCGCCGGATGCCACGTGATCAGGGCCTACGCCGGAGCCGTCGCCGTCGCGGTGCCGGTGACCGGCTGGTTCCTCGTGGTCGTCTCGCTGGCCGCGCTGCAGCTCGTGGCGGGCAAGCGCGAGGCCGAGCTGCGGTCGCGCGGCGTGTCGGGGACGCGCGCCACGCTGGCCGCCTACCCGGCCGCGTACCTGACGCACGTGCGGATCATGGCGTCCGGGGCGATGATCGTCACGTACTGCCTGTGGGCGCTGAACGCGCACGAGAACGTGTTCTACGGGCTGAGCATCGTCCCGTTCCTGCTCCTCGTGCTCCGGCACAACCTGCTGGTCGAGCGGGGCGGCGGCGAGGAGCCCGAGGAGCTGGTGATCCGCGACCGGCCCGTCCTGGTCTTCTCCGCCGCGCTGGTCGTCCTGGTGGGGCTCGGGATCTACGCGTGAGCACGTTCCTCACCGGCTGGGGCCGCACCTCGCCCACCCCCGCCGTGCTGCGCCGCCCGCGCTCCCTGGACGAGCTGCGCGACCTGGTCGTGGCCGCGCCGGGCCGCGGCGTCGTCGCCCGCGGGCTCGGCCGCTCCTACGGCGACGCCGCCCAGAACGCCGGCGGCCTCGTCCTCGACTGCACCGGCCTGGACGCCTGGAGCTTCGACGAGCGCACCGGCGTCGTGACCGCGGCGGGCGGGGTCAGCCTGCACGAGCTGATGACGGCGCTGGTGCCACGCGGCTGGTTCGTGCCCGTGAGCCCCGGGACCAGGCACGTCACGGTCGGCGGGGCCGTCGCGGCCGACGTGCACGGCAAGAACCACCACCGCGACTCCTCCTTCGGCGCGCACGTGCGCTCCCTCACCCTGGTAACCGCCGACGGCGCCGCCCGGGTGCTGCGCCCCGGCGACCCGCTCTTCCGGGCGACCGTCGGCGGCATGGGCCTGACCGGGGTGGTGGCCGAGGCGACGTTCGGCTGCGTGCCCGTCGAGTCGTCCCTGATGCGGGTGGACGTGCGGCGCACCGCCGACCTCGACGAGACGCTCGACGTCATGACCCGCACCGACGACCGCTACCGCTACACGGTGGCCTGGATCGACCTGCTGGCCCGCGGCCGACGGATGGGCCGCAGCGTCCTGACCAGGGGCGACCACGCGCCGCGCGACGGGGAGGGGCCGCCGCGGGTCTTCGCGCCGCGCGCCCGGCTGCACGCGCCGCCGTGGGCGCCGGACGGGCTGCTCAACGGGCTCAGCGTGCGCGCCTTCAACGAGCTCTGGTACCGCCGGGCGCCGCGGAGCGCGACGGTCACCCAGGGCATCGCGCCGTTCTTCCACCCGCTCGACTTCGTCGAGGGCTGGAACCGCATGTACGGCCCGCGCGGCTTCGTGCAGTACCAGTTCGTGGTGCCGTTCGGCGCGGAGGAGACGCTGCGCGGCATCGTCGGGTCGCTGTCGGCGCACGGGACGGTGTCGTTCCTGACCGTGCTCAAGCGGTTCGGACCCGGTTCGGGCGGATTCCTGTCCTTCCCCGTGCCCGGCTGGACCCTGGCCCTGGACATCCCGGCCGGTCAGCGCGGCCTGGGCGGCCTGCTGCGCGGCTTCGACGAGCGCGTCGCGCGGGCCGGCGGACGGGTGTACCTGGCCAAGGACGCCCGGCTGCGCGCCGACATGATGGCGGCGATGTACCCCGAACTGGAACGATGGCGGAGCATCAGGGACGAGGCCGACCCGAAGGGCCTGTTCCGCTCGGACCTGTCCAGGAGACTACGACTGTGACCACCACTTCTGACGCTTCTGACGCGAGCCGGGCGGCCGCCGCTCCGGGGCGGGGGGCGGCGTGAGGAACGCGCTCGGGGCCGTGGACAGCGTGCTGCTGCTGGGCGGGCGGAGCGAGATCGGCCTGGAGATCGTCCGGCTGCTGGTCCGGCTGGGCGCGACCAGGGTCGTGCTGGCCGCCAGAGGGGAGCTCACGCCGCCGGCGGACCTCGCCGCCCTCGCCGCCGAGGTGCACGTCCTGCCCTTCGACGCGCTGGACGTGGGGTCGCACGCCGCCGTCCTGGCCGGGGCCGTGGAGCTGGTGGGCGACCTCGACGTGGTGATCTCCGCCTTCGGCGTGCTCGGCAGCCAGGACGACTACGACGCCGACCCGGCCGCCGCCGCCGAGGCCGTCGCGATCAACTACGGCGGCCACGTCTCCGTGGACCTGCACGCCGCCAGGGTCCTGCGCGAGCAGGGGCACGGCACCCTCGTGGTGCTCTCGTCGGTCGCCGGGGCGCGGGTGCGCAGGGCCAACTTCGTCTACGGCTCGGCCAAGGCCGGGCTCGACGGGTTCGCGCAGGGGCTCGGCGACGCGCTGCACGGGTCGGGCGCGCGCGTGCTGATCGTCCGTCCGGGCTTCGTGATCGGCCGGATGACGAAGGGCCTGCCGCCGGCGCCGCTGTCCTCGACGCCCCGCCAGGTGGCCCTGGCCACCGTGCGCGCGCTGCGCGAGGGCGCGTCGTCCGTGTGGGTGCCGCGGGCGCTCGGCCCGGCGTTCGGCCTGCTGCGCCTGCTGCCGCGGCCGCTCTGGCGACGGCTGCCGCGCTAGAACGCGTTCCGAGCCGGAGGCCGCCCGACAAAAGGTTCTAGAGTAGAACACGTTGCAGTTCGGCTGTGGCGCGGCTTATCGTCGGGCCATGCGGACACGGGTCACGGACATGTTCGGAATCGAGCTCCCGATCTTCGCCTTCAGCCACTGCAGGGACGTGGTCGCCGCGGTCAGCCGCGCGGGCGGCATGGGAGTGCTCGGCGCGCTCTACTTCACCCCCGAAGAGCTCGAAATGGAGCTCAAGTGGATCGACGACCACGTCGACGGCAGACCGTACGGCGTGGACGTGGTCATGCCCGCCTCCTACGAGGGCGCCGACTTCGCCCCCGAAGAGCTGGTCGGCCGCCTCCAGGCGATGATCCCCGAGGGGCACCGGGCGTTCGTCGAGAACCTGCTGGGCAGGCACGGCGTGCCGCCCCTGTCGTCCGACGCCGACCCCGGCCGGGTGCTGCTCGGCTGGACCGACGCCACCGCGCGCCCCCAGGTCGAGGTCGCGCTCCGCCATCCCATCGCCCTGCTGGCCAACGCCCTCGGGCCGCCCCCGGCCGACGTCGTGGACCTCGCACACCGGCACGGCGTCAAGGTCGCCGCCCTCGCCTCGACCCCGCGGCACGCGCTCAAGCAGGTCGAGGTGGGCGTGGACGTCGTCGTCGCCCAGGGCACCGAGGCCGGCGGCCACACCGGCGAGATCTCGACCATGGTGCTCATCCCGCAGGTCGTGGACGCCGTGGACGTCCCCGTCCTCGCGGCGGGCGGCATCGGGAACGGCCGGCAGATGGCGGCCGGCCTGGCGCTGGGCGCGGAGGGCGTCTGGACCGGCTCCCTCTGGCTCACCGTCGAGGAGGCCGACACCCCGGAGATGGCGAAACGCCGCATCCTGGAGGCCACCTCGCGCGACACCGTGCGCTCCCGGAGCTGGACCGGCAAGCCGGCCCGCCTGCTCAGGAACGAGTGGACCGAGGCGTGGGAGTCGCAGGAGTCGCCGGGCACGCTGCCGATGCCGCTGCAGTTCATGCTCGTCTCGGACGCCCTGCGCCGGATCGGCCGCTCGGACGCCTCCGAGCTGGCCACGTTCCCCGCCGGGCAGGTCATCGGCCTCACCAACCAGGTCCGCTCGACGAAGGACGTGGTGTTCGGGCTCGTGGAGGAGTACGCGGAGGCCCTGGAACGCCTCGGCCGCATCACCGGGGACTGATCGCCCGGCTGTTACCGTGGAGGACGTGTCGGTCTTGTACGTGCCGTACCACCTCGACGAGCACCAGCCCGATCTCAACGTGCCGCTGCCCGGCGGCGTGCCCGTCGCCGAGCTCACCGTGGAGCTGCCCGGCCAGGACGTCTGGTCCCGCCTCGGGCGGCTCTACGACGCCGTCGCCGCCGCCGTCGAGCGGACCGTGCGGGCGGGGGAGCGGCCGGTCGTGGTCTCCGGCGACTGCACGGTGTCGATCGGCATGACGGCGGGCCTGCAACGGGCCGGGCTCGACCCCTCGATCGTCTGGATCGACGCCCACGGCGACCTCCAGACGCTGGAGACGACCACGTCCGGCTACCTCGGCGGCATGGCGCTGCGCTTCCTGCTCGGCTACCGCCCCGGCGAGGTGGCCGGCCGCCTGGCCCTGCGCCCGCCGCCGGAGGACCGGGTGCTGCTCGTGGACGCCCGGGACCTCGACCCGCCCGAGGCCGGCTACCTGGCGTCCTCGGGCGTGACCCGGTCGAGCCTCGACGAGCTGACGCCCGGGATCCTGCCTCCCGGGCCGCTGCTGCTCAACCTCGACCTGGACGTCCTCGACCCGTCCCGGCTGCCCGGCCTGCGGTATCCGGCGGCCGGCGGGCCGGACGTCCCGGCCCTGCTGCGGGCCGTGCGGGTGGTGCTGGACAGCGGCCGGCTCGCCGCGCTCAACCTCGCCTGCACGTGGCATCCGGGCCGGGACGACTCCGGCGGCGTGCGCGAGCACCTGGTGACGACGGTCCTCGCCGCGGCCCTCCGTCAGCCGAACATGCCGGGCACGTAGTCGCCCGCGGGCTGCTGGATGATGACGTTCACCCGGTTGAAGGCGTTGATCAGGGCGATCAGGCACACCAGCGCCGCGAGCTGCTCCTCGTCGTAGTGCTTGGCGGCGTTCGCCCAGACCTCGTCCGGGACGCCGCCGGCGCCGTCGGCGATGCGGGTGCCCTGCTCGGCCAGCTCCAGGGCGGCCCGCTCGGCCTCGGTGAACACCTTGGCCTCGCGCCAGGCGGCGACCAGGTTGAGCCGGATCGGGGTCTCGCCGGCGTGCGCGGCGTCCTTGGTGTGCATGTCGGTGCAGAAGCCGCAGCCGTTGATCTGGCTGGCCCGGATCTTCACCAGCTCCTGCGTGGCGTGGGGCAGGCCCGAGTCCATGATGACCTTGTTGGTGCCGATCAGGTGCTTCATGACCTTGGCCGCGACCTGGTTCTCGAAGAGGTTGAGACGGGCTTCCATGACGCGCTCCTTGTCGTCGTCGACTGCTTCCACCTCTCGGACGGGGCAGCCGGACGGGATGTGACAGGAACGGATGTGACGTGCGTCTCCCCTCCCGGGGAGCGGTCAGCGGCCTTCGTAGCGGGCCGGGCGCTTCTCGCGGAACGCCCGGGTGCCCTCCTTGGCGTCCTCCGAGCCGATCACCGGCCAGCCCAGCTCGTCCGACACCTTCAGGGCCTCGGGCTCGGGCATGCCCAGGGTGTCCCGGTACGTCCGCAGAATGGCCTGGACCGCCAGCGGGCCGGAACCGGCGATGTCCGCCGCCAGCTCCCGGGCCGTCTCCAGCGCCCGCCCGTCCGGCACGACCCGGTTGACCAGCCCCATCGCCAGGGCCTCGGCGGCGGTCACGGAACGGCCGGTGAGCAGCAGGTCCATGGCGTGGCAGTACGGGATCTGGCGGGGGAGGCGGACCGCGCTGCCGCCCATGGGGAAGAGCGCGCGTTTGGCCTCGAACAGCCCCAGGGTGGCCGATTCCGCCACCACTCTCAGGTCCGTCCCGACCAGCAGTTCCGTGCCGCCGGCGACCGCGTACCCCTCGACAGCGCTGATGATCGGCTTTGTCGGCAAATCCTCCCTTAAGAGCCCTTTCCAGTGAAAATTCGGGATCTGGGCGGCCCTTGCCTGAACCTCTGGATCGGTCGAGGGTTGGCCCATGGCCTTGAGGTCGGCCCCGGCGCAGAACGTGCCCTCCGCCCCGGTCAGGATCGCGACCCGGATCGAGGGCTCGGCCGACGCGTACGCCCACGCCGAGGCCAGCCCGACCAGCATGTCCGAGGAGAGGGCGTTGCGGGCCTCCGGCCGGTTCATCGTGACGGTCAGGACGTGGCCGTCGCGTTCCACCCGGCAGTGCGGGGTGCTGATCGGCAGAAGCTCCATGTACGCCTCCCAAGTCCCAGAAGCTACTGAATCAAGCGCTTGCTACGAACTTTACCCGCGGGATACGCTCCCCACAGCAAACGAGAACAAGTTCCTGTTTTGCTACGCCTGAGCTGAGGAGATCAGATGGGCACGCTCGGTTTCTGGAGGCTGGCGCAGGCGGATCCCGAGTGGATCGCGGCCGTCGACCCCGACGGCACGGAGCACCGCGCGGGTGACCTCCTGGCCCGTTCGAACCGCCTCGTCCACGGGTTACGCGAGCTCGGCCTGGAGCCGGGCGACGGGATCTGCGGCCTGGTCCCGAACGGCGCGGACGGCCTCGTCCTCTACCTGGCCGCGCTCCAGGCCGGCTGGTACTACACGCCGATCAACTGGCACCTCACCGGCCCGGAGATCGGCTACATCGTGTCCGACAGCGAGGCCAAGGCGTTCTTCGTCCACCCCCGCTTCCTCCAGGAGGGCGCCAGGGGAGCCGAGGCGATCGAGCCGCACCGCCGCTTCCTCCTCGGGGACGGCGAGCAGGACGGCTTCCGCCCGGCGAGCGAGCTGACCGCCGGGCAGCCGGACACCGCGCCGCCCGGCCGCACGGCCGGCGCCACCATGCACTACACCTCGGGCACCACCGGCCGGCCCAAGGGCGTCAGGCGCTCGCTGAGCGGCCTCGACCCCGACGACGGCGCCGAGCTGATGACCTTCCTGCTCGGCCTGTTCGGCATCACGGCCGGGCCGCCCAACGCGCACCTGGTCACCTCGCCCAGCTACCACACCGCCGTCACCCAGTTCGGCGGCAGCGCCCTGCACATGGGCCACACCCTCGTCTACATGGACAGATGGGACGCCGAGGAGACGCTCCGGCTGTGCGAGCGCTACCGCGTCACGAACTCCCACATGGTCCCCACGCACTTCAAGCGCCTGCTCGCGCTCCCCGAGGCGACCAGGGCCAAGTACGACCTGTCCTCGCTCAGGTGGATGATCCACGCCGCCGCCCCCTGCCCGGTCCCGGTCAAATGGGCGATGTTCGAGTGGTGGGGCGACTGCATCTACGAGTACTACGCGGCCACCGAGGGCGGCGGCACCCTGGCCACGCCCGAGGGCTGGAAGGCGCACCCGGGCACGGTCGGCTCCGCCTGGCCGATCAGCGAGCTGCTGATCGCGGACGACGAGGGCGAACCCGTGCCGACCGGCACCCCCGGGACGATCTACATGAAGATGATGGGCGTGCCCTTCGAGTACAAGGGCGACCCCGACAAGACCGCCGCGAACCGGCTCAAGGACTACTTCACGGTCGGCGACATCGGATACCTGGACGAGGACGGCTTCCTCTTCCTCTGCGACCGCAAGGCCGACATGATCATCTCCGGCGGGACGAACATCTACCCGGCCGAGATCGAGAACGAGCTCATGATCCACCCCAAGGTCGCCGACGTGGCCGTGTTCGGCATCCCGGACGACGACTGGGGCGAGCAGATCAAGGCCGTCGTCGAGCCCGCGCCGGGCGTCGAGCCGGGGCCCGAGCTCGCGGCCGAGCTGATCGCCTCGCTGGAGGGCCGCCTGGCCCGGATGAAGTGGCCCAAGAGCGTCGACTTCATCGCCGAGATGCCCCGCGAGCCCAACGGCAAGCTGCTCAAGCGCAAGCTCCGCGCACCGTACTGGGAGGGCCACGACCGTGCCATCTGACGATCCGCTGGTCGCCCAGCACGTCCTGGAGTTCCCCGGCGGCTACACCCGGACGACCGGGCCGGTGATCGGGCGCTTCCTCACCGAGTTACGCGGTCGCCGCATCGTCGGAGTGCGCACGAAAGAGGGCAAGGTGCTCGTGCCGCCCCTCGAATACGACCCCGCCACCGGCGACCCCGTCACCTCCGAGTACGTCGAGGTCGGCCCGGCCGGCACGGTGACCTCCTGGGCCTGGGTGCCCGAGCCCCTGGCGAACCACCCGCTCGACCGGCCCTTCGCCTGGGCCACGATCCTGCTGGACGGCGCCGACACCGCCCTCGTGCACGCCGTCGCCGCCGACAACCCCAAGGCGCTGTCGAAAGGCTCCCGGGTCTGGCCGGTGTGGCGCGACCGGCCCACGGGCCACATCACCGACATCTCCCACTTCGCGCCCGAGGTCACGAAGATCGTGTCCAACGTGCGGGCCGAGTACCGCCTCCAGGCGGGCGGCTCGCTCCGCGTCTTCCTGGAGGGCGTCGAGCGCGGCGTCTTCCTCGGCGGACGCTGCGAGCAGTGCGACCAGGTGTACGTGCCCTACCGGATGTCCTGCCCCCAGTGCGGAGGGCTCATCCCGGAGACGCTCGAACTCCCCGACACCGGGACGATCACCACGTTCGCCATCAACAACCTGCCGGATCCGCGCGCACCCGAAGTGCCGTTCGTCTCCGCCTACATCCTGCTCGACCACGCCGACATCCCCATGATCGCCCTGATCGGCGACGTACCCGCGCACGAGGTGCGCCAGGGCATGCGGGTCAGGGCCGTCTGGGTGCCCGAGGAGGAGCGGAGCAAGTCCATGGCGAACATCCGCTGGTTCGCCCCCACCGGCGAGCCCGACGTGGAGCTGTCATGAGAGAGGTCGCGATCGTCGCGTTCGCGCAGACCGTCCACACCGACCACGACACCGGGCTCACCGAGCCCGAGCTGATCCTGCCCGTGATCAGCGAGGTCAAGGAGCGGACCGGGCTGACCAGGTTCGGCTTCACCTGCTCCGGGAGCTGCGACTACCTGGCCGGGGCGCCGTTCTCGTTCGTCAGCGCCCTGGACGCGCTCGGCGCCTGGCCGCCGATCTCCGAGAGCCACGTCGAGATGGACGGCGCCTGGGCCCTGTACGAGGCATGGGTCCGCCTCCAGCACGGCGACATCGACTCGGCCCTGGTCTACGGCTTCGGCAAGTCGTCGCTCGGCGACCTGCGCACCATCATGACCCTCCAGCTCGACCCCTACTACCTGGAACCCCTCGGCCTCGACCAGCTCTCCCTGGCCGCACTCCAGGCGAACGCGCTCGACGCGGACAGGAAGCAGCTCGACGAGATCGTCCGCAGGTCCAGGGCGGACGGCAGGAACAACCCGTACGCGCTCGACCTGCCCGAACCGGACGGCGAGGAGGTCGCCGTCGAACCCCTCAGAAAGACGGACGTGCCGCCCGTCACGGACGGCGCGGCGGCGATCGTGCTGGCCACGGCGGAACTGGCCGGACGGCTCACCAGCCGCCCCGCCTTCGTCAAGGGCATCGCCCACCGCATCGAGCCGCACTACCTGGGCATGCGGGACCTGTCCAGATCGGCCTCCGCGGCCGACGCCGCACGGGCCGCCGGCGTCGGCAAGGGCCCGGTCGAGGTGGCCGAGCTGCACGCCCAGTTCCCGCACGAGGAGCTCATCCTGCGCGAGGCGCTCGAACTGGGCGGCGACACGCTGATCAACCCGTCCGGCGGACCGCTCGCCGCCAACCCCGTCATGGCCACGGGGCTCATCCGCATCGGCGAGGCCGCGCGGCGCATCCTCGACGGCGGCGCGAGCCGCACCGTCGGGCACGCCGCCGGCGGCCCCTGCCTGCAGCACAACCTCGTCACGGTCCTGGAGGCGTGAATCATGGGCAATCGCTGCGCGGTGATCGGGGTCGGGCAGACGCACTACACCACCAAGCGCAGGGACGTCTCCATCGCGGGCCTGGTCCGTGAGGCGGCGCTGCGGGCCCTGGAGGACGCCGGGCTGACGTTCAAGGACATCGACGCCGTCGTGGTGGGCAAGGCGCCCGACCTGTTCGAGGGCGTGATGATGCCCGAGGCGTACCTGGCCGACGCGCTCGGCGCGGCGGGCAAGCCGATGATGCGGGTGCACACCGCCGGCAGCGTCGGCGGCTCGACGGCGCTGGTCGGCGCGAGCCTGATCCAGGGCGGCGTGCACGAGCGGGTGCTCGTGGTGGCCTTCGAGAAGCAGTCGGAGTCCAACGCCACCTGGGCGCTGTCCACGCACCTGCCCTTCAGCGCGTCGCTCGTGGTCGGCGCGGGCGGCTACTTCGCGCCGCACATCCGCGAGTACATGCGCAGGTCCGGCGCGCCCGGCCACATCGGCACGCTGGTCGCCGTCAAGGACCGGCTCAACGCCCTGAAGAACCCCTACGCCCACCTGCGGATCCCCGGCATCGACCAGAAGATGGTCGAGTCCACGCCGATGCTCTGGGAGCCGATCCGCTACCTGGAGACCTGCCCGTCCAGCGACGGCGCGTGCGCGATGGTCCTGGCCGCCGAGCACAAGGTCACCGGCACCCCCGCCTGGGTGCACGGCGCCGCCATGCGCTCGGAGCCCATCTTCCGGGCCGGCCGCGACACCGTCAGCCCTCAGGGCGGCAAGGACTGCGCCGCCGACGTCTACCGCCAGGCCGGCGTCACCGACCCGCGCCGCGAGATCGACGTGGCCGAGGTGTACGTGCCCTTCTCCTGGTACGAGCCGATGTGGCTGGAGAACCTCGGTTTCGCGGCGGAGGGCGAGGGCTGGAAGCTGACCGAGTCCGGCGCCACGGCCCTCGACGGCGACATCCCGTGGAACGCCTCCGGCGGCGTGCTGTCGAGCAACCCGATCGGGGCCTCGGGGCTGATCAGGTTCGCCGAGGCCGCGCTCCAGGTGCGCGGCCAGGCCGGCGACCACCAGGTGGACGGCGCCCGCACGGCGCTCGGCCACGCCTACGGCGGCGGAGCCCAGTTCTTCGCGATGTGGATCGTCGGACGGGAGAGACCCTGATGGAGTTCAACCACGCGGACCTGTTCGAAGCACTCGCCGACGCGATCGGGGACCGCACCGCCGTCGTCTGCGGCGACCGGCGGCGCACCTACGCCGAGCTGGACGCCGAGGCCAACCGGCTCGCCCACTACCTCGCCGGCCTGGGCGTGCGGCCGGGCCAGCACGTCGGGCTGCACCTGTACAACGGCGTGGAGTACCTGGCCGGGCTGCTGGCCGCGCTCAAGATCCGGGCCGTGCCGATCAACGTCAACTACCGGTACGTCGAGGCCGAGCTGCTCTACCTCTACCAGGACGCCGACCTGCGCGCGCTGGTCTACGACGTCGAGTTCGACCCCCGGGTGGCCGCCGTCGCGCACCAGGCGCCGCTGCTGGACCACCTGATCGCGGTCGGCGGCGAGTCGTCGATCGCCTCGGCGGTGCCGTACGAGGCGGCGCTGGAGCGCGGCGATCCGGGCCGCGGCTTCGAGCCGCGCACCGGCCAGGACGTCTACATCATCTACACCGGCGGCACCACCGGCATGCCCAAGGGCGCGATGTGGCACGTCGAGGACCTGTTCATGGCCTTCGGCGGCGGCAACCCGTACGGCGACCCGCGCACCACCCCGCAGGAGGTCATAGACGAGGCCGTCAAGGCCAACCCCGTGATCATGATGGCCACCTCGCCGCTCATGCACGGCGCCGCGCAGATGGCCACCTTCATCAGCTGGTGGGCGGGCGGGACCATGGTGCTCGTCCCCAAGTTCGACGCCGACGAGGTGTGGCGGGCGGTCGAGCGCGAGCGCGTGCTCACCATGAGCATCACGGGCGACGCCATGGCCAGACCGCTGGCCGAGGCGCTGGAGACGGGCACGTACGACCTGTCGTCGCTGTTCGTCGTCAGCTCGACCGGCGCGATCCTCAGCGGCGCGGTCCGCGACCGGCTCCAGGGCCTGCTGCCCGATGTCATGATCGTGGACAGCTTCGGCTCGACGGAGTCCGGCTACACCGCCTCCGCCCTGCCCGGCTCCACCCCCGAGACCGGGCTGCGCTACCAGCCCAACCCGTCGGCCAGGATCAGCGTCCTGGACGAGCGGGGACGTCCCGTTCCGCCGGGTTCGGGGCAGATGGGGACGGTGGCCAGGTCCGGGCGGGTGGCGTTCGGCTACTACAACGACCCGGACAAGTCGGCGCGCACGTTCGTCACCGACCCCGACGGCACCCGCTGGCTGCTCACCGGCGACCTGGCGACCGTGGACGCCGACGGCACCGTGCACGTGTTCGGGCGCGGCTCGCAGTGCATCAACACCGGCGGCGAGAAGGTCTTCCCCGAGGAGGTCGAGGCCGTGCTCAAGGGCCATCCCGGGGTGTTCGACGCGGTGGTGACCGGTGTGCCGGACGACCGGTGGGGGAGCAGGGTGGCGGCCGTGGTCGAGCCGCGTCCCGGCGTCGAGGTGACCGCCGCCGAGCTGGACGCGCACTGCCGGGCGTCGTTGTCGGGGTACAAGGTGCCGCGTTCGTACGCGTTCGTGAAGGAGATGGTCCGCTCGCCCGCCGGCAAGGCCGACTACCGCTGGGCCCGACAAACCGCCGAATCCGCCACCACCTGACCACCCGCGACTCACCGCCTGCCCAGGGCGCCTTCTCCGGGCCCGCGCCCTTCTCCGGGCGTCCCTCTCTGCGCGGGCCGCGCCTTCCGGCCGGTCGGCGTCGTCGCTCGTGGGCTCCGGCCGCGCGTGGGGCTAGGTCGTGCGTAGTTCGGCCTCCACCTGGGCTGCTTCCTCGCGTCTGCCGGACTTCTCCAGCAGGCGCAGGCGGCCGCGCAGCACGTCGCGCAGCAGCTCGGCGAGCTCGCCGTTCGCGGTGGTGCCGCCGGTGGCCAGGAGGCCGCGTAGCAGCCCGTGGGCGACCCGGAGGGCGGTGTCGGCCGCGTCGTCCCTGCCCAGCTCCTGCTGGCAGAAGCCGAGCCGGGCGTGGGCGACGGCGGCGGCCGGCTCGTCGTCGATGACCTGGGTACCGCGATGGAAGACCAGGCTCGCCTCCAGCGCCCGGCCCGACTCCATCAGCGCGTCGCCCAGCATGAGCATGGCGCGGGACAGGATGCCGCCGAGCAGGGGGTTCGCGGGGGCGTGGCGTTCGAGCACGGCGACGGCCTCGCGCAGCGGCCCCACCGCCGCCGCCGGCTGCTCGCGCAGCCGGAGCGCGGCGGCCAGCGTCAGCCCGGCCCCCGCCCGGCTGACGTGCAGCGCCTCGGCGTTCATGCCCGTGGTCAGCAGCTCGTCGTAGATCGCGATGGCCTCGCGGGCCCGCTGCTCGGCCTCCGCCGCCGCGCCGGGCCGCAGCAGGGGCAGCAGCTCCGAGCTCTGCGCCAGCGAATCGGCCAGGATCGCCCGGTACGTCACCTCGCCCGGCGACCGCCTGGCCAGCCGGATCAGCTCCTCGGCCAGCGCGCCCGCCTCCCGCGCCTCGCCCAGCATCATGTGGCACCTGACCAGGCGCTGGGTGGCCAGGGCATGCCTGAGCGTGCGCGGCGGCAGCCCGGTGACGGCGATCCTGGCGTACTCGGCGGCCTCCTCGGGACGCCCGGCGGCCAGCAGGTCGTCGGCGACCGTCCCGGCCACCTCGGCCGCCGCCGCCGGCCGGGCGAGCCGGACGTGCAGCCGCATGGCCTCCACCAGGTGGGCCAGCGCCTCCTGCGTCCGGCCGGACGCGCGCAGCACCTGCCCGCGCACCTGGATCGCCTGCGCGCGCACGCCGAGCAGCCCGGCCTCGCCGCCCCGCGCCTCCGCGGCGCGTTCCTGCTCGGCCAGCGACCAGGTCACCGCCTCCAGCGCGGCCTGCGGCCGGTCGAGGGCGGCCAGAGCGGCACCGAGCTGGGCGTACGTGACGGCGGCGACGGCGGGCTCGTCCAGCTCGTCGCAGAGGTCGGCGGCGCGTTCGGAGTGGGCCAGCGCCTCCACCGGCCGACCGGCCTCCAACAGCCTGATCGCGTACCTGTTCAGCGTGTCGGCCAGCGCCCTCCCGTCCTCGGACAGCAGGTCCACGGCCTGCTCAAGGACGGCCAGGTCGGCGTCGCCGAGCGCGGCCAGCGCCAGTCCCAGGGAATGCCGGTGGCCGGCGTCGCGGGCGGCCAGCCCCTTGAGGACGCGTACGGCCGGAGCCGCCGTCGCGCCGCTCAGCATGAGGCAGTGGCCGAACCGCTCGTGGAGCTGCGGGTTCTCGCTGACCGGAGCCTCGCGTTCCAGGGCCTCGGCGAACGACGTCAGCAGCGGCAGCAGCCTGGCGGCCGTCCTGGGGTTGGCCGTGCGCAGGTGGGCGGACAGCTCGTCCACGGCCGTGGTGAGCACGTCGGGGTGGGGTAGCGGGCGTACCCGGAGGATCTGGGCGTACAAGTCGGTTCCGGCGGACGGGCCGTGGCCGGTCACGCGGAGCCGGGCCAGCCGGGCCAGCGCTCGCACGTGCACGCCGGCCAGGTCCCGGGTGAGCGGGCCCTCCTCCTCGGCCATCAGGGCGACGCCCTTGGCCAGCTCGGCGGCGGCGAGGTCGCGTTCGTCCAGGTCGGCGTGGCACAGGCCGCTGAGCTCCAGGCAGGTGGCGGTGAGCAGACGGGTGCGCTCGGGCGGCTCGGGCACGAGGATGTCCAGCGCGCGGGTGACCGATTGGAGCGCCCCTGCCACGTTCCCGGCGTCCAGCCGCAGGCCCGCGTGCAGACGCAGCGCCCCCGCGAGCACGACCGGGGACTCCAGCCGCTCGGCCACCAGCCCCTCGCACACCGCGACCAGCCGCTCCGCCTCGCCGTCGGCGGCCTCCAGGCGGCCCGTGGCCTCCAGCGCCACGACCTCCAGGACCAGCAGCTTGGCCAGCTCCTGCTGGACCACGAAACTGACCTCAGCCTGCGGCCCGCACGCCCCAACGGCACCCCGCAGATAAGGCACCGCCTCCCCATACCTCCCCAACCCCACTAATGCACGCCCAACCGCACCCACAACGGCCCCACCCACAACCACCCCACCCAACATCCCCCCACCAACCGCACCCCCTTCCCCACCCGCGCCCCCCTCGGCCTCGCTGCCTGCGCTGCCCACGCCCGAGCCTGCCCCGCCCGAGCTGGCCCCGTCCGAGTCCGCCCCGCCCGCGCCGTCGGCGCCCGCCCTCGCGCCACCTGTGCCGGGCGCGTCATTTCCGTCACCGGGGTGGTCAGGGGCCGCGTGGCGTCGTAGCAGGCCGGTGGCCTGGGTTGCGAGGAGGAGCGCGTCGCGGGCGCGTCCGGTTTCGGCCCAGGCGCGTGCCAGCGCTGCCTGGGCGGCGGCGTACGCTTGCACCCGCCCGACTTGCAGGCCGTTGGCGGTTTGCGGATGGTTCGCGTTCTGCCGCCTGTCCGCGGTGTGCGGACTGTTCGCGGGCGGCGGTCCGGTGTGGGCTTGCGGGTTCACCAAGACCCCAGGGCCACCCGCGACCTCAGGGCCACCCGCGACCCCAAGGCCACCCGCGACCTCAGGGCCGCCCATGACCCCATCGCCGCCCACGACCTCAGGGACGGTCATGACCTGTGGGGCTTCCAGGGCCGCATGGCCGGTGGTGAATGCAGGGCTGTCCGAGGGTTCCAGGGCGGCGCGGCGTTCGAGCAGGGTTCGTTCGGCTCTGGCGACGTCGGGTGGTGGGGTGATGAGGGTGGTCATCCAGGGTTGTTCGGGTTCTCCGGCAGGGGTGAGGGCGGTGGTCGAGTCCTGCCAGGCTTGGATCTCCTCACGATGTCGCCGGTAGGACGCGTCTTCGGTGCTCAGGGCGTCGTACAGGGCGGCGGCTGCCTCCAGGTGGGATCGGGCGTCGGCGGGACGGCCGAGGTCGGCCAGGCAGAGGGCGAGCAGGTGTCTGGAGCGGGCCTTGGTGGCCGTGGGCCGCTCGTCCAGGTCGGAGGCGAGGATCGCGGCGTCCTGGAGCGGGTCGAGCGCCTCGCGGGGGCGCGCGTCGGTCAGCAGCAGTTCGCCCAGGTCGAGGAGCTGGACGGTGAGGGCCGGGCGGTGCCGGTCGGGTTCGAGGGCGACCAGCGAGCGCAGGTTCCGCACCGCCTCGGCGGCGAACCGCTCGGCCGGATCCAGGTCGTCGAGCTTGCGATGGAGTCCGGCCAGCAGGGCCGCGGCCTCGGCCAGCATCAGCCGCAGGCCCGGCTCCTCGTCCGCCAGGCCGCGCAGCCGTACGACGGCCTCCGCGGCGGGTGCGACGGCCTCAGCCGCCCTGCCATGTTCTCCGAGCCATCCGGCCAGCAGGCACAACCGCTCGGCCAGATCCCTGTCGGTCGGCGCCGCGCCCGACACGGCGGCGGTGGCCGCGACGGCAAGACAGGCGGCCAACTCGGGCAACGCCTCGGGTTCGGGGCCGGTGTCGGCGAGGGCGAATGGCGGAACAGGCGCGGGCACCCGCCTGACGACACCCGGCATGGCAGGCGGTCCGGCGTCGGGCGCGGGGATTTGGCCAGTGGTGGGCGCGGGGGCTTGGCTGGTGGTGGGGGTGGTGGGGGTGGGGGGCTGGGGTAGGGAAGCGGGGGTGGTGGGGAAGGGGGTTGTTCTGAGGATGTCGGTCAGGGCTGCGGCGACCTCGCCGGCACCGCCCGCCGCCGCGAACGCCTCCACCGCCTCGGCCGTCCGCCCCGAGTCCAGCAGCGCGCACGCCAGGTTGTGGTACGCCTGCCCGGCCCGTCCCGCGTACCGGGGGTCGTCCTCGGACAGGATGCGGAACCGGGTCGCCGCCTCCTGGGCGGGACGCAGCGCGCTGCCGGACTCGCCCGCGAGCAGCAGGCACGCCCCCAGGACGAACAGCGCCTCCGCCTGACCGGCCGCCTCCTCGTACGGGGGAGCGGCCGCGAAGATCTCCACTGCCTCGGCGGCGGCCACCACCGCCTCACCCACCCGGCCCACGGCCGACAACCGGGACGACAGCCGGGCCAGCGCCCCCGCCAGCGCGGTCCGCCTGCCGCCCGCACGGAAATGCCGTACGGACAACTCGGCCAGCGTCACTTCAAGGGCCCGCAAACCGAGCGGCGGCCCAGCCAGAAAGGGACCCCATGAATCCGCCCGGGAATCCACCGGCGCATCGGCCTGCGCACCCACCTGTGCACCCGCCTGCGCACCCAGTTGCGGCGCGAACGGCAGCGCGGCCACCGCCGCGGTCGTCGCCCGGTCGGCCGGCAGGCGCGTGAGCGCGGCGTTGAGCAGGTCGCCGAGCCGGGTGGCGGGGTTCGCCGCCGCCTCCGCCACCAGCGCCCCGATCCTGGACGTCACCAGCGAACGCAGCGCCCGCTCCACCTCCGCCCGCTCCGCGCCCAGGCGGAGCACGTCGAGCAGGCGGGCCAGGTGCCCGGCCGTCCGCCGCTCGTGGTCGTGCACGGCCAGGACCAGCGCGTCCAGGCCCTCGGTCTCGGCGAGCGCCTGCTCGGCCACCAGGTCAGGCCCGAGCGGGCACAGCCGGTCCACGCCGGGGAAGACGCGTCCCAGCCAGTCGGCGACGACCGCCGCGGCCTGCGGATCGCCGTGCAGGGCGGGCACGGCCGACAGCAGGCCGGGCAGCTCGGCGGGGGTGGGGGCGGTGAGCGTGAGCAGGGCGACGGACTGCCGGGCGGTGGTGTCGTCCACGGGGGCGCGGCCGGCGGGCCAGACGGTGGCCCACTGGTCGCGTTCGCGGTCGAGGAAGCGGCTGAGCAGCTCCTCGCCGACGGTCACCACCGCGCGCGTCCTGGTCCCGCTCCGGCCGCCGGGACGGAAGGCGTTCCAGGACGTCCCGGGGCGGGGCTCGGGGGCCGTCCGGTAGGGCGGGGCGCCGAGCCCGCCGCCGGGCAGGGCGTCCGGGACGGCGGGCGCGGGCAGCACCTCCGTCTCGCCGCCGCGCAGCCGCAGCAGGGCCGCCAGGTGGACGCGGAGCGGCAGGCCGTACTCGGGGTCGTCCAGGCGCGGGGGCGTGGGGAGCGCGGCCCGGCTCGGCGCGAACGCCTTCATCGCCGTGAACGCGTGCTCGGTGCGCTCGTTCAGGGTGAGCGGATGCTGGTTGAGCTGCACGGTCGTGGTGTTGAGCCGGCGCAGCCAGCTGCCCGCCGCCGTGTCCAGCCGCCGCCACCACTCGGCCTCGCCGGGCTCGCGGGCCAGCAGCAGCACCCGTACGCGGGGGTTGTGCCCGTGCTTGGCCAGCCGCCGTACCAGCTCGCCCACCAGCGGAGCGGACGGCTCCGGCGACTCCACGACCACCAGCGAGGGCCGCATCGCCTCCAGCGACACCGCCGCGCGCCCGGACAGGGCGGCGAGCGCGGCGTCCAGGGCCAGGAAACCGGCGTCCCAGCCCGCTTCCCGCAGTTCCTCGCACAGCTCCCCGGCCAGCCGGGTACGGCCCGTGCCGCTGCGCCCGGTCACCACCGCGACCGACAGCGCGGCCGGCTCCCCGGCCCAGGCCCGCAGGGCGACGAGCTGCCCGTCCCGCCCGGAGTACGGCACGACGGCGTGCCGCGGCAGCAGCAGCCGCCAGTCCGGGCAGTCGGACGGCAACGGCTCGCGCGCCGGCAGCAGCAGCCCGGACAGGACCACCCTCCCGTCACCGGCGGAAACGCTCTCCAGCGGGCCCGGCGCCACCCCGGTCAGCTCGCGGAACCGGTCGTCGCCCAGCAGCACGCCCACCGGCACCGCGTCGAGCCGCCCCCGGGCGTGCCCGGCGGCCGAGGCCGTGACGACGGCGGCGACCTGCCCGGCGGGCTCGGCCAGCAGCGCGGCCCCGGTCAGGCCCGCCCACACCTGCATGGGAGGCGGTGGGCCGGTCACGTCCATGCCGAGCGTCCGCGACGCCGGGCCCGTGGGGGCGCAGGCGGCTCCGGACAGCACCCGGACGTCCCTGAACCCCGACCGCCGCCACGCCTGCGGGAAGCCCATGGCCAGGCACGGCACCCGTTCCCCGGACAAGGCGGCCCACCGGACGTGCCCGATGCCCGGCACGTCGGCCCAGGGCGGTCCGGGCACCCGCAGCAGCACCGCGCCGTGCCCGCGCCAGACCTGCTCGGCCGCCGTCCACCGGGACGACCACGGCGGACGCACCTGGCAGGGCGCGCCGGGGTCCACGACGAGGGACGCGGTCAGCACGAGATCCGTGCCGATCACATGGCCGGTCCCGGTCACGCCGACCACGTCGTCGTGACCCGAGTAGACCTCGACGACTCGTTCGAGGCCGAGGCGGTGCGGTGGCGCGTCCATGGGTCCGCCTAGCTGCTACGTCCCGGCTTTTGTCCCCCGATCGATCTCACTATCGCATTAAGAGCGGGAAATTTCGCGGCTTGTCATGCCTTCTCGGCTGTGAGCCACGCGGCCAGCCCGAGGTACACCAGGCCGCTGCCCACGTCGAGCCGCCGCCGGGCCCGTACGGACCCGCGCAGCCGTCCGGCCAGCGCCGACGACAGCAGCGCGTACATGCCGTCGCTGACCATCCCCAGCACCAGCCACAACCCGCCGAGCAGGAGGATCTGCGGCCCCACCGGCCCCGCCGACGGGTCGGTGAACGGCGGCAGGAACGCCAGGAAGAACACGGCCGTCTTCGGGTTGAGCACGTTGACCACGAACCCCTCCCAGAACAGCCGCCGCGTGGACTGCACCTTCAGCTCGACGACCTCCTCGGGCTCGCCGTCGCGCTTCATCAGCTTGCGCAGGCCGAGCCAGAGCAGGTACGCCACGCTCACGTACTTGACGATCGTGAAGGCGGTCGCCGAGGCCGCGATCAGCGCACTGATGCCGACGGCCGCCGCGCCGATGTGCACCAGCGAGCCGGCGTGCACGCCCAGCACCGAGACGAACCCGGCGGACCGTCCCTGGGAGACGCTGCGGGTGACGATGTAGAGCACCGCGGGGCCGGGAACCAGGAGCAGCCCCAGCGTGACCCCGCAGAACAGCGCGATATGCGTGATGTCCGGCATGTGCTCATCGTAAGGACGCCGTCAACGACTTTCCCTCGTGTGTCCGGCGCCAGGGCGGCGTCAACGGCTTTCCCTCCTGTGCCCGTCAGGACGCCGTCAACGGCTTTCCGCGGTGGGCGGCAGGCTCGCGCCGAGCGCTTCGAGGAGGGCGCCGGTGGCCGGCGGGTGCGGCGGGTCGCCGTAGACGGCGGCGTAGACGTGCCGGGTGGAGCCGGGCACCTGGGTCGCCGCGACGTCGGGGTTGCGGTGGGCGCTGAGCGCCAGGCCGGGCAGCACGGTCAGGCCCATGCCGGCCGCCACGAGCGCCTGCACGGCCACGATGTCGTCGCTGGTGAAGGAGATGCGCGGCTCGAACCCGGCCTTGGCGCAGATGTCGAGCAGATGGCTGCGGCAGCGGTCGCAGCCGGCGATCCAGGGGGATCCGGCGTGGTCGGCCAGCTCGCCGCCCGGCTCGGGGGAGACCAGGTAGCTGGGGTCGTCGAGGAGGTGGATCAGGTGCAGGCCGGCGTCCTCGGGGGCGGTGTCGTCGTACCGGAACATGACGGCGACGTCGACCCGGCCCGCGCGCAGCAGCCTGAGGGCCTCGGGCGGCTCGGTCTCGGTGAGCTCCAGCCGCAGCCCGGGATGGGCGGCCGACAGGCGGCGGACGGCGGACGGGATGAACGTGCCGAGCGCCGACGGGAAGGCGGCCAGCCGGACGCGGCCCTCGCGCAGGCCCACGTGGGCGGCCAGCTCCTCGGCGGTGGCGTCGATCCGGCCGATGATGTCGGCGGCGCGGTCGGCCAGCAGCCGGCCCGCCTCCGTCAGCCGGATGCCGCGCCCCACCCGCTGGACGAGCTTGGCGCCGGTCTCGGCCTCCAGCCGGGCCAGATGGTGGCTGATGGACGGCTGGGAATAGTGGAGCTCCTTGGCGGCCGCGGTGAGCGACCCCTTGCGGGCCACCGCGACGAGGACGCGGAGCCGGGCGACGTCGAGCATTCATCAATCGTATCTATCAATAGGCCAGAAGACTTCTGTTGGACCTATCGATCGCCATGGGCCACCGTAGAGAGGGAGGACAAATCGCCGCATTTTCCCTAGGGGGACACCGTGAACATGGTCGCGACCACCACCAGGCCAGGGCTCGACGTTCTGGTGTCCGGCATCTCCGAGATCGTGGCCAGGAAGCTCGGCGCCCGCCAGACCGCGTTCACCGTCGCCGATCTGCTGCGCGACCGGCTGCCCGGCATGGACATCCTCACGCCCGAGGAACGCCTCGGCACGCCCGACCGCTACGCCTCCCACCTGCTGCACGCCCAGGACGAGTTCTCGATCGTGGCCGTCGTGTGGCGTCCCGGCCAGTACACGGTGATCCACGACCACGTGTCCTGGTGTACGTTCGGCATCCTCAGCGGCGTCGAGCACGAGACGCTCTACCGCGACATGGGCGACCACCTGATGGAGATCGGACGCGCCGACAACCGTCCGGGCGAGGTCAGCGGCTTCGCCCCGCCCGGCGACATCCACATGGTGCTCAACACCAGCGACGAGGTCGGGGTGTCGCTGCACGTGTACGGGGCCGACGTCGGCAAGCTCGGCAGCAGCGTGCGCCGCGTCTACGAGCTGCCGGTGCGCTGAGCCCGCCGCACCTGATTCCGCCGCACCTGATTCCGCCTCGCCTGATTCCGCCTCGCCTGAGCCCGCCTCGCCTGAGCGCGCCTCACCTGAGGCGGCCGTGGAGCAGCTCGACCAGGGTCTGGTGGGTCTGCTCGATCGGCCGCTCGGGATAGAGGGCCCGGCGTTCGATGGCGACCGTCAGAACCATGCCGAACAGGGCGGTCGCCGCCGTCTCCACGTCGAGGTCGGCGCGGATCTCGCCGCTCGCCGCCGCCCTGCGCAGCACGCCCGCGTACACGCCGAGCGCGCTCTCGCGCAGCCGCGCCACCGCCTCCTGCCAGGCGGTGCGCCACATCTCGGCCAGCAGCACCCGGGCGAACGGGCCGTGCTCCTCGAAGAAGCGCAGCTGGCCGAGCACGACCGAGTCGAGGGCGGCCACCCCGCTCTCGCCGGTGTCGGCGGCGGCCAGCGCGCCCGCCAGCCGCTCGATCGAGTGCTCCAGCAGCGCGGAGAACAGGCCCTCCTTGCTGCCGAAGTTGTAGAACACGGTGCCCTTGGCCACCCCGGCGCGCTCGGCGATCGCGTCGACCGTGGTGGCCGCGTAGCCCTGCTCGGCGATCAGCTCGACCGCCGCCGTGAACACCTTCGCCCGGGTGTCCTGCCTGCTCACAGCGACAGCTCGGGGTGCAGGCGCTTCATGGACCAGACGCGGCCCCGCTCCACCGCGAGGGTGGTCAGCGCGAGCCCGAGCACGAGGAATGCGGACAGCACGCCGCAAGCCTGCCACACCACGGTCAGATCGCCGCCACTGATCAGTCTGCGCAGCGCCGAGACGACCCAGCTCATCGGCAGCCACGGCGAGATCGTCTGGAAGAACCCGGGCGAGGTCTCGATCGGGTACGTCCCCGCCGCCGAGGTGAGCTGGAGCATCAGCAGCGCCAGCCCCACCACCCGGCCGGGCGGCCCGAGCAGCGCGTTGACCGCCTGCACCACCGCCAGGAACGCGGCCGCCGCCAGCAGCAGCAGCCCGATCACCCCGAGCCAGTGGGCCGCCTCCAGGCCGAGGGCGAACCGCAGCACCGCCGCCAGCACGCCGACCTGGGCCGCGCCCAGCGCCACCGCCGGCAGCCAGCCGGCCAGCGCGATGCGCACCGCGCCCTGCGTCCCGGCCAGCCGCCGCTGGTTCAGCGGCTTGAGCACCATGAACGTGATCATCGCGCCCACCCACAGCGCCAGCGGCAGGAAGAACGGCGCGAAGCCGGTGCCGTAGTTGGGGACCTCGTTGTCGACCGTCTTGGCCAGCCGCACCGGGTCGCTCATCACGTCGGCGCGGGCGGCCCGCTGCTGGGCGTCGTAGTCGGGGATCTTCTCCGCGCCCTCGCCGAGCCCGCCCGCCAGGTCCTTCGAGCCCTTGGCGAGCTGGTCCATGCCCTTGTCCACCTGGCCGGCGCCGTCGTGCAGCCGGCCGACCCCGGTGCGCAGGGTGCTCGCGCCGTCGCTCAGCTTGACCAGCCCGCCGCCGAGCTGCCCGAGGCCGCTGGTGACCTGGGCCGAGCCGTCGTGCAGCTTGGTCGCGCCCTGGTAGAGGGCGCCCGCGCCGGTGCCGGCCTTGGCCAGGCTCGCGTCCACGGTCGCCGCGCCCGCGGCCAGCTTGGACAGGCCGTCGTCCAGGGCGTTCACCTGGGTCCTGACCTGGTCGACCTTGGGGCCGATCTGCGGGGCCACGGCCGCGATCTTCCTGGCGTTCCTGGCCAGCTCGCGGGCCTGGGCGGACAGGGCGGAGGCGCCGCCCGTGCGGGCCGCGCCGCCGGTGCCCGCCGAGCCGGCCTGCTCGGCGGCGCGTTCTGCGGCGTTCGCCGCGCTGCGCAGCAGGGAGCGCACCTCGGGGTCGGCGTCCGCGCCGAGGCGGTCGAGGGCGGCCTGGGCCTGGGAGGCGGCCTCGCGGGCGCTGCCCGCCGCGCGGGTCGCGCCGGCGCCCGTGCCGGAGCCCGTCCCGGAGCCGTCCGCCAGCCGGTCGGCGGCCTCGGCCACCTGCTCGGCGGCGTCGGCGACCTTCGGGCCCCACTCGTTCAGCACCGGCACGTACTTGTCGGCGAGCTGGTTGACCGCGCGCGTCTGGGTGTGGACCTGGTCGGCCGCCTTCCGGGTGCCCTTCCGCAGCTCGGAGGTGCCCTCGCTGCGGAGCTTGCGCAGGCCGTCGCGCAGCTCGCCGATGGCCTGCTGCGCCTTGCCGATGCCGCCGGTGACCTGGGCCGAGCCGTTGCGCAGCTTGCCGGTGGCGGTGTTGGCGCTGTTCAGGCCGACGGAGAGCTGCCGGGCTCCGTTCTCGGCGGTGCCGAGGCCGGAGTTGAGCCGGGAGACGCCGTCGCCGGCCTTGACCGCGCCGTCGTGCAGCTTGCCGGCGCCGTCGGCGGCCTCGGTGGTGGCGTCGTGGATGTCGCCGATCGAGACGAAGACCTTGTCGAAGTAGTCGTGGATGGCCGTGCGCTCGGCGGCGGCGCGCACCTCGTTGAAGACCGCGTCGGAGATGCTGCCGACGATGTAGCTGCGGCCGGTGTCCACGCGCAGGCCGAGCTGGGCGGGGGTGGGGGTCGTCGTGTCGTCGGAGGGGGAGGCCAGGCGGGCGCTGAAGTCGGCGGGCACGGTGAGCGACAGGTAGTAGCTGCCGTCGGCGACCCCGTCGGCCGCCTGCCGGGGCGTGGCCTCGTGCCAGGCGAACGTCTTGCGCTCGCGCAGCTCGTCGGCCAGATCCTGGCCCGCGTGCAGGGTCTTGCCGTCGACCGTGGCCGGGCGGTCCTCCATGACCAGCGCGACGGGGACCCGGTCGAGGTTGCCCTGGGGGTCCCAGAACGACCACAGGTACAGTCCGGCGTACAGCAGCGGCAGCACGATCACCGCCGCCAGCGCAGCCCGGGTCAACCGGGACCGCAGCATGCCCTTCATCACAGCTCCACGAGGTGGTCGTAGCGGGCGGGCGGGCGCACGCAGCTCGCGACCACGGCCGTGCCGAGGCCGGCGCCGAGGTCGCGCAGGAGGTCCCAGAGCTCCTGTACGCGGTCGTCGGGCAGGCCCGCGTCCACGTTGTCGGCGAGGATCACCGCGGGCTCGTCCAGCAGGGCCAGGGCGACGCCGAGGCGCACCTGCTGCTCGCGGTCCAGCTCGCTCACCGGCGTCGTGTCCGGCGCCGCGAGCCCCGCCCGCTTCAGGACTTCCTGGTACGGCTTGCGCCTGCGCTCGCGCAGGTGCTCCTTGACCGTCAGCGCTCTGTCGAGATCGGTCACGCCGTCGACCAGCGCGAGCGCCGCCGCCTTGCGGATGGCCCGCGGCCTGGTGTGCCCGGCGACGGAGAGCGTGCCCGTCGTCGGCTTCATCCGCCCGGCCAGCGTGAGCAGCAGGCTCGTACGCCCGCTGCCCGCCGGCCCGGCGACCGCCGTGAGCGTGCCGGGGCCCGCCTTCAGCGAGACCGCCGGGAACACCCCCTCGATCGACAAGCCCTCCGCGACGATCACCACAACCCCATCTCTTGAACTGACTGGTCAGTACAAAAGATTACCTCGTGATGCGGTGCGTCACACTGTGAGATACGCCTCGAACCGCTCGGCCAGCTCCTTCGGGCGCGACAGCATGACCATGTGACTGCCCCCGATCTCGTCGGGCATGACACCGAGCCGCTCCCGGACCACGCGCCGCATGAACTCGGGCGGGAAGAACCGGTCGTCCCGGCAGAGCAGGAACCGCGTCGGCACGTCGGGCCACGCCGCGCCCGGCCACGGCTCGACGGACGACTTCTCCGCCTGCGGACGCCCCCGAGACAGCTCCTCCTCCGCCAGCTCCTCCGGGACGTCGTGCATGAACTGCGCGACCGTGTCCAGGTCGTCGGCGCCCCGGTAGCCGGTGTTGGCCCACCAGTCGCCCGGCGGCTCGCCCGGGGCCGGGATCATGGCCGTGACCAGCACGATCAGCTTGACGGGCAGGCGGTCGCAGACCAGCGGGGCGACGAAGCCGCCCCACGAGTGGGCCACCACGACCAGCTCGTCCGCCTCGCCGACGGCCCGCGCCACCGTGTCGGCGTAGTCGGCCAGGCCGGCCGACTCGTCCTCGATCGGCAGGTCGACGGCCACCGTGCGGTGGTCCCGGGCGCGCAGCTCGGCCTCGACCAGGTGCCAGTCCCAGGCGGAGCTGCCGCCGCCGTGGATCAGCGCGAACGTCGCCATCCGCCTCACCCCCGCGCCGTCGTGCCGGAAACGCCCCGCGATGCCTCGCTCATGGTTCCTGCTCCCTCGTCGTGTCCCTGTTCCTGGACGCAGTATGGCGACCGCCTGCGACAGAAAAATCTCGCAGCTCGCCGAGCAGGTGGACGAGGCGGTCTCCCTGGTCAGCTATCACCTGCGCAAGCTGGCCTCGCACGGCCTGATCGAGGAGACGCAGGGCGGCCGGGGCGACGCCCGGGAGCGCTGGTGGCGGACGTCGGCGGAGAGCTTCTCCACCCGCAACTCCGACTTCCGCGACAGCCCCGAGGGCGTCGTGGTCCACCAGACCCTGTCCCGCCTGCACGCCCGCCAGCTCGCCGAGATGTACGACGGCTACCTCGACGCGCAGTGGGCCTGGAGCGAAGCCTGGCAGGACTCGTCCTTCGGGTCGGAGTTCCTGCTGTCGCTGACCGCGGAGGAGTTGCGCGGCCTCAGGCAGGAGATCGACGACGTGGTCGTGAAGTGGACGGCCCGCGGCAAGGCGGCCGGCGAGGCGGGTGACACCGAGGGCCGCGAGAACGTGGCCGTGCACCTGTACGGGTTCCCGTTCACGACGTGAGGAGAGCAGGATGAATCCCGACTTATACCTACTTGTCGAGCGAGTACGCGGACAAGAACTACGCGCCGCCGCCCAGGCCCACCACAGAACCGACCGGCCACGCCGGACGGCCCCGGGGACGCTCGCCCGCGCCTGGGAACGGCGGCTGGGCTGGGCCCTGGTGGAGACCGGCCTGCGCCTGGTCTGCCGCGGCACGGCCAGGCACCCGTCGCGCCTGGCCGACCACCACGCCTGACGCGGCCCCTCCTGGCGGCTGCCGCGGAACGTCGTGCGGCCGGCCGGGAAGGGCGACGCGACTCCCCGCCCGCGGCGAGCGGGCGGGCAAGGGGACGGGGCTCAGACGCCGAGCGCCGACGGCAGGCTGAGCTCCTGGAGGAACAGCGCCTCGGCGGTGGCCACCCGGCGCAGCTCGTCGAGGTCGACCCGCTCGTTGGGGGCGTGGATGGCGGCGTCCTCGTCCTCGGCGCCGAACAGCAGGATCTCGGCCGCCGGGTACTGCTTGAGCAGGGTGTTCACCAGCGGGATCGACCCGCCCGCGCCCACGTCGCGCGGCGGGCGGCCGAACGCGCGCTCCATCGCCCGGTTGAGCGCCGACCGCGCCTTGCCGCCGGAGTCGGCCTGGAAGCCGGACCCGACGGTGAAGTCGTCGAACGACACCTGCACGCCCCACGGCGCCACCTGGCGCAGGAACTCCACCACGGCGTTGACCGTGGTCTTCGGGTCGCCGGACGGAGGCACCCGGACGGTCACCCGGGCCCGCGCCGCCGGCTGGACCGCGTTCACCGCGCCCGACACGGTCGGCACGTCGAGGCCGGTGACGGTGATGGCGTACGAGGCCCACAGCCGGTCGGCCAGCGAGCCGGAGCCGACCAGCGAGACGCCGTCCGCCACGCCGGCGGTCTTCCTGAACTCCTCCTCCGAGGGCCCCTGGCCGAGGAAGCTGCCGCGCGGCAGGCCGGGCACCCGGATGTCGCCGTTCTCGTCGTGCAGCGCGGTCAGCATGCGCATGAGGGCGGCCAGCGCGTCGGGCGCGGCGCCGCCGAACGAGCCGCTGTGCACGGCCTCGCGCAGCGTGCGCACCTCGATGGTGAAGGCCGCCATGCCGCGCAGCGACGTGGTGACCGCCGGGTCGCCGACGCGCGGGTTGCCGGTGTCGGCGACCACGATGGCGTCGGCCCGCAGCAGCTCGGGGTTGCGCTCGACGAAGGCCTCCAGGCGCTCGCCCGCGTACTCCTCCTGGCCCTCGATGATGACCTTGATGCCCACCGGGAACCGGCCCTGGAAGGCGCGCAGCGCGGCGATGTGGGAGATGATGCCCGACTTGTCGTCGGCGCAGCCGCGGCCGTACAGCTTGCCGTCGATCAGGGTGGGCTCGAACGGCGGCGTGCGCCAGGCGGCCAGGTCGCCGGCGGGCTGCACGTCGTAGTGCGCGTACAGCAGGACGGTGGGCGCGCCGGGAGGGGGCGGGGCCTCGCCGTAGATCGCGGGGAAGCTGCCTTCGACGGCGACCTGCTGGACGTGCGGCAGGCCCGCCGAGCGCACGAGCTCCTCCGTCACCGCCGCGGCGGCGAGGACCGGCTCCTCCGGGTGCCCGGGGAAGGCCACGGAGGGGATGGCGGCGAGCCGCTTGAGCTCCTCGATGGCTCGGGGCATCGCGGCGGCGACGGCGCTCTCGATCTGGTCAGGAGTCACGGGACGGTCCCCCGGGGGTCGTTCTCGGCAGTTTGGTCTCATTGGATCACAGAAGGTTCCACAGTATGGAAACGGGCATGACCCGCGCGTTAATCTACCTGCGGATTTCGTTGCTGTTACACAACGGTTCTGCGGATCTCGATTTTCTTGCATAGTGCTGCGACCGATTCGCTTGGCAAACCGCAGGTGAAGATGCACACTGTGGAGAGTTCGACACGAGGGAAGATAACCATGACGCAGCCGGAAAACGACGTCCTGAAGGCCGCGCAGGACAACCTGTGGTTGCACTTCACGAGGCACAGCGCCTACCAGGAGAACGAGATCCCGACCATCGTGCGCGGTGAGGGGTCCTACATCTACGACATTCACGGCAAGCGTTACCTCGACGGCCTGGCCGGGCTGTTCGTCGTCCAGGTCGGGCACGGGCGTGGCGAGCTGGCCGAGGCCGCCGCCAAGCAGGCGCAGGAGCTGGCCTTCTTCCCGTTGTGGTCCTACGCGCACCCCAAGGCGGCCGAGCTGGCCGCCCGCCTGGCCGAGCAGGCGCCGGGCGAGCTGAACCGGGTCTTCTTCACCACCGGCGGCGGCGAGGCCGTCGAGACCGCGTGGAAGCTGGCCAAGCAGTACTACAAGCTCGTCGGCAAGCCGCTCAAGCACAAGGTCATCAGCCGCCAGATCGCCTACCACGGCACCCCGCAGGGCGCCCTGTCGATCACCGGCATCCCGGCGTTCAAGCAGATGTTCGAGCCCCTCGTGCCCGGTTCGGTGCGCGTCCCGAACACGAACTACTACCGCGCCGACGAGATCAGCGGCGTCCCCGGCATGTCGCCGGAGCAGTACGGCATCTGGGCGGCCGACCGCGTGGCCCGCGCCATCGAGATGGAGGGCCCCGACACGGTGGCCGCCGTCTTCGCCGAGCCCGTCCAGAACGCCGGCGGCTGCTTCCCGCCGCCCCCCGGCTACTTCCAGCGCCTGCGCGAGATCTGCGACGAGTACGACGTGCTGCTCGTCTCCGACGAGGTCATCTGCGCCTTCGGCCGCCTCGGCACCATGTTCGGCGGCCAGAAGTTCGACTACGTGCCCGACATCATCACCTGCGCCAAGGGCCTGACCAGTGGCTACTCGCCCATCGGCGCCATGATCGCGCACGAGCGGCTGTTCGAGCCGTTCAAGCAGGGCGACAACATGTTCGCCCACGGCTACACCTTCGGCGGCCACCCCGTGTCGGCCGCCGTGGCCCTCGCCAACCTCGACATCTTCGAGCGCGAGGACCTGCTCGGCCACGTCACCAAGAACGAGCCCCTCTTCCAGGCCGCCCTCGACGACCTGCGCGACCTGCCGATCGTCGGCGACGTGCGGGGCTCGGGCTACTTCTGGGGCATCGAGCTGGTCAAGGACAAGGCCACCAAGGAGACGTTCAACGCCGAGGAGTCCGAGCGGTTGCTGCGCGGATTCCTGTCCAAGGCGCTGTTCGACGCCGGACTCTACTGCCGGGCGGACGACCGCGGCGACCCCGTGATCCAGCTCGCGCCCCCGCTGATCGCGGGGCAGAGGGAGTTCGACGAGATCGGATCCATCCTGCGGGGTGTGCTCTCGGAAGCGTGGGCGCGCCTCTAACACCCTCCCCACCCGGTACGACGAAGTGCCGGTCTCCGAAAGGATCCCTACGATGAAGATCGGCGTCCCTGCCGAGGTCAAGAACCACGAATACCGTGTGGCGGTCACCCCCGCCGGTGTTCACGAGCTGGTGCGGAACGGTCACGACGTCACCGTCCAGCGGGGTGCCGGCCTCGGCTCACACATCACCGACGAGGAGTACCTCGCCGCGGGCGCGAAGATCCTCGACAACGCCGACGCCGTCTGGGCCGGGGCGGACATGGTCCTGAAGGTCAAGGAGCCCATCGCGGAGGAGTACCACCGCCTGCGCGAGGGCCTGGTGCTGTTCACCTACCTGCACCTGGCCGCCTCCCGCCCGTGCACCGACGCCCTGCTCGCCGCCAGGACGACCGGCATCGCGTACGAGACCGTGCAGGTCGGCCACACGCTGCCGCTGCTCGCCCCGATGTCGGAGGTCGCGGGCCGGCTCGCGCCGCAGGTGGGCGCCTACAACCTCATGCGGTTCAACGGCGGCCGGGGCGTGCTGCCCGGCGGGGTGCCCGGCGTGGCCCCGGCCAAGGTCGTCGTCATCGGCGGCGGCGTGTCGGGCCTCAACGCGGCGCAGATCGCCGTCGGCATGGGCGCGGACGTGACCGTGCTCGACACCAACATCGACCGGCTCCGCCAGATCGACGCCATCTACCAGGGCCGGCTCAAGACCCTCGTGTCCACCTCGTACGCGATCGAGCGCGAGGTCCTGCAGGCCGACCTGGTCATCGGCGCGGTGCTGATCCCCGGCGCCAAGGCCCCGACGCTGGTCTCCAACGACCTGGTCGCGCGGATGAAGCCGGGCTCGGTGCTCGTGGACATCGCCATCGACCAGGGCGGCTGCTTCGAGGACTCGCGGCCGACCACGCACGCCGAGCCGACGTACACGGTGCACGGGTCGATCTTCTACTGCGTGGCCAACATGCCCGGCTCGGTGGCCAACACCTCCACCTACGCCCTGACCAACGCGACGCTCCCGTACGCGGTCAAGCTGGCCAACCTGGGCTGGCGCGACGCGCTGAAGGCCGACCAGGGCCTGGCGGGCGGGCTGAACACCCACGACGGCCTGCTCACCAACGAGCCGGTCGCCCAGGCGCTGGGGCTGCCGTACACGCCGGTCGCCGACGTTCTCTGATTCTCCTCCAGGGGCGCGGCCGGCGGTCGCGCCCCTAACGCACGCCCAGTCGGCGCCGCAGGTCACGGGCGGTGGCCAGGACGTGCTGGATCTCGCCCGTGCCCGGCCACGGCGCGCTGCCGGGGCGCAGCAGCGTGCCGCGCACCGACGCCAGGTGCTCGACCGCGCTGCGGTGCACCCCGCTCCGCTCCACCAGCCAGCCGATCACGTCGGAGTGGTCGTGCAGCGGCCTGGTCACCACGTCCCAGGTGCCCAGCACCTCCGTCAGGTCGGGCACCGACAGCGGCACGCCGCCCCTGCGGCCGGTGGCCGCCGCCGCCAGCTCCGCGCGGGCGGCCAGCTCGGGCTCGGGGGTGCGCGCCCACGCCTGCGGCGGCGGGTCGGCCAGCCACTCCTCGGCCTCGCCCAGCTCGCCGGCGACCGTCAGCAGCCCGCCCAGCTCGACCGCCGCGCCGTGATGGCCCGCCCGCGCCGCCTGGCGGAACCAGTGGCGGCCGCCTGCCAGGTCGCCGAACTCGGCGATCAGCAGCAGGCCGTAGTTGAAGGCGGACTCGGCGTCGCCGCCCGCCGCCGCCCTGCCGAACCAGTGGCTGGCCGCCGGGGTGTCGCCGAGCTCCACGCAGACGAACCCGGCCATGCGCTGGTCCTCCAGCCGCCCGGCGGCGGCCGCCCGCTCGTACCAGGCGCGGGCCGTACGCAGGTCGCCGCGGGACAGGGAGATGGCGCCGAGGCGGGAGGCGGCGCCCGGGTGCTCGTTCTTGGCGGCCAGCCGGTAGTAGGCCTCGGCGCCCTCGGGGTCGCGGCTGGCGTGCAGGTAGAGGCCCATGCAGTGGGCGGAGTCGGCGTGGCCGCCCCTGGCGGCGTACTCCCACCAGCGCACGGTCTCCTCGTCCTCGCCGGCGGAGTAGGCCAGGAAGCCGAGGTCGTGGGCCGAGGCCATGTCGCCGTCGTCGGCCGCCCTGCGGTGCCACTCGCGGGCCACGCCGGTCTCGCCGGTGTCCTCGCACAGCAGCGCCAGCCGGCGGGCCGCGGCGCGCGACCCGGCCAGGGCCGAGCGTTCGAACCAGGCCCTCGCCGCGCCGGCGTCGCCGCGCTGTTCTAGCAGGAGCGTGGCCAGGTTGGCGGCGGCCTCCGCGTCGCCGGTGGCCGCGGCGGTCTCGTACCAGATGACCGCCTCCTCCAGGCTGCCGTGCTTCTCGTGCCAGACGCCCAGGTTGTACGCGCTGTCGACGTTGCCGCCCGCGGCCGCCAGCTCCCACCAGAGCCGGGCCGCCGCGCGGTCGCCGCGCTGGGCGTAGAGCTTGCCGAGCCGGTGGGCCGCCTGGGCGTCGCCCTGCTGCGCGGCCACCAGCAACTCCGGCTCGTCACCCACCCGTGGCGCCGGAACGGCCGGCGTCGCCACCTCTCCCTGCCACCAGGCCATGGCGACAGAGTGGCACGTGATCATACGATCGCGAACCGTAATCGCCGACAACGGCCCTAGGAGAACCTGATGAACCCGGAATACATCCCCATCCCGCACACGTAACGCAGCGAGCCGGGGCGGTGGGGCGGCAGCCGTACGGTGGCGGGCAGGGCCACGTCGCGCCCGTCGATGGTGACGGTGCCCGTGCAGCCCGGATCGACCAGTTTGAAGATGACCTCGACCGGTACGTTCGCCGGAACGGACACGGCGGCGGGCCGGTAGCCCTCGCGGGTGGCGTAGACCGTGACGGTCCGGGCGGCGGGCCCCGCGGCGGCCGGCGCGGCCTCTCCCGTCCAGCCGCCCAGGTTGAGCCCGGCCACGACGGTCCACAGCCCGGCGGCGACGGCGACGACCCCGGCGAACCTGGCCAGCCGGGTGCGGGAGATCCGCCGCAGCATGTAGCCGAGCAGCGCGAACGCCGGGGCCGTGCCGACCACGAACCCCGCCATGGCCGCCGCGCCCGACAGCGGCGAGCCGCTGGAGACGGCGAGCATCTCCATGCCGATCGTCACCCCGCAGGGCACGAGGACGGTGGCCGCCCCCAGCAGCGGCGCCTTGTACCCGGACGGCCGGACGGGCTCGGCGCACGCGTGCCGCCCGCCGCGCATGAGCCGGACCGCGAACACGATCACGGCGCAGCCGGCCGCGACCAGGAGCACGGCCCGCGCCCGCGGCGGCAGGCCGACCGCCGAGCCGAGCAGCCCGAGCAGCGCCCCCGCCAGCGTGTACGCGGCCAGCCGCCCGGCCAGGAACCAGGCCACCAGCGCCGGGTCGCGGCCGGGGCGGTGGCCGACCAGGCCCACGAGCAGCCCGCCCTGGGCGGCCGTGCACGAGGCCGTGCCCGCCACCAGCCCGGCTGCCACGCCCCCGGCGAACAGGGTGACCGCCTCCACGCTCAGCCCTCCCCGCTCGCGCGCGATGCTTTCGGGGGAAACGTAACGCGGCAGGCCGGATGCGGCCAGTGACAGTTCTTGTACCCTAAGTGATGTTTAGGTGGTTGCGCCCTTGAGCACGGACATCTTCTCGAAGAACTCGTCGTCGCCCAGCTCGCCGCGGGCGTACCGCTCGGCCAGGATCTGCTCCGCCGACGCGGTGGGCCGCTCGGGAACGGCCGCCGGGCGACGCCCCCACCAGCCCTTGCGGCGCGCGGTGACGGTGAGCGCGACGAGCGCGACCCAGAACAGGCCCCAGAAGACCGGGAAGACCGGCCAGAGATGCGGATGCATGACTTCCTCCTTCGTCCTGCCTCCAGGGTCCGCCTTGCGGTGGCGCGGCGAATCGCCCGCCGGGAGCCGCCGCCGCTGCGCCCGGGGGAGTGCTCAGGCCGGCCCGGCGTACGCCCGGGGCGGTAGCGCGCCGGCGCGTCTCATCGTCCGAAGGACGGGTGCGCTTCGGGCCGCCGGGCCTCGATGAGGAACCTGGACGAATGGGCGACGAACGGGCCCTCGGCCTCGATGAGCTCGTGCAGCTCACGCAGCTTGTCGCCGTAGCGGGCGACCGAGAAGCCCGGCACGATCCAGATCACCTTGCGCAGGAAGTAGATCACCGCGCCGATGTCGCGGAACTCCATCCGCAGCCGCTCGGCCCGCAGGTCGGCCACCTCCAGCCCGGCCGCCTCCGCCTCCGCCACGGCCTGACGCGGGTCGCGGGCCGAGCCGTCCTGCGGGCCCATGAAGAACTCGGTCAGCTCGAACACGCTGCGCGGGCCGACCTGCTGCGAGAAGTACGCGCCCCCGGGACGCAGCACCCGGGCGATCTCCGCCCACCAGGTGGCCACCGGATGGCGGCTGACCACCAGATCGAAGACGCCGTCGCGGAACGGCAGGCGCGGCTCGTCGTCGTCGGCCACCACGTACGCGCCGCGCGGGCGCAGCCGGGCGGCGGCCAGCGCCAGGTTGGGCGGCCACGACTCGGTCGCCACCGTCACCTTCGGCAAGGTGGGCAGCCCGGCCAGGATCTCGCCGCCGCCGGTCTGGACGTCGAGCGCCGCCTGCGCCCCCGCCATCCGCCCGGCCAGCAGGCGGGAGTAGCCCCACGAGGGCCGCTCCTCGGTGGCCCGGCCCTCCAGCCAGGAGAAGTCCCAGCCGGCCACGGACACCGTGTCGGCCTCTTCGACCAGGTCATCGTATGTACGCCGCATCCTTCGACCCTGTCAGCGCCCCGGCGCGGCTTCAACCGGATTTCTCCCGTGTCGCCGGTCAGGCGACGCGGGCGCGGACGGCCGCGCGGTCGATCCCGAGCTGGTCGATCAGCCGGGCCACCGGGTCGTGGCGGTCCCGCTCCAGGAGGGCGAGCAGGAGGTGGTGGGGCGCCTGGGACCTGGTCTTCCGCCGGGTGGCCCCGATGGCGGCGTTGATCACCGCGCGGGCGCTCGACGTGAGCGCGGTGCCGGGGACCGGCGGATGCCGGCGGGGCGTCGCGCGCGGGGCCTGGCCGAGGTCGAGGCCGATCGAGCGCAGCGCCTCGCGGTCGAGCTCGTCGAGCGCGGCGCGCGCCCCGGCCAGGTCCACGCCGAGCGCCCGCGCCGGCTCGGCGGCGGGATCGTGCAGCAGGCCGAGCAGCAGGTGCTCGGTGCCGAGCCGCCGGTCGCCGCGCTGCCTGGCCTCGTCGAGCGCCGCGCTGACGACGGTCGCGAAGGGGCTCTTCTCCTTGCCGAACATGGCGATCCTCACTTTCCGTATCTGGCGTGCACGGACTGCCGCGACATGCCGAGCGCGTCGCCGATCTGTTCCCAGGTCCAGCCCTGCTCCCTGGCGGCCGCCACCGACGCCGCCTCGACCTGCTCGGCCAGCCGGTGCAGCGCGCCCACCGCCCGAAGGCCGAGGGCGGGGTCGTTCGACCTGATGCGTTGAGACAGCTCTTCCATGTCCACGCTGTCAGGCTAGATTGACAGGCGGGATTTTGTCAATCTAGCCTGACAGGCATGGACGACGTGATGATCGTGGGAGCGGGCCCGGTCGGGCTCATGCTCGCGGGCGAGCTGGCGCTGGCCGGCTTACGCCCGATCGTGCTGGACAAACGCCCGGAACCGAGCGAGCTGCCCAAGGCCAACGGGCTCGCCGGGCAGATCGTGGAACTGCTCGGCCACCGCGGCCTGCTCGGCCTCCTCGCCGAGGGCAGCGGCTTCGCCGGCCCCGCCCCGGGGTTCCCGTTCGGGCAGGTGCCGCTGCGCTTCGCCGGGCACGACGGCATGCCGCTGCGGCTGCTGCTGATCCAGCAGCCCCGGCTGGAACGGCTGCTGACCGAGCGGGCCGCCCGGCTCGGGGCCGAGATCAGGCGCGGCCACGAGGTCGTCGGGCTGGCCCAGGACGAGGAGGGCGTCACGCTGGAGCTGTCCACCGGCCGGGCCCGCGCCCGGTACGTGGTCGGCTGCGACGGCGGGCACAGCACCGTCCGCGCCCTGGCGGGCATCGGCTTCCCGGGCACCACCGACGACGAGGTGCTGCGGCTCGGCCACTTCGCCCTGGACGAGCAGGGCCCGTTCCGGGCGCCGCGGGTCGAGGGCCTGGAACCCGGCTGGAACCGCACCCCGTCCGGCCGCCTGCTGCTCACCTCGCTGCGGCCCGGCGTGCTCATCGCGGGGGTGCGCGAGCGCGGCACGCTGCCCGTCGGCCCGGTGACCCCGGACGACTTCCGCGCGGCCGTACGCCGGGTGATCGGGCGGGACCTGCCGCTGGGCGAGCCGATCTGGCTGTCCGGCACGGTCGCCCAGGCCCGGCTCGCCGAGCGTTACCGGGCCGGGCGGGTGTTCCTGGCCGGGGACGCCGCCCACCTGTTCCCGGCGGGCGGATCGGCGCTCAACGTCGGCCTGACGGAGGCGGCCAACCTGGCCTGGAAGCTGGCCGCCGTGCTGCTCGGACGGGTGCCCGCCGGGCTGCTCGGCACCTACGAGGAGGAGCGCCGTCCGGTGGCCGCGCGAGCGCTGGCCCAGACCCGCGCCCAGGCGGCGCTGGAACGGGCCCCCGGCGAGGACGGCGACGCCCTGCGCGCGCTGCTCGCCGAGCTGTTCGCCGACGAGCAGCCGCTGCGCCGGCTCGCCGCGCTCCTGCACGGCTCCGACACCCGCTACCCGCCCGCGTCCGGGCTGGAGCACCCGCATCCGCTCGCCGGCCGGTTCCTCCCCGACCTGCCGCTGAGCACGGCGGCGGGGGAGCAGCGGGCGGCCGGGCTGCTGCGGTCCGGACGGCCGGTCCTCCTCGACCTCCGCGACGACCCGGCCCCGGCGCTGCCCGAAGGCGGCTGGATCGACGTGGTGCGGGCGCGGTGCGCCGAGCCGCCCGCCGACGTGCTGCTCGTCCGCCCCGACGGGTACGTGGCCTGGGCCGGGACCGGCGGCCTGGCCGAGGCCGCGCGGGCGTGGTTCGGCGCGGGACCGTCCGCCGTCAGAGCCAGCCCGGCTTGACCAGGCCCGACTCGTAGGCGATGACGACGAGCTGGGCGCGGTCGCGGGCGTGCAGCTTCATCATGGCCCGGCTGACGTGGGTCTTGGCCGTGGCCGGCGACATGAACAGCTTGGCGGCGATCTCGTCGTTGGTCATGCCCGTGCCGACCAGGGACAGCACTTCGCGCTCGCGCTCGGTGAGCTGGTCGAGGCCCTGGGTGGCGACCGGCTCCTTGGCGCGCGAGGCGTACTCGGCGATCAGCCGCCGGGTCACGCTCGGCGACAGCAGCGCCTCGCCCGCCGCGACCACCCGCACGGCCTGGATGAGCTCGGCCGGCTCGGTGTCCTTGACCAGGAAGCCGGACGCGCCGCCGCGCAGCGCCTCGAAGACGTACTCGTCCAGCTCGAAGGTGGTCAGGATGATGATGTGCGGCCCGGGCGGCATCAGGCGGGTGGCGGTCAGGCCGTCGGTGCCGGGCATGCGGATGTCCATCAGCACGACGTCAGGGGCGTGCTCGCCGGCCAGGCGCACCGCCTCCGCGCCGTCGGCCGCCTCGGCGACCACGGTCATGTCGGGCTGGGCGTCCAGCAGGGCCTTGAAGCCCGCCCGGACCAGCGCCTGGTCGTCGGCGAGCAACACCTTGATCACGTTGGGTTCTCCTCGGGTAGGGGCAGACGGGCCTCGACCTGGAAGCCGCCGCCCGACGGGCCGGCGACGAGCGTGCCGCCCAGGGCGGAGGCGCGCTCGCGCATGCCGGGGATGCCGTTGCCGCTGCCTTCCTCCGACAGCACGGCCGGCTTGGTCGCCCCCGTGTCGGCGACCACGATGACCAGCTCCTGGGCGCCGTACTCCAGGCGCACCGACACCCGCGAGCCGGGCGCGTGGCGGGCGGCGTTGGTGAGCGACTCCTGCACGATCCGGTACGCGGCCCGCTCGACCTGCGGCGGCAGCGGCCGCGACCCCACCCGCCTGAGCGAGACCTCCATCCCCGAACGCTGGACGAGGTCGTCGAGGCGGTCGAGCCCGGCCGTCGGGGATCGCGGGGCGCCCTCGCGCAGCACGTTGAGCACCGAGCGCATCTCGCCCAGCACCTCCTTGGACGCCGTCTTGATCGTGGCCAGGGCCGAGCGGGCCTGCTCGGGGTTGGCGTCGATGAGGTGCAGCGCGGTGCTGGCCTGCACGTGGATGAGCGAGATGTTGTGCGCGAGCACGTCGTGCAGCTCCTGGGCCATGGTCAGGCGCTCCTCGCTGGCCTGCCGCCTGGCCTCCTCCTCCGCGACGCGCTCGCGCTCGGCCCGGCGCTCCCTGACGATCCTGACCAGCTCGGCCACGACCATGAACAGCAGGATGAACGCCAGGATCGCCACGCTGTGGAACAGGTCCCGGTTGCCCACCCACCAGGCGTAGCTGAGCAGCGAGGTCACCGTCATGGTCGCCATCGTCCAGGCCATCAGCCGTCTGCCTCCGGTGACCAGGAGGAACAGCAGGACGCCCGGGCTGAGGAAGGCGGGGCCGTAGGCGTAGCCGCCGATGAGGAACAGGTCCATCGCGGCGAGCGCGACGGCGACCGTCAGCAGCGGGAAGCGCCTGCGGAAGAGGATGGCCAGCGGCCCGACCAGCAGCAACGCGTACGCGTACGGGTCGAGCTGCTCCCTGAGGAGACGCTGGCCCCACGTCGCGCCCTGGGCGATCACCAGCTGGGCGACCGCCACGATCAGGGCGAGATAAGGGTCGAAACCGGACTTCCTACGCACGCCTCCACGCTAGGCCACGGCGGCGCGCGCGACATCATCCCCTTGTCCGAGGGGGCCCTACCACGACGGGCGTAGCTGGGTCATCGTGGACACCATGCGCCGTGTGATCTTCTCCGCAGCAGCAGTCCTCATCTCACTCCTGCCCGCCGCGCCCGCGTCGGCGGGCCCCCAGCAGAAGGCCCCGGTCGCCGAGGGGTACGGAGGCGCCGTCGCCACCGTCGACCTCGACGCCAGCAAGGCCGCGATCTCCGTGCTGAGACGCGGGGGCAACGCCGTCGACGCGGCCGTGGCCGCCGGAGCCGTGCTCGGGGTGACCGAGCCGTACTCGGCCGGCCTGACCGGCGGCGGCTTCATGGTGTTGTACGACGCCAGGCAGCGCAAGGTCGTCACCATCGACGGCCGCGAGACCGCCCCGCGCGCGATGACCGCCACCAGCTTCGAGGGCATCCCGTTCGACGAGGGCGTCACCAGCGGCCTGTCGGCGGGCGTGCCCGGCACGCTGGCGCACTGGGACCTGGCCCTGCGCCGGTTCGGCACGCTCTCGCTCGGCCAGGCGCTCCAGCCCGCCATCGAGGTGGCCTCCCGCGGCTTCGTCGTGGACCAGACCTTCCACGACCAGACCGCCGCGAACGCCGACCGCTTCAAGGACATCGCCTCGACGGCCCGGCTCTACCTGCCGAACGGCGCCCCGCCGCCGGTCGGCTCGGTGTTCCGGAACCCGGAACTGGCCAACACGTACCGGGAACTGGCCCGGCGCGGCCCCGGCTGGCTGTACGGCGGCCGGCTCGGCGCCGAGATCGTGGCCACGGTGAAGAAGCCGCCGGTCACCCCCGGCAGCACCCGCAACGTCAGGCCCGGCCTGATGGAGCTGTCGGACCTGCGGGACTACCGCGCCCTCCTGCGCGAGCCCACCAAGATCTCCTACAACGGCATGGACGTCTACGGCATGGCCCCGCCGTCCTCGGGCGGCTCGACCGTCGGCGAGGCGCTCAACATCCTCGAAGCCCTGCCCAAGGTGGGCCTGCACGAGTACCTGGAGGCGTCCAGGCTGGCCTTCGCCGACCGCAACGCCTACGTCGGCGACATCCCCGGCGTGCCGCTGCGCGAGCTGCTGTCCGACGGGTTCGCCAAGGAGCGGGCCTGCCTGATCGGCGACAGGGCCCTGACCAGCCCGGTCGCACCCGGCAGCCCCGACGGCACGTACGGCTCCTGCGCCACCCCGACCGGCAGCGCGACCCCGATCGCGGACGAGGGGCCGGAGACCACGCACCTGGTCGTCGCCGACCGCTGGGGCAACGTGGTCGCCTACAACCTCACCATCGAGTCGACCGGCGGCAACGGCATCGTGGTGCCGGGCCGCGGCGTGCTGCTCAACAACGAGCTGACCGACTTCACCTTCGGCCCCGCCCCCGGCGACCCCAACCTGCCCGGCCCCGGCAAGCGGCCGCGCTCGTCGATGGCGCCCACGCTGGTGTTCGAGCACGGCAGGCCGGTGCTGGCCGCGGGCTCGCCGGGCGGCTCGACGATCATCACCACCGTGCTGCAGATCCTGGTCAACCGGTACGAGTTCGGCATGAGCCTGCCCGACGCCCTCGCCGCGCCGCGGGCCACGCAGCGCAACACCGCCCAGACGCAGGCCGAGCAGGCGTTCCTCGACAAGTACCGCACCGAGCTGGAGGCCAAGGGGCACGGCTTCGCGCTGAACCCCGAGATCGGCGCGGCCACGGCGCTGGAACTGCGCGGCCACGGCCTGGTCCAGGCCGTCGCCGAGCCCGTACGGCGGGGCGGCGGCAGCGCCCTGGTCGTGAACCCGCGCTGAGCGCGCACGGCGGCGGCCCCCTCGCGGGCCGCCGCCCCTCGCGGGGGAGTGCCGGCTTGACTCCGGCATGAGGGAATGTTTGCCCAGGTCACGGGGTGGTGACGGGCATCGCGACGCGCCATGCCGCCGGGCGGGAACCGCCTGCCGCAGCTCATCAGCCGCCGTCGTGGCATTCCGACAGACACCCGTGGGCGGCCCCGGTTCCCCTCAGGAGGAACCGCCACCCGCGTGGACGCCTCCTTCGCCCGCCACTGGGCCGACCTGGGCGCGAAGGGCAAGGTGCGGGGCGCCTACCACTACGGGCACCCGTCGAACGACCCGATCGCCGAGGCCGACCACTTCCTGTCCGTGGTCGACCGGCAGCCGGCCGCCAAGGGCGACCTGCTCGCGCTCGACCTGGAGACCGCCGACGGCCGGTCGGTGACCGAGGTCAACGCCTGGGCCAGGAAGTGGCTGGCGCACGTCCAGGCCAGGACCGGCGTCACGCCGCTGTTCTACAGCGGCTGGAACTTCGCCGACGAGTACGGCCACGGCCTCCAGGGGTACCCGCTGTGGGTGGCCCGCTGCGGCGTGGGCCCCGGCCAGGTGAACGCCCCCGCCGACTGGCAGACCTGGACCATCCACCAGTACGCCGACGCGCCGGTGGACCAGAACGTCTCCGCGCTCACCCCCGTCCAGCTCAAGGCGCTGGGCCGCGGGTGACCCGCCGTCCTCAGTAGATGAGCTCGTACGCCTGCGGCCGCACCCGCCGCGTACGGGCCCAGTACTCGAAGGTGAAGCCCGGCCAGATCGTCCGGTTCACTCCGTGCTCGTCCAGATACCAGGAGCGGCAGCCGCCCGCGTTCCACACGAGCGGGTCCAGGCGCGCGTGCAGCCGGCGGTTGAAGGCGTCCTGGACGTCCTTCCTGACGTCCAGCGCCCTGGCCTGGTTCCTGGAGAGCAGGCGCAGGCACTCGATGACGTAGCGGACCTGCGATTCGATCATGAAGACCACCGAGTTGTGCCCGAGGCCGGTGTTCGGGCCGAGCAGGAAGAACAGGTTCGGGAAGCCGGAGGTGGTGATGCCGTGGTAGGTCTCTATGCCGTGCTGCCAGGCGTCCTGGATCTTCAGGCCGTTCCGGCCGGTGATGCGCTGGTCCTGGAGGGCCTCCACGACCTTGAAGCCGGTGCCGTAGACGATCACGTCGGCCGCGTGCTCCGCGCCGGTCGTGGTCACGATCGAGCGGGGCCGGATCTCGGCGATGCCGTCGGTGACGAGGGTGACGTCCGGCCGGGTCAGGGCCGGATAGTAGTCGCTGGAGATCAGCACGCGCTTGCAGCCGATCGTGTAGCCGGGCGTCAGCCTGCGGCGCAGGCCGGGATCGGGCACCTGCGCCGCCAGGTGCCTGAGCGCCAGCGCCTCGTGCGCCTTCATCAGGCGCGGGTGCACCGCGAAGCCGAGCGCCCGGCTCTCCAGCGCCCAGTAGATGGCCCCGCGCAGGGCCCGCGCCATGCCGGGCAGGGCCAGGACGCGCCGGGCGGCGGGGGAGAAGGCGAAGTCGGGCTTGGGATGGATCCACGGCGGCGTGCGCTGGAAGACGGTCAGCTCGCGCACCCGGGGGGCGAGCCGGGGGACGAACTGGACGGCGGACGCGCCGGTGCCGACGACGGCGACGCGCTTGCCGGTCAGGTCGACCGAGTGGTCCCATTCGGCGGAGTGGAAGGACGGGCCGGCGAAGGATTCCCTCCCCACAATTTCCGGAAATTTCGGGATGTGGAGGGCGCCGATGCCGGAAACGATCGCGTTCGTCCGGATGGTTGCGCCGTCCTCCGTGGTGACCGTCCAGTTCCGGCGGTCGTCGTCGTACTCCAGGGACGTGACGTGCTTGTCGTAGCGGATGTGGGGGGTCACTCCGTACTTGTCCGCGCACCTGCGGACGTAGTCCCGGATCTCGGCCTGCGGGGCGAACATCCGCGACCAGCCGGGGTTCAGCTCGTACGAGTAGGAGTACATGTGCGACGGCACGTCGCACGCGCAGCCGGGGTAGGTGTTGTCCCGCCAGGTGCCGCCGAGGTCGGCGGCCTTCTCCAGGATCACGAAGTCGTGGTAGCCGGCCTGCTTGAGCTTGATCGCCATGCCGATCCCGGCGAAGCCGGTGCCGATGATCACCAATCCTGGCTCGGCCACTGAACCCCCTGACCTCATGAACCCCTTGACGTGCTGCTTGAGCCTCTCCTCGGCTATGGTGTCCGGTGTATTGGACGTAATGTCCAAAGTAGTCAGTCGTCAGCCGCCGGTCCAGGGGCGTCCTGTCATGAAGCCCGTCACACCGACCGGCCGGTATGTGCCAGGTGTGCGGAGACGGCGAAGACCCGCCACGGCGTCGGGGCGGGTGGGGTGTCCGTGTGCGGTTGGGTGTTAGCGGAGCAGCAGGAAGGCGGCGACGCCGATGATCACGATCACCACGGCGACCGCGAGGATCGGCAGCAGCGGCGACTTCTTGGGGGCCGCCGCGGCCTCCTGCTCCTGGCGCTGAGCGAAGGCGCGGAACTGCTGGGTGTTGCCCGCGGGATCGATATGCTGGTCAGACATGGCCAGCAGCCTAGCGCGATGGCATGGTCCATTTGCACCCCTTTGCCACTACCTGTAGGCATGGGCTGATGAGGGGACCACTCCCCCCGGCGGATAGCTTTGAGGCATGCTCCGGACCCTGCTCTCGCCCCGCGTCGTGGGGCTGCATCTGCTGACGATCGGGGTCCTCGTCGCGTTCATCCTGCTGGGCCGCTGGCAGCTCGGCGTGTTCCAGGACTCCGGCAAGCCGCACGCGGCCGTCGATCCTGCGCCCGTGGGGGTCGCCACGCTGGCCCAGGTGGGCGGGCAGATGGAGGGCGAGGCCGTCGGCCGCAGGGTCGCCGCCGAGGGCACGTACGAGGCCGCCCGGCAGCTCCTGGTCGCCGACCGGCGGCCCGACGTCGACGCCCCCGGCGGCAACGTCTCGCGCGGCCACGGCTACTGGGTGCTCACCCCGCTCAGGCTCGACGACGGCACGCTGATGCCGGTCGTGCGCGGCTGGGTGGCCAAGGCGGACGATCCGGGCGTCGCCGCCGTGCCGCAGGGCCGGGTCACGGTGCAGGGGCGGCTGCGGGGTCAGCAGGGCACCGACAGCGTCCAGCGGCGGGCCGAGGGGCTGCCTCCCGGCCAGGTGCAGACCGTGTCCACCGGAGAGCTGATCAACCTGTGGACCGGCCAGAAGCTGCGGACCGGCTTCATGGTGGCGCAGCCGCCGTCCGGCTCGCTCACGCAGGTGAAGATCCGGCCGCCGGAGGTCGGCGGCACGCTGACCTGGCGTAACCTGGCTTATGCCGCAAACTGGTGGATCTTCGCTGGATTCGCCGTCTTCATGTGGTTCCACTTCGTACGCGACGCCGTACGGGCGGATCGGGACCGCGACAAGTCCCCCGAGATGGTTCTGGAAGGTTAACGGTGGAATCGGCTCTCAAGCCCTTCCGGGTGCTCGCCTACGTGGTCGGCGTCATGCTGCTCATCCTGTGCGTCGCGATGGTGCTGCGCTACGGCTTCGGCGCCGCCGAGCTGTCGAAGATCGTCGCGCCCATCCACGGCGGCCTGTACATGATCTACCTCATCACCGTCATGAACCTGGGCATGAAGGCGCGCTGGAGCTGGCCGTACATGCTCGGGGTCATGCTCGGCGGCACCGTCCCGTTCCTGTCGTTCTACGTCGAGCGCAGGGTGCACAGCCGGGTGCGGTCGGAGCTGAGCGCGGCGAGGGCCTGACGACCCCCGCCGCGGCTCGCGGGCCTCAGCCGCCAATCCCGCGCCTGCGGGCCCGCTTGAGCCGCTCGCGCTGCGACGGGTCGAGCATGAGGTAGCCGACCACCGGCGCCGCGACCGCGCCGAGCACCACCAGCAGGGTGATCCAGCCCGGCAAGAAGATCAGCGAGAGCAGAACCGCGGCGCCTGCGCCGATGACGTACTTCTGAACTGGCGACATCCCTGGCTTCCTCCGAACGCGGAGCCCGCGCCCCGCCTCTCCCACATTCTGCGTCGCCCGTCCAACGAGTGGACCCGTGCCTGAGGTTCCATGACGCGATGTATCTCAATTGTTGCGGGACCAGAGGGTGAGGTGGATCGAGCCGAACGTGCGGGTCTGTCCTGGGACGAGCGTTCTTTGGAGGGTGCGGTAGCGCTCGTCGTCGGCGTACTTCGTCCCGATTCTGGGGGAGACGAGCCAGACCCGGTCCACGCCCTTCAGGGCCGCGTCCAGTTCGGCGGCCGTGCGCGGGCCGGGCGCGCCGGGCGCGCGGGTGAGGTCCGTCAGGCGGTCGTACGGGGCGCCGTACACGGCCACGAACAGCCGGAAGCGCTGCGGCACGAACAGCACCCGGTCGCCCGGACGTTCCTCCGCGGCCAGCGTGGCGGCCAGCGTGCGCAGGTCGTCGGGACGGGCGGCGGGCTGCCTCATCGCCGCCTGCGCGGGGAACACGAGCACGGCGAACAGCGCCAGGGCCGCCACCGGCACGGCCCGCCAACGCACCCCGGCCAGGCCGATCCCGGCGAGCACCGCGAGCAGCGGGACCGCGAAGAGCACGTAACGCGGATGGTAGACGGGCTGGACCTGGGAGATCGCGAACGAGAGCGCCACCGGCAGCACCGCCCACACCGCCACAGCCGGGGCGCGCACGGCTCCCCACAACGCGGCCGCGAACAGCACGGCCGCGCCCGCCCCCGCGACCTCACCGGGGAAGGCGGCCAGCTCGGCCCAGCCGGGGGCCCTGAGCCAGAACACCTGGGCGTCCCGCTGACCGGCGGCCAGGACCAGCAGCGGCACGAGCGCCGCCCCCGCCGCGCCGACCGCGACCGACGTCCGCACGACGGCGGACGACGGGTTCGCGGTGAGCCGGCGGCGGAGTGCGGGCAGCCAAGCGGTGAGCAGGTGGGCGGGGACGAGCAGCAGGGCGTACAGGTGCAGCCAGCCCAGCAGGGCCACGCTCGCGCCGTAGGCCGCGCAGACCCCCGCGCCCGGACGGTCCAGCAGCTTGACCAGGAGCCACGTGGCCAGCACGGCGACCGCGCTCACCAGGGCGTACGAGCGGGCCTCCTGGGCGTACCGGGCGGCGACGGGGGTGAGGGCGTACAGCAGACCGGCGTACAGGCCGGCGGGGGTGCCGGCCAGGCGGCGGCCCAGGGCCGCGACCCCGAGCGCGGCGGCGGTGAAGGCGAGCACCGAGGGCAGCCGGACGGCGATCTCCGGCGGCCAGGGAAGCGCGGCGAAGGGCCGCAGCAGCAGGTAGTAGAGGGCGTGGACGGCGTCGAGGTCGGCGAGGAAACGGCGCAGCTCGCCGAACGGCATGCGCGCGACCAGCGCGCTGACCGACTCGTCCCGCCACAACGACGGCCCCGGCAGCCCCCAGGACCCGGCCGCCGCGGCGACGCCGGCGGGCACGAGCGGCCACCACCGGCCGGCGTCCCGCGTGACGGAGCCGGCGCCGGCGGCGCGCGGCAGGACGGGCACGCGGGTCATCGCCGCGGGCCCATGACCGCCCGCAGCTCGTGCCGGAGGACTTCGGGGGCGGGCCGGTCGGCCGGGTTGCCCGACAGCAGGCGCACCAGGACGGGAGCCAGCGCCCCGGCCCGCGCCAGCGACGCCCCCGGCGCGGGCGGCACCCCCTCCACCGCCATGAACAGGGTGGCGCCGAGGGACCACAGGTCGGCGGCCGGGCTCGCCACCCCCTCCGGAGCCGTGTACGCCGGGACGGTGCCCGACCGCAGCGGGGCGACCAGCGTGGCCCGCCCCTGGTCGGAGATGAGCACGCCGCTCGGCTGCACCGCCCCGTGCCGGCCGCCCATGGCCTGGAGCTGGTCGAGCAGGGCGAGCCCGATCTCGGCCACCTCGGCGGGCGGGAGCGGTCCAAGGGCGCGGACGACCTGGTCGAGCGGCTGGTCGAGGGCCAGCCGCTCCAGCGTCTCGCGGACCACCTCCACCGGCGGCGACCCGGCGGGATGCAGCATGGCGCGGATCAGCGACCGCAGCGGATCGGCGCCCTCGGCGGGCACCTGGCCGGGCGGGCGGCCCTCGACGGCGAAGTGCAGCGTGGCCGCCAGCGACCACAGGTCGGCCGAGGGCCGCATGCTGAGGCTCGGCACCCCGAACCCGGTGAGCACCGCCCTCCCGGTGCTGGTCAGCAGCACGTTCCCGGGGCTGACCTGCCCATGGACGATCCCCGCCGCGTGCGCCACGGACAACGCCGACAGCACGCAGACGCCCATCCTGGCCACCTGGACGACGGGCAGCGGCTGCCGCGCGCGTACGGCCTGCTCCAGCGACACCCCCGAGACGAACTCCATGACCAGCCAGGGCACCCGGTCCTCGACCAGCACGCCGAGCACCCGGGCGATCGAGGCGTGCCGCAGCCCCGCGGCCCTGCGCGCCTCGTGCAGCGCGGACTCGCGGAGCTCGGGCGGGATGCGCAGCTCTCTGACCGCGACGTCGCGGTGTTCCGTCTCGTCGAAGGCCAGCCGTACGGACCCCGCGCCCAGGGGGTTGAGCAGCCGGTAGCGCCCGGCCAGCTTCCTGGTCTCAGCCATGTCGAGTGCACGATAGCGCTCGACCGGCCCGCCCGGCCATCACGCGGTCCGGCCGGTCAGCCACGCCTCGTGGGCGTCGTGCAGCCTGCTCCAGAGGCGCTCCTCGTCCTGGTCGGTGAGGTCGTCGAAGGTCAGCGCGAACACGTCGCCGAGCGCCGCGAAGTAGTCGCGGGCCGTGTCCAGGGTGATCGAGTGGCTGCCGGCGCCGACCCGGGTCAGGACGAGCCCGCGCAGCGTGTCCACGCCCGAGGCGTCGCGCCTCTGCACGACGGCGGTGCGCACGAATCCGGACGACGGTGACGTCGACAAATGGTTGTGCATATCAGCGAAAGCGGACATCTCCGTTGGGGTCCGCTCGAAATCCATCCCTTCGAACGAACCGCTCGGGTCATGGTCGAACCGCCACCCGCCGGGCGCGACCTGCGACGGCCGCAGGACGTACGTGAACGGCCCCTGCCGGTACGCGCCCGCGACCAGCGGCAGCGGCTCGTGCAGGCCGTCCCCGAGGCCGAGGTCGGCCAGCCACTCGCCGCCCGGGTTGTCCTGGCTCGGCAGGCCGCGCACGGTCAGCACGAGGTGGTTGCCGGTGACGCCGGGCTCGCTGCCGGGGTTCTGCACGCCGCCGACGTGCCTGGTGACGTCGTAACCGAGGCTCCTGATCAGCTCGGAGAAGGCGCCGTTCAGGTGGTAGCAGTAGCCGCCGCGGCCCCTGATGATGCGCTCGGCGGACTCGACGGGATCGAGGGAGGTGGGGCGGCCGAGCCAGATCTCCAGCGCCTCGTAGGCGACCTTCTCGACGTGCGCGACGTGGAGCGCGCGCAGGCCCTCGGCGCTCGCGGGGGCGTCTATCAGGTGGGACAGGCCCAGACGGCTGAGGTAGCCAGCGGTGTTCACGCGGCAAGTCTGCACCAGATGTGCACAAATTATGGAGTGTCGTCTGCACAGCGCACTTCTAGGCTTTCGTACGTGGCAGAGCAGCGGCGCGTCCTCGTGGTCGAGGACGATGTGACGATCGCCCTGGCCGTGCGGAACAGGCTGGCCGCCGAGGGTTTCGACGTCCGGGTGGCCGGCGACGGGCAGGACGCCCTCGTCCAGTACGGGAAGGCGGAGCCCGATCTGGTGATCCTCGACCGGCTGTTGCCGGGTCTGGACGGGCTGGAGGTGTGCCGCAGGATGCAGGCGGCGCGCCCGGTGCCCGTCCTCATGCTGACCGCGCTCGGCGAGGAGACCGACGTGCTGGTCGGGCTGGGGGTGGGGGCCGACGACTACCTGGCCAAGCCGTTCAGCATGCGCGAGCTGGTGGCCAGGATCCACGCGCTGCTGCGCCGGGTGGAGCGGGCCGCCCAGCTCGCCGTCGAGGACACGGTGATCAGGGTGGGCGAGGTGGAGATCGACACGGCCGCGCGCCGGGTGTTCGTGGGCGGGATCGAGGCCCAGCTCACCAGGACCGAGTTCGACCTGCTGCGACGGCTGGCCGAGCGTCCAGGGCAGGTGTTCGAGCGCGACCGGCTGCTGTCGGACGTGTGGGGCTTCTCCGAGGCCGCCGCGACCAGGACCGTGGACAGTCACGTCCGCGCGTTGCGCCGCAAGCTCGGCTCCGACGTGGTGCGCACCGTCCACGGCGTGGGCTACGCCCTGGTCCGGCAATGAGGCCGCTCGACTTCCTCGGCCGCATCAAGGTCAAGCTCGGCATCGTCATCGTGCTCGCGGTGGGCACCGCGTTCGTGGTGAACGAGGTCGGGCTGAACGCCGGGTTCACCCGGGACGTCCGGATCGTGGTCGCGGTCATCCTCGCTCTGATCATGGTCCAGGTGCTGGCCATGGGCATGACCAAGCCGCTGCGCCAGATGGCCAGGGCCGCCCAGACCATCGCCAAGGGCAGCTACGGCCTGCGGGTCAGCGCCACCTCGCGGGACGAGGTGGGCGAGCTGGCCAGGGCGTTCAACGCGATGGCCGCCGACCTCGGCGAGGTGGACCGGCAGCGGCGCGAGCTCGTCGCGAACGTCAGCCACGAGCTGCGCACCCCCATCACCGGCCTGCGCGCGGTGCTGGAGAACGTCGTGGACGGCGTCTCCGCGCCCGACCCGGTCACCATGAGGACCGCGCTCGCCCAGACCGAACGGCTCGGCCGCCTGGTCGCCCAGCTCCTCGACCTGTCCAGGCTCGACTCCGGCGTCCGGCTGATCGAGCCCGAGGCCGTCGCGCTGGCGCCGCTGGTCGAGCAGGCCGTGCGGGAGGCGGGGCTGGCCCGCGAGGACGTCACGATCGAGGCGTCGGTGCCCGGCGGGCTGGGGGTGCGGGCCGATCCCGACCTGCTGGCGCAGGTGCTGGCGAACCTGCTGGACAACGCCGTACGGCACAGCCCTCCCGGGGGCGTGGTGACGGTGGCGTGCGGCGCGCAGCGGGACGGGGCTCGGCTGGTGGTGGCCGACCAGGGGCCGGGCATCCCGGCGGCGGCCCGGGGGCGGGTGTTCGAACGGTTCTCCCGGCTGGACGCCGGGCGCGCGGCCGACTCCGGGGGCGCGGGGCTGGGGCTGGCGATCGTCAAGGAGGTCGTGGAGCTGCACGGGGGGTCGATCCGCATCGACGATTGCGCGGGGTGCCGCATGGTCGTCGACCTACCAGGAAGGACGACGATGACGGACACACCGTTCGACACGGGGACGACGGCTGGCCAGGGGACGACGGCGGGCCCGCACATGACGGCGGGTCAGGGCATCCCGGCGGCCCCTGGGACGGCGGTGGATCAGGGCATCCCGGCGGGTTCGGGAACGACGGTGGGGCAGGGCATCATGGCCGGGCAGGGCGTGATGGCGGCTCAGGGCGCGATGTCGGGGGAGAGCGTGACGGCCTCGGGAACGCCGGCCCAGCCGGCCACGGCCGATGACACGCCGCTCACCCAGTCAACGACAGACCCCGGCCCGCTCGCGGCATCCGGCACCCCCAGCGGGGTCGGCGTACCCGCAGCGTCCGGTGCTCCCGGAGGGGCAGGCGCTCTCGGAGGGACCGGTGCTCCCGAAGGGGCAGGCGCTCTCGGAGGGTCGAGCGCCCCCAACGGGACTGGGGCCTCCGCAGGGGATGAGGCACCCACAGGGGGCGGTACCGCTACAGAGGCTGGCGACACCATAGGGGCTGACATCCCCGCAGGGGCTGCTGCCACGCCGGTGTCTGGTGCCGCCGCAGGGGCGGGCGTGTCCCCAGGGGCTGGGATCCCGGCAGAGCCTGGCAGCACCATAGGGGCGGGCATACCGGCAGGGGCTGGCGGCCCAGCAGAATCCGGCACTCCCGCAGAGGTCGGGGTCGCCGCAGGGGGCGGGGTGCCTGCGTGGTCAGGGGCGTCGGCGCGGGCCGGGACAGCGGCGGGGGCTGGGGTGTCGGCGGCGGGTGGGGCGTATCAGGCGGCCGGTCCGGCGCAGCCCGCGACGGCGGGTGCGGCTCCAGCGGCGGTGGGAAGCGGGGGGCTGGCCAGGATGGTCGGTGGCGGGGTGCTCGGGGTGATCGTTGGCTTCCTGGGTGGTCTGTTCGCTGCCGTGCTGGTTTCGATGACCGTCGGTGACGGCCTCGCGCTCGTCACCCTGGTCATGGTGACCGCCCTGGGCGGCGCGCTCGGCATGGCGCTGGGCGCGAGCTCAGTGCGCAGAACGGCGGCCTACCAAGCCGCCTACCAGGCCGCCACGCACCAGGGCGCCGCCTACCAAGGCGCCGGGTACCAGAGCGCCGCCTACCAAGGCGCCGGGCACCAAGGGGCCGCGCATCAAGGCGCCGCTTACCAAGGCGTTGCGCATCACGAGGCTGCCCATCAAGGGGCGGGGCGGGGCTTGGGAGGGGGTGGGGGCGGGCAGGCGTATGTGCCGCCGCCGCTCTTCCCCAGGCCCGAGCTGCCCCCTGCCCCGCGCTGGCTGCTGCCGGCCGCCGTGGGCGCGGGCGTGTTCGCCGCCGTGGCGCTGCCCGAGGCGCAGGTCGGGCTGGGGATCGTGCTCGTCGCCATGGTGCTCGGCGCGGCGGCGCTGCCGGCCGTGCTGCGCAGGATGACCCCCTGGACGCTGGCGTTCGGGATGACGGCGTACTGGCTGATCTCCATGACGGCCGTGCGCGACGCGGACTGGCTGGTCGCGATCCTGCTCATGGCGGGGGCCGGGCTGGGCGCGCTGGCGGTGTCCGGGGCGGGGGCGGGATGGCTGGGCGTGGTCAGGGGCGGCATGTCCGTGGTGCTCGCGCTCGGCCCGGTGCCGTGGTTCCTCGCCGGTCCGTTGCGGAAGCTGACCGCCAGGCGGCGGATCCTGCCGGTGCTCGCGGGGCTCGGCATCACGGTCGTGCTGGTGCTGGTGTTCGGGCTGCTGTTCGCCTCGGCCGACGCGGTGTTCGCCGCGTACGTCGAGCGCCTGACCAGCACCCCGGCCTGGGCGGACTCGGTGCCTTCGCGGATCTTCGTCTTCGGGTTCGTCGCCGTGGTGCTGGCCGCCACGGTGCTGGTGGCGCTGCGGCCGGTGATCGACCCGGTCGGTCCCGGGCACAAGTTCGGCGTCAGCAGGAGCGTGTGGCTGGTGCCGCTGGTCGCGGTGAACCTGCTGTTCTCGGCGTTCGTGGCGGTCCAGATCAGGGTGCTGTTCGGCGGCGACGGCTGGGTGCTGCGGACGGCGGGCCTGACCTACGCCGAGTACGCCAGGCAGGGGTTCTTCCAGCTCGTGGTGGTCAGCGTGTTCGTGCTGGGCATCGTCGCGGTGGCCGGGGGGCTGCTGCGGACCGAGCGCGGCGAGCGCTGGCTGCTGGCCGTCATGCTCGGCGTGCTGTGCGGGCTGACCCTGGTGGTGCTGGCCTCGGCCCTGCACCGGATGAGCCTCTACACCGACGCCTACGGCCTGTCGCGGCTGCGGATCTCGGTGCAGGCGACGGTGTGGTGGCTGGGCGCGCTGTTCGCGCTGGTGCTGCTGGCCGGGGCGGTACGCCTGGCGGGCCGCGGCTCCGGTTGGCTGCCGCGCACGATCGTCCTGGTCACCGGGCTCGGCCTGGGGGCGTTCGCGATGGTGAACCCCGATCTGCAGGTCGCGCAGACCCAGGTCGAGGTGCGCGGCGTGACCAACATGGACTCCGACTACCTGGGCGACCTCGGCGCGGAGGCCGTGCCCGCGATCGACCGGCTGCCCGAGCCGCAGCGCAGTTGCGTGCTGGCCGACGTGGTCCGCGCCAACGGGCTCGACCGCCCCGACCCGTGGAACGGCTGGAACCTCGCCCGCGCGCGGGCCAGGGACCTGCTGGCCGAGCGGCCCGTCGTCCGCCCGGTCACGTGCCCATCGGCGTCCTCGCGCGGCTCTGATTGAATCTTGGTGTGAGGTTCGACGTAGTCATCAGCGGCGGGCGGGTGCTCGACGGCACGGGCGCGCCGCCGTACCGGGCGGATGTGGGCATCGCGGGCGACGAGGTCGCGGCGGTCGGCAGGCTGGGCGGCGCGCAGGCCGGGACGGTGATCGACGCGACCGGCCGGTTCGTCGCGCCGGGCTTCGTCGACTGCCACGCCCACGGCGACGCCGCCGTGTTCGACCCGGCCGTGCAGCTCGCGGCGTTGCGGCAGGGGGTGACCACGTTCGTCCTGGGACAGGATGGTCTGTCCTTCGCGCCGGGGTCGGCGGCGACCGTCGCCTACGCCTCCCGCTACTTCGCCGCCGTCAACGGCGCCCTGCACGAGGGCCCGCTGAGCGTGGCCGAGCTGCTCGACGGCTACGACCGCGCGGTGGCGCTGAACACGGCCTACCTGCTGCCGCACGGCACGATCCGCTACGACGTCCTCGGGCCCTCGCCGGAGCCGGCCTCGCGGGCGGAGCTGGCCGCGATGGTCGAGCGGGTCGAGCGCGGGCTGTCGGAGGGCGCGGTCGGGCTGTCCACGGGGCTGGAGTACCTGCCGGGCCGCTACGCCGACGCGGCCGAGCTGGCCGCCCTGTGCGCGCCCCTCGGCGGCCTGCCGTACGTCACCCACATGCGGGCCTACGGCGCGAACGCCGGGGTGGGCATGGCGGAGGTCGTGGACATCGCCGCCCGTTCGGGCGCGGCCGTGCACGTCTCCCACCTGCACGGGCCGGCCGACGTGCTGCTGCCGCTGGTCGGCAGGGCGCACGACGACGGCGTGGACCTCACCTTCGACACCTACCCCTACCTGCGCGGCAGCACGATCCTGGCCATGGTGGTGCTGCCGCCGTCCGTGCCGGGCGCCGACACCGACGCGGCACTGGAGATGATCGCCTCGCCCGAGCTGGACGAGTGGTGGGCGGGGCTCGGCGAGGTCTACCCCCGGCTGACCGTCTCCCACGCGCCCGGCCTGGAATGGGCCGAAGGGCTCGCCCTGCCGGACGCCGCGGAGCGGGCCGGCATGACGCCCGCCGCGTTCTGCCGCCACCTGCTGGTGGCGACGCGGCTGGAGGCCGGGTGCGTCTCCGCGCGTCCCGACGAGGGCCCGGCGGGTGAGGAGTCCGTACGCCGGATCCTGCGCCACCCTTCCCACACCGGCGGCTCCGACGGCATCTACGTGGGCGGTCATCCGCATCCGCGCGGGTTCGGGGCCTTCGCCCGGTTCCTCGGCCGGCACGTCCGCGAGCTGGGCGACTGGACGTGGGAGCAGGCGGTCGTGCACCTGGCCTCCCATCCGGCCCGGCGGTTCGGCCTCGACCGGCGCGGGCTGGTACGCACCGGGCACGTCGCCGACCTGGTGGTGTTCGACCCGCTCACGGTGTCGGACCGGTCGACGTACGCCGATCCGCGCACCCCCGCGCACGGCGTCGACGACGTGCTCGTCTCCGGCGTACGGGTGCTGACCGGCGGCGAGCTGACCGGGGCCGTTCCCGGACGGGCGCTTCGATCACGCTGATCCCGCCTGGGATAAGGTCAGACGCGGATAAAAGGGGGTGTCGTGCAGGTGATCCTTGGGCAGTCCGTCCTCGACGGCGAGCTCGGCTTTCCGCTGATGATCGTGCACCGCGACGCGCTGGAGCACAACGTGGCCACGATGGCGGCCTTCGCCCGCGACCACGGCATGGAGCTGGCTCCGCACGTCAAGACGCACATGTCGCCAGAGATCTCCGCTATGCAGCTCCAGGCGGGCGCCTGGGGGCTGACGGTCGCCACGACCCGGCAGGCCAGGATCGCCCGCGGCTACGGCGGCGATCGGATCATGGTGGCCAACCAGGTCGTCGACACCGCCGGGCTGACCTGGGCCGCCGGAGAGCTCGACCGCGACCCCGCCTTCGAGTTCCTCAGCTTCGTCGACTCCGAGGCCGGGGTGGACATCCTCGCCCGGCACGCCTCGACCCGGCCGTTCCGGGTGCTGGCGGAGCTCGGGCACGAAGGCGGACGAGCCGGCTGCCGCACCCTCGACGAGCTGCTGAAGGTGGCCGCGTACGCGCAGGAGACGCCCGGCGTCGAGCTGGCCGGCGTCGCCGGCTACGAAGGGGCGCTGAAGAGCGCCGACGAGGTGCGGCGGTACCTGGGCGGGCTGCAGGAGGCCGTCGAGCACGTCCGCGTGCGCACCCCGATCCTGACGATCGGCGGCAGCCAGTGGTTCGACGTGATCGGGCGCGAGCTGGTCACCACGCACGCCAGGATCCTGCTGCGCAGCGGCGCGTACGTCACCCACGACGACGGCTACTACCGGGAGCGCACGCCGTTCAACCGGATGGAGGGCGAGCTGCGGCCGGCCCTTGAGGTGTGGGCGCACGTGCTGTCCACGCCCGAGCCGGGCCTGGCGATCGTGGGCATGGGAAAGCGCGACGCGCCCTACGACGAGGGCCTGCCGGTGCCGCGCCGGAGCGGCGTCACGATCACGAAGATGCAGGACCAGCACACCGTCGTCCGGGCCGACGGGCTCAAGCCGGGCGACCTGCTGGCCTTCGGGATCTCACACCCGTGCACCGCGTTCGACAAGTGGCGGGTGCTGCCGTTGGTGGACCGGGACTACCGTGTCGTCGGCACGATCCACACCGATTTCTAGGGAGATTCCGTGAAGAAAGAGCTCAAGACCACCGAGGGCGCCGCGCCGGTCGGGGCGTACTCCCAGGGGCTCGTGGTGGGCGACTTCGTCTTCACCTCCGGCATGGGCCCGCTCGACCCGCACACCGGCGAGATCGTCGGCGACGACGTGGCCACCCAGACCCACCAGGTCATGAAGAACCTCGGGGCCATCCTCGCCGCCCACGGCCTCGGCTTCGACGACGTCGTCAAGTCGACGGTCCACCTCCAGAACGTGAAGGAGGACTTCGCCGCGTACAACGAGGTGTACAAGTCCTATTTCACCCAGCCGTACCCGGTGCGGACGACGGTGGGCTCGCAGCTCATGAACATCCTGGTGGAGATCGACTTCGTCGCGCACAAGAGCGCGTAAGGTCTGCACGTGGACAGTTCGGTATACGTCTTCGCCGAGGACCTGCACGGTGAGGGCGTCGAGCGGGTGCTCGACAGGATCAGCGCGTACGGCGTGGGCGGGGTCACGGTCGGCGCCGTCCACCACGCCGCGCGCGACGTCACCCCGCACGGACTGTCCCGGCTGACCGTCAGGCACGACGGCGCCCACTTCACCCCGCCGGCCGAGCTGTTCGACGGGCTCCGGCTCGCTCCCGTGCCCGGCCACGTCCACGCCCTCGACGGGCTGCGCGAGGCGTGCGCCGGGCGCGGCCTGAAGCTCCACGGCTGGACGGTCTTCCTGCGCAACGCCACGCTCGGCAACGAGCACCCCGACGTGACCGTGCGCGACTGCTTCGGCGACCGCGGCTCGCTCGTCGACCTCTGCCCGGCCCATCCCGACGTGCGCGAGTACTCCGTCGCGCTGGCCAGGGCGGTGGCCCGGCTGGGCGTCGAGAGCGTGGTCGCCGAGGCGCTGCACTTCACGCCTGTCGAGCCGCAGCGCTCCTTCGTGCAGCTCGGCCCCATGGACACGTTCCTGTTCGGGCTCTGCTTCTGCGACTACTGCATGCGCCGGGCCACCGACCTGGGCGTGAACGCCGAGGTGGCGCGCGAGGAGTGCGCGCGGATCGTGGGCGGCGTCTTCGACGGCGACCCGGCCGCGCAGGGCGAGGTGACCAGGGCGGCGCTCACCGCCTACGCCGGTCCCGAGGTGGTGGCGTACGCGCGGGCGCGCTCGGAGACCGTGACCACGCTGGTCTCCGAGGTGTCGTCGGCGGTCGCCGAAGAGGGCTCCAAGCTGGTCTTCATCGACTCCACCGGGGCGGTGAAGGGCTACCGGGACGGCCTGCCGACGCCGGGCCTGGCCGCCCACGACGCCTGGCAGCTCGGCGTCGACCTGGTGGCGCTCGGCGACCTGGTGCCCGCCTTCGGCGTGCTGGCGTACGCGCGGGACGCGGCGCGGGTGGCCGACGACGTGGGCGCGTACCTGCGGTCGGTGGGCAAGGACCGCGAGGTGCGGGCGGTGCTGCGGCCCGGCTACCCCGACAGCGACTCGACCGACCGCCTGGTGGCCAAGGCCAGGGGCGCGAAGGCGGCGGGCGCGCTGGCGGTCGACTTCTACGCCTACGGCCTGGTGCCGCACCCGGTGCTCGACCGCATCCCGGCCGCCCTCGCCGCCGCCGGCTGACCCACCCAGCCCCGCCCGAACCGGCCGCACCCGCCCGAACCGGCCGCACCCGCCCGCACCCGCTCAGCCCACCCCAGGCCCGCTCAACGCGGGGCGCAGTCGCTCAGAAGGCGTCGAGGAGGGCCGAGACCGCCTTCTCGGCGAAGCCGCCGGGCAGCGGAAGGCCGCGGAAGACCGTGCGCATCCACACGGCCCCGGCCAGCAGATCCATGATCAGCAACGGGTCGGCCGACGCGCTCAGCTCACCCCGCCGCACCGCCCGCTCGAACACCACGCGCTCCCGCGCGAACCGGTCGGCGAAGAACCGGCGGGCGTCGAGCTCGGGATGGCGCACGGCGGCGGCCAGCGCCGCGACCGCGATCTCGCTGCCGGGCGGCTCGGTGAGCAGCCGCTCGACCTGCTCGACCAGCGCCACCAGGTCACCGCGGAACGACCCGGTGTCCGGCGCCTCGAACGCCAGCACGCCGGACTCGACCAGCGCGGCCCCCAGCAGCGCCGCCTTGGACGGCCACCACCGGTAGATCGTCGTCTTGTTGACCCCCGAGCGCTCGGCGACCCCCTCGACGGTCAGCCCGTCGTAGCCCTTCTCCGCGACCATCCACAGCGTCGCGTCGAAGATCTCCTGCTGCTTCCTCGGCGCCATAGGTCATTTTCTCCCGGCGAACGCCATGGCCACGCCGAGCCCCAGGTAGACGACGCCGCTGCCGTACCGCAGAGCCTTGGCGCCCCTGGTCAGGCGGGCGCCGAGGGTGCCGGCGGTGAGGGCGTACACGACGTCGGAGACGAACCCCAGGAGCAGCAGCGTCAGGCCGAACACGACGATCTGCAGCGCCGGCGAGCCGGCGCCGGGGTCCACGAAGTGCGGGAGGAACGCCACGAAGAACAGCGCCACCTTGGGGTTGAGCACGTTGACCAGCACCCCTTCGAGGAACACCTTGGCCAGCGGCTGCACGGGCGGCGTCCCGGCCCGCGCCTCCTTGGCGGTGAAGGCGCGCACGCCCAGGTAGACGAGGTAGGCCACGCCGGCCCACTTGACGACCGCGAACAGCGTCGCCGATCGCGAGATCACGTACGAGAGCCCGGCCGCGGCGGCGGCGATGTGCACCAGCGTCCCGGTCTCCACGCCGAGCGCGCTGGCCAGCCCGGCGGCCCTGCCCTGGGCCAGCCCCCTGGCGGCGATGTAGAGGTGGTTGGGGCCGGGGACGAGCACCAGGACGAGCGAGGTCGTCGCGAAGAGCACGAAAGTCGTCAAGGAGATCACGAAAGAGCAGCGTAGAGCGGGCCCGGCAGGACGATGAGGGCCAATTCCGCGGCGGCCGGGCGGACCAATGGCATGTCACAGGCGCGTGGCACACTTGCTGGCGTGAACGGTTCTCTCGTCGGGCGCTCGGCCGAGCTGTCCAAGCTGGTGCGCGTGCTCGAGTCCGCGGCCGAGGGCACGGCCGGGGTCGCGCTCGTCGGCGGCGACGCGGGGATCGGCAAGACCCGCCTGGCCGGTGAGCTGGTCGCCGAGGCGCGCGAGCGCGGCTTCCACGTCATGGTCGGCCAGTGCGCCGAGCTGGGCGACGCGCTGCCCTACCTGCCGCTGGCCGACGCGCTGCGCGGGGCCGAGCCCGGCGTGCGCGAGGCCGTCGCCGCCCATCCCATGCTGGGCCAGCTCCTGCCGGGCCGGGAGAGCGGGGTGCCGTCGGCCGGGCTCACCCAGCAGCGGCTGTTCGGGTCGCTGCTCGGGCTGCTGGCCGACGTCCAGCCGGTGCTGTTCGTGATCGAAGACCTTCACTGGGCCGACCGTTCCACCCGCGACCTGCTGGTCTTCCTCAGCCGCATGCTCCAGAGCGAGCGCGTCTGCGTGGCCGGCACCTACCGCACCGACGACCTGCACCGCCGCCATCCGCTGCGCGCGGTGCTGGCCGAGCTGAAGCGGCTGCCGTCGGTGACGAACGTGGAGCTCGGCCCGCTGGAATCCAGCGAAATGTCGGACTATGTCACCACTCTGGGGCAGGTGGACGCGCAGGAGCTCGGCCTCATCGTCTCGCGCGCCGAGGGCAACCCGTTCTACGCCGAAGAGCTGTTCGCGGCCATGTCCGAGGGCGACAGCCTGCCCGACGGGCTGGCCAGCCTGCTGCTGTCGCGGGTCGAGGTGCTGTCCGAGGCCGGGCAGCGGGTGCTGCGCGCCGCCGCGGTGGCCGGCCGCCGGGTGGAGGACGACCTGCTGCGCGAGGTGGCGGGGCTGCCGCTGGCCGAGTTCGAGGAGGCGGTCAGGGAGATCGTCTCGCGCGGCCTGCTCAAGGTGCAGGGCCACGGCTACGCCTTCCGTCACGCCCTGTTGCAGGAGGCCGTCTACACCGATCTGCTGCCCGGCGAGCGCACGCGCCTGCACGCCGACTTCGCCCGGCTGCTCACCTCGGCCGCCGAGCTGGCCCACCATCACCTCGCCAGCCACGACCTGGCCGGGGCGCTCGCGGCCTCGGCGCAGGCGGGCCGCGAGGCCGAGCGGCTGGGCGCGCCCGCCGAGGCCCACAACCACTACGACCAGGCACTCGGCCTCTGGGACCGCGTCGAGGACGCCGCCGGGCTGGCCGGGGAGAGCCGGGCCGCGCTGGCCTTCCGCAGCGCCGTCGCGGCGGCCGACAGCGGCGACAACCACCGCGCGATCCACCGGCTGCGCGCGCTGCCCTCGACCTCCGAGGTGGAGGAGCGGCTGGCCTACTACCTGTTCGAAACCGGCGACCAGCCGGGGGCGATCGCCGCGGCCGAGCGTGCCGTCGAGAGCGCCGACGACGAGCCGAGCCTCGCCCGTGCGCTCGCCACCCTGGCCCGCGCGCTGTCGTGGAGCCCGCGCCACCGCGAGATCGAGTCGCTGACCACGCGCGCCCTGGACACGGCCCGCGCCTGCGGCGCCGTCGACGCCGAGGTGGGCGCGCTGCTCACGCTGGCCGCCTACGTCGAGCTCCAGGGCGACGTGGCACGGGCCAGATCGCTGGTCGCCGGCGCCGCCGCCCGGGAGACCGGCGACCTGGCGATGGACCTGCGGGCCCGCTTCCACCACGCCCGCTTCCACTACGAGCACGGCCTGCTCGCCCAGGCTGCCGAGATGGCCGACGACGGCGTCAAGCTGGCCGTCGACACCGGCCTCAAATGGAGCACCTACGGCACCGACCTGCGCTTCCTGCGCCTGCTCATCCACTACGTCGCCGGCGAGTGGGACGCCGCGGAGGCGGTGGCCGCCGGGTTCGGCGCGCGGGTGGGCATGCTGTCGGAGGCCATCCTGTCGTCGTTCGCGCTGTTCATCGAGGTGGGGCGGGGGCTGCCGGAGGTCGAGGCGCGGCTGGAGTGGCTGCGTCCGTTCTGGCACAACCCGCTGGCCACGTACATGTCGCGGGGCATGGCGGCCGAGCACTCCCTGTGGAACGGCGATCCGGCCGCCGCGCTCGACCACGTCCACGCGGCCATGGCCACCCTCGAAGAGGGTGAGTCCGGCACGCTGCGGCTGGCCGCCGTCGGCCTGTGGGCGATGGCCGAGCTGGGCACGACCGAGGGCGCCGACGACCTGCTGGCACGTGCCAGGGTCGCCGCGACCCGGGGCCCGACCGGCGACGGCGGCCACCTCGGCCCCGAGGGGAAGGCGTGGGCGTTGCGGGTGGAGGCCGAGTGGCATCGCCTCCACGGGCGGCTCGACGTCGAGCTGTGGCGCGAGGTGGTCGCGGCGTTCGACTTCGGCTTCGTCTACGAGGTGGCCAGGGCGCGCTGGCGGCTGGCCGAGGCGCTGCTCGCGGCCGGTGAGCGGGAGGCGGCGCAGGAGGAGTGGTCCCTCGCCAAGGAGGCGGCCGGCCGGTTGCGGGCCGCGCCGCTGGAGGCCGCGCTGCTGGAGTTCGGCAGGCGGGCCCGCTTCGGCGGCGGGCAGGCCGAGGGCGGGCTCACCGCGCGCGAGGTCGAGGTGTTGCGGCTGGTCGCCGAGGGGCTGACCAACAAGGAGATCGCCGGGCGGCTGTTCATCGCGCAGAAGACGGTGAGCGTGCACGTCTCCAACATCCTGGCCAAGCTGGAGGTCTCCACCCGTACCCAGGCGGCCGCCGCCGCCCGCGCGCACGACCTGCTGTGATCGCCTGCGCCGCTGGAGGGGCCGAGGGTGGACAGGCAGGGGTGAGTCCGTACATCTGGGACGCCACGGGCGGCCATTTGGGGCGATGTTTGCGGTTCGCCTCGTAGCGTCCGAGATCGGGACCTCTCACCGGAGAGCGATGGCGGGCCCGGCCGGCGGCTCGCGTCGACCCGTCCTGTCGTGACAGGTCGGCCCGATGCGCCGACCCGTCCTGCCTCGAAAAGGAGCAGTCTCATGCCTACTCTCGCCACGTCACTGCCCGCCCTGGCCGCCGCCGGGCTGACCGTCCTGGCTCCGGCCGTCGTCCCGGGGGCCGCGCACGCCGCGGCCGTGATCTCCTGCACCGTGTCCGGTCAGGCGCAGTACCTGCCCGGCGCGCAGCGGCTGCTGCGCCTGGAACGTTCCACCAGCCGCCGGGAGCCGTGGAACTGCGTCGACCACGGCGGCACGGGCGTCACGGCGGCCCGGCTCAGAGCCAGCTTCAACGGCGTGACCCCGACGTGCGGCGGACGCGCCACCACCACCACGAGGGGGCGCCTGTCCGGCGACGACGACGCCTTCGACCGCGTGTTCACCGACCGCGACGCCGACGGCCGCAGCCTGTCCAACCGCATCGTCTACAACCGCGAGGGCCGCAGCCTGGCCGACCGCATCGTCCACGACCAGGACGAGCGCAACCTGGCCGACCGCGTCATCCACGACCGCGACGGCCGGAACCTGGCCGACCGCGTGGTCTACGACCGCGAGCGCTGGGGGCAGTCCGACGGCGTCATCCGCGACCGCGCCGCCGCCGCCGGGCCCGCCGCGCCCGCGGGCACCGGCACGGTCACCATCGACTGGACCGTCAACGGCACCAGGCAGACCAGCAAGGCCAGCGCGCGCATCGTCGAGATCGTGCACGACACGGCCAAGGTGTCGGGGACGATCCAGTCCGGGCCGTTCAGGGGCAAGGCGTTCACGGGCCGGTTCGACACCTACCTGCTCGGCGGTTCGGGCACGTGCGTCTCGGGCTCGTCCGGCAGCGTGCTGCACGCGGGCTTCAAGGGGCAGTTCAACGTCGGCTGACCAGCCACCGACCGGGCGCGACCGGCGCCTGGCCCCGTACGGGCGGCCAGTCCGCCGGTCCCGTCCGGCCGCGCCTCTTGGTAAGTTGTCCTGAGGTGTGCCGGGAAGTCTGGTCGGCGATTCTGTCGTCGATCGTGGAGTTCTCCTTGCAGGCTTTCCCGGGTGGTCCGCCGTGACCGTCACCGCGTGGCTGGCGGTCGCCGTCTTCCTCGTCTCGTACACGCTGATCGCCACCGAGAAGGTGCACCGGGTCGCCGCCGCGCTCGGCGGCGCGGGGATCATGCTGGTGCTGCACGCCACCGACGGCGGCGCGGCCTTCTTCGACGAGCACACCGGCATCGACTGGAACGTCATCTTCCTGCTGCTCGGCATGATGGTGATCGTCGGCGTGCTGAAACAGACGGGCGTCTTCGAGTTCCTGGCCATCTGGGCCGCCAAACGGGCCAGGGGGCGTCCGTTCCGGCTCATGGTGCTGCTGATCCTGATCACCGCGGGCGCGTCGGCGCTGCTGGACAACGTGACCACCGTGCTGCTGATCGCGCCGGTGACGTTCCTGGTCTGCGAACGGCTGGCGCTGCCGGTCGCGCCGTTCCTCATCGCCGAGGCGATGGCCTCCAACATCGGCGGCACCGCCACCCTGGTCGGCGACCCGCCCAACATCATCATCGCCAGCCGCGGCGGGCTGACCTTCAACGACTTCCTCGCGCACCTCGCCCCGCTGATCGTGGTGCTGATCGTGGTCTTCATCGGGCTGTGCCGGGTGATGTTCCGCCGGTCGTTCCGCTACGACCCCGAGCTGGCGGCCGAGATCATGACGCTCGACGAGCGCGAGGCCATCGCCGACCGCAGGCTGCTGTGGCAGTCGCTGACCGTGCTCGCGGTGGTGATGGCGGCGTTCGTGCTGCATCCCGTGCTGCACTACGAGCCGTCGGTGGTGGCGCTGCTCGGCGCGGGCGTGCTGGTGGCGCTCACCAAGGTGACCACCGAGGAGGCGATCGCCGAGGTCGAGTGGCCCACGCTGGTGTTCTTCGCGGGGCTGTTCGTCATGGTCGGGGCGCTGGTGGAGACCGGGGTCATCGCCCAGGTCTCCCAGGCCGCCGCGCAGGCCACGCACGGCCGGCTCGAGCTGACCACGATGGTGCTGCTGTGGGCCTCGGCGGGCCTTTCCGCCATCGTGGACAACATCCCGTACGTCGCCACCATGAGCCCGATCGTCGCCGACCTCGTCCAGGCCAACGGCGGCGAGGGGCCGGCGCAGGTGTTGTGGTGGGCCCTGGCGCTCGGCGCCGACCTGGGCGGCAACGCCACCGCCGTGGGCGCGGCGGCGAACGTGGTCATCCTCGGCATCGCCGCCCGCAACGGCACCCCGATCAGTTTCTGGCAGTTCACGAAGTACGGTCTGATCGTCACCGCGACGACGGTCGCGCTGGCGACGCCGTACCTGTGGCTGCGTTACCTGGTGTGACGCAGCCCATGTCACACCTGGGGGCGCCGAAGGCTCTCAAAGGACATGATGCCTGGAATGACGGACGTTTTCGGCGGCCACAGGGAGCTGCTGTTCTCCATCGTCTACAACATGCTCGGCAGCGTCTCCGACACCGAGGACGTGCTCCAGGACACCTGGCTGGCCTGGTCGTCGCGGGACCCGGACGAGATCGGGAACCCCCGCGCCTACCTGGTGCGCATCGCCGTGAACCAGGCGCTCGCGCACCAGTCGGCGCTGCGCCGCCGCCGCGAGACCTACGTCGGGCCCTGGCTCCCCGAACCACTGGTGCATGACGCCGACGGGGCCGAGGACGTCGTGCGGGGCGAGTCGGTGTCGCTGGCCCTGCTGGTGGTGCTGGAGACGCTGACCCCGCTGGAGCGGGCCGTGTTCATCCTGCACGAGGTGTTCGCCTTCCAGCACACCGAGATCGCCGGCATGCTCGGCCGCAGCCCCGCCGCCGTCCGCCAGCTCGCGCACCGGGCCCGCGAGCACGTCCAGGCCCGGCGCCCGCGCAACCGGGTGGACGCGCACGTCCAGCAGGAGGTGACCGAGCGGTTCGTGGCGGCGGCGTTCGGCGGCGACCTCGACGCGCTGATGGAGCTGCTGGCGCCGGAGGTGACCCTGTGGGCCGACGGCGGCGGCAAGTCGGTGGTGGGCGGGCCGCGTCCGGTCCGGGGCCGCGACAAGGTGGCCCGGCTGCTCGTCGCGCGCACCGCGCAGCCGATGGAGGGGCTGGACATCCAGTACCGGGAGACCAACGGGGATCCGTCGGCGGTGGTGTTCGTGGAGAACGCGCCGTTCGCCGTCATGGTCGTCGATCTGACCTCCGACGGGTCGCAGGTTCGCGACATCTACACGGTCGCGAACCCCGACAAGCTCTCCCGGGTGCGCAGGGAACCGCGGCCGGGCCCGTCCTAGCCGACGGCCTCGGGCACCGGGCTCTCGACGGGCGCGGCGGCGGCACGGGCACGCAGGCCGAACGCGGTCACCAGCACGGCCGCCACCGCGGCGGCCACCGGGACGGCCAGGGCGATCCGGAGCGAGTCCAGGGTCGGCGCGGCGCCCCCGCCGAGCGCGGCCACGTTCACGGCGGTGACCGCCGACAGGCCGAGCGCGGTGCCGAACTGCATCGCCGTGTAGAGCAGGCCGCCGGCCAGGCCCTGCCGGTCCTCGGTCACGCCCTCGGTCGCGGCCATGGTCAGCGGGCCGTAGGTCAGCGAGAAGGCCAGGCCGAGCAGGAGCATGGTGGGCAGCATGGCGGCGTACGTCCAGTCCGGGCCGACCGGCAGGAACAGCGCGTACGCCAGCGCCGCCAGCACGATCCCGGCGAACAGCACGCGGGCGTTGCCGAACCTGTTCACCAGGCGCGGCGTGAGCGTGGGAGCCAGGACGGTGTCGATGCCGATCACCAGCATGGCCAGGCCGGTCTGCAGGGTGCTCCAGCCGCGCACCTCCTGGAGGTAGAGCGTGGCCAGGAACTGGAACCCGGCGAACGAGGCCAGGAAGAGCAGCGCGCCCAGGTTGGCCCGGACGAGCGGCCCCGACCGCAGGATGTCCAGCCGGACCAGCGGGTTGGCCGAGCGCCGCTCGATCAGCACGAACAGGGCGAGCAGCAGCAGCCCGGCGGCGAACGTCGCGAGGGTGGCGCCGGAGCCGTCCGCGGGCGCCTCCAGGCGGACCACGCCGTACACGAGCAGCAGCATCGAGCCGGTGATGGTCAGCGCCCCGGCCAGGTCGAACGAGCCCCGCGCCCGTTCGCCGGAGTCCTTGACCAGCGGGACGGCGGCCAGCAGGATCACCGCCGACAGCGCCACGGGGGCGAAGAACACCCAGCGCCAGCCGATCGAGGCCAGCAGGCCGCCGGCGACCAGGCCGAGCGAGAAGCCGCCCGCCGCGGTCCCGGCGTACACGCCGAGCGCCTTGGTGCGCTGCGGGCCCTCGGGGAAGTTGCCGGTGACCAGCGCCAGCCCGGCGGGCGCCATGAACGCGGCGGCGACCCCCGTGACGAACCGGGCGACCAGCAGCATCCATCCTTCGGTCGCGAAGCCGCCCAGGCCGGAGAAGAGCAGGAACACCGTCAGCCAGGTCAGGAACATGCGGCGGTGGCCGAGCAGGTCGGCGGCCCGGCCGCCCAGCAGCATGAACCCGCCGTAGCCCAGCACGTACGCGCTGACCACGCCGCTCAGCGTGCCGGTGGACAGGCCGAGGTCGGCGCGGATCGACGGCAGCGCCACGTTGAGCATGGCCACGTCGATGCCTTCCAGGAAGATGGCCCCCGCCAGGACGAACAGCGCGCTCCACGCGCGTGCCCCCATGCGGTCGTTCGGGGGAGATGAGGGAGACATGGTGCATTCCTTCCACAATGGTCGGTTCCTTCTTGTAACCAGCAGCATTTTTGGTCACCATTAGGAGCCATGGAAGACGGAACTTCGATGTCCCTCGGTCACTGCGGGGATACCGACTACGACGTGCTGCAATGGGACCAGCGGGAGGACTGCGAGGTCAGGCAGATCCTCGACCGGATCGCCGACAAGTGGTCGCTCCAGGTGATCGCGCTGCTCGACCGGCGCAGCCTGCGCTTCACCGAGCTGCGCCGCATGATCGACGGCGTGAGCCAGCGCATGCTGACCAGGACCCTGCGGCACCTGGAGCGCGACGGCCTGGTGAGCCGTACCGTCCATCCGACCGTGCCGCCGCGCGTGGACTACGCGCTGACGCCCCTCGGCGGCACGTTGCACGCCACCATCCGCGCCCTGGTCACCTGGACCGAGGAGCACCAGGGCGAGATCGCCACGGCCCGCGCCGCCTACGACGTACGGGTGGCGGCCGAGCAGGCGGCGGCGGCCGAGGAGGAGGCCGGGCGGGAGGCCGTCGCGCGCGGCGTCCTCGCGGGCCTGCGCTGACTCCAGTCCGGCCAGGACGGGATCAGCGCCGGGCCGCGGCGAACTCCCCGATGGTCACCGGGCGACGCCCGCCGACGCGCTCGATGCTCTCGGTGACCCGGTAGAGCGGGTGGTCGCCGGAGCCGATGAAGCGGAAGATCGCCCACAGGTGGCTCAGGTGCTCGACGGCGTACGGGTCGCGGTACACGTCGTGCGCCCGCCGCTCCCACTCCTCGGGCGGCAGGTCCGCGTAGCGCACGCCGAGCGCGCCGGCGGCCTCGGCGGCCGTCGCCATCTGGCCCGTCACCAGGCACACCGGGTCGGCCGGGGCCGGGTCGAGCAGGAGGCCCGCGCCCACCCGCGCCACGTCGGCGGCGGCGACGAGCGGGATCAGCGTGTCCGGCGGGCCCAGCGGGAGGGCCAGCTCGCCGTACGCGTCCGCCACGACGGCCAGGTTCTCGAAGAAGACCGCCGCGCGCAGGTGCACCGCGCCCACCCCGGCCCAGTCGAAGACCTGCTCCGACAGCCAGTGGCGGCGCATGCGCGGCGTCCCGGCCTCGGGCTGGGCGTCGAGCTGGGAGACCTCGACCACCCGCTCGACGCCCTCCTCCCTGGCCGCCGCCGCGAACGCGCCGGTCGCGTCGAGCAGCCCGGCCGTCACCGGATAGGTGAAGTACGCCCGCCGCACCCCGCGCATGGCGGGCCGCACGTCCCTGATCTCGCGCAGGTCGCCGACGACGACATCCGCGCCGAGCTTGCGCAGCTCGCCGGCGCGCTCGTCGTCGGCGTGCACGAAGGCGCGCACGGCCTGGTCGCGCCGGAGCAGCTGCTCGGCGACCTGCCTGCCGGTGCCGCCCTGGGAGCCGCCGGCCGCGCCCGTGACCAGGATCATCGCCCGCTCCTTCCCGGCAGGGTGAGCCTGAGCAGCCCGAGCGCTTCGAGGTCGCGCAGGAACGGCTCGGCGGGGAACGCCTCGGCCGGGGCGAAGACGCCGGGCCCCGGCCCGTGCCCGCCGGCCAGCCGCACGGCGGCCTCGACCGAGGCCAGCGCGCTGAGCCGCCACAGGTCGCGGCCGGTGATGCGGCCGGCCGCGCCGCCGTCCTCGGTGACGACCTGGACGGCCACGGTGAACTCCGAGGCCGCCCTGGTCTCAAGGTCGACGGCCTCGCCGGTGAAGGCGCCCTCCTCCTCGAAGGTGTGCGCGGTGAGCTGCGCCTCCACCCAGCGGGCCGGCACGTGCCTGGGCACGGTGACGACCTCCGACGACGGGATCGGCGCGATCATCGTCCGCGGGCCGAGCGGCGGCGGGAAGGGGAAGACGGCGTTGCGCGGCTCGACGTACCCGACGTGCTGGGCGCCGTCGCTGAAGGTGATGCGGCGGGTGTCGGCGAACAGCAGCTCGGCGGTCCTGCGCGCGCCGGTGGTCAGCCGCCAGCCGGACACGGCGTACGCGCTGGTCACCCGGTCGATGCCGGTCAGCCCGGCGGACACGGCCGAGGCCAGCAGGTCGCCCATGCCGCCGTAGAAGCTCATGGCCGTGATCATCGTGACGCCCGCGGCCGCGGCGGGCTCGGACATGGTGTCGAACATCCACTTGGTGTGGTGCTGCTCAAGGGCGTGATCGACGTAGTGGCAGCCGGACGCCGCCGCGGCGCGGGCCACCGGCTGACCGGTGTCGGTGAAGGGCCCGGCGCAGTGGACCAGCACGCCGGCCTCGGCGGTGAGGGCGCGCAGGGCGTCGGCGTCGTCGAGCGGGGCCTCGTGGACGCGGGCTCCGCCGAGCTCGTCGGAGACGGCCTTGAGCCGGGCGGCGTCGCGACCGGCCAGGATCACCTCCAGGCCGCGCGCGCGTAACTCCGCCGCCACCAGGCGTCCGGTATGACCACTTGCTCCGTATACGGCGATGGGTTCTGCGGACACGACGGGCCTCCATGTTCCATACTTCTGGTACGTGATTCGAACATACGTACTAGGAGTATGGAAGTCAATGAGCCGCCGTACCCAGGCAGAACGCACGGACGAGACGACGGCGCGGCTGGTGGGCGCCGCGCGCCGGCTGTTCGGTGAGAACGGCTACGCCGACACCTCGATCGACGCCGTCGCCGCCCGCGCGGGGGTCACCAAGGGGGCCGCGTACCACCACTTCGGCGGCAAGCCGGCGCTGTTCCGGGCGGCGTTCACCGGCGAGCTGGCCGAGGTCGCGGCGGCCCTGGAGCACGCCGGCGCCCAGGAGGACGACCCGTTGGCGGCGCTGCGCCGGGGCCTGCGCACCTTCCTGGAGCACTGCCTCGACCCGGGCTTCCGGCAGATCGTGCTGCTCGACGCGCCCTCGGTGCTGGGCTGGGAGACCGCCCGCGAGATCGAGTACGACCACCTGCTGCGCGTCCTGGCCGGCGGCCTGAGCCGGGCCGCCGAGGGCGGGCGGATCGCGGGCGGGAACGCGCCCGCCCGCGCGCAGCTCGTGTTCGGCGCGGTCTGCGAGGGCGGCATGCTGCTGGCCCGCTCCGCCGACCCGGACGCCGACCTGCCGCTGATCGCCGCCGAGCTGGACCGGCTGCTGTCCGCGCTGCGCCCCTCAGTGGCCAGTTGAGTGGCCGGTTCAGTGGCCGGTTCAGTGGCCGGTTGAGTGGCCGGTCCGGTGACGGGGGGCGTGGGGCGGCGCGTGACCCGGGGCCGCCGGAGTGGCCGCGGGGCCGGGCGAGCCGGCGGGGGACTGGCTCGCGTTCTGCTTGACGGGCACGTACACGCGCACGGCCCCGGCGTCGCGGAAGGTGAAGGTCATGGGCACGGTGGCGCCGCGCACGCCGGTGACCGTGCCGAGCGGCTGGTCGCCCGCGCCCACGGGCTGGCCGGGCCGGATGTCGGCGGCGCCGGCGGACAGCTGCACCGAGCCGCCGCCTTCGACGGTGATCTGCTGGAGCTGGTCGGGCTTGTGGCCGTCGTTGATCAGCACGGCGTAGAGGGTCTGCTCGGAGGCGGGCGAGGCCGGGGTGACCGCCTGGCCGGGAGCGGCCCGCAGGTAGGCGTTGCGCACGTGCATGACGCCCTTGGCGTCGGCGTTCGCGCCCTCGTTCTGCGGCAGGTGCTGCCCCGTGTCGTATCCGGTGTTCGTGCAGCCCGTGACGCCCAGGGCCAGGATCGCGGCACAGATGATGGGACGCTTCACGACGCCCTCCCCGTTCGATACTCGACGTCACCGTTCCGTTACCCGCGATGATGGAGGCGAACCCTTGAGGAAAGGCCGATTTTCCTACCGGAAGTGTGGGAGAATGGAGTATGGGCTTGGACCGGACCCGCTCGCCGAGTGAGCGCGCCGAGACTCCGCTGACCGCCGCGATCATGGCGGGCCGCTGGATCCGCACCGCCGCCGTCGACGACGGCAGAGGCCGCCACTGGCGCGCCAACCCCGACCCCCGTGGCAGGTCGGCCGCCGCCGGCGACTCCGCCTCCCTGTACGCGGGCGCGGCCGGCATCGTGCTGTTCTTCCTGGAACTCGCCGCCGCGACCGGCCACGAGGCGTACCTGGACGACGCCCGCAGGGGCGCCCGCTACCTGGCCGCCACCTGGCGCGAGCGCGCCGACCTGACCCTCTACCACGGCCTGACCGGCACACTCGTCGCGCTGATCGAGGCCGGCTGGGCCTTCGGCGACGGCGTCTTCGAGGAGGAGGCCGTCGCGGTGGCCGACGCGATCGTCCGTGCCGCGCGCCCGCTCGACGGCGGCCCCGGCTGGACGCGCGAGCCCGCCCAGCGCGGCGACGGCGGCATCGTGCTGGGGCTGCTCCAGGCCGCCGCCGCGCTCGGCGTGCGCGGCTACGAGGAGACGGCGGTGGCGGCGGGCGAGCGCATCGCCGGGCTCGCCGTGCCCGGCCACCGTTTCGGCGACTGCGCCGACCTGCCGCTCGACGCCGTCACCCCGGGCTTCCTGTCCGGCACGGCGGGCACCGCCTTCCTGCTGGCCAGGCTCTACGGCGTCACGGGCGAGCGGCGTTTCCTGGAGGCGGCCGCCCGCGGCGCGGGCTTCGTGCGCGAGGTGAGCGCGGTGGCGGGCAGGTGCGCCGTCGTCCCGCACCACGTGCCGCAGGGGCGCGAGCTGCACTACCTGGGCTTCTGCTCGGGCTCGGCGGGCGTGGCCCGGATGTTCTACGAGCTGTACCGGGTCACCGGCGACCCCGGCCACCTCGACTGGGTCGAACGGCTCGCGCACGGCGTCGTCGAGAGCGGCGCCCCGCTCCGGCAGACCGACGGCTTCTGGAACGTGGCCTGCCAGTGTTGCGGCGCGGCCGGGCTGCTCGAACTGTTCGTCGGCCTGTGGGCGGCGACCGGCGACGAAGCCCGCCTCGCGCAGGCCCAGGTGCTGGCCGGGCACCTCATCGGGCGCGGCGACAACCACGACGGCCAGGGGTTCCGCTGGTACCAGGCGTACCGGCGGCTGCGGCCGGGCGAGGTGAGCGCGGACACCGGGTACATGGTCGGCGCGGCCGGCATCGGGGCCGCCCTGCTCCACCTCGACGCCGCCATGCAGCCCCGGCAGGCACGCCGGGTCATCCTGCTGCCGGACAACCCCTTCCCGGCGATCCCGGTGCCGCCCGCCAAACTTCGCGATTCATCCCAATAAGGTATTCCCTTTAAAACCAGTAGGGAATATTGACTTGAGGCTCGCGGCGGCCTAGCGTCGTTGGCATGAGCCAGGGCACTCTCCTGACCAGGCGCCCGCACGTGGACTTCGGCCACGTCGCCAGCGCCCAGTGTCGTTGATCACGGACCAGCAGCCGCCCGCCTTCCCCTGAGCGCTCCAGCGTGGCCGACGCCGTCCACGCCCCCGCTGACGAACCCCTCGCGTGCCCCCTTCCCGGCGCTCCCGGCCCGGCCGCCGGGAGCGGCGTGAGCACGCCCTCTCTCCCGTGAGGAGCCTTTCCGTGATCGCAATCAGACCCGTCCGCCCGTACCGAGCGGAGGCCGGCGCATGACCGACACCCTGCCCGACCAGCAGGCCGTCGGCGCCGACGTGTTCCGCCAGGCGCTCGCCGTGCACGCCAGCGGAGTGGTGGTGATCACCGCGCAGAGCGAGGGCATCCCCGTGGGGCTCACCGCCACCTCGTTCTCCTCGGTCAGCCTCGACCCGCCGCTCGTCTCCTTCTACGTGGACCAGTCCTCCACCACCTGGCCGTGGTTGCGCGGGGCCGACCACTTCGCCGTCAACATCCTGGCCAGCGACCAGGCCGAGCTGGCGGCGCGGTTCGCGCGCAAGGGGGCAGACCGCTTCGCCGCGCCCACGCGGTGGCGGGCGGGGCCGCTGGGCGCGCCGCTGCTCCAGGACGTCTCCGCCCACCTGATCTGCCTGCCGTACGAGACCGTCGAGGTCGGCGACCACGTGCTGGTCGTCGGCCTGGTGGCCGAGGCGGCCACGCACAACGCCGGCCGCCCGCTGCTCTACCACCAGGGCCGGTTCGGCCGCTTCCTACCCCACCAGGAGAACCTGTGACCGCCACCACCGGCACGCCGGTCTACGCCGGCCCGCTCGACCGGATCGCCTACGGCCGCTACGGCCCCGGCCGCCTGCACCTGTCGGCCGGCTGGGACCGCCCGGTCTACCCCTTCCAGGACCGCGTCATCGCCGACGGGACCAGCGGCTACCGCGCCGAGCCCGGCCGCTACCACCTCTACGCCGCCTGGACCTGCCCCTACGCCCAGCGCGTCGCGATCGTCCGCAAGCTCAAGCGCCTGGAGGACGTCGTCTCGCTGTCGTACGTGGACGACGAGCGCGACGGCCGGGGCTGGGCCTTCAGGGAGCGCAGGGGCCCGGACCCGGTCAACGGCTTCGCCTTCCTGGAGCAGGCCTACGACGCCACCGAGAAGGGCTACCCGGGCCACATCTCGGTGCCCGTGCTCTGGGACAGGGCGCGGCGCAGGATCGTCAGCAACAACTTCCCCGACATCACGATCGACCTGGCCACCCAGTTCGAGAAGTGGGCCGACACCTCGATCGACCTCTACCCCGAGCACCTGCGCGCCGAGATCGACAAGCTGAACGCGTGGATCCACCACGACGTCAACACCGGCGTCACCCGTGTGGCCCCGGCCGGCACCGAGGCCGCCCGCGAGGACGAGCGCCACCGCGTCGTCGCGGCCCTGGAACGCCTGGACGAACGCCTGGCCGAGCGGCGTTTCCTGACCGGCGACACGATCACCGAGGCGGACGTGCGGCTGTGGGTGACGCTGGCCAGGTTCGACGCGCTGCACAACCGCGAGCACCTGATCAGCGAGCGCGAGCTGCCCGACTTCGAGCACCTCTGGGGCTACGCCCGCGACCTCTACCAGCGCCCGGCGTTCGGCGAGACCATCGAGGGCCTGCCCGCCGCCTGGGACGCGCCGCACGGGCGGGGCCGGTGACGCGCAAGAGGCAGGTGCACCTCGCCGCGCACTTCCCCGGCGTGAACAACACCACCGTGTGGGCCGATCCCCGGTCGGGGAGCCAGATCGACTTCGCCTCGTTCGTCCACCTCGCCAGGACGGCCGAGCGCGGCGCGTTCGACTTCTTCTTCCTGGCCGAGGGGCTGCGGCTGCGCGAGCTCAAAGGCCGCATCCACGACCTGGACGTGGTCGGCAGGCCCGAGGCGCTGACCGTGCTCAGCGCCCTGGCCGCGGTGACCTCGCGGCTCGGGCTCGCGGGCACGGTCAACGCCACCTTCAACGAGCCGTACGAGCTGGCCAGGCGGCTGTCCACGCTCGACCACCTGAGCGAGGGCCGGGCCGCCTGGAACGTGGTGACCACCTCCGACGCCTTCACCGGCGAGAACTTCCGCCGCGGCGGCTTCCTCGACCCCGCCGACCGGTACCGGCGGGCCGAGGAGTTCGTCCGGCTGTCGCGCGAGCTGTGGGACTCCTGGCAGCCGGACGCCGTGCTCGCCGACCAGGGCGCGGGCCGCTTCCTGCGGGAGGGCGCGATCGGCACGGTCAGCCACCGGGGCAGGCACTTCACCGTCGAGGGCCGGTTCACGCTGCCGCGCTCCCCGCAGGGACACCCGGTGATCATCCAGGCCGGCGACTCGGACGACGGCCGCGAGTTCGCCGCCGCCCACGCCGACGTGGTCTTCACCCCGCACGGCCGGCTGGAGGACGGCAGGCGCTTCTACGCCGACGTCAAGGGCCGCCTGGCCCGGTACGGCCGCGAGCCGCACCAGCTCAAGATCATGCCCGGCGTGACGTTCGCGCTGGGCGACACCGACGAGGAGGCCGCCGAGAACGCGGCCCGGATCCGGCGGCAGCAGGTCGGGCCGCAGACCGCGATCGCGTTCCTGGAGCAGGTGTGGGGGCGGGACATGTCGGCCTTCGACCCCGATGGACCGTTCCCCGACGTCGAGCCGGACCTGTCGCAGGGCGTCTCGCAGGGACGGGTGCCGATCAAGGACCGCGCCGAGGTGGCGGCCAAATGGCGGGCGCTGGCCGCGGAGAAGGGGCTGAGCATCCGCGAGCTGGTGATCGAGGTCACCGGGCGGCAGACGTTCGTCGGCACCCCCGAGGGCGTGGCCCGGCAGATGGACGAGCACGTGCAGGCCGGCGCCGCCGACGGCTTCATCCTCGTCCCGCACCTGACCCCCGGCGGGCTGGACGAGTTCGTCGACCGGGTGGTGCCGGCGCTGCGCGAACGCGGCGTCTTCCGCGCCGGATACACCGGGACCACCCTGCGCGAGCACCTGGAGCTGTCATGACGCTGCACCTGGCCGTGGCCCTGGACGGCGCCGGCTGGCACCCCGCTGCCTGGCGCGCGGCCCCCGCCGCGCGGCTCTTCTCGGCCGGCCACTGGGCGGGGCTGGTCGCCGAGGCCGAGCGCGGGCTGCTCGACTTCGTCACCTTCGAGGACGCCCTGGGCCTGCAGTCCACCCGGCCCGACGGCCCCGACGACCGCACCGACCAGGTACGCGGCCGGTTCGACGCGGTGCTGCTCGCGGCCCGCCTGGCGCCGCTCACCACCAGGATCGGGCTGGTGCCGACGGCGACCACCACGCACACCGAGCCGTTCCACGTGGCCATCGGCATCGCCACCCTCGACCACGTCAGCGGCGGCCGGGCGGGCTGGCGGCCGCAGGTCTCGGCGCGGGCGAGCGAGGCGGCCCACTTCGGCCGCCGCCGGTTCGCCCCGCTCGACCTGGTGCTCAACCGGCCCGGCGGGGTGGACCTGTCGGCCGACCCGCACGTACGCGCCCTGTTCGCCGAGGCCGCCGACGCCGTGGAGGTGGCCCGGCGGCTCTGGGACAGCTGGGAGGACGACGCCGAGATCAGGGACGTGGCCACCGGCCGCTTCGTCGACCGCGGCAAGCTCCACCACATCGACTTCGCGGGCGGGTTCTTCTCGGTGCGGGGGCCGTCCATCACGCCCAGGTCGCCGCAGGGGCAGCCGGTGGTGGCCGCGCTGGCCCACGCGCGGCTGCCGTACGAGTTCGCGGCGGGCGGCGCGGACGTCGTCTTCGTCACGCCGCGCTCGGCCGAGCACGCACGGGAGATCGTCGGGGAGGTCCGGGGGCTCTCCGGCGACCTGCGGATCTTCGCCGACCTGCTCGTCTTCCTGGGCCCGGACGCGGCCCGGCGCAAGGCGCGGCTCGACGAGCTGGACGGGGCCGAACTGACCTCCGACGCGGCGGTCTTCGCCGGCGACGCGGGGGAGCTGGCCGACCTGCTGCTGGAGTGGCGGCGGGCCGGGATCGAGGGCTTCCGGCTGCGGCCGGGGGCGGTGCCGTACGACCTGGAGCGGATCAGCCGGGAGCTGACGGCCGAGCTGCGCGGGCGCGGGGCCTTCAGGAGCGGGTACGAGGCCCGGACGTTACGCGGGCTGCTCGGCCTGCCGCGCCCGGCGAGCAGGTACGCGGAGGTGTCATGAAATTTCTGGGCATCACATTGATCGTCCACAGCGACGGCCGGTCACCCACGCAACGATTCCGCGAGGTCGTCGAGACCGCCGTGCTCTTCGAGGAACTGGGCTTCGACGGCTACGGCGTGGGCGAGCGGCACGAGCGGCCCTTCATCTCCTCCTCGCCCCCGGTCGTGCTCAGCCACATCGCCGCCAGGACGTCCAGGATCAGGCTGTTCACCGCGGTCACCACGCTGAGCCTGCTCGACCCGGTCCGCGCCTACGAGGACTACGCCACGCTCGACCACCTGTCCGGCGGCCGGCTCGAACTGATCGTCGGCAAGGGCAACGGCGCGGCTCAGGCCAGGCTCTTCCACGTCACCGCCGCGGACCAGTGGGAGCGCAACCGCGAGTCGTACGAGCTGTTCCGCCGCCTGTGGCGGGAGGACCGGGTCACCTGGCAGGGCCGCTTCCGCCCCGCGCTGACCGACGCCGAGACCTGGCCGCGCCCGCTGCAACGGCCGATCAGGGTCTGGCACGGCAGCGCCACCAGCAAGGAGTCGGTCGAGCTGGCCGCCCGCCACGGCGACCCGCTGTTCTCGGCCAACGTCACCAACCCCATCGAGCCCTACGCGGAGCTGATCGACCACTACCGCGAACGCTGGGCCCACCACGGCCACGACCCCGCCGACGCCCTGGTCGGGGCGGGCAGCGCGGGCTACTACGCGGCCCGCACCTCGCAGCGGGCCCTGGCCGAGTACCGGCCGATCTACCAGGCCCGCCTGGAGACGTTCCGGCGGGCCGGCGTGCAGCCGGTCTTCCCCACCCTGGAGGACGCCGTCGAGCGCGGCTCGATCCTGGTCGGCAGCCCGCAGCAGATCATCGACAAGGTGCTGCGCTACCACAAGCGGTTCGGGCACGAGGTCATGCACCTGCCCGCCGACGCCGACGGCCTGACGCCGGGGCAGCACCGGGAGACGCTGGAGCTGTTCCAGGCCGAGATCGCGCCGGCGCTGCGCGCGGAGATCCCCAGCCGCCCGTTCCCGGGGAGCGCGTCATGAGCCTGTCCGTCCTCGACCTGGCCCCCATCAGCTCGGGCGGCACCGCGGGCCAGGCGTTACGCGACACGATCGAGCTCGCCCGGCGCGCGGAGGAGTTCGGCTACGCCCGTTACTGGCTGGCCGAGCACCACTTCGCCCCGGGCGTGGCCGGGGCGGCGCCCGCCGTGCTGATCGGCCTGGTGGCGGCGGCCACCGCGACGATCAGGGTCGGCTCGGGAGCCGTGCAGCTCGGCCACCGGACGCCGGTGTCCGTGGTCGAGGAGTTCGGGATCATCGACGCGCTGCACCCGGGCCGGCTCGATCTGGGCATCGGACGCTCGGGGCGGCGCGCGGCCGAACGCGGGGCCGAACGCGGGGCCGAACGCGGGGCCGAGCGCGGGGCCGGGCGCGGGGCCGGGCCGGCTTCCGCAGGTCCCGCGGGCAAGGAGGCCAGGGTGGTGGACGGGCTGCTCATCCCGCCGCCCTTCGACTGGTCGCGGCTGGCCGGGATCCCCCGCCTGGCCTTCCAGGCGAGCCTGCTCCAGCAGCCCGGAGCGGTGACGCCCGACTTCGCCGACCAGGTCGACGAGCTGCTGGCCCTGCTCGGCGGGACCCACGAGGCGCACGTGACGCCCGGCGAGGGGGCCGACGTGCAGGTGTGGATCCTGGGCAGCAGCGGCGGGCAGAGCGCCCGGGTCGCGGGGGAGCGCGGGTTGCCGTTCGCGGCCAACTACCACGTCAGCCCGTCGAGTGTGCTGGAGGCCGTGGAGGCGTACCGCGAGGCGTTCAAGCCGTCGGACGAGCTGGCCGAGCCGTACGTGATCGTGTCGGCCGACGCGGTGGTGGCGCAGGACGAGGCCAGGGCGCGCGAGCTGGCCTCGCCGTACGGGTTGTGGGTGCGCAGCATCAGGACGGGGGCGGGCGCGATGCCGTACCCGACGCCGCGGGAGGCGGCCCGGCACGTCTGGACGGAGGCCGACCGCGCGCTGGTCAAGGACCGGATCGACACCCGGTTCGTCGGCACGCCGCGCGCGGTGGCCGAGGGGCTGCGGGTGCTGCGCCGGGTCACCGGGGCCGACGAGCTGCTGGTCACCACCATCACCCACGACCCCGCCGACCGCGTGCGCTCCTACGAACTCCTCGCCGAAGCCTGGGAAAGCCCGTAACCGCGAAAGCCCGTAACCGGGGAAGCTCGTGGCCTGGACACGCCCGCGGCCCGGAAACGCCCGTGACGCGGGCCAGGCCCGTGACCTCGGAACGCCTCTGACGGTCGGACAGAAGCCCCTGGTGGCGGCGGTCGCGCGTTTGCTGTAGCCTTTTCCTACTTTTTAGGTATGTTTTGTCTGAAAGGCAGTACCCCCATGTCCTCATCCAGCCTGCGCACCGCAGCCGTCATGCTCGCCGTCGTTGGGCTCCTCGGCGCCTGTGGCGGCCAAGGGGGTGCTGCCGGCGCGGCGCCGTCCAGCGGTCAGCCGGTCTACGGCGGCACGCTGACCTACCTGGAGCACCAGCCGCCCACCTGCCTCTACCTGCCGGCCGCCGGCTTCTATCCCAACGGCGGCATCCTCAACCAGATCACCGACAAGCTGACCTGGCAGAACCCGCAGACCCTGGAGATCGAGCCCTGGATCGCCACCAAGTGGGAGGTGAACGACGACGCCACCGAATACACCTTCCACCTGCGCCAGGGCGTGACCTTCAGCGACGGCAGCCCGCTCGACGCCGCCGCCGTCGCCGCCAACTTCGACGTGTACGGCCTCGGGAACACCGAGCTCAAGCTGCCGGTCGCCGAGTTCGTCAACAACTACGAGCGCAGCGAGGTCGTCGACCCGCTGACCGTGCGCTTCCACTTCAAGAAGCCCTCTCCCGGCTTCCTCCAGGGCACCTCGGTCATCGGGGCCGGGCTGGTGTCGAAGAAGACGATCTCGCTGCCGTACGAGCAGCAGTGCCAGCTCAAGAACATCGTCGGCTCGGGCCCCTTCACGCTGAAGAAGCAGATCGTCGACAAGGAGGTGGACCTGGCCGCCCGCAAGGACTACGACTGGGCGCCGCCGTCGTCGAAGCACCAGGGACGGGCGTACCTGGACGAGATCAAGATCATCGTGACGCCCGAGGACAACGTCCGGGTCGGCGCGCTGACCTCCGGCCAGGCCGACTTCGTGCGCTATGTCCAGGCGTACGACGAGAAGACCGTCAAGGACGCCGGCTTCCAGATCTACGCCGAGCCGACCAGGGGCGTGAACAACGGCCTGTACCTGCGGCCGTCCAACAGCATCCTGAAGGACCTCGACGTGCGCAAGGCGCTCCAGGCGGGCACCGACGCCAAGGAGGTCGTCGACACCCTGTTCACCGCGAGCTACCCGCGGGCCACCTCCGTCCTCAGCCACCTCGCCCAGGGCTACCTCGACCTGTCCGAGGACCTGGCCTACGACCCGGCCAGGGCCAACGCGCTGCTCGACAGGGCCGGCTGGACGAGGGGCGCCGACGGCGTGCGCGAGAAGGACGGCGTCAAGCTGCGGCTGGGCGTCTTCGTCGCCGGCCCGCAGCCGCTGTCCAAGCAGACGCTCGAACTCGTCGGCCAGCAGTGGGCCAAGCTCGGCGTGCAGCTGGAGATCCGCCCCGCCGACGCCGGCACCCAGGCCGTGGACATCAAGGACGCCGAGAAGACCGCCGTCGCGCACAGCATGGTCGGCCGCGCCGACCAGGACGTCATCAAGAGCCACTTCCACAGCCAGAACCGCGACGTCATCCTGTCCAAGGACAAGAAGCTCGACACCCTGCTGGAGGAGGAGTCCGCCGAGCCCGACAACGCCAAGCGCAACGCCAAGGTCGGCGAGATCCAGCGGTACGTGATCGACCAGGGCTACGCCATCCCCCTGTTCGAGGAGCCCCAGGTGTACGGCGGCGCGCCGTACGTCAAGGGCGTGGCCTTCGAGGCGGTCGCCCGGCCGTGGTTCTACTCGGCGTGGAAGGCCCAGCAATGACCAGGTATCTCCTGACCCGGGCCGGGCAGGCGGTGCTCGTGCTGTGGGCCGCCTTCACCGCGAGCTACGTGCTGCTGCAACTGCTGCCCGGCGACTCGATCCTGATCAAGTTCCAGAACCCCGAGCTCGGCCTGTCGCCGCAGCAGATCGCCGACATCCGGGCGTACTACAGCGGCGGCTCGCCTATCGGCGAGTACCTGCGCACCCTGACCGGCTTCCTGACCGGCGGCTTCGGCTACTCGATCGACACCGGCGCCCCGGTGGTCGAGCGCCTGGGCGAGGCGCTGCCCGAGACGGCCCGGCTGGCCTCTGCGGCGTTCGTCCTGGCGGTGCTGCTCGCCGTGGTGATCGCGTTCGTGGCGAGCTACAGCAGGACGTCGTGGCTGCGCGGGGCGCTGCTGTCGGTGCCGTCGCTGTTCATCTCGGTCCCGGCGTTCTGGCTGGGGATCCTGCTGATCCAGGTCTTCTCCTTCCGGCTGCGGCTGGTGCCGGTCATCGGGGGCGGCGAGCTGCAGCAGCTCGTCCTGCCGGTGCTGACGCTGGCCGTGCCGATCTCGGCGCCCGTCGCGCAGGTGCTGGCGCGCGGCATCGACCAGGTGTACGCCCAGCCGTTCGTGCCGGTGATCGCGGCCAAGGGCGCCACCCGCTGGTGGATCCTGTGGCGGCACGTGGCGCGCAACGCCGTCCTGCCGACGCTGACCGTGGCGGGCCTGACGTTCGGCGAGCTGATCGCGGGCTCGGTCGTGACGGAGACCGTCTTCGGCCGCAACGGCGTCGGCCGGCTCACCGAGCAGGCCGTGACCGCCCAGGACACGCCGGTGATGCTGGCCGTGGTGGTGCTCGCCGCGGCGGTGTTCGTCCTGGTCAACTTGGTGGTGGACGTGTTGTTCCCGGTGCTCGACCCGCGGCTGAGGGCGGCGTCGTGAGGGCGGGCCTGATCCTGTCCTGGACGGTGGTCGCCGTGGCGCTGTTGTGGGCGGTCGTCCCGGGGCTGTTCACCGGGTACGACCCGATCGCCGGCGTGCCGGTCGAGAAGCTCCAGGCGCCGAGCGGGCAGCACCTGTTCGGCACCGACGCCGTCGGGCGTGACGTGTTCGCGCGGGTGGTGCACGGGGCCGTGCACTCGCTGTCGGGGGCGTTCGTCGCCGTCGCGGTCGGCCTGCTGCTCGGCACGCTGCTCGGGCTGCTGGCCGGCTCGCTCGGCGGGGTGCCCGACGCCGCCGTCATGCGGGTCGTGGACGTGCTGCTGTCGATCCCCGGCCTGCTCCTGGCCCTGGTAGTGATCATCCTGCTCGGCCCGGGGACGGTGAACGTGGCCGTCGCGGTCGGCGTCGGCTCGGTCGCCGCGTTCGCCCGGCTGTCGCGGTCGGAGGTCGTCCGGGTGCGCCGCACCGACTACGTCGAGGCCGCGTTCGGCAGCGGCGGCCGGTTCACCGCCGTGCTGTGGCGGCACGTGGTGCCCAACTCGCTCGGCCCCGTCGTCGCGCTGGCCGCCCTGCAGTTCGGCGTGGCCATCCTGGCCATCTCGACGCTCGGCTTCCTCGGCTACGGCGCCGAGCCGCCGACCCCCGAGTGGGGGCTGCTCATCGCCGAAGGCCGCAACTACCTGGCCACGTCCTGGTGGCTGACCACGCTGCCCGGGGCCGTGGTGGTCGCGGTCGTGCTGGCCGCCGGCCGGATCAGCCGGTCCATCGCCAAGGAGTCCTCGTGAGCCTGCTCGACGTCCGCGACCTCGTGGTCTCCTACGACGGCCGCCCGGCGGTCCACGGCGTCTCCTTCACCGTCGAGCCGGGGGAGGTGGTGGCGGTCGTCGGCGAGTCGGGGTCCGGCAAGACCACGACCGCGCACTCGATCATCGGCCTGCTGCCGCGCAACGCCTCGCTGGACCGCGGCAGCGTCCTGCTGGGGGAGAACGACCTGGCGACCTGGTCGCCGCGGCGGATGGAGTCCGTCCGCGGGGCCCAGATCGGGCTGGTGCCGCAGGATCCGTCCAACTCGCTCGACCCGGTCAAGACGGTCGGGGCGCAGATCGCCGAGGTGCTGCGCATCCACAAGCGCGGCGACCGGGCCGCCGTCCGGCGCCGGGTCGTCGAGCTGCTCACCCGCGTCGGCCTGCCCGACCCCGAGACGCGGGCCCGCCAGTACCCGCACGAGCTGTCCGGCGGCATGCGCCAGCGCGTGCTGATCGCCATCGCCGTCGCGCTCGAACCCCGGCTGATCATCGCCGACGAGCCCACCAGCGCCCTGGACGTCACCGTGCAGCGGCGCATCCTGGACCTCATCGACGACCTGCGCGCCGAGTTCGGCACCGCCGTGCTGCTGGTCACCCACGACCTCGGCGTGGCCGCGAGCCGCTCCGACCGGCTGGTCGTCATGAAGGACGGCCGCGTCGAGGAGCAGGGCCCGACCAGGGGCGTCCTGGCGGCGCCCGGCGCGGACTACACCCGCGGGCTGCTGCGCGACGCCCCCGCGCTGTCGGCCCGCCCCTTCCGCGAGCCGGTGGCCGCCGAGCCCGCGATCGTGGTGCGCGACCTGGTCAAGGAGTTCCGGTCGGGGCGGCGGGCCTTCCGGGCCGTGGACGGCGTCTCCTTCGAGGTGCCGCGCGGCACCACGCACGCGCTCGTCGGGGAGTCGGGGTCCGGCAAGACCACCACCGCGCGCATGGTGGTGCGCTTCGCCGAGCCCACGTCGGGCACGGTCACCGTCCCCGGGGCCCCCGGCGGCCGGGGCTTCCGCCGGCACGTCCAGCTCGTGCACCAGAACCCGTACGGGTCGCTGGACCCGCGGCAGCCGGTCGCCGACATCGTGGAGGAGCCGTTGCGCAACTTCCGGCTCGGCGACCGGGCCGCCCGCAAGGCCCGCGTCGCCGAGCTTCTCGACCGGGTGGCGCTGCCCGCGGACGTGTCGTCGCGCAGGCCGCGCGAGCTGTCGGGCGGCCAGCGGCAGCGGGTGGCCATCGCCCGCGCGCTGGCCGCCGGCCCGCAGGTGCTCGTGCTGGACGAGGCCGTCTCGGCGCTCGACGTCACGGTCCAGGCGCAGATCCTCGACCTGCTCGGACAGCTCCAGCGCGACCTCGGCCTGACCTACCTCTTCATCTCGCACGACCTGGCGGTGGTGCGGCAGATCTCGCACACCGTCTCCGTCATGAACAAAGGACGCATCGTGGAATCAGGATCCACCCGGCGGGTCTTCACCGACCCGGCCGACGACTACACCCGCGAGCTGCTCGCCGCCATCCCGGAGCCGGTGCGATGAGGCTCGGCTTCTTCACCCGGGTCCTGGACGAGGCGCCCCCGGCCGAGCGCTACCGGCTGGCCGCCGAGCAGATCGCGCACGCCGAGTCGCTCGGCTTCGACACCGCCTGGGTGGCCCAGCACCACTTCGACGGCGAGGAGGGCGGGCTGCCCGCGCCGCTGGTGTTCCTCGCCCACGTGGCGGCCCGTACCAGCCGGATCCGGCTCGGCACCGGCATCATCACGCTGCCGCTGGAGCACCCGGTGCGGGTGGCCGAGGACGCCGCCGTGCTCGACCTGCTCACCGGCGGGCGGCTGGAGATCGGGGTGGGCAGCGGCGGGACGCCGTCGTCGTTCGGGCCGTTCGGGCACGACAGCGGCGACCGCGCCAACCTGTACGCCGAGCACCTGTCGATCCTGCTGCGGGCCTGGTCCGGCGAGGACCTGGGCGGCGGCAATCGGCTCTATCCGCCCGCGCCCCGGCTCCCCGGCGCGATCTGGGAGGCGACGTTCTCGGCCGCCGGCGGAGCGCGCGCCGGCCGGGCCGGCAACGGGCTCATGCTCTCCCGCACGCAGCCCCGGCCGGCCGACGACCCGCAGGCGACGCTGGCCGACCTGCAACGCCCGATCGTGGACGCCTACCACGAGAACCTGCCCGCGGGCGTCGTCCCGCGCATCGTGGCCTCGCGGACCGCGTTCGTGGCCGACAGCCGCGCCGAGGCGCTGCGCTGGGCCGAGCGGGGGCTCGGGCGCGGCCGGCTGCCGTGGGAGCTGCCCGGCGGCGACCTCGACAGCCGCATCGCCGCCTTCGACGTGCACGTGGGCACCCCGCAGGACGTCATCGACAGCCTGCGCGCCGATCCGACCCTCGAACGGGTCACCGACCTGGTCTTCCAGGTGCACTCGGTGGACCCGCCGCATCCGCTGATCCTGCGTTCGACCGAGTTGCTGGCGACCGAGGTCGCACCCGCGCTCGGCTGGCTCCCCTCCACCGAAATGAGCTCCACATGATCAACGACGTCATCGACCACCTGGCCGGGATAAGACCGGGCTCCCGCCTCGACAAGCTGCGCGACCTGCGGCCCGCCGCCCGCGAGCACGCCCAGCGCGGCTTCGACGCGCTCTTCGCCCCCGACGAGGAGGGCGAGGTCACCCTCGTCGAACGCGACGCCGTCGCGGCCTTCGTGACCGGGCTGCACCGCGACGCCGTCGTCGCCGGCTTCTACGCCGACCGGCTCGCCGAGCTGGCCCCCGGCCTGCTGAAGGCCGTCGAGACCGAGGTCGAGGCGGGCGCCACCACCGGCCCGTACGGCGTCTACCCCGCGCCGCTGGCCGCCGAGAGCGACGAGGGCCTGCGCTACCGGGTACGCGAACCGGACGCGCTGGGCGTCCGGCTCACCGCCGCGTTCGAGCACGCGCACCTGCTGGTGTTCCGGCCCCGCGAGGCCAGCGGGCAGGCCCTGGAGGCGCTGGCCGCGGCCGGCTGGAGCCCGACGGGCGTGGTGACGTTGTCGCAGCTCGTCGCCTTCCTCGCCTTCCAGGTGCGAGTGGTCGGCGGCCTGCGCCTGCTCGACGCGGAGGCGGCGGCGTGAGCACCGGCTTCACCCAGGAACAGCTCGGCTGGCGGCCCTGGCTGCCGCCGCTCGCGCCGGAGGAGCTGACCGAGGCCCACTACGAGGCGCTGGTGGACCGGGCGCGGGCGTCGTCGCCGTACTTCCTGCTGCTGGCCCGCGACCCCGAGATCCTGCACGCGCGCACCAAGACCGACAACGACATCTTCTACAACGTCGACGGCGGGCTGCCGCGCGCCGAGCGCGAGCTGGCCGCGACCGCGACCTCGCGGCGCAACGGCTGCGTGTTCTGCGCGTCGGTGCACGCCCGCTTCGCCGCCCACCACTCCAAGCGCCCCCAGGACGTGCAGCGCCTGCTCGACGAGGGGGTGGACGCGCCGCAGGACGGCACCTGGCGGGCGGTCGTCGACGCCTCGGTCGCGCTGGCCGCCACGCCCGTGGAGTTCGGGCCCGAGCACGTCGCGGCGCTGCGCGCGGCCGGGCTGGACGACCTGGCGATCAGCGACGCCATCCACGCCGCCGCCTTCTTCAACTGGGCGAACCGGCTCATGCTCTCACTCGGCGAACCGGAGGACCACCGATGACCGACCGTCACCTCGACCACCTCGTCTATGCCGTTCCCGACCTGCTCGCGGGGGTCGAGGACTTCGCCGCGCGCACCGGCGTGCGGCCCGTCCGGGGCGGCAGCCATCCCGGCGGCACCGCGAACTACCTGGTGCGCTTCGGGCCGACCGCGTACCTGGAGATCATCGGGCCGGACCCGGAGTCGGAGGTGCGGCCGCGGGCGTTCGGGCTGGCGACGCTGACCGAGCCGCGCCTGGCCGCCTGGGCCGTGCATCCGCAGGACCTCGACAAGACCGTGGAGCTGGCCCGCGAGCGCGGCTACGACCCCGGCGACGTGCAGCCACTGTCCCGGCGCACCCCGTCCGGCGAGCTGCTGGAGTGGCGGCTCACCCGGCGCGAGGACCCGGCCGCGATCCGTCCGGTGCCCTTCCTCATCGACTGGGGGAGGACCACCCACCCGGCCGCCACGGACCTGCCGCTGCTCGGCCTGGTCTCCTTCGCCGCCGTCCACCCCGATCCCGGCGCGCTCCGCCGCGACCTGGCCGCCCTCGACGTGACGCTCGACGTCACCGAGGGGCCGGAGCCCGGCCTGCGGGCCGTCGTCGACACCCCGCTCGGCCACGTGACCCTGAGCTGAACCCCGTTCGAGAGAGAAAGACCCATGAGCACCCTTCGCGAGTACCTGTCGCACAAGCGCGCCGCCCTGCTGGCCCGCCGGGAGGCCCCGGCGGGCGGCCCGGTGCCGCTGCACGCCCACGTCACGGCCGAGGGCCGCAGCGGGATCCGGCGCATCAGGATCAGGGACCACCAGATCATCAGCGACAGCGGCCCCGACTTCGCCGGCTACGACCTCGGCCCCGGCTCGCCCGAGCTGCAGGCCGGCGTCCTGGGGAGCTGCGTGACGCACATCTTCCTGATCAAGGCGGCCGAGCTGGAGGTGCCGATCGACTCCCTGGAGGTGGACGTCCGCGCCGAGTACGACCCGAGGGCCCAGCTCCCCGGCGACCAGGGCGTCCCGGTGTACCCGCACAACTTCCGCTACGAGGTGCAGATCGGCTCGCCCGCCTCCGACGAGCAGCTGGCCGGGCTGCACGCCGAGGTCGAGCGGGTCTGCCCGATCCTCAACCTGATCCGCAACCCGCAGCAGATCAGCGGCTCGATCGTCCGGGTGGCGGACCCCGCGCAGCTGCCCGTCGCCTAGCGGACGGCCCCGCCCCCCGAGGGCGGGGCCCTCAGCCGGCCGTGAAGCCGGAGAACAGGGCCAGGGCCAGGGCGAGCGCGACGACCACGTTCACCACCGTCGCGGCGGCGAACACGGCGACCGGCCGCCAGCCGGCCGCCCGCAGCGCCGCCACTCGGAACTCCAGCCCGATGCTGACGAACGCCAGGATCAGGAACCAGGTCCGCAGGTCGTTGGCGACCCCGACGACCGCCTTGCCCTCGGCCGCCGGGACCGTCGTGAGCCACCAGGTGGCGATCACGGACGCGGCGACGAACCCGAGCACGAACTTCGGGAAGCGCCGCCACAGCTCGCCCGCCCCCGGCCGCTCGGCGTCCGCCCGCCGCTCGACGCGGAAGGCGAACCAGGCGGTCAGCGCGACCACGACGACGCCGATGAGCGCGTTCTGGGTGACCTTGACGATCGTGGCGATGGCCAGGGCGTCCTCGCCCGCGATCGTGCCGGCGGCGGTGACGGCGGCGGTGGTGTCGATGTTGCCGCCGATCCAGGCCCCCGCCACCTCGGGCGGCAGCCCGAACGCCGAGGCCAGGGCGGGCAGGACGAAGATCGACGGCAGCGCGAACGCGATCACCAGGCTCGCGCTGTAGGCGAGCTGCTCCTTCCTGGCCTGGACGGCCCCCGCCGCCGCGATGGCCGCGCTGACCCCGCAGATCGACACGGCCGACGACAGCAGCGCGCGCAGCCGGTCGTCGAGCCCGAGCCGCCCGCCGAGCCACCAGGTGAACAGGAACACCGTGCTGATCAGCACGATCGCCTGGAGCACGGCCGGCCCGGCGGCGGTCACGATCACCTTGAGGTTGATGGACGCGCCGAGCAGCACCAGCCCGGTCTTGATGAAGAACTCGGTGCGGAACCCGCCGGCCAGCCGCTCCCGCAGCCCGGCCGCGGTCAGCAGCGCGTTGCCGAGCAGCCCGAGGGCGATCGCGTAGATCGGGAACTCGACGGCCTTGGCGAGCCCGGAGCCGGGGAACCAGCCGGGCACGCCCTTCTCCAGGAAGCGGGTCGCGGCGGCCAGCACGAGGACGACCAGGACGCCGAGCGCCGTCCCGTGCCAGGTCGCGCGGTCGGCGGCGACGGCCGGGGCGCTCATCAGGGCACCAGCCCGACGGGGATGACGCCGGCGAGGACGAGGACGAGCAGGACCAGGCCGACGGCCGTGGCGGCCCAGTCCTCGTTGATCGCGACGCGGCTCTCGCGTCCGGTGGGGGATTCGTCGGTGCTCATGGGCGATGCCTTTCAGGTGGGGGGGACGTGCGGGCGGGGCCCAGCCAACCCCGCCCGCACTGGCTCGAAGTTCGCCGCGCGGACGATCCGCCAGGCCCCGGCCACGGCGACGTTCGTGGCCGGGGCGGCCCCGGGGAGGGTCAGGCGGCGATCGGCGAGTAGGCGGCGGCGTCACCGCTGAGGGCGGTGCTGGTCCGGCCGTCCATGCCGACCGGCACGTCCCCGGCGATCGTGACCCGGTGCAGGCGGCGGGGACGGTCGCCGAAGTCGTGCACCACGCGGTGCTGGGTGGCCCGGTTGTCCCAGATCGCCACGTCGCCGGGCGACCAGCGCCAGCGGACGGTGTTCTCCACCTCGGTGACGTGCTCCTGGACCAGCCGGATGACCGCCCCGGAGGCGTGCCCGGACAGGCCGCTCAGCCGCTTGGCGAAGTCGCCGAGCAGGATCGAGCGCTCGCCGGTCTCCGGGTGCACGCGCACGACCGGGTGCTCGGTCTCGAACAGGGTGGAGGCGAACACCTCGGCGTGCTCGCGGGCCCGCTCGTCGATCGCGGCCGTGCGGACGTAGTCGTACTGGTTGGTGTGCACGGCGCGCAGCCGGTCGAGCAGGTCGCGCAGCTCGGCGGGCAGGTTCTCGTAGGCGCTGACGGTGTTGGCCCACAACGTGTCGCCGCCCGCCTCGGGCACGACGACCGCGCGCAGCACCGAGGCCAGCGGCGGCCGGTCCACGAAGGTCACGTCGGTGTGCCAGCGGTCGACCTTGTGGCCGTTGCTGTAGTCGAGGTCCAGGATGTGGGCGTTGCCGTGCAGCGCGGGCACGGTCGGGTGGGCGGCGGTCGGCTCGCCGAGCAGCCGGGCGAAGCCCACCTGGCTCTGCTCGTCGAGGTGCTCCTGACCGCGCAGGAAGATCACTTTGTGGGTGAGGAGGGCCTGGCGGAGCTCGGCCACGACGTCGGGGTGCAGATCGGGCGCGAGCCGCACCCCGGTGATCTCGGCTCCTATACGGCCGGCGACGGGGGTGATGGTCAGGGATGGCATGGTGTCCTTCCTTCCGTACGCCTCCACCGTAAATAAAAACCCACTAAATTGGTAGGGCTTGACGGAATAAGATCGCCGTGCTGGGGTGAAAGCCGTCCGGTGCGCGGGCCCGCTGCCTTTCGTGAAGAGTCTGTGACCCAGAGTGGGATTGACGAGCGCCCTCCCTTGCTCCTATAAACACTCTAAAGCCACTAAATAAGTGGGAAATAGGGAGAAGAGATGAACGCTCGCAGGGTTCGCGTAACGGTGGCCACCCTGGCCGCCCTGGCGCTGACGACCATGGCGGCCGCCTGTGGGGGCAGCGGCAGCCCTGCGGACAGCGGCGCGAAGAGCGGGGGAGCCGGCACCACGCAGGTGCGCCTGGGCTTCTTCCCCAACATCACCCACGCCACCGCCCTGGTCGGCGTCGAGAAGGGCATCTACGCCAAGCACCTCGGGGCCGCGCCGAAGACCAGCACGTTCAACGCCGGCCCGGCCGCGATCGAGGCCGTGTTCTCCGGCGCCATCGACGCCACCTACGTCGGCCCCAACCCGGCCATCAACGCCTGGTCGAAGTCGAAGGGCCAGGCCATCAAGATCGTCGCCGGGGCGGCGTCCGGCGGCGTGTTCCTCGTGGTCAAGCCCGGGATCAACTCGGTGGAGGACCTCAAGGGCAAGAAGATCGCCACCCCGCAGCTCGGCAACACCCAGGACGTCGCGCTGCGCTACTGGCTGACCGAGAAGGGCATCAAGACCGACACCAAGGGCGGCGGCGAGGTCTCCATCGTCCCCCAGGAGAACTCCCAGACCATCCAGACCTTCGCCACCGGCGACATCGACGGCGCCTGGGTGCCCGAGCCGTTCGCCAGCCGCCTGATCAAGGAGAGCGGCGGCAAGGTGCTGGTCGACGAGCGCGACCTGTGGCCGAACAAGCAGTTCGTGATCACTCACCTCATCGTCCGCCAGGAGTGGGCCAAGGAGCACCCCGACCTGCTCAGGAAGCTGATCGAGGCGCACGTCGAGGCCAACGACGTCATCGCCAAGGACCCGGCCGGCGCCGCGCAGACCGCCAACGCCGCGCTGCAGAAGCTGACCGGCAAGGCGCTCAAGCCCGAGGTGCTGGACAGCGCGTTCAAGAACATCACCTTCACCAACGACCCGATCGCCTCGTCGCTGGTGGGCAGCGCCGAGCACGCGACCAAGGTCGGCCTCCTCGACCCGGTCGACCTGAACGGCATCTACGACCTCAAGGTCCTCAACGAGGTCCTCGCCGCCAAGGGCCAGCAGGCCATCTCCGACAAGTAGGAGGCGCACGCGATGTCCGCTCCGCTCACGGAGCAGGTCACCGGCCGGGTCGAGGGGCAGAGTCCCGCGGTCCGGCTGGAGGCCGTCTCCAAGCTCTACGGTCAGGGCCGGACGGCCCTGCAAGCCCTCGACCAGGTCTCGCTGTCGGTGGCCCCCGGCGAGTTCGTCTGCCTGCTCGGCGCGTCCGGCTGCGGCAAGAGCACGCTGCTGTCGCTGGTCGCCGGGCTCGACCGGCCCACGGCCGGCCGGATCGACGTGGACGGCGACCGCGTCGCGCTCATGTTCCAGGAACCCGCGCTGTTCCCCTGGCTGACCGTCTCGGCCAACGTCGAGATGGCGCTGCGCGCCAAGGGCGTGAGCAGGCGGGAGCGCCGGGACCGGGCCGCCGAGTTCCTCGACATCGTCCACCTGGGCGGCTTTGGCGGGAAACGGCCGCACGAGCTGTCCGGCGGCATGCGCCAGCGCGTCGCCCTGGCCAGGGCGCTCGCCCAGGACGCCGACGTGCTGCTGATGGACGAGCCCTTCGGCGCCCTGGACGCCATGACCCGCGACCTGCTGCACGACGAGCTCGAACGCATCTGGCGGGAACGCGCCCTGTCGGTCCTGTTCGTCACCCACAACGTGCGCGAGGCCGTCCGGCTCGGCGACCGGGTCGTGCTGCTGTCCAGCCGGCCGGGGCGGGTGGTCGAGGACTTCCCCGTCGCGCTGCCGCGGCCCCGGCGTACCGACTCGGGCGAGGTGGCCGAGCTGGCGGGGGAGATCACCGGCCGCCTCCGCCAGGAGGTCCTGCGCCACGCCCGTCAGGAGGAGCCCGCATGACGACGACGGACACCCACGCCCAGCAGCTCGCCGGGCTCGACGCGCTGGAGCTGGGCACCGGCCACCGCGCCGGCCCGGCCTCCCGGCTGTGGGCGGGGCTGTGGCCGATCGCCACGGCCGTGCTCATCGTGCTGGCCGTCTGGCAGGCCGTGGTGTGGGCGGGCTGGTGGCCCGAGTACGTCTTCGCCGGGCCGGTCACCACGCTGGCCGAGCTCGGGCACCGGCTGGGCGACCCCGAGTTCTACACCGCGCTGACGGTCACCATGCGCCGCGCGGTCACCGGGTTCGCCCTGGCGATCGCCGCCGGGCTGGTCGTCGGGGCGCTGGTCTCGCGGATCGGGCCGCTGCGCCGCGCCACGGGCTCGCTGATCACCGGGCTCCAGACGATGCCGTCCATCGCCTGGTTCCCGCTGGCCATCCTGCTGTTCGGGCTGTCGGAGAGCGCGATCCTGTTCGTGGTGGTGCTGGGCGCGGCGCCGTCCATCGCCAACGGCCTGATCACCGGGGTGGACTACACGCCGCCGATCCTGCTGCGCGCCGGGCACATGCTCGGCTTCCGCCGGATCGCGCTCTACCGGCACGTCATCCTGCCGGCCTCGCTGCCGTCGTTCCTGGCCGGGCTCAAGCAGGGCTGGGCGTTCGCCTGGCGCTCGCTGATGGCCGGTGAGCTGCTGGTCATCATCGCCAACCAGGCCTCGCTGGGCGAGCAGCTCCACTACGCCCGCGAGCTGGCCGACTCGCCCGGCCTGCTGGCCACCATGATCGTCATCCTGGTCATCGGCATCGTGGTGGACCGCGTCTTCGGCCTGGCGGACGGCGCGCTGCGCCGCCGCTGGGGCCTGCACCAGGTGAGCGCCTGAGCAGCAGACGGTCATGCGGATCTCCGCCAGAACCCAGTACGCCCTGCGCGCCGCGGCCGAGCTGGCCGCGGCGCCGCCGGGCCCCATGCCCGCCGAGAAGATCGCCACGGCCCAGGGCATCCCCCGCAAGTTCCTCGACAACATCCTGCTGCAGCTGCGCCGGGCGGGCCTGCTGCACAGCCAGCGCGGCCCCGACGGCGGCTACTGGCTGGCCAGGCCCGCCGGCGAGATCACCCTCGCCGACATCGTGCTGATCGTCGAAGGCGTCTCCGAGGGCGGCGACCACGGCGGCTATCCCGGTGTGGCCAGCCCGCTCGCCGAGGTGTGGAGCGCGCTGCGCGACCACGAGGAGATGATGCTGGCCGACATCACGCTGGCCGACATCGCCCGCGCGAGCGTGCGGCTGGGCGACGAGCCGCGCTGAGGGACGTCCCACCGGCCCGCGGCTAGCCGGCCACCCCGTTCTCCCAGGCCCACGCGATGATCTCGACCCGGTTGCGTACGCCCAGCTTGTCCAGGATGGCGGAGATGTGGCCCTTCACGGTGCTCAGTGAGATGTGCAGGGCGGCGGCGATCTCCTGGTTGGTGCTTCCGGCGGCCACGGCGCGCACCACGTCGGTCTCCCGCTCCGACAGCGGGCGCACCGCTCCCTTCGCGCGCGGCGCCCGCCCGGCCAGGCGGCCCAGCAGGCGCGGCGTGATCGACGGCGAGATCAGGGCGTCCCCGGCGCCGGCCGCCCGTACGGCCTCGGCGAGCAGGGCCGGGCCGGCGTCCTTCAGCACGAACCCGGCCGCGCCGGAGCGCAGCGCGTCGTAGACGTACTCGTCCAGGTCGAAGGTGGTGACCACGACCACCGGCAGCGGGTCGGGCACGCCGGCGCCGGCCAGGGCGCGGGTCACCGCGATGCCGTCCATGCCGGGCATGAGGATGTCCACGAGGCAGACGTCGGGGCGTACCCGCCGGGCCAGCTCCACGGCCTCCACGCCGTCCCGGGCCTCGGCCACCACGCGGATGTCGGGCTGGTCCTCCAGGATCAGCCGCAGGCCCCGCCGGACCATCGCCTGGTCGTCGGCCAGCAGCACGCCGATCGTCATCGCCGCCCCCTGAGGGGCCCGGCGAGCGGCAGGGTGGCGTGGACCGTCCAGCCGCCCTCCGGCCGGGGGCCCGCGCGCAGGGTGCCGTCGAGGGCCTCGACGCGTTCGCGCATGCCGAGCAGGCCGTAGCCGCCGCGGCTGCGGGACGGCGGCGCGGCCGGCGCGTCGTCGGCGACCTCGACCACGACCGCGCCCTCCTGCCCGGTGACCTCGACGGCGACCTCCACGGTGACCGCGCGGGCGCGGGCCGCGTGGCGGGCGACGTTCGTCAGCGACTCCTGGACGATCCGGTAGACGGTGCCGGCCACCTCCGGCGGCCAGCCCTCGGTCCCGCCGGGGGCGCGCAGGGTCACGGGCGGGCCGTCGAAGCCGCCGACCAGGTCGGCGAGCCGGCCGGGCGGGCCGGGCACGTCGTCGGCGGCCTCGCGCAGCAGGCCCACGACGCGGCGCAGCGCGGCCAGGGCGCCGGCGCCGGCGTCCTCGATGTCCTCCAGCGACTCCTCCAGCGGGCCCGACCCCCTGCGGGCCAGCAGCCGGGCGGCCTGGGCCTGCAGGACGATGCCGGTCAGGTGGTGGGCGGCCACGTCGTGCAGCTCCCTGGCGAGCCTGCGGCGCTCGTCGTGCCGGACGCGGTCGGCGGCCGACAGGCGGCGCGCCGCCAGCAGCCGCAGACCGCCGCCGACGCCCAGGGCGGCCAGCCACCCGGCCGCGTTGAGCGCCACGGTGGCCCCGTTGTGCGCCCCGGGCACGCTCGCCGCGACGACCGCTAGCCCACCTGCCGCGACGGCGCAGGCCGGCCGTACGGGAAGCGTCCTGACGGCCGAGCCGACCAGCACGGACAGGCCCAGCGCCATGGCCGGTCCCGGCTCGTTGGGCAGCCCGGCCCACGCGGCGACCACGACGGCCACCGCCGCCACCGCCAGCCCGCCCGCGGCCGTCCACACCGGGGTCAGGCGGCGGGCCAGGGCCAGCGCGCACACCGCCGCTCCCGCCGCGCAGTCGAACACCCAGTAGCCGCCGCCCCAGCTCCCGGCGATCAGAGCGGCCCAGAAGGCGAGCACGGCGACGGCCGCCGCCGCCAGCGCGGCCTGCGCCGTCACGGCCGCGGCCCGCCGCCCGCCAGGCCAGGCGAGCTCCGGCCGGTTCCGCACGTTCACGCACCCAGGCTAGGGAGGCGGGGCCGCCCGGCACACCGGCCGAAAGTACGGTCGCCGCGGCCCGAACCCTGCTTCGGACCCTCCCCGCGCCCCGCCGCCCGCCGCAGGATGAGGCTTCATGCCCCATGACGACCCGCGGCCCGCCCGCGCCCTGCCCCAGGACAGCCCGCCCCCCGCCGCCGGGCGGTCGCGCATCATCGCGCTCGACGTCGTGCGCGGTTTCGCCCTGTGCGGGATCCTGCTGGCCAACGTCCAGCCGATCTCGCACGTCGGCACCGACCCCGTCACCGCGCAGCAGGCGACGCTCGACGACACCGCCCGCTGGCTGGGCCTGCTCGTCGAGCAGCGCTTCTTCCCGATCTTCTCGCTGCTGTTCGGCGTCGGCTTCTCGCTGCTGCTCGACTCCGCCGCGGCCCGCGTGCCCCGTCCGCGGGCGCTGCTGCTGCGCAGGCTCCTCGTGCTGGGCTGCATGGGCCTGGCGCACATGTTCCTGCTGTGGCGCGGCGACATCCTGACCGTCTACGCGGTCGTCGGCCTGGTGGTGCTGCTGCCCTCGACGTGGCTGCCGCGCTGGGCCGTGGCCGGGCTCGCCGCCGTGCTCGTCGTCGCGGCGCTGCTCGCCTTCGGGGGCGGCACGATGCTGGTGCCCGGCCTGTTCCTGCTGGGCTCGGCCCTCACCAGGTACGGCGTGATCGACCGGATCGAGAGCTCCACCCGCGTCCCGGCGCTGCTGGCCGTGGGCTTCGCCGCGGCCACCGTCCCGGCCCTGACCTGGCAGGCGGGGACCACGGGCGTCCCCCTGCCGATGGCCGCGTCCGGGCTGCTCATGGCCGGTCTGTACGTGTGCGTCCTGCTCGTCCTGCTCAGGACCCCGCTGCGTCCGGTGCTGCGGGCCGTCTTCGCCCCGCTGGGCCGCATGGCGCTGACCAACTACCTGAGCGCCACCGTCCTGGTCCTGGTCCTCGGCAGGCTGGCCGGCGGCCCCCCGGAGAGCTGGACGCTGACCACGATCGTGGGGATCGCCGCCGTCATCCTGGCTCTGCAGTGGGTGTGGTCCACCCTGTGGCTGCGCCGGTACCGCTTCGGCCCGCTGGAATGGCTGTGGCGCTGGGCCACCTGGGGCCGCCGTCCCGTCCAGAGGGTCCGGTGAGGCAGGAGAAAATTCCGGGACGAACCCCTGCAACCCTCCGCCCGGCCGGTCGCGTTGGAACGGGCGAAGGGAGATCACCACATTGGACGCTCATGACGGCTTCCGCGAGTTCGTCATCGCCCGGCAACAGGCGCTGATGCGGACCGCCTACCTGCTCGTGGGCGACCCTCACCTGGCCGAGGACCTGCTCCAGAGCGTGCTGGTCAAGGTCGTCCGGCACTGGCACAAGCTGGCGCGGGACGGCAACCCGGAGGCGTACACGCGTAAGGCGCTGGTCAACCAGTACATCTCGTGGCGGCGCCGGCCGAACCACGAGCTGCCCAGCGCCGACCCGCCCGAGCGCGCGGTCACCTACGACGAGGACGCGCTCGACCGGATCGTGCTGCGCCAGGCGCTGGACAAGCTGACGCGCAAGCAGCGCGCGGTGATCGTCCTGCGCTTCTGGGAGGACCTCACCGAGGCCCAGACCGCGGACGCGCTCGGCTGCGCGGTCGGCACGGTGAAGAGCCAGACCCATCACGCGCTGGCGCGCCTGCGCGCGCTGGCCCCCGACCTCGTGGACTCGCGAACCGCTCAGGAGGCGGCCCGATGACCAGACTGCGGAACGCACTGAACGGCATGGCCGAGGAGGCGCCCTCGGTGAACCTGGCCGACGTGGCGGTGGCGGGGTTCCGGCGCAGACGCCGGGCCTCGGCGACGCTGGCGGCCGCCGCCACGATCGCGGTGCTGGCCGGGGTGACGGCGACCGTGCTGGTGGCCGGGCCGCGACGGGTGCAGTCCGCCGCGCCGCAGACGGCGGCCGTGCCCGTGCTGCCCGCGGGGAAGGTGGGGACGCTCAGCCACGCCTACCGGGAGACCTGCCTGACCGCCAAGGGGAAGAGCGCGCCGCCCGGCTGCGCGCAGGACGAATGGCGGGTGGTCACCAGCGACGGCAGGACGTACCGGGTGCCCCAGGCGCTCGGGACGACCGCCAGGAAGGACCGCGTGCCCGTCGCCCTCAGCCGCGACGGCCGCATGTTCGCCTACTACGACAAGGACGCGGGGGCGCACGTCGTCCGGGACATGGTGACCGGCGTGGAGACGGTCTCCGCCGCGAAGGTGGCGGAGGAACGCCTCGGCACGGGCTCCATGCTGGTGGTCTCCGACGACGGCCGCCACCTGGCGTTCGACCCGCGCGAGGGCACCAAGGACCCCGGCCTGCTGATCGACGTGCGGACCGGCGGGACGGTGTCCGTCCCCGGCGTGTACGAGCCGGTCGCCATCAAGGACGGCGTCGCCGAGCTGGTCCGCTACCGCAGGACCGACCTGCTGTTCATGCCGGTCGCCGGCGGCGGCAGGCCGGTGCGCTTCGACGGCGTCTTCATCATGTTCAGCGAGCTCGCCCCGGACGGCCGCACGGTGGTCGCCTTCGAGTTCCCGCCCGGTAGGACGGCCCGGCCCGAGTACCTCACCCGCAGGCTCACCGTGCTCGACGCCAAGACCGGCCGCACCCTGCGGAAGGTCTCCGTGAAGGGCCTGCCGGGGCGGGCGGGGATCGACGGCACGACGATCTGGCGGAGCCCGTCGGAGGTCACGCTGATCGCCGAGGTCGGGCAGGACACCAGGGCCTACGCGGTGGACGTCCGCACCGGCCGGGCCAAGCTGGTGGCCGGCTATCCCGGCCGGTCCAGGGCCCAGCTGGTCACGCCAGGAGCCGCCGGCGGCCTATGAGGCTCCCGGGAGCGCTGCCTGTACGGAGGCCAGGCAGCGCTCCACCACGGGACGCGGGTCGAAGGCGTAGTCCCCGGCCCCGAACAGCTCGAACGTCATCGCCCCCCGGTAGCCCCTGCGGTCCAGCGCGGCCAGGTACTCCGCCAGCGGCAGCTCGCCGTCGCCCCAGGCCAGGTGCCCGGTGGGGGAGCCGTCGATGAGGTGCACGTGCCTGACCCGGTCGCCGAGGGCGTCGAAGTAGTCGTCCACGCCCTCCCCGGCCGCCGCCATGGCCACGGTGTCCAGCACCGCGCCCAGGTTCGGGGCGCCCACCTCGTCGATCATACGGGCCAGCGTGGGCGCGTCGTTGACCAGGTTGGACTCCACCCGCTGCAACGCCTCCAGCACGCAGGAGACGCCGAGCGTCCCGGCGTAGGCGCAGATCTCGCCGATCGCGTCGGCCGAGCGCCGCCAGGCGGCGGCGACCGGCTCGTCCTCGAAGCCCCGGCCCGGGGTCAGCAGCAGCAGCTCGGCCCCCAGCTCGGCGGCCAGTTCGGCGGCCCGGCGGAACATCGCCACGCTCGCGGCCCGCAGCCGGCTGTCCGGCGAGGCCAGGTTGACGGGGTAGGCCACCTGCTCGGGCGTCAGGCAGCGGACGGTGAGCCCCAGCCCGGCGGCGCGCCGGCGGATCGCCCGCGCCCCGGCGTCGCTCAGCCACGGCACGTGCAGCTGCGGCGCGACGCCCCACAGCTCCAGGTGCTCGCGCCCGAGCGCGGCGGCGTCGTCGAGGAAGCGGTCGAAGGGCAGGTGCTGGTAGGCGAAGTTGGAACCGGTGATCTGACGCAGTGACAACGACATCGGACTCACTTCCCGACCCCGTCGGCGAGGCCCTTGACGATGTAGCGCTGGCCGAGGAAGAACAGCAGCACCACGGGCAGCGCCGCGATCACCATCCCGGCGAAGACGACGGGGAAGTCCGTGCCGTGCTTGCTCATCAGGCTGGTCAGGCCGACCGGCAGCGTCTGCACGCCGGCGCCGCTGGTGAAGACCATCGCGAACAGGTACTCGTTCCAGGCGAACAGGATGTGCAGCAGCACGGTCGAGGTGAGGATCGGCTTGCACATCGGCAGGATGATCCGCCAGAACGCGGTCCAGCGGCCGCATCCGTCCATCTCGGCGGCCTCGTCCACCTCGCGCGGCAGGTCGATCATGTACGCCCGGATGAGGAACGTCGTGAACGGGATCCGGAACGCGGTGTAGAGGATCAGCAGCGCCCAGAAGCTGTTGTACAGCCCCATGGCCTGGAACATCTTGACCAGCGGCACGAGCGCCACGGTCGGCGCGAGCATGAGCCCGCCCAGGATGCCCATCGTGACGAACCGGTTGAACGGGATGTTCACCCGGGTCAGCCCGTAGGCCGCCCACGCGCTGACGAACACGGTGGCGACCGTGGAGGTGAGCGTGACCAGCACGCTCGTCGTCAGGTAGTCGCTCACCCCCCGGTTCCACGCCTTCTGATAGCTCTCGAAGCTCCAGCTCGACGGCAGCGCGAACGGGTTGCCGAACAGCTCGCTGTTGGACTTGAACCCGTTGAGGACCATCCACAGCAGGGGATACAGCACGACCACCGCGAGGCAGAGCAGGAACGCCCAGAGGAACACGCGCGCGATCACGCCGAGGAAGCCGCGGCGACTCACCATTCCACCCTTCTCTTACGGGTGACCCACATCTGTCCCACGGCGATGCCGAGCGTGATGACGAAGATCACCGTCGCGATGGCGGCGGCGTAGCCGAAGTTGTTGCGCACGAAGCCGCTGCGGTAGAGCCAGGTGCCCAGGACCTGGCTGGAGTTGTCGGGGCCGCCGCTGGTCATCACCATGACCTCGTTGAACACCTGGAAGGCGCCGGAGACGGTGACCATCATCATCAGCCCGGTCATCTCCCGCACGAGCGGCACGGTCACGTGGAAGAAGCGCCGGACCGGGCCGGTGCCGTCGATGGCGGCGGCGCCGTAGATCTCGCGCGGGATGCGCTGGATCGCGACCGCGAACAGCAGCGTGGAGTAGCCGAAGCCCTGCCACTGGCTCATCGCGATGATCGCCGACATGGCGGTGCTCTCCTGGCCCAGCCACGCCTGGGCCAGTCCGTCCAGGCCGATCGCCCTGAGCAGGTGGTTGAGCGGGCCCAGGTTGGGCTCGTAGATGAAGTAGAAGAGCAGGCCGGCGACGGTCATCGAGATCGCCGACGGGATGAAGTACACCGCCCGCAGGCCGCGCTGCCACCGCTCACTGCGCACGCCCTCGATCAGCGCGGCCAGCAGCAGCGCGCCGAACACCTGGAAGACGATCGAGACCACCGCGTACAGGACGTTGTTGCCCAGCGAGGACCAGAAGACCGGGTCGTCGATCAGCTTGCGGTAGTTGTCGAGCCCGACGTACTCCTGGGTGCCGCTGTAGATGTCCCACTTGAGGGTGCTGAACTGGAAGTTCTGCACCAGCGGCAGGTAGACGAACACCACGACCAGCGCGAGCGCGGGAGCCACCCACGCCAGGCCGAGCGCCCGTTGACGTATGGCACGCACCGGCATGCTCTCCCTCCGGCCGCCCGGCCTACTTCGCCGACTCCGACGCCTCGCGGACGCTCGCCAGCACCTTGTCGGGGGTCGAGCCGCCGCTGATCAGCGCCTCGCCGCCGGCCAGCCAGGCGTCTGCGACCTCGGGGACGGTGACGGTGTCGAGCCACGCGGCCAGCCGCGGCGCCTTGTTGACCTGCTCCATGCCCTCGTAGACGGCCTTGCTGGAGGTCTCGGGGCTGACCGCGCCGACGACCGTGCTGGGCTGCCCGTACGGGGGCGCCGACAGGGTCTTGGCGTTCTGCGTGGAGGTCACGAACTTCATGAAGTCGACGGCCAGCGCGGCCCGCGGCGACCTGGCGTTGATCAGGTAGCCCTCGGGCGCGCCCTCGATGGTCCTGGGGTCGCCGGCCGCGTTCCGGGGGACGGGGAGCTGGAAGATGCCGAAGTCGTCCGGCTTGAGGCCGTTCTTGTCGGTGGCGTTGTCGAACTCCAGGACCTCCTGGTAGTACATGGCCGCCTTGCCGTCGTGGAAGGCCTGCTGCGCCGAGCTGTAGAGCACGCCGTTGGTGCCCTTGCCGGTGTCGGTGCAGGTGTCCACCAGGGTCTTGAACCGGTTGAGCGCGGTCACGTAGCCCGGGTTGTCGAGCTTGGCCGTCTTCGGGCTGAAGTCGGCCTGCAGGACGTCGGCCGGCACGTCGTAGGCGAAGAGCTGCTGGAGGTAGTGCAGCGCGGGCCAGCCGTCCTTGTTGCCGAAGGCGATCGGCTCGTAGCCCGCCTTGCGCAGCGCCGCGCAGCTCCCGACCAGCTCCTCGAACGTGCCGGGCACCTTGACGCCGGCCTTGTCGAAGGCGGTCTTGTTGTAGCCCATGAACTTGCCGTTGCCGTACAGCGGGATGCCGTAGTACTTGCCGTCGTAGGCGAAGGCCGACAGCGAGCCGGGGCTGAACGTCCTGCCCCACTCGGTGTCCGGGCCGATCACCTTGCTCAGGTCGGCGGCCCGGCCGCCGCGCACGAAGTTCTCCGCCCAATTGCCGCTCCAGGTGAAGAAGACGTCGGGCAGCGCGTCGGAGGCGGTCAGCGTCTTGGTCTTGTCCTTGATGCTCTGGTCGGTCTCCTGGATGAGCTCGACCTTCACGCCCGGGTGCTGCTTCTGGTACGCCGCGGCCAGGTCCTCGAAGTACGGCTGCAGCGGGTCGCCGGCGAACTTGGTGAGGATGCTCAGCGTGCCGGAGAAGTCGGGCTTGGCGGACAGGTCGGCGGCGGGGGCCTTGGCCGCTCCGTCGCCGCCGCCGGAACAGCCGGCCAGGGCGAGCGTCCCGAGGAGCGCCGCGAACGACGTCATTGCGCGAGGGCGCATGGGCTTCCTTTCTCTCGGAGGGAGAGGGGGACCTGCCGGTCCGCGGTGGGGGTGTTGGCTGACTGTACAGATGAACTGATACCGGTACCAGAGCGCGAAGCAAGATTTTCTTTCCGAGCGCCTGCCGGCGGGCACTTTCCTGCGATGAAACAGCAGCACGCAGCCGGTTCTCGCAGGTGGGGTGTTGACGCGCGGCCGGATCCTGTGTCAGCGTGACCTCCGCGTGATACCGGTATCAGGCCGCTGGACGCCGCCGGCCCGCAAGCTTTCCCGAAAGGACGCGAAGATGCTCGGATTCAACGAGCCGGAATTCCTGTCGCAGCTGGCCAGCACCGTGGCCCTGCGCCCCCAGATCGAGGAGCTCGTCGATCGGCTCGTGGACCAGGGGTTCGACACCCTCCTGCTCGTCGGCGCCGGCGGCACGTACGCCCAGATGTGGCCCTACGAGCACCTGGCCAGGCGCAGCTCGACGCTCGACGTGCGCGCCGCCATCGCGGCCGAGCTGGTCGTCTCGGGCGACGCCCGGCTCGGCGAGCGCACGGTCGCGATCTTCACCTCGGTCTCCGGCACCACCGAGGACAGCCTGCGCGCGATCGAGTACGTCAAGGACAGGGGCGCGTACACGGTCGGCTTCACCGGCTACCCCGACTCGCCGATCGCCAAGGCCGTGGACGCCGTGCTGGTCTCGGAGCCGAAGGCGTGGCCGTTCGACCAGCAGATGCTGCTGTTCATGGGCCGCCTGCTGTCCCGCCGCGGCGAGTTCGAGGGCTACGAGAAGCTGGCCGGCGAGCTGGCCGGGCTGCCCGGCGTGCTGCTGGAGGTCGCCCGGCAGGCCGAGCCGGTGGCCGCCGCGTTCGCCGAGGCCCACAAGGACACCGACTACCACTTCCTCATCGGCGGCGGGAACCTGTGGGGATTCACCTACCTGTACTCGATGTGCATCCTTGAGGAGATGCAGTGGCTGCGCACCACCAGGGTGCACAGCGCCGAGTTCTTCCACGGCTCGCTGGAGCTGCTGGAGGAGGACACGAGCGTGCTGATCTTCCAGGGCGAGGACGAGACGCGCCCGCTCACCGACCGCGCCGAAGCCTTCGCCCGGCGCATCTCCAAGGACGTCACCGTCTTCGACACCCGCGACTACCCGCTGGACGGCATCAGCCCCGAGTTCCGCGGGCTGCTCGCGCCGCTCGTGCTCGACACGGTGCTGGGCCGGGTCAGCAAGCACCTGGAACGCGTCCGCGACCACTCGCTCGACCTGCGCCGCTACTACCGGGTCATGGACTACTAGGCCGCCGCCACCCCCGCTCCCGCTCCCGCCCGCCGGGACGGGAGCGGCCCCGGCCTGCCCACCCCGAACCCCCTCGGCACAGGAGAAACATGAGAGTCCTCGGCTTCGGCGACAACATCGTCGACCGGTTCGTCGATCGGGGCATCGACTATCCGGGCGGCAACAGCGTGAACGTCGCCGTCTACGCGGGCCGCCTCGGCGTCGAGGCCGCCTACCTCGGGGTCTTCGGCGACGACGACCTCGGCGGGTTCCTGCGCGAGGCCGTCGCCGCGCAGGGCGTCGCGGTCGACCGCTGCGTGGTGCGTCCCGGCGAGAGCGGCGTGTCCCGGCTGCGCGTGGACGACGGCGACCGGGTCTTCCTGGGCTGGAACGGCGGCGGCGTCACCGTGCGGGAGCCGCTGGCGCTGACCGGCGAGCTGCTGGCCTACGCCGGCTCGTTCGACCTGGTGCACTCCAGCGTCTACTCCGGCAGCGAGGACGAGCTGCCCGGCCTGGCCGGCCTGCGTCCCCTGGTCAGCTTCGACCTGTCCAGCGAGGACGACTACCGCACCCCCGTCTACCTGAACCGCGTCTGCCCGCACGCCGACCTGGTGCTCCTGTCCTGCTCCCACCTGGACGAGACGGGCACCGGAGACCTGCTGGCCCGCGCCGTGGCGAGCGGCGCCCGCCTGGCCCTCGGCACCAGGGGCGTGGACGGCGCGATGGCCTACGACGGCCACGACCTGGTCGCCGCCCCCGCCCGGCTGGTCGAGGACCCGGGGAAGATCGTCGACACCATGGGCTGCGGGGACGCGTTCCTGGCCGGGTTCGCGGTCTCCCTGCTGCGCGACGGCTGGCGCAAGGGCGCCGCGCCCGGCCGCGGGCCGCTCCTGCGCGCGCTGCTGGCCGGCGCGGAGACCGCCTACGACCAGTGCTTCGTCGAAGGCGCCTTCGGCTTCGGCAGGCCGGCCCCGCGCGGCTAGCATGGGCGTGCCCGCGACCCCCCAGAAACGAGGAACCCGTTCGATGGCAGCCGACCGGAGCCAGTCGGGCCGGCCGACGATCTCGGAGGTGGCCGCCGAGGCCGGCGTCGGCCGCGCCACCGCGGCCCGCACCCTCGGCGGCTACGGCTATGTCAGCCCGGAGCTGCGCGAACGGGTGCTGGCGGCGGCCGAGAAGCTCGGCTACCGCACCAACGCCCTGGCCCGCAGCATGTCCACCGGGGTCAGCCACACGCTCGGCGTGATCCTGGCCGACATCGGCAACCCGTTCTTCGCGGGCGTCATGCGCGGCATCTCCGACGCCTCGCGCGCCCGTGGGTTCGACACGATCGTGCTGAGCACGTACGAGCGGCTCGACGAGGAGGTGGCGGCCACCGACGTGCTCATCGACAAGCGGGTCGACGGCGTCATCATCGCCTCGGCGGCCGTGGGGCGCGACGAGGTCAAGCACATCAGGGCGGCCATGGGCCGGGGCATCCCGATCGTGCTGGTCGACCGCGCGGTCGCGCCGCTCGACCTCGACACGGTCGTCATCGACAACCGGGGCGCGGCCCGCGAGGCGGTCGAGGTGATGATCGCGGCCGGTCACCGGCGCATCGGGTTCGTGTGGGGGCCGTCGTCGGTCGATCCGCCCGTGACCAGGCGGGCGCTGCTGGAGAAGGCCCGCAACGTGTGGACCGACGGCGAGCGCCTGCGCGGCTACCTCGACGCCCTCGACGACGCCCGCATCCCCTTCGATCCCGAGCTGGTCATGACCGGCCCGAAGACCGAGGAGTGGGCCACCCAGGAGGTGGCCCGCATGCTGGCGCTGCCCGACCGCACCACCGCCCTGTTCTGCACCGAGACCGACGCCGTGACCGGGGCGCTGCGGGCCGTGCGCGCCGCCGGGCTGTCCTACCCGGCCGACATCTCGCTCATCGGCTTCGACGACAGCGCCTGGGCGGCCGTCATGGACCCGCCGCTGACGATGATCGAGCAGCCGGTCCACCAGCTCGGCGCGAAGGCGGCCGAGGTGCTGCTCGACGTCCTCGACGGGGCCGAGCCGCGGCACGACGTGCACACGCTGCGCTCGCGCCTGGTCACCCGCGCCTCGGTCGCGCCGCCGCCGTCCTGAGCGGGCGGCCGGCGGTCAGGGATGGGTGACCTGGGGCGAGGTGGTCACCACCTCGCGGGTGGGGCGCGGCGCGGGCGGGGTGCGCGGGCGGCCCGCCGCCACGAACACGACCGCCGACAGCAGCGTCATCGCGACCACGATGACCAGGATGAACGCCATCTCCCTGCGGGTCACCGGGCAGCGGCGGCGCCGGGCCGGTTTGGCGTTGAGCGCGTCGATGCGGCACGCGAAGTCGCGGTCCTGCCAGCGCAGATCCTGCTCGATCTCGGCCAGGATGCGGCGTTCGCGGTCCGACAGGCTCATGGCCGCCGCTCCCGTCCCGCGACGCCGTGGGCGGGGGCGGGCGGTGAGGTCAGCGGTTCGGTCATGTCGTTCTCCGTCGCTCCCGGTCAGAAGTAGCCCCCGTCAGGGCGGCCCGGTCGGGGCCGGCCCTGGTCAGAGGGCGTCCCGCTGGTGAGGCACGCCTTCGTGGCGGCGCGCTCTGGCGGGTCGCCGGCGGCCCCGAAGGCCCGCGATCCCTCCCGTACCCGGCGGCGCAGGCTCGATGCGGCGCCTTACCGCGCCCGGTATGAACCGTTACGCCCGGTGTGCGATGTCCGCCTAAATCCAGACATTTCCTTCACCTGGCGTCGATTTCCGGCTTACCGGACATCGGGGGCCGGTCAGCTGTCCGGCTTCTCCACCAGCGGGGTGTCCACCAGGTGCTCGATCAGGAACCAGGTCTGGAGCTCGTTCGTCCTGATGACGTCGGAGACCAGCAGGTCGTTGGTGCCGTCGTCGCCCATCTCCTGCGCGCGGGCGGCCGCGTCGTGGGCGGCCACGAGGATGGTCTCGTGCGCCTCGATCAGCCGCGAGAGCATGGCGGGCACCTCCTCGCAGCCGTTCGGCGGGCGCGGGATCACGGTGATCTCGGCCACGTGCCGGGGGTCGCCCACCGCGACGCCGCCGAGCGTCTGCACGCGCTCGGCCATCTCGTCCACCAGCGCGATCTGCTCCGAGGCGTGCTTGTCCAGCAGCAGGTGGAGCTGGTAGAAGGTCGGGCCGCGCATCAGCCAGTGGTGCTTCTTGTACAGGCTGTAGAGGATCTGGGTGTCGGCCAGGATCTGGTTGAGGCGCTGGCAGGAGTACTCGCGGGCGTCGCGGGAGAGGCCGAGCGGGAACATCCGCACAGTGCCGTACTCCTGGATCTCCACGCCGTTCACGTGCAGCCACGGCTGGCTGTCGGCCTTCGACCGGGTCGGCTTGGCGGTACGTTTGGTGGGCACGTACATCTCCTCAGATAGTCGGAACAATCGCCCGGAAACCTCCCCTCCGGCGCGCCAAGCGCCCCCACGAGCCCGCACAAGAGCCGGTCAACATCCGCCGCCCGCGATCGTTTGCCCGCAGGTCAGAGGGGTAGCCGGAGCGATGGGCGCGGGGGAGCCCCGTGCCCGGTCCGCCGGGAGGGGATGACGATGCGACGCAAAGAGCCCGAGGACGAAGAGACGCCCGCGGCCGACCTCGAAGGCCCCGAGGACGAGGAAGACTACGACGAGGAACGCGAGCGCTTCGAACGCATGAAGGAACTGAACCCGGACGACTTCGAGTGACCGCCTTCGAGTGACCGCCGCCGCCCGGTGGCCGGGCGGGAGCGGGCCGGGCCGGCGGCCGGGCGGGGGCGGCGCGGGCCGAGAGGTGATCGCCGCCGCGGTTGAGGGGCCCCGGCAGGCCCGGAGGTCAGCGCAGGTCGATGAGGGCCAGGCCGGTGGCGGGATCGTGGCGGCGCCGCAGGTAGCGGGGGGACTGCGTGACGATCACTTCCAGCGTCGGCCACACCTGGCCGGCCAGCAGGTGGCCGCCGCGGGTCGTGCCGTCGGGCAGGCCCACGACCGCATGGGCGTGCAGGTGGGGCCGTACGTCGTCGTCGGGCATGGCGAAGTCGCCGATCAGGGAGAGCACCTCGGTCTGGCGGTCGACCGGGATCGGCTCGTAGCGGAGCGCCTCCGGGTCGAAGAAGCCCAGCGTGACCTGCCGGAACCCGCCGATGCCGGTCAGCCGGGCGGCGCGGACGCCGTTGTCGGCCGCCCACGCCGTCAGGCTCTCGACCACCTCGTCACCGGGGTCGAGGACGACCGCGTACGTCTGCTCCTCGACGGTGGAGAGCCGCTTGCTGCGCATGACGATCTCCTGCCCGCAGGGCGCGCGGGCAACCCGGTCACTTCCAGACGGCCCTGGCCAGGATGTTCCCCAGCCCGGGGGTCTTCCACTGGTCGACGACCAGCACCTTCTCCTTGCGCAGATACCAGATGCGCTGGGTGAAGGACACCGGGGCCGGCTTGCCGGTCTTCGTCTGGCAGCCCAGCCTCCACTCGGTGAAGCGGGCCCGGTGCCCCGCCCCCACCTGCACGGTCGCGGCGCGGGACGGCCGGACGGGCGGGACGCCCTCCCAGTAGCGCCGGTCCGGGACGCACTCCACCACCCCGGTGCTGGGGTGGTACGGCTGCCCCGGCCGGTACGTGCCGCCCTCGGAGGCGTAGGAGACGGCCCGCGGCCCGCCGAGGGAGAAGCCGGGGCACTCCGTCGCCCGCTTGGAGCAGGCCCCGGTGACCACGTCGAGCCCGCCGATCGGGTCCTTCTTCACCTTCCAGGAGACCGGTATCTGGATGGTGAACCCCCGGAACGACACGGGTTTGGTGACCTGCGCGGGCGTTCCGGTCAGGACGAGCGCCGCGCTGAGCGTCAAGGTCATGAGCACGGCGGCGATCCTAGATCCTGACGCCGCCGGAATGTCAAGCACCGACGGGCCGGGGAAAATCGCCCGCAACTTTGCCGGCGATCATCGCATCCAACCAGCCGTGAACGCGTTGACCCCCGACGACCCGCAACGCCTGGGCGGCTACTGGCTCGCCGGACGGCTGGGCGCCGGCGGTCAGGGCGTCGTCTACGAGGCCTACGCCGAGGACGGCGCCCGGGTAGCGATCAAGGTGCTGCACGGCGACGGGGCAGGACGGCTGGCCAGGGAGGCCGAGGTGGCGCGGCGGGTCGCCTCGTTCTGCACGGCCCGCGTGCTCGCCGCCGAGCTGGACGGCCCGCGCCCGCACATCGTCAGCGAGTACGTCGCCGGGCCGAGCCTGCGCCAGGCGGTCGCCGGCGGACGCCGCTTCCGCGGCGGCGACCTGCACCGCCTGGCCACGGCGGTGGCGACGGCGCTCACCGCCATCCACGAGGCCGGCGTGGTGCACCGCGACCTCAAACCGGACAACGTGCTGCTCGGCCCGGACGGCCCGCGGGTCATCGACTTCGGCATCGCGCGGACCGCCGAGATGTCGCTGACCGCGACCGGCCTGGTGACCGGCACGCCGACGTACATGGCGCCCGAGGTGTTCGGCGGACGGCGGGCCGGCGCGCCCGCGGACGTGTTCGCCTGGGGCTGCGTCGTGCTGTACGCGGCCACGGGCGCCGACCCGTTCGAGGCCGGGAGCCTGGGCGGGGTGATGCACCGCGTGTTGTCGGCCACGCCCGACCTGGCCGCGCTGCCGGACTCGCTGCGCCCGCTGGTGTCGGCGGCGCTGAGCAAGGAGCCCGGCCGGCGTCCCGAGGCCCGCCGGCTGCTGCTCGCGCTGATCAGCGGGGACAGCGGGCTCGACACCGCCCGGCTGCTCGAACGCGGGCGACAGGCCGCCCACGTCGCCGGGACCGTCGCCGGGACCGTCGCCGACCCGGCGCTCGGCACGCTGGCCGAGGACTCCTACACGCTGCTGACCCCCGCCGAGCGGGAGCTGGCGCCCGAGGTGTTCCTGCGCCTGTTCACCGTCGACGGCATGGGCGAGCTGGACACCCGGAAGGCCGCCCTGGACGAGCTGCTGGCCGGCCGGCCCGCGGCCGAGACGGCGGCGGTCACCAGGATCCTGGAGGTGTTCGCGTACCTGCTGGGCCGCGACGGCCGGGAGGTCTGGCTCGCCCGTCCGGCCCTGCCGCACGCCTGGCCGCGGCTGCGCCGCTGGATCGAGGCCAACAGGGAGGGGCTGGCCGTCCACGGCCCGATCCTGGCCGCCGTCCGCCGCTGGGACGAGGGCGGCCGCAGGGACGGCGGCCTGTTCCACGGCACGATGCTGGAGGAGGCCCGAAGCTGGGCGGCGACCGCCCGCCGCGACATCAGGCTGTCCCAGGCCGAGCGCGACTTCCTGGACTCGTCGGCGCGGCTGGCCAGACGCCGGGTCCGCCGCGCCCGGCTGCTGACGCTGAGCCTGGCGGGGCTGCTGGTCGTCGCGCTGGTCACGGGCGGCCTGGCGGTCCAGCAGGGCAGGCTCGCCGCCGCCCGCGCCGACGAGCTGCAGGACCGCCTGACGACGTCGGAGTCCACCCGCCTGGCCGCGCGCGCCGAGGCGGCCAGGCGCAGCGATCCGGTGCTGGCCGGGCTGCTCGCCGTGGCCGCCTGGCGGCTGCGGCCCACGCCGCAGGCCAGGGCCGCGCTGACCGCGGCGCTGGCGCAGCGCGAGCGCGGCATGTTCCGCGACCCGGCCAGCGCCCGCAGCACCCTGCGGGCGCTGGGCGCCGACGGCCGCGCGCTGCTCAGCGTCGGCCAGGACCAGGCGCGGCTGTGGGACCTGCGCACGGGCCGGCGCGTCACGCTGATCTCCGGCCTGGGCCTCGGCCGCGACCCGGTGTCCGACATCGGGCTGTCCCCGTCGGGCCGCACGCTGGTCGCCGCCACCACGCGTCGCGCCCGCGCCTGGGACGCCGCCACCGGCCGCCCGGTCGGCGCCTGGCCGGCGAACCGGACCAGGGACCTGATCGAGGGCTGGCAGGACGTCGTCCGCCGGCACGAGGGCCGGAAGGTGATCGTCAAGCCGGGCGACAGCCGGCAGTGGAACGTCACCGACCCCGCCGCCCGGCGCGGCACGCTGAGCCCCGACGGCCGGTGGCTGGCCACGTCCGGCGACGGGACCCTGACCCTGAGGCACCGGCAGGAGGGCTGGACCGAGGAGGTCGGCGAGGGCACGGAAGGCGGCTGGAACAAGGGCGATCCCGTCTTCGACCAGGCGGGCCGGCTGCTGGCCACCGTCACCGACGCCACCGTCCAGTTCTGGCGGCTGCCCGACAGCCACCTGCTGAGCGCCGTCCCGGTGCGCGGGGACGTGGACGCCGGCGCCCGCCCGGCCGCCGCCTTCGACGGCACGACCTTCCGCTACCTCGTCGGCGACCAGGTGTTCGCCGTGGACGTCGCCGACCTGGTCAACGAGCCGGTCGAGGGCCCGCCGCACGAGCGGGCCGACCTCGGCGAGGACGGCCTGCACCTCGTCGTGGACGGCGCGCTCCGCCAGGTCGGGGGCGGGACGTCCGGCCGCCTGCCCGCCGCGCACGCGCTCGCCTTCAGCCGCGACGGCCGGAGCCTCGCGCTGCTGTCGAGCCATGACGTCAGCGTGCTGGACACCGCGACCAGGCAGCCCGCGGGCGGGTTCGCCGCCGGCGCGGGGCGGGCGCAGCCCGAGCTCGTCCGCTTCAGCCCGGACGGCGGCCGGCTCGCGCTCGTGCTCGACGGCCCGGGAACCGGCGAGGACGCCGTCGAGCTGTGGGACTGGCGGGCGCGCCGCCGCCTGTGGAGCACGCCCCTGAGCCAGGTCGTGGACCTGGCGTTCGCGCCCGACGGGGGGCGGCTGGCGGTGACCGGCCTGGACGTGCGCGTGTTGCGGGCGGCCGACGGCCGGGTGGCGGGCTCGCCGTTCAGCGTCTTCGGCAGGGACGTCCTGGGCTCGTGGGTGAGATTCACCCACGCGGGGGACGGGCTGGCCGTGTTCGACTCGCGCGGCCGGCTGAGCACCTGGGACGCGGGCGGCCGGCGGCTGACCGAGGCGACCGAGGGCTTCCCCGTCATCGGCACGCCGGCGTACTCGCCGGTCGAGGACCTCGTCGCGGTCAACGCGGGGCAGGGCCGCGTCCGCCTGATCGACCCGAGGACGGGCGGCGACCTCGGCCTGTCCGCCGACCCGGGCGGCGGCCTCGACCGTGACGAGGGCGAGCTGCTGTCGATCGCCTTCACGCCCGACGGCTCGCACGTCCTGACGGTGGACGCCGGAGGGACCATCGGGCGCGTCCCGGCCGCCGCCGAGCTGGTGGCGAGGACGGTCTGCGCGCGCGCCGGGCGGGCGCTGACCGAGCGCGAGTGGCGGACGTACGTGCCCGCGCTGCCCTACCGGCCCGTCTGCGGCTGACGCGCGCGGGACCGGGTCAGGGTCCCTCACCCGGGATTGTCAAAACGCCGTCGCGGGGGATGTACTGCCGACCGGAAAGCCGATCTTTCCGTTCGGCCACGAGGGAGGCACGGTGGACTTCGCGATCCTCGGCACGCTCCGGGTCAACGGCCCCGGCGGGCGGGTGCGCCTGAGCCGCAAGCAGCGGGCCGTGCTCGGCGTCCTGCTGCTCCATCCGGGCGCGACGGTCTCCAGGGAGCGCCTGATCTCCGCCGTCTGGGACGACCCGCCGCGCTCGGCCCTGGCCAACGTCCAGACCTACGTCCACCAGCTCCGGCGGTCCCTGGAGGGCAGCGGCCTGCTGGTGCGCACCGAGGGCTCGGGCTACGTCTGCGAGGTCCCGCCGGGCAGCCTGGACCTGCTGGTGTTCGAGGACACCCTGCGGCTGGCCCGGCGCGAGCGGGCGGCGGGCGACCTGGCCGCGGCCGAGCGCGCCTACGCCGGGGCCGTCGCCCTGTGGCGCGGCGCGCCCGCCGAGGACGTGCCGCTCACCGGTGCGATGGCCCCCCGGCTCCTCGAACTGGAGGAGCGCCTGGCGGTCGCCCGGTCGGAGTGGATCGACGTCCGACTCGCCGGCCGGGACGCCCAGGACGACGTCGTCGCCGAGCTGCGCGCCCTCATCGCCGCCCACCCGCTGCGCGAGCGGCTGTGGGAGCAGCTCGTGGTCGCCCTGCACCGCGGCGGGCGGCGGGACGAGGCGCTGGAGGCGTTCCGCGAGGCCCGCGAGCTGCTGGTCGCCGAGCTTGGCCTGGAACCCGGCCCGGAGCTGCGCCGCCTGCACGCCGCGCTGCTCGCCGGCGCCCCCGACCTCGACCGGCGGCCGGTGGCGACCGAGGCGGGCGGCCCGCTCCAGGCGTTGTGCCAGCTTCCCGCCGACACCGCCGACTTCGTCGGCCGGGAGCCGGAGATCGCCGAGCTGCTGTCGCTGTTACGGGCGCGGCCGGACCGGCTCAGCCCGCCGATCGCGATCCTGTCGGGGCTGCCGGGCATCGGCAAGACCACGCTCGCCGTGCACCTCGCCCACCTGCTGCGCGCCGACTACCCGAGCGGCCAGCTCTTCGTCCGGCTCGGCCAGGACGCCCGCGGCCCGCGCGACCCCGCCGAGCTGCTCGACGTGCTGCTGCGCTCACTCGGCCTGGACGGCGCCATGATCCCCGCCTCGGCCGAGCAGCGCGCCGGGCTGCTCCGCCAGCGGCTGGCCGACCAGGCGGTGCTGGTCGTGCTCGACGACGCCGTGGACGAGGCGCAGCTCCGCCACCTGCTGCCGGGCACGCCGCGCGGCGCCGTCCTGGTGACCTCCCGCTCGCCGCTGCCCGCGCTGGAGGGCGCCGTCCGGCTCCCGCTCGACCTGCCCGGCGAGCGGGACGCCCGGCTGCTGCTCGAACGCGTGGCCGGGCGCGACCGGATCGGCGCCGCGCCGGACGCCGCCGAGGAGATCCTGCGCTCCTGCGGCCGGCTGCCGCTGGCGCTCAGGGTCGCCGGGGCCCGTCTGGCCATCCGCCCGGTCTGGCCGGTCCGCGAGCTGGCCACCCGCCTGGCCGGGCACGACCTGGACGAGCTGGTCGTCGGCGGCCTCGACGTGCGGGCGACGTTCGAGCCCGGCTACGCGGCGCTGCCGGAGTGGGCCAGGCACGCCTTCCGCCTGCTCGGGCTGTCCGGGCTGGACAGCGTCGCCGAGTGGACCACCGCCGCCCTGCTCGGCCTGTCCGCGCGGGAGGCCGACGCCGTCCTGGAGACGCTGGTCGCGCGCGGCATGCTCACCTCCACCGAGATCGACGCCGCCGGTCAGCCCCGCTACCGGCTGCACGACCTGCTGCGCGTCTACGCCAGGGAGCGCGCCGAGGCCGAGGAGCCCGCCGGGCAGCGGCACGCCGCGCTGACCCGGCTCGCGCTGGAAAGCCTCCGCAGGACCAGGGCCGCCACCCGCGGGCTGCCCATCCCGCTGTCCCCGCCCTACGAGCGCGGCGAGCCCGGCCCGGGCACGACGGCCGGCACGACGGCCGGCATGGTGTGGTTGTCGGCCGAGCGGCGCACGCTGGTGCTCGCCGTCACCGCCGCCGCCGAGCTTGGGCAGGTCGCCACCGCCGCCGAGCTGGCCCACCACCTGACCGGCTACCTGACGATGGAACGCTTCCTGGCCGACGCCGAACGCGTCCAGCAGGCGGTGATCGCGGCGGCGACCGCGGCGGGCGACGAGCGCACGGCCCTGCGGTCCAGGCTGCTGCTGGTCAACATGGACATCGAGCGGGGCCGCTACCCGGCCGCCGACGAGGCGTGCGGGGAGCTGCTGGCCGCCTTCGAGCGGGTCGGCGACCGCCATGGGGCCGCGTACGCGCTGATCAGCCGGGCCGCCGACCGCCACGGGTCGGGCCGGCTGGACGAGGCGCTGGCCGACGCGTACGCGGCGATCGAGCTGCTGGCCGCGCACGACGACGCCGCCGGCCTGGCCTACGCCTGGACGTGGCCGATCTGGATCCACATCGAACGCGGCGAGTACGACCAGGCCGTCAAGATCGCCCGTGCCCGGCTGGCCGAGACCGGCGAGGACGACCACGGCACCCGCGGCAACCTGCTGCGCGCCCTCGGCACCGCCTGCTACCAGGCGGGCGAGACGGCCGAGGCGGTCGCGTGCTACCGCGAGAGCCTGCTGACCGCCCAGGCCGTCGGCGACCGGGTCGAGATGAGCAAGGTGCTGCGCAGGCTCGGCGAGGCGCTGGGCGCGCTCGGCCGGTTCGAGGAGGCGGCCGAGACGCTGGCGGCGAGCCTGCGGCTGTTCGTGGAGTGCGGCGACGTCCTGGGCGAGGCGCTGAGCGGGCACGCGCTGGGCGTCGTCCGGCTGCGCCAGGGCGACCCGCGCGAGGCGCTGCGGCACCTGGCCGCCACGCTGGACCGGCTCGGCCGCGACGGCCCGCAGGTGTGGCGGGCCCGCACGCTCACGGAGATGGGCCGCGCCCACGCCCGCCTCGGACGGCACGAGGAGGCGGCCGCCGCCTGGCGGCACGCCCTGACCCTGTTCGGCGACACCCCGGAGGGCCGCCAGGTCGCCGCCTGCCTGAAGAACCAGCCCCACGACGAACCGTGACCCCCGCCCCCGGACCGGGCGCGGGCCTTCTGCTCGGCCCCGAGCCTCTTGACCGCCCCCGGACCGGGCGCGGGCCTTCTGCTCAGCCCCGAGCCTCCCGACCGGGCGGTCAGTCCTGGAGCAAGCGCACGACCGGGGTGCCGGGCGCGCCCGCCAGGCGGGCCTCGCGGCGGGCCTGGCCCGGGGTGGCGCCCTCGCCGACGAGCGCGCCACCGTCGTCCAGCGCGGCCCACACTCCCTCCGGCGCGCCGGCCGGGACGTCCAGCGCCCGGTTCACCGCGGGCCGGACCGGCGCGGGCGTGCGCCGGGCCAGCCACCGCCGCCAGTACAGCCACTGGACGAGGATCAGCGGGCCGAGCGCGGTCAGCAGCGGGATCGGCCGCCCGCCGCCCAGCACGACGGCGATGGAGGCCGCCAGCAGCACCGCCTCCAGCCCCGCGGCCCACCACGCCGCCGCCTTCCCGTACGCCCGGACCGCCACCGCCGGCCAGAGCGACAGCATCAGGCAGTCCCCGAGGCCGATCAGTGACGGGTTCTCGCCGTAGGAGGTGGCCAGCACGGGAGCGAACGGCAGCCCCTGCATGCGCTGCACGAAGTCGAGGGTCAGCGAGGACAGCCCGGTGGCCAGCGTGTCGTAGCCGGTGAGCGCCACCGCCAGCGCGGCCACCTGGCCGGGCGTGACCGCCGCCTGCACCCACAGGTTCACCGCGCCGACGACGAGCAGCATCAGCAGCACGTCGTTGACCGCCAGCACCCCCGCCGGCCATCCGGCGAGGTAGACCGCCACGTCGGCGGCGCACATCAGCAGCACCGCCGCCGTCGCCCACCGGCCGCCCAGCACGGGCGCGAGCGTGAGCTGCCCCAGCGTCAGCACCACCAGCCCGAAGACCGACACCACGACGCCGGTCGGCAGGTGCAGGTACGCGAACGGCATCACCACCAGCGCGGCGACCATGACCGCGATGTCGGAGCCCGCCATCCGGCCGACCGGCGGCCTGGCCATGACGTAGCGGCCCAGGTAGGCGGCGGTCAGCGCGACGGTCAGGGCGACGAGCGCGTACAGCGCCGGCACGTACGGGGTCATCACAGTCCTCGCTCGAAGCTGAGCTCCAGCAGGTCGGCGCGGAGCCGGCAGGGGGCGGGCAGGTCGTCGGCGGTCTCGACCAGGACGATGCCGTCCAGGGGCAGCCCGTGCGCCCGCTCCTCCAGGCGGCCGAGCAGCCCCGCGTCGGACTTGCCGGCCACGACGTACAGCAGGGAGCCCTCCAGCGACCAGCGGGTGGGCAGCGGCAGCGCGTGCTCGGCCTGGAGAACGTCCAGGATGTCGCGCGTGGTGAGCCCGCCGGGGGAGACCCGCCCGAGCACGCGCGAGGTCGCGGGCAGCGCGGCCAGCGCGCACGACGGCTGCTCGTCCGCGCGCAGGACCCTGACCAGGTCGCCGGTGACGTACCGGAGCAGCAGGGTGGTGTCGCGGTAGCTGGAGTACGGGGTGACCACGATCGTGCCGACGGCCCCCGGTTCGGCGGGCCGCAGGGTGACGGGGTCGAGGATCTCGACCAGCCCCTGGTCGGCCGGCAGGTGCAGGTGGCCGTCCGCGCAGACCCGGCCGCCCACGGGGGCGATCTCGGTCATGGAGTAGCCGTCGCGGACCTGCGCGCCGAACGTGTGCTCGGCGCGCACGCGCAGCGCGTCGGTCAGCACCTCGCCGCCGGACCAGATCGTGCGCAGGCCGAAGTCGCCGGCCTGCCAGCCGCCCCGCTCGGCCTCCTGGACCAGCGCCGCCAGGTAGGAGGCGGTCACGTTGAGCTGGGTGATCTGCGGGTGTTTGCCCGGTACGTGCATCGGGGTGGCCAGCCGGTCGAGCGCGACGGCCGGATCGACGGCGCCCAGGTGCACGAACGCGGCCCCGGTCCGCGTGACGGCCCGCTCGGTGAGGATCTGGGCGATGGACCGCGAGCTGATCGCGCTGGCCCACAGGTCGGCGGAGCGCAGGTTGCCGGCGAGCATCAGCGCCAGCGCCGACATCGAGGACATCAGCTCGATCTCGTACGCCGAGAACCACACCATGGTCGGCGTCCCGGTCGTCCCCGTCGTGTGCGCGAGCACGACCGGGCGGGCGCGGTCGGAGACGAAGGCGGCGGGCATGCCGCGCAGGTCGGCCTTGGACGTGGGCGGGATCGCGGACAGCGTCGCGGGCGTGATCGAGCCGGGGTCCACGCCGTTCGTCCCGAACCAGCGCCGGTAGTAGGGGCTCTCGGCGGCCGCGTGGCGGACCGTGCGCCGCAGCCGCCGCCGGGTCAGGTCCTCCTGGAGCTCGGGGTCGCTGCCCGCGAGCATGTCGTCGGCGCCCTCGCCCGGGGACCCGAACGTCTCCAGGGTCACGCGCATGTCGTCGGCCAGCGCGTTCACGTCCCGCAGGCGGAACCTGCGGCCCGACATCATCGACCAGGCATAACCGAGCTGGCGTACCGCGGTGCCGAACACGCCTCGTCCTTCCGCTCGTGGGGGTGGCCCCCCGGGAGACCCGGTCCCCCGGGGGTGCACGCGAGGGTGATCAGCCGTTCAGCACGAAGATGGCGGTGGACAGGGCGCTGACGGCGTACTTGGCGTAACGGCGAGCGGTCTTGACCATGAGGATCTCCCTGGTTGCTCGGGGCGCACGGGTGGCGCCCGCTGAGATCCAGGATGTGCGGGGGCGCAAGAGATCCACTACAGGCTCACTACAGAGGGGGCCTCACACCAGGGTCAGGTAGTGGACCAGCTCGGCGGCGGAGTCCGTGGCGATCCCGACGTGGCCGTCCGGGCGCACGAGCGTGTACCGCACCCCGCCGTACGGCTCGGCCGGCGCGTACGCCCGCACCTGCGGCCCGCCCGGCACGCGGGGCGCGGGGTCCGGCGACAGCAGCGTGAAGTGCGGGCCGCGCAGCAGGTCGAACAGGCGCGCCCGGGAGCCGTCGGCCAGCCGCAGCGGCCCGTCGGGCACCCGCTCGCCGCCCGCGCGGGCCAGCGAGCCGCCCCGGTAGCCGACCCGGAGCTGGTAGGTCTCCTCGTCCCGTTTGTACGACTTCCGGTCGTGCAGGTCCGTGCTGAGGCCGAGCACGCGGGCGGCGACCGGGCGGCGCTCCTCCTCGTAGCTGTCCAGCAGCGACGCCGGCCCGCCGGACAGCGCGCGGGCGAGCTTCCAGCCCAGGTTGTAGGCGTCCTGGACGCCGGTGTTGAGCCCCTGGCCGCCCGCCGGGGAGTGCACGTGGGCGGCGTCCCCGGCCAGCAGCACCCGCCCGGCGCGGTAGGCGTCGGCCAGCCGGATGTTGACCCGGTAGAGCGAGGACCACAGCAGCTCGGTGACGCGGACCGCGCGCTGCATCGAGCGTTCGGCGAAGATCCGCTGGAAGCCGGCCAGGGTCAGGTCCGGCGTCGCGCCCGGCCTGAGCGGGGCCATGAACTGGAAGGCGTCGGTGCCGGCCATGGGATGGAGAGCCACCATCCCCCTGCCAGGACGCACCCAGGCGTGGATGTGCTCGCGGTCCAGCCCCTCGACGCGCACGTCCCCGAGGACCATGCGCTCCTCCTCGCGGGTCTGGCCGGTGAACCCGATGCCGAGCGCCTTGCGCACCGTGCTCCTGCCGCCGTCGGCGGCGACCAGGTAGCGGGCCCGCAGCGTCGTCCCGGTGCCGAGCCGGGCCGTCACGCCGTGCGCGTCCTGCGCGAAGCCCGTCAGCTCGGCGCCGTGCTCGACCGCGCCGCCCAGCTCGGCCAGCCGTTCCCGCAGCACCGCCTCGGTGCGCCACTGCGGGTGCATCCGCACCATCGGGTACGGCACCTGCTCGCTCGCCGCCACCGGCCGGTGCATGCGGCCCCGGTAGACCGGCAGCCGCCCGATCCTGACCCGGATCGGCGGGTACGGCGTCGTCCCGGCCAGGACCCGGTCGACGATCCCGAGGTCGTCGAAGATCTCCAGCGTCCGCGGCTGGAGACCCTTGCCCTTCGAGCCCGCCGAGGGCGCCGCCGCCCGCTCGACGACGCGATGGGCGATCCCGCGCCGGGCCAGCTCCACGGCGAGGGTGAGGCCGGTGGGCCCGGCGCCGACGATGAGCACGTCCGTCTTGTCCGTCATGAGGGGACCGTGCCAGGAGCCGCTGCCGGATCTCTGTCAGCGTCCTGCCACCGCCCTGCCGGAGGTCACGAGCAGGGCGGACGGTAGGGCAGGTCGTCGAAGTAGCGCCGCCACTCGGCCCGGGTGAGCGGCATCCCGGCGGCCTCGCAGACGCGCGCGGCCACCGACTCCGGCCGCAGGTCCCACAGCCGCAGGTCGTGCCCGGCGGCCGAGACGAGGGTGTGGTCGTCGGCGTACAGGACGGTCCCGAGGTCGCGGTGGGACAGCTCGGCGATCGGCCGGCGGGAGCGCAGGTCCCACAGGCGGGTGGTGCGGGAGGCGTCCGTGGTGGCCAGGGCTGCGCCGTCGGGGCTGAACCCGGCGATCAGGACGGTGTCGCCGTGCCCGCGCAGGACCGCCGGACGGGGGGCGCGGCCCGGGTCGGCGATCCGCCAGACGCGCGCGGTCCGGTCGTGGCCGGTGCTGACCAGCACGTCGCCCTTCGGGCCGAAGCGCACGCCGGCCACCGCGTCGGCGTGCTCCTCGTGGTGGGCGACCTGGTCGAGGGCGTGGCGGCGCACGTCCCACAGCCGTACGCCGCGGTCGGCGCCGCCGCTGGCCAGCAGGCCGCCGCCGGGGCTGAAGTCGAGCGCGCCGACGTCGCCGAAGCCGTCGCGGGCGGCCAGGCGGCGGGGCGGCCCGGTGACGTCCCAGAGCAGCAGCCGGCCGCCGTGGTCGCCGGTGGCCAGGACGCGTCCGTCGGGGCTGAGCGCGGCGACCGCGAGGCCGCGCACCGGCAGCCGGGCGTGCCGGGCCGGGCGGTAGGGGTCGCGGATGTCCCACACGGTCACGGCCACGCCGCGCTCGACGGTGGCCAGGCGGCGGCCGTCGCCGCTCAGCGCCGGACCGGCGGCTGCTGGAACGTTCCAGCGCGACAGCAGCACGCGGTGGCGGGGGTCGCGGACGTCCCACAGCGCGCCGCCGCGCGGGCCGGTCGTGGCCATGAGCGTCCGGTCCCGGCTCAGGACCAGCCCGGTCACCGGGTCGGGCACGCGGACCGGATGACGCCACTGGTAGAACGCGCCGGCCGCCGAACCGGTGGCCAGGGCCTGGCCGTCGGCGGTGAAGGCGAGGCCGAGCACGCGGTCGGGGTGCGGGAACGAGGTGACCTCCGCGCGGGTGTCCACGCTCCACAGCCGGACCGCGCGGTCGTCGCCGGCGGCGGCCAGGACGGTGCCGTCCGGGCTGAAGGCCAGGGCGCCGGCCGGGTCGCCGTACCGGACGGGCCGGGCGCAGCGGCGGGCGCGCAGGGGGCAGAGCCAGGTGCCGCGGCCGGGCGCCGACCAGGCCAGCGCGCCGCCGTCGGGGCTGATCGCGAGCGCGGCGGGGCCGTCCTGGAGGCCGGTCGCGATCGTGTCCGCGGGGGCGGCGGGCCGCGCCGGGTCCCACAGGCGCACGCTGCCGTCGTCGTGGCCGGTGACCACCGTGTCGTCGCCGACGGCGAAGCGGGTGACCTGGGCGGAGGCGCGTACCGGGGGCAGGGCGACCGGGCGGCCGGCGAGCCGCCAGCGCCGGACGCCGTGCGCGGCGGCGGCGAGCACCGTGCGGCCGTCCGGCGTGAACGCCGCCGTCGCCGCGCCGGGCAGGGCGGCGACGTGCCGCGGGCGGGCGGGGTCCACGACGTTCCACACCTCGACCCCCTGCCCGGTGGCCGCGAGCAGGACGCGGTCCCCGCCGGACGGCCGGAAGGCGAGCGCGCCGACCGGCCCGGCGGCGCGCGGCAGGGTGGCCAGCGGGGTGCGGCGGCGCGAGTCGGTGGCGTCCCACAGCTCGACCACGCCGTTGTCGGCGCCGGTCGCGAGCAGGGCGTGGTCCTGGCTGTATGCGATGGCCCGCAGCCGGTCGCCGGCCGAGCGCAGGCGGGTGGCGTACGGCTCTGCGGTGTCGAGCAGCGTGCCGCGGGTGCCCGGGGTGTCGGCCAGGCCCTGGGCGGCCACCGCCACCTGCATCGCCAGCGCCGGGTCCGTGGCCCGCAGCGCCCGCGCCTGGACGGCGGCCCGCTCGGCGAGCGCGGTGACCCGGGCGGCGCTCGCCCGGCCGCTCTTCTGCCACGCCAGCCCCGCGCCCGCCCCGGCGACCACCACGAGCACCACCAGCGCCACGACCAGCCCCCGCACCCTCCGCCCGACCGGACACCCCTTGGCGCCCACGCCGGAGCCGGACGAGCGGTCCACGGCCCTTCCGCCAGAGGAGGGAGCCGCCGGCTCGGGGTCAAGGACGGCCCCAGCGGGCTCCTCCCGGTCGGAGGAGGGCAGCGCGGGGCCCGGGGTGAGGGGTGGTGCGGTGGCGTCCCGGTAGGCGGCGTGGGTGAGGGTGTCGCCGTCGCGGCGGTGCCAGGTGGCGCGCATCGCCTGGGACAGGCGGGGCAGCGCGTCGGCCGCCGCCGGGGCGTCGTCGCGGACGCCCAGGTCGTGCAGGATCGTCTCGGCCAGCCCCGGCTCCAGGGACAGCCCGGCCACCCGGGCCGGTTCGGTGATCGCGCGGCGCAGCTCGTCGCCGGTCATCGGCCCGAGCGGCAGCGACCGCACCCGCAGCGCCTCGACCAGCGGCGGAAACCCCAGGCACCGCTCGTAACAGCCGGCCCGCATCCCGATCACCACCGGCAGCCCGCCCGCCGCGAGCGCGCACAGCTCCTCGACGTACGCCGTGCGCCCGGACCCCGCCCGAGCCGTGAACAGCTCCTCGAACCGGTCGACCACCAGTAGCGCGCACTCCTCCACCGGCCGCCCCCCGCCCCGGACCGGCGAGCCGGGCGTACGCCACAACACCCCGGCGCGAGCCCGCTCCGTCGCCCCCGCGGGCGAGCCCGCCAGGACGGCCGGCACCAGCCCGGCGGCCAGCACCGACGTCTTGCCCGCCCCCGCCGCCCCGGACAGCACCACGGGGTGGGCGGCGCGCGGCTCCCCGAGCAGCGCCACCAGCTCGGACACGACCCGCTCGCGCCCGAAGAACCACCTGGCGTCCCCGGTCGTGAACGGACCCGGCGGCCAGGGGCACGGATCCCGCGCGCACCGGTCCCGCTCGCTCCCCAGCCCCGCGCCGAACCCGTCGTCCATCCCGCTCCCGTCACTCAGCGAAGTCGATCGGGGACTCAGGGTACGCGGGCCCGCCAGGCGGCGTACGCCGGTCGGGAAGGCGGCATCGCCCGGTCCGGCGCTAAGCGGGGGACGGTCAGCGCTTGCGGCCGACGCCCGCGCAGTAGACGGCCTCGCGGTCGGCGTACAGCGTCTCGGGGACGGGACGCCAGCGCGGCAGCGGCACGACGCCCGGCTCCAGCAGCTCCAGCCCGTCGAAGAAGCTCGTGACCTCCTCAAGGCTGCGCAGCGTCATGGGCGCCCCGCCGCTCTCGTTCCAGTGGCGGACGCCCTCTTCGAGCTGCCTGCCGACCACGCCGTGGGAGATGGCCAGGTGGCTGCCCGGGGCCATCGGCTCCAGCAGCTCGGCGATGATCGAACGGGCCTGGCCGGTGTCGGGGAGGAAGTCCACGACGCCGAGCAGGGTCAGCCCGATCGGCCGGTCGAAGTCGAGGTACTCGGCGGCGGCGGCCAGGATCTTGCCGGGCTCGCGCAGGTCGGCGTCGACGAAGGCGGTCGTCCCCGCGGGCGCGGCCCGCAGCAGCGCCCGCGCGTGGGCCAGGACCATGGGGTCGTTGTCGACGTACACGACGTGACTGTCCGGGGCCACCGCCTGGGCGACCTGGTGGGTGTTGTCCGCCGTGGGGATGCCGGTGCCGATGTCCAGGAACTGCCGGATGCCCGCCTCCCCGGCCATGTACCGCACCGCGCGGCCGAGGAACTCCCTGTTCGTACGGGCCAGCACCGGCAGGTCGGGCACGGCGGCGAGGATCTGCTCGCTCACCATCCGGTCGATCTCGTAGTTGTCCTTGCCGCCCAGCCACAGGTCGTAGATACGGGCGGGGCTCGGAACATCGGTGTTCAGCGAACGATCGCTCATCGCGACGCCTTCCGGACGAAAGGGGCTACGGGGGAGATCGTAGCCCCAAGATCCCTCCCACGGGCCACGTCCGGCCTCCCGGGCCTAGGCTTCCGGGGATGATCCACTTACCTCCCGCCCGAGCCAGGGCCGACGTGCACGTCACCTGTCACCAGATCGTGGTCGGCGAGCCGGGCCGCGACCATCCGGGAACCGTCCCCAACGGACTGACCGCCTCGGCCCCCGGCGCCGCCGTGATCCGGACGGGTATCCACACCGGCGTCGTGGACGTGACCGTACAGCTGGCCGGGACCGCCCCGCCCCTCGACGCCGAGGGCTGGGACGAGACCGAGGAGGTGGAGCTCGTCACCTTCACCGGCGAGGTGCGCCTGTCCGGCATGATGCACTCCCCGCCGGACGCCCTGCCCCTCCTGACACCCCAGGGGCCGGGCCGGTACGGCATGCGCGTGCAGGCCCGCGGCCGGGACCTCGACCCCGCCGCGGTGCCGGAGGTGCCGTTCGAGTTCTACCTGGTGACCGTCTGGCCGGTGGAGACCGGGCCGGAGGCGGCGGCCAGGCTCGGCGTCGGGGTCGCCGAGGAACTGGGGCTGCCCGGCAAGTCGGCCGAGATCCGGCGGTGGGCGCGCGAGCACAACGATCCGCAGTCCGAGCGCGGCCGCCGGTCGCGGGGCCGGGACGAGCGGCCCGCGCTGCCGCCTCCGGTACGGGACACGGTGGGGACCGCCGACCACCGGATCCGGATCGTCAACCCCTTCCAGGACACCGCGGTCCCGCCGCCGCTGCCGGACGGGCTGGTCGCCGCCGCCCCCGACTCGCTGCTCATCCGTACGGACAAGCGCGCCGGACGCGTCGGCCTGCACGTGAACTGGCAGGACGGCCCGCCCGTGGCGGCGGCGCGGGGCTGGGAGGAGAGCGAGGAGGTCGAGTTCGTCACCACCACCGGCGTGATGCGCGTCCAGGGCGTCGCCGACGAACCGATCGACCTGACGCCCCAGGGCGCCGGGCGGTACGGCCTGCGCGTCCACGGCCGCCGCCGGGACCGGTCGGCGCCGTCGAACCAGCCGTCGGAGGCGTACCTGCTGGTCGTGTGGCCCATCGCCCTGGGGGCGGCCGCGGCCCGGTGAGGCGGGGGCTCAGAGCAGGCGGCGCTGGACGGCGTCGGCGATGGCCGTGGTGACGATCCACTCGACGACGGCGGCGTCGGGCGGGTCGTCCTCGCGGCCGGCGAACAGCAGGTGGGCGCTGCCGATCAGGGTGAGCGCCAGGGCCTCGACGTCGGCGTCGACCGCGATGCGGCCCATCTCGCGCTCGGCGGCGAGGTAGGCGGCGATCATGGTCGTGGCCTCGCCGAGGAGCGGGAGGCCGGACGACCCGGCCTGGCGCAGGCGGGCGCGCAGGCCGTCGCGGGAGATGACGAGGCCGACGACGGCCACGGCGACCGAGCCGAACAGCTCCAGCAGCGCGAGGGTGAGGTTCCCCGCGACGGTGCCGGTGCCCGCGCTCGCCCGCAGGGCGGCGGACTGGGCCTCGACGCGGCGGATGCGGTCGGTCACCAGCTCGGCGAGGAAGGCGTCGAAGTCGGCGAAGTGGCGGTGGAGCACGCCCTTGGCGCAGCCCGCCTCGGTGGTGACCGCGCGGCTGGTCAGGGCGTTGGGCCCGTCGCGGAGCAGGATGCGCTCGGCGGCGTCGAAGAGCTGTTCGCGCACGTCGCGGAGGGCAATGCCGGTGGGCACCGGGCCGGTCTCCTTCCTGGGCGAATCACGTTCAGCGTAGACGAGTGGGCGCGCGCCCATTAGAGTGGGCGCATGCCCACTCAAGAGAACGAGCCGCACCTGCACCGGCGGATGGCCGAGTCCTTCGGCGCCGACGCCGACCGCTACGACCGCACCCGCCCCCGCTACCCCGACGAGATGGTGGCCCGGATCGCCGCGGCGAGCCCCGGCCCCGACGTGCTCGACGTCGGCATCGGCACCGGCATCGCGGCCCGCCAGTTCCAGGCGATCGGCTGCCGGGTGTCCGGCGTGGACGTGGACCCGCGCATGGCCGACCTGGCCCGGCGCGACGGCATCGAGGTGGACGTGTCCGCCTTCGAGTCCTGGGACCCGGCCGGGCGCACGTTCGACGCGGTCGTCGCCGGCCAGACCTGGCACTGGATCGACCCGGTCGCGGGCGCGGCCAAGGCGGCCCGGGTGCTGCGGCCCGCAGGCAGGCTGGCGCTGTTCTGGAACGTCTTCCAGACGCCGGACGCCCTGGCCGGCGCCTTCGCCGAGGTCTACCGCCGGGTGCTGCCCGACCTGCCGGCGCTCGGCCAGGCCGGCCCCGCCGTGGGCATGTACACGTCGCTGCTCGACAAGATCGCCGACGGCGTCCGGGCCGCGGGTGCGTTCGGCGAGCCCGAGCGGTGGGACTTCGCGTGGGAGCGCGGCTACACCCGTGACGAGTGGCTGGCGCAGGTGCCCACGCACGGCCCGGTCACCGGGTTGCCGCCGGAGCGGCGCGAGGAGCTGCTGGCCGGCATCGGGGCCGCGATCGACGCGGTGGGCGGCGCCTTCACCGTCCACTACGACGTCCTGGTGCTCACCGCCGCGCGGCGGGCTGAGTAGCCGTTACTCATGCGGTCATGGGAACGCGCGCGGACGATCCTCCTCAGAGCGACACTCCAGGAGGAACCACCGTGAGCGTCACACATGGCATGAGAACCGGGCGGAAAGGGTCGGCGCGGTGGCGCGGGCGGCTCTCGTTCGCCGCGATCGGCGTGCTGGTCGCCGCCTTGATCCCGGCGCTGGCGACGCCGGCGTCGGCGGCGGCCCCCGGCTTCTCGCTGACCTTCTCCATCGACTATCTCCGCCAGATCGAGGACCCGGACAGCGGAGGCGTCGGCGACGGCGACTACTACCCGAAGGTCAAGATCGCCGACGGCCCGCTCGAAACGGGCCCGCGCATCGAGGACGACGAGTTCGAGCCCCTCGGCCTGCCCGAGGCCCCCAACGGCTGGGTCTTCACCAAGTCCGACCTGCCCGGCGACCAGCCGACCGTGAACATCACCGTCGCCCTCTGGGACTACGACGGCGGCCTCAACACCAACGACGACCGCATGGACATCAGCCCCCAGAACGACGACCTCGACCTCGACCTCGTCTACGACGTGCGCTCGGGCACCCTGTCGGGCGACGGCGTCCAGTTCGGCACGCCGTGCGTCGACTCGCAAGGGCGGCAGAAGGGCCAGACGTGCGCCGAGGGCGACGGCGACCACGGCTTCCCCAGGGACAACGACGGCAGGAAGACCAGGATCGGCTTCACCGTCTCCACCGTGATGCCCGACACCGACCACGACGGCATCCCCGACCTCGTCGAGCTGTCCGGGATCCGCGACCGGAACGGCGCGGTCATCGCCGACCTCCCGGCGCTCGGCGCGGACCCGTGCCGCAAGACGATCGTGCTGCAGGCCGACTACATGGCCGACACCAGGCACTCCCACCGCCCCAAGCCGGACGCGATCACCCTGGTCAAGAACGCCTTCGACGCCGCGCCGGTCAAGGCGGAGAACCCGTGCCCGTACCCCGGGACGCACCGGGACGGCGTCGACTTCGTCTACCTCCAGGGCACGCAACTGCCCGAACAGGCCGACATGGGCCTGGCCGACGACAGCGACTTCCGCGACGCGCGCGCCGCCGACTTCCCCGCCGAACTGGCCCGGTACGCGCACTACGCGATCTTCGCCCACGACCTCGTCGTCACCACCGCGACCGGCAGCTCGCCGTCGCCGGGCACGTCGGGGCAGTGCTGCGAGCCCACCAGGGACAACAACAAGGACTTCATCGTCACCTTCGGCTCGTGGCGGACGATGTGCGTGGCCGACTTCGGCGTGGACTACGGCGGCGACGGGCGGCTCCAGACCACCCCGGCGGGCGACGACGTGGTGATCGGCACCCAGATCCACGTGGGCCCGGACCGTACGTGCGACACCACCAGCGCGGACCCGACCGACCGGCAGGTGCTCACCGTCGGCACCGGCCGGGACGACGCCGAGGTGGGCACCGTCCAGGACCAGGCCGGGACCATCATGCACGAGCTCGGGCACGCCCTGGGCCTGCGGCACGGCGGCGACGTCAACGACCAGTGGAAGCCGAACTATCTCAGCGTCATGAACTACTTCTTCCAGTCGGGCATCCCCACGGGCCCGCCGCCGCTGCTGGTCAACCAGCTCAGGGACTGGAAGATCGGCGCGATCCGGGTCGGCTACTCCAGCGGCCGCCTGCCGCCGCTCGCCGAGGGCACGCTGAACGAGTCCGCCGGCATCGGCGACGGGACCGACCACACCTTCTGGTGGACCGACAACCTCGCCAACCCGACCAGCACGTTCCGGCCGCTGCGCTCGGCCGCCGGCAACGCGCCGATCAACTGGAACGACAACACCGCCCCCGGCACCGGCGCCCCGCTCATCGACACCGGGACGGTCAACGTGGACCTCAACGCCAGCGGCGGCAGCACGACCCTGCGCGACCACGACGACTGGGCGGCCGTCAAGTACCGGGCCGCGCAGTCGCCCGACGCCAAGGGCTCGGCCTGCAGCAGCTTCCCCGTGTCCGCGCCCACGTGCAGCGGCTCGGGCGCCGAGCCGCCGGAGAAGGAGCTCGACTTCACCACCGCCGTACGGCAGGAGATGTCCTTCTTCAACCTCTACGACCCCGACATCGTCACCGCCAAGAGCGTGGACAAGCGCGACGCCGAACCCGGCGACACCCTCACCTACCAGGTGAAGCTGGACAACGTCGGCACCGGCCCGGCGGCCAACGTCGGCGTGACCGACACCCCGCCCACCGGCCCGGCCCAGGCCCGCCAGGTTCCCTACCTGGGCGCCGGACGGTCCGCGACCGAGACGTTCACGTACACGGTGCCGTGCGACACGGCCGACGCGGCCGTCCTGACCAACACGGCCACCGCCACCGCGACGGACACCGCCGGCGGCCCCGAGGCCGAGACGGGCAACAACACCGCCAAGGCCGCCACCACCGTGCACGCGCCGCGGCTCACCCTGACCAAGACCGCCCCGGCCACGGTGAACGCCGGGGAGGCGATGACCGTGGGGCTGCGGGCGGCCAACGTCGGCAGCGGCGGGGCCACCGGCGTCGTCCTCACCGACACGCTGCCCAAGGAGGTTTACTACAGCAGCGCGCTCGACCGCGGCACCGGCCCCCGGCCCGGCACGGTCACCCGCAACCCGGACGGCACCACCACCCTGACCTGGACGCTCGGCCCCCTCGCCCCCGGCGCGGACGTGTCCGTGGGGTTCACGGCCCGGCCCGGCCTGCTGTTCACCAAGGGCGCCGAGCTGCCCGACACGGCGGCCGCCGCGTACCGGAACGCCAACGGCTGCGTCTACGAGCCGGCCACGGCGTCCGCCACGACGACCGTCACCGAGGTCGCCCCGACCCGCGACCCGCGCTCGCACGGCTACTGGAAGACCCACCAGGAGGCGCGCACGGCCGAGTTCCTGGCCCGCGTCCAGGCCACCGACCAGCGCTTCGACAGCCAGGGGGACGGCGAGCTGGGCGACGCCGAGGCCCTCGCCACGCTGTCGGCCGGCGGCCCGCAGCCGGGGCCGGCCCGGTTCCAGCTCCTGGCCACGCTGCTCGACCTGGCGGCCCGGCAGGTCAACGCGAGCACCCGGCTCGACTCGCCGCTCGTGCGGCGGCTCGGGGTGCGCACGGTCGGCGAGGCGGTCAGGTACGCCTTCGCCACCCTCGCCCTGCCGCCCGGCGGCGCGGCGGCCGGGCGCTGGTCCGACACGACCTCGATGCTCGACGAGATAGTGAACAACCGGAGCGAGGTCTACTGACCCCGCAATGAGGGCCCTCATGAGGACGCCGCGGCCGGCTCAGGCCGGTTGCGGCGTCCGCGGCTCGGCCGTGGCAGGGGCGTACAGGCCGAGGCGGCGCAGGGCGGGCGCGGTCATCATGGTGGTGATCAGGGCCATCAGCACGAGCACCGTGAACGTGCCGGGCGCGATCAGTCCCATGCCGAGCCCGGTGCTGAGCACGACGATCTCGGTGACGCCGCGGGCGTTCATGAGCACGCCGAGCCCGAGCGCGAGGCGCCCCGGCATGCCGCCCGCCCAGGCGATCACCCCGGCCGCGCCCAGCTTGCCGACGACGGCGGCCACCAGCAGCACCGCCCCGCCCAGCAGCACCACCGGATGGCCGAACGCCAGGTGCACGTCGGTGCGCAGCCCGATCGAGGCGAAGAACACCGGCAGCAGCATCGCGCGGTTGAGCGAGCCGAGACGTTCGGGCACCGCGCCGAGCACGGGGGCGTCGCGCGGGAAGGCGACCCCGGCCAGCAGGGCGCCGAAGATGGCGTGCACGCCGATGGCGTCGGTCGCCGCCGCCAGGGCGAAGATCAGGCCCAGGACCAGGGCGAGCGCGGCCGGAGCGGGCAGCCGGCGGGCGGCGTGCCGGGCCGCGAGGGCGGCGAGCGCGGGGCGTACGACGAGGGTCACGGCGAACACCAGGGCGGCGGCCAGCCCCAGCGAGGTCAGCACGCCCGCGGGGGAGCCGGCGTGCGCGAGGGCGATCACCGCGGCCAGCGCGCACCAGGCGAGCACGTCGGCCAGCCCCGCGCACAGGATCGCCAGCGAGCCCAGCCGGGTGGCGGTCAGCCCGGCCTCCTGGAGGATCCTGGCCAGCACGGGGAACGCGGTGACGCTCAACGCCGTCCCGGCGAACAGGACGAACGCCGTGCCCGACGCCGACGGCCCGGCCAGCGCATCGGCGAACGGCACCGCCGCGACCGCTCCCAGGGCGAACGGCACGGCCGTCATCGCCAGCGCGGCCACCCCCACGACCACGCGCTGCCGGCCGAGTGCGGCCGGGTCGAACTCCCGCCCCACCGTGAACATGAAGACCGCCAGCCCGGCCTGGGCCAGCAGTTCGAGCTGCGGCGCGACCCAGCCGGGCAGGATCAGCGCGGACACCCCCGGCGCCAGCGAGCCCAGCGCGGACGGCCCGAGCAGCAGCCCGGCCACCATCTGCCCCACCACGGACGGCTGGCCGGCCCGGCGCGCCAGGACGCCGCCCAGCGAGGCCAGCCCGCCGATGACCGCCACGGCGAGGAACAGCCGCAGGATCGCCTGGGCGGGCGGCACCCCGGCGTGCGCGGCCGGCGCCGCCGGATGCCCCGGCTGCTGCGCGCCGGGCCCGAACACCAGCGACATCGACACGCCCGCCACGGCGATCAGCAGCAGCGCGACCGCCAGGCCCCGGGCCGGGGCGGGCAGCAGGGCCTGTTCGGTGTCGTCGAGCGGGTCGTGTCCGCGCATGGTCGCACCTTCCTGCGTACTCCGCGATGGGCTCCCGGCCCCGCGCCGGCTCAGTCGGCGGCAGGGAGCGGCCGGGCCGCCCGCCGGCCGATCAGCAGCAGGGCGCCGACGGCGGCGACGATGCCGACGGCGATGACGGGGATCAGCGCCTGATAGTCGAGCTCGCTCGCCACCAGGCCGAACAGCGGGGGACCCAGCAGGGAGCCGAGGCTGCCGGCCTGGGCGATGACGCCGTTGCCGACGTCGGCGTGGTCGAGGCGCTCAAGGACGAGGGGGAGCGCGGCGAAGACGAGGGCGCCGAGGAAGCCGTTCTCCATGGAGATGACGCCCGCGCCGGTGAGCGCGCCGCCGGCGGAGCCGCCGGCGTACAGGATCCAGGCGGCCGGCACGACGAGGAAGCCGGACAGGGCCAGCACGCCGACCCGTACGCCCCTGCGCAGCAGCACGCCCACCGCCAGCCCGCCGGCCACGCCGAGCAGCGAGATCACCGAGGTGAGCGCGCCCGCGGCGGCGGCCGAGCGGCCGTACTGCTCGATGAGCAGCGTGGGCAGCAGCACGATCACCGGGATGGTCACCAGCGCGGTCAGGCAGAAGGCCGCGGCCAGCACGCCCGGCCAGGCCAGCGCCCGCGCCCGGGGCACCGGGCCGGCGGCCTGCGCCGCGCCGCCGCGCGGCAGCCGCGCCCACGTCACCGCGGCGACCAGCAGCGTCAGCCCGGCGATCAGGCCGGTCCAGCCGCGCCAGCCCAGCGCGTCGCCGGCCGCGCCGCCGGCCAGCGTGCTGGCCCCCAGCCCGACCGGGACGAACGTCGCCCAGACCGACAGGGCGGTGCCCCGGTCGCGCTCGTGGGCCAGGCGCAGGATCAGCGCCGGGCAGGAGATGGTGACCAGGACGTAGCCGACGCCCTCGACGCCGCGGGCGACCAGCAGCCAGGCGAAGTCGTTCGCCGCCATGCTCGCCGCGCCCGCCGCCGCGATCAGGACGAGCCCGGTGACCAGCGACCGCCCGGTGCCGAAGCGGCGGACGAGATAGCCCGCCGGCAGGCCGACCGCGGCCCCGACGCCGACCACCGCCGAGATCACCCAGCCCAGCTCCGACAGCGACAGCCCGAGCTGGGCCGCCATCGCCGGCCCGACCGAGGAGAACTTGCCGAGGCTCATCGCGCCGACCACCCCGCCGACGTAGACGAGGAGGATCGTCAGCCAGGGGGAGCGCCGCGGGGACGCCTCCGTGATCTCTGCCGCCGACCGGGGGTCCATGAGTCTCCTTCGCACTGCGCTTCGCGGGCCAGGGTTCCCACGTCCGATCTTCGCCATGCCGGCGGCGCCGATCAACCCGCTTCCCCCGTGGCGAAGATGCCGATGCCCGACTCCGTGACGTTGACCGCCCCGGCCGACAGCAGCGCGTCGATCGTCTCGGGCACCTCCCGCCTGGGCAGGACGCCCTGGAGCACGACCATGGTCCCGTCCGCGAGGTCGGCGCCCGCGCGCCACGACTGGCCCGGCATCGCGGGCGCCACCTCGGCCAGCCGGTCGGCGGGGGCGCGCACGGTCAGCAGCACGTGGGCCGGGCCCACCCAGGCGGCGCGCAGCAGCAGGGCGACGTTCCTGATCACGCCGCGCCTGGCCGGGTCGGCGTAGGCGGCCGGGTTGGCGACGAGCTGCGCGCCGCAGGTCCGGACGGTCTCGATGACGCGCAGGTCGTTCTGGCGCAGCGAGTGGCCGGTCTCCACGACGTCCATCATGGCGTCGGCCAGCTCGGGGATCTTGGCCTCGGTCGCGCCGTAGGACACGACCACCTCGGCCCGCCGTCCCGCCTCGCGGAAGAAGCGGCGGCCGATGTTCGGGTACTCGGTGGCCACCCTGACCCCGTCGTCGAGGTCGGCGGCGCTGCGGGCGGGATGGCCGGACGGCACCGCGAGCACCAGCCGCCACGGCCGCTCGGTGTTCCTGGAGTAGTCGAACGACTCCACCACCTCGACCTCGGCCCCGGTCTCCTCCACCCAGTCGGCGCCGGTGAGCCCGAGGTCGAAGGTGCCGTCCCCGACGACCAGGGGGATCTCGCGCGGCTTGTAGAAGGCCACGTGCGACACGCCGGAGTGGTCCACCGTGCCGCGGTAGGAGCGGTCCGAGCGCCGCCGTACGGGCAGCCCCGCGGTCGCGAACAGCTCCAGGGCCCGCCGCTCCAGCGAGCCCTTCGGCAGGGCGAGCGAGATCATGGTTCCTCCTGACGGGAGCGGCGGGCGCGGCGGGGGCGCGGGGGTCACACGTGCAGCAGCCGGTCGATGCCGACGACGGGCGGCTCGGGCAGGCACGACGGCCGCACCTCGATCTCGCCCACCACGAGGTCGTCCGGCCAGGAGTCGACGATGGTGGCCACGCAGCGGGCCACCGACCGGGTGCTCATCTTGTGCGGCGAGCCGTCGCCGTCGAGGTTGGCGATGGCGCCCGGCGAGACCAGGCAGGCCCGCACCCCGTTGCGGCGCTCCTCCAGCAGCAGCGTCTCGACCAGCGCCTTCAGCCCGGCCTTGGTGGCGCTGTAGGCGGCCCCGCCCTCGAAGTACCGCGTGCCGGCGTGGCTGCCCATGGCGACGAACATCCCGCCGGCGGCCCGCAACGCCGGCAGGACGGCTTTGAGCAGGTGGAAGCAGGCGCTCAGGTTGATCGCGACCAGCCGCTCCCAGTCCTGGGCGCGCAGGTCGGCGATCGGGTCGAGCACCCGGTCCACCGCGTTGGACACGCAGACGTCGAGCCGGCCGGCCGCGCCGAGCACCTGGGCGGTCGCCTCCGCGATCTGCGCCGGGTCCGCCAGGTCGCACCTGTGCTCGCCGAGCCAGTCCTCGCCCGCGAGCGAGCGGTTCAGGGAGAAGACGCGGTAGCCGCGCTCGCGCAGCTCCTCGGCGATGGCCCGCCCGCTGCCCCGGTTGCTGCCGGTGACCAGCGCGGCCCGGGTCTCATGTGATGACATCGAGGACGCGGCTCCACTGGTTCACGATCTCCTCGCCCGCCACGCCGTCCCGGAACAGGTCCTTGTCCAGCGGGGAGCCGTCCTGGTGGCGCAGGCGCATGCAGTCCTGGGAGATCTCGGAGATGACGGTCAGGCCGCCGTCGGCGGTCTGTCCGAAGATGAGGCAGAAGTCCCACACCTCCAGCGGGCGCAGCCAGGACCGCAGCACGTCGTTGACCGCGAGGGACAGCTCGCGCATCTCCTCCACCGGCAGGCCGAGCGCCCGCAGGTAGTCCTCGCCGATCGGCTGGTCCTCGGGGTCGGTCCGGTAGTCGAACTTCACGACCGGGCGCGGCAGCGGGGCGCCGTCCTCGAACAGGCCGGGGTACTTGCGGGTGGTCGATCCGGTGGCCCGGTTCTTCACGATCACCTCGAACGGCGGCGCCGGGCAGTAGTCGGCCACGTACGAGTCGGCCGAGACCCGTTCCCGGAACGCGCACGGCACGCCGGCGTCGGCCAGCCGGGCCGCCGCCCTTTCGTAGAAATCGAGCCGGAGCGGCCCGGTGCGCTCGACGATTTCATCGCGGTGGTACGTGAAACTGCGCAGGCTGGGGATTATCTGCACCAGGCACCGCCCGTCGGGCAGCAGCCACAGACGCTTACTGCGCCCGACGATATCCGGCTCTCCCCGGCCGGCCGGAGTTCCCGGATCTGATCCGTTATCCACGTGGCCTCCATCCGCCGACAATGGCCCACACAACTTGATATTGCGGGCACCTCGCTGTCAAGGCGGCGTGACCCTGGAAAAAGGAGCACTTGACGCGGCTCTCGCGGTTTTGATATGTCGTCCGCCCTCGCCGGGAGCACTGGAAGAAAGAGTACTTGACGGGTCCCGGCGGCCGGACGGTACTGTCTTCAGAAATTGAAATTCCGATCTTAATTAGAATCCCAATGGGGGGAGGATCGTTGTCGGAATATGAGCGCATAGCTCACTCGAAGATCACGCGTAAGTTCAGGTCCGCGGGGCAGCAGCTCTTGTTCTCGCGGGGGCGGCGGGGCGAGGTGTCCGACGCGAACGGCGTACCGTACATCGATTTCGTCATGGGTTATGGCCCAGTGATAATCGGTCACGCGGACGCCCAGTTCAACGAAATTCTCTGCGGTTATCTCGGCAACGGAGTCATGCTGCCGGGCTACACCACGTTCCACCAGGAATACCTCGACCGGCTGCTCGGCGAGCGGCCCGGCGACCGCGGCGCGTTCTTCAAGACCGCCTCCGAGGCGGTCACCGCCGCCTTCCGGCTGGCCGCGATGCGCACGGGCCGGCTCGGCATCATCCGCAGCGGCTACGTCGGCTGGCACGACTCCCAGATCGCCGACTCGCTCAAGTGGCACGAGCCGCTGCACTCCCCGCTGCGGGAGAAGCTGCGCTACACCGACGGCATGCGCGGCGTCGGCGAGTCCGAGCCGGTGGCCAACTGGGTGGACCTGCGCCTGGAATCCCTCGCCGAGCTGCTGGAACGGCACCGCGGCCGGCTGGGCTGCTTCGTCTTCGACGCCTACCTGGCCTCCTTCACCACGGCCGACGTGCTGCGCCAGGCCGTCGCCATGTGCCGCGAGGCCGGCCTGCTCACCGTCTTCGACGAGACCAAGACCGGCGGCCGGATCTCGGCCCTCGGCTACGACCACGACAACGCCCTCGGCTCCGACCTGATCGTGATCGGCAAGGCGCTGGCCAACGGCGCCCCGCTGAGCATCCTGGCCGGCGACGCCGACCTGCTCGCGCTGGCCGAGAAGGCCCGGCTGAGCGGCACGTTCTCCAAGGAGATGATCGCCGTCTACGCGGCGCTGGCCACCCGCGACATCCTGGAGAAGCCCGTCGGCGACTCGCCGGACGGCTGGACCGAGCTCGGCCGGATCGGCACGCAGGTGGCCGCCGCCTTCACCGCGGCCGCCGCGGACGCCGGGGTCGAGGCCCTGGTGGGCGCCCGTCCGGTGCTCGGCGGCGGCATGTTCGAGCTCGTCTACCACGACGTGGGGCTGCTGGGCGACAAGGAGCGTCGCGAGGCGCTGCTGGCCGAGCTGGCCGGGGTCGGCATCCTGCTGCTCGAAGGGCACCCGTCCTTCGTGTGCCTGGCCCACCGCGACATCGACTGGGGCGACCTGCGCGACCGGGTGCGGCAGGCTTTCGAGGCGTGGAGCGCGCCCGCGGGGGCCGGCCGTGGCTGACCTCCTGCGCCTCGCCCTGGTCGGCTGCGGCCGGCAGATGCAGCAGAACCTGTTCCCGTTCCTGCAACGCATCCGCGGCCACCAGGTCGTGGCCTGCGTCGACCCCGACCTGTCGCTGGCCGCCGACGTGCAGTCGCTGGCCGGCGGCGCGACCTGCGTCTCCTCGGTGGACGAGCTCGACCTGGAGATGGTGGACGCCGCCGTGCTGGCCGTCCCGCCGGAGCCGTCGTACCTGCTGGTCCGGCAGCTCGCCGAGCGCGGGGTGGACTGCTTCGTCGAGAAGCCGGCCGGGCCGTCCACGCCCGCCCTCCAGGACCTGGAGCACGTGGTGCGCCGCAGCGGGCGGCACGTCCAGGTGGGCTTCAACTTCCGCTACGCCGAGACCCTGCAGCGGCTGCACGAACTGAGCGAGGGGATCCGGGCCACGCCGTGCTCGGTGACCATCGACTTCTACAGCCGCCACCCGTCCGCCCCGCAGTGGGGGGTGGACACCACCCTGGAGGCGTGGATCCGGCACAACGGGGTGCACGCCCTCGACCTGGCCCGCTGGTTCGTCCCGTCGCCGGTCGTCCAGGTGGACGCGCACGCCATCGCCAGCGACGCCGACCGCTTCCAGATCAACCTGTTCCTGCGGCACCACGACGGCTCGCTGTCCACGCTGCGCATGGGCAACCACGTCAAGCGGTTCATGGTGGGCGTCACCGTCCAGGGCATGGACGGCAGCCGGTACAGCGCGCCGTCGCTGGAACGGGTGACGCTCGAACTGTCCGACGGCGTGCCGTACGGCCAGGAGCTGCACGCCACCCGCAACCTGGACCACGGGTGGGGGCGCAGCGGCTTCGGGCCCGAGCTGCAGGCGTTCGTGGACGCCTGCGCGCAGCGGTCGGCCGAGCCCCAGACGGGCGGCCGTCCTCCGGTCAAGGGAGTGCCGTCGGTCTCCGACGCGCTGGCCGCCTCCGCCCTGTGCGACCGGGTGATGGCCGAGCTCAACACCGCCGCGACGAACGGCTTCGGCCTGCTGACCGGGTCCGTCCGGGCCTCGGCCTAGGCCGGGCCGCCGACGAGGAGGGGGAGGAATGACCGAGCGGGCGCGACCGGCCGCGGGCGGGCGGCCGGTCGCGTCGCGGGATCCGTCCGGGTCGCCTGATCCGGCCGCCGCACGGGATCCGGCCGGGTCGCGGGGGGTGGGCCGGTGGATCGCCGGTCACCTGCGCCGGCACCGGCCGTCGCTGCTGCTGTTCACCGTGGCCGCCGCGGCCGCGAGCCTGTGCTCGACGCTCGTCCCCGTCCAGATCGGCGCGGCGTTCGCCGAGGCCACCGGCCCCCGCCACGACCTCGGCGCGGTCGGGGTGGCGGCGCTGGCGGCCGCGCTGCTGGCGGCCGGCCGGTTCGTCGCCGACCTGCTGTCGAACGGCTCGATGGAGGTCGTCGCCCAGCGCGTCAAGCGGGACGTGCGCGACGAGCTGTACCGCAGCCTGCTGACCAAGCGCATGGCCTTCCACGACCAGCAGCGCATCGGCGACATCCTGGCCCGCGCCATCAACGACGCCAGGCTCGTCGACTACATGCTCAGCCCCGGGGCCGCCACCGCCGCCAACGGCGTGCTGGCCCTGCTGGTGCCGATCTTGTTCATCGCCTCGCTGGACCCGCGGCTGCTGCTGGCCCCCGGCGTGCTGGTGCTGGTGTTCGCCTACGCGCTGCGCTACCACCTGCGCCGGCTCTACCCACTGGTCATGCGCACCCGCGAGACCTTCGCCGACCTCAACGAACGCTTCTCCACCACGCTGTCGGGCATCGCCACCGTCAAGGCCGCCACCCAGGAGGACTTCGAGCGGCACGCCCTGAGATCGGCCGCCGCCGCCTACCGGGACGCCTTCGTCCGGCGCGGCCGGGCGCAGGCGGTCTACCTGCCCGCGCTGAGCTTCGCCCTGGCCATGGTGACCGGCTCCCTGCACTCCCTCTACCTCTACTCGCAGGGCGAGCTGGCGCTGTCCCAGGTGGTGACCTACCTCGGCTGGCTGCTGCTGTTCGCGCAGCCCGTCACCATGTCCGAGCAGGCCGTGCCGGTCATCCAGGAGGGCTTCGCGGCCGCCGCGCGCATGCGGCAGATCATCGACGGCGCCCCCGGCGAGCGCGAGGACACCCGCGGCACCACGGCCGCCGTCGAGGGCACGATCACCTTCGACCGGGTGTCGCTGCGCCACGAGGGCCGCGACATCCTGCGCGAGGTCTCCTTCCACCTGCCCGCGGGCCGCACCCTGGCCGTCGTCGGCCCCACCGGCAGCGGCAAGAGCATGCTGATCAAACTCGTCAACCGCATGTACGACGCCACCGAGGGCCGGGTGCTGATCGACGGCCGTGACGTGCGCGAGTGGGAGCCGGGCGCGCTGCGCCGCCAGATCGGCCACGTGGACCAGGAGATCTTCCTGTTCTCCAAGAGCGTGCTGGACAACATCGCCTTCGGCGCCCCGCACGCCGCCGGGTACGAGGACGTCCTGCGCGTCGCCAAGCAGGCGTGCGCGGACGAGTTCGTCCAGGGGATGGCCGACGGCTACGCCACCGTGCTCAACGAGGGCGGCACGACGCTGTCCGGCGGGCAGCGGCAGCGGCTGGCCATCGCCAGGGCCCTGCTGACCGAGCCGCGCATCCTCACCCTCGACGACGCGACCAGCGCCGTGGACGCCCGCACCGAATCGGCGATCACCGAGGCGATCGAGCGCGCGACGGCGGGCCGCACGACGGTGCTGGTCTCGCACCGCCCCGGTCAGATCCGCCGCGCCGACCTCATCCTGCTGCTGGACGGCGGCCGGGTCGTCGACCAGGGCTCGCACGACGAACTGATGGCGCGCTGCGCGCTCTACCGGGAGATCTACAGTGGCTGACGCCCAGGATCGGCGGCGCCCGTGAGCGACCTGTTCGCGGGCCTGCACGCCGACGCCTACGACCGCGTGTACGGCAACCGCCGCCTGCTGGCCCGCATCCTGCGGCAGTTGCGCGCCCACCGCGCCGGCATGATCGGCTCGGCCCTGCTCGTCGCGGGCTCGGTGCTGCTGACCGCCTCCGTGCCGATCGTCGTCTCCCGCCTGATCGACCAGGCCGGCGGCGGCAGCGGCCCCGGCCTGCTGCTGTGCCTGTTCGTGGTGGCGGCGGCGGTGCTGGCCTGGGCGATGAACTGGGCCCGCCAGGCGATCACCGCGCGGCTGGTGGGCGGCATGGTCTACCGGCTGCAGTGCGAGGCCGCCGACGCCGCCCTGGCCAAGGACGTCGCCTTCTACGACGAGAACTCGGTCGGCAAGGTGCTCAGCCGGGTCACCGGCGACACCGAGGGCTTCGGCTCGGTGCTCACCCTCACCCTGAACCTGATCAGCCAGCTCTTCCTGGTGGTGCTGCTCGGCGGCGTGGTCTTCTGGATCGACCCCGGCCTCGGCCTGGTCATCCTGGCGGCGCTGCCGTTCCTGCTGGGCACCGCCCTGGCCTTCCGCCGGGTGGCCCGCACGGCGGCGGCGGCCACGCGGCGGGTGATGGCCAAGGTCAACGCCAACGTGCACGAGACCATGCTCGGCATCGCGGTCGCCAAGAGCTTCGGCCGCGAGCGGGCCGTCCACGACGACTTCGACGACGTCAACCGGCTGTCGTACCGGGTCTACGTCCGGCAGGGCCTCATCTACGCGGTCATCCTGCCGGTCCTGACGCTGCTGGCGGGCCTCGCCACGGCGGTCGTGCTGTACCAGGGCGGGCGGTTCGCGGCGATCGGCAGGCTGTCGGCGGGCGAGTGGTACTTCGCCCTCCAGGCGCTCGGCATGCTCTGGCAGCCGGTCACCCAGGCCGCCTCGTTCTGGAGCCTGTTCCAGCAGGGGCTGGCCGCCGCCGAGCGGGTGTTCGCGCTGATCGACAGCGACCACGCCGTCGTCCAGAGCGGCAACGAGCCGGTGACCGCGCTGACCGGCGCGATCGAGGCGCGCGGCCTGCACTTCCGGTACGGCTCGGGCGCCGCCGTGTTCCGCGACTTCGACGTGCGCCTCGCGGCCCGCGAGACGGTCGCGGTCGTCGGGCACACCGGCGGCGGCAAGTCCACGCTGGCCAAGCTGATCGCCCGCGCCTACGACTTCCAGGGCGGCGAGCTGCTGGTGGACGGCCGCGACATCCGCACCCTGGACCTGCGGGCCTACCGGCGGCGGGTGGGGGTCGTCCCGCAGCACCCGTTCATCTTCGCCGGCACGCTCGCCGAGAACATCGCCTACGGCCGCCCCGGCGCCGGCCGCGACGACGTCGTACGGGCCGTCGAGCGGATCGGCCGCCGCGTGTGGGACCGCAGCATGCCGATGTCCCTGGACGACCGCCTGGCCGCCGGCGGGCAGGGCGTGTCGGTCGGGCAGCGGCAGCTCATCGCCCTGGCCAGGATGTTCGTCCGCGAGCCGGACATCCTGCTGCTGGACGAGCCGACCGCCAGCGTCGACCCGCTGACCGAACGCGGCATCCAGGACGCGCTGGCCCGGCTGTGCGCGGGACGCACGGTCGTGGTGATCGCCCACCGGCTGTCCACCATCCGGCGCGCCGACCGCGTCCTCGTCCTGCACGGCGGCGAGATCGCCGAGCAGGGCCGCTTCGACGAGCTGCTGCGCCGCGACGGCCCGTTCGCGGCGCTCTACGCCACCTACTACGCGCACCAGGAGACCGCATGACCTGCGCCCCCCATCCGGCGGAGTTCGAGCCGATCCAGCGGGAGGCGTCCGCCACGGGCGTGCGCTGCGTGGTCGGCGCCGTGCTGATCAACCCGCTCGGCGAGGTGTTCCTGCAACGGCGGGCGGCCCACGTGCGGCTCTTCCCCGGCTGCTGGGACATCGTCGGCGGGCACGTCGAGCGGGGCGAGACGCTGTGCGCGGCGCTGGCCAGGGAGATCGAGGAGGAGACCGGCTGGCGGCTGCTGCGGGTGGGCGGCCTGGTGGACGTCTTCGACTGGACCGGCGGCGACGGCGGCCTGCGGCGCGAGATCGACGTGCTGGCCACGGTCGAGGGCGACCTGACCCGGCCCGCGATCGAGCAGGACAAGTTCGACGAGGCCCGCTGGCTGGACGGCGACGCCCTGCGCCGCCTGGCCGCCGAGTCGCCCGGCTCGGGCATGGTCGAGCTGGCCCTGCGCGCGCTGGCCATGCGGCCGGTCTAGAGCTCCGGTTTGCGTACCGCGTCCAGGGCCTGGCGCAGGGTGAAGCGGCCGGCGTACAGCGCCTTGCCCACGACGACGCCCTCGACGCCCAGCGGGGTCAGGGAGGAGACGGCGCGCAGGTCGTCCAGGCTGGCGATGCCGCCGGAGGCCACGACGGGCCGGCCGGTGGCGGCGCAGACGTCGCGCAGCAGCTTCAGGTTGGGGCCGCCCAGGGTGCCGTCCCTGGCGATGTCGGTGACGACGTACCGGGCGCAGCCGGCCGCGTCGAGGCGGGCCAGGGTGTCGTACAGCTCGCCGGCGTCGCGGGTCCAGCCGTGGCTGCGCACGGTGGTGCCCCAGACGTCCAGCTCGACGGCCACCCGGTCGCCGTGCCGGGCGATGACCTCGGCCACCCACGCCGGACGCTCCAGCGCGCCGGTGCCGAGCACCACCCGGCCGCAGCCGGTGGCCAGCGCCGCCGCCAGGCTCGCGTCGTCGCGCACGCCGCCGCACAGCTCGACCGGGATGTCCAGGGCGCCGACGACCTCGGCGATCCGCGCCCGGTTCGAGCCGGTGCCGAAGGCGGCGTCCAGGTCCACCAGGTGCACCCAGTCGGCGCCCGCGTCCTGCCAGCCCAGCGCCGCGTCGAGCGGGTCGCCGTACCAGGTCTCGGATCCGGACTCGCCGCGCAGCAGGCGGACGGCCCGGCCGCCGCGCACGTCGACGGCGGGCAGGAGGGTCAGGCATGTGGACACTCGTCGTTTCCTCTCCCGTGAACCCCCCCTTTTCCATCATCGCGAACACTGGTCAGGAATCGAAGTCAACCTTCGGCCACCACCATGGTTCACTTGCCGCCGCCCGGCCGGACGGGGACGCTTGCCGGTGCGCGCCGCACGCCGAGTCGCCGGGGGCCGGTCCCCCTGTTCCGAGGAGGACTGCATGGTCTCGCTCGCGCTGCCCAAGGGCACGTTCCTGGAGCGTCCCGTCCTCGACCTGTTCGCCGCGGCCGGGCTGGAGGTGCGCCGGCCGTCCGAGCGCAGCTACCGGGCGGGCATCGCCTACGACGGCGGCATCGAGGTGGCCTTCCACAAGCCGCGCGAGATCCCGCTCGCCGTGGAGAGAGGCGTCTTCGACTTCGGCGTGACCGGCGCCGACTGGATCGAGGAGACCGGCGCGAAGGTCGAGCTGGTCGAGGAGAGCCGGTGCGTGCCGCCCTGGCGGCTGGTGCTCGCCGTCCCCTCCGGGCATCCGGCCGTGGACGCCGCCGGGCTGCCCGCCGGGGCCCGGATCGCGACCGGGTTCCCGAAGATCTCCCGGCAGTTCTTCCAGAGCGTGCCGCTGCCCGTCAGGATCGTCCCGTCGTTCGGGGCCACGGAGGCCAAGGTCCCCGAGCTGGCCGACGCCGTCGTCGAGACCGACGGCCCCGGCTCCGCCCTCGACGAGCACGACCTGCGGGTCGTCGCCACGTTGCGCACCTGCTCCCCGCAGGTCGTCGCGAGCCCCGCCGCCTGGCGGGACGCCCGCAGGCGCGCCGCGATCCAGCGGGTCGCGCGGCTGCTGACCTCGGTCGACGGGGGAGCGGCCCACGTGCTGCTGACCGTGCGCACCACCACGCGCGACCTGCCGCGGGTGGCCGGGTCGATGCCGGCGCGGTCCTGGCGGGCCGGCACCGGCCTGACCGGGAGCCTGGTGGTCGTGCAGGGGCTGGCGGCCCGGCGCGGCCTGGCCGAGACCATCGGCGGCATCCTGGCCGCCGGGGCGCTCGACGTCATCGAGTCGCGCGTCGGGAAGGACGTCACGCCGTGAGCCGCCGGATGATCGTGTGCGACCTCGACGGGACGCTCCTGGACTCCCGCGGCCAGGTCTCCGAGCGCACCAGGACCGCCGTGCGCCGCGCCCGCGCCGCCGGGCACGTGTTCGTCATCGCGACCGCGCGGCCGGTCCGCGACACCCGTCCGGTGGCCGCGGCCCTGGACCACGCGGCCGTCGCCGTCTGCGGGAACGGCTCGATCACCTTCGACTTCGGCAGCGAGGAGGTGGTCGACTACCGCCCGCTGGACCGGCAGCCGCTCGCCGCGACGCTGGCGCTGCTGCGCGACCGGTTCCCCGGCGTGCGCCTGGGCGCCGAGTGCCGCCTCGAACTGCTCCTGGAGGACGCCTTCCACCTGCCCGAGCCGCTGGCCCGCGACGCGCGCCGGGTGCCCCGCCTGGAGCACGAGATCGACCGGCACGACGTCGGCAAGCTCATGGTCCAGCTCGAAGGCGCCGCCCGCCAGTACTACGAGACCGTGCGCGGGCTGCTGACCGGCTGCGAGGTGACCATCTCGGCCGACGTGTTCTGCGAGGTCATGCGATCCGGCGTGACCAAGGCCGCGGCCCTGGAGTCGATGGCGTCCCGGCTCGGGCTGGGCAGCGCCGACGTGATCGCCTTCGGCGACATGCCGAACGACATCCCCATGCTGACCTGGGCCGGAACCGCGGTGGCGGTGGCCAACGCCCATCCCGCCGTGCTCGGCGCGGTGGGCGAGGTGACCGCCTCCAACGACGACGACGGGGTGGCCGCGTGGCTCGAACGGCACGCCACGGCCGATTTCTCAGAGAAGTATTGACGCTTGTCTGACGAGTATTCATGATGGTCGCTGGAGCCGGGAACGCACCGGCCAGGATCGGTCTGCGGAGGCAGGCCGCCAGGGCCCGCGCCGGGCGCGGGCGTCCCGTCTGAGAGGTGCCCCCAGTGCCCCGATTAGCCGTTGCCCCTGTGCTCGTCCGCGTCCTCGCGCCCTTCGTGGCGCTGTGCTCGCTCGCCGCCTGCACCGCCGTCAGCCCCGCCGCCGAGAAGAAGGGCGCCACCTCGGTCGGCGTGGCCTTCAGCCGCGGCGGGCGCGGCGACAGATCCTTCAACGACTCGGTGGGGGCCGGCGTCGACCGCGCGAAGGCCGAGCTGGGCGTCGCCGCCAAGGAGCTCAGCCCCAACGCCGCCGGGTCCGACCTGGAGGAGATCCTGCGGCTGCTGGCCCAGACAGGCCACAACCCGGTGCTGGCCGTCGGCTTCTTCTACGCCCAGCCGCTGGCGAAGGTCGCCCCCGCCTTCCCCCGCACCCAGTTCGTCATCATCGACGACGCCACCGTGAAGCTGCCCAACGTCACCAACGTGGTGTTCCGCGAGGAGCAGGCCAGCTACCTGGTCGGCGCGGCGGCCGCGCTCAAGTCGGCCAGCGGGAGGATCGGCTTCGTCGGCGGGGTGCAGACGCCGCCGCAGGAGAAGTTCCTCGCCGGGTACGCGGCCGGCGCCCGCGCGGTGAAACCAGGCATCCAGCTCTCCAGCGTGTTCATGTCCCAGCCGCCCGACTTCAGCGGCTTCTCAGCCCCCGACAAGGCCCAGGAGGCGGCCCGCGGCATGTACGACGGCGGCGCCGACGTCGTCTACCACGCCGCCGGGGCGTCCGGGCTGGGCGTCTTCCAGGCGGCCAAGGCGGCCGGAAAGTGGGCGATCGGCGTCGACGTCGACCAGCGCAAGACGGTCGATCCCGGGCTCGCCGGGGTGATCCTGACCAGCGCCACCAAGCAGCTCGACGTCGCGGTGCTGAGCATCGTCCGGGACGCGGTGGCGGGCCGGCCGATCGCCGGGGTGCGCGAGTTCGGGCTCAAGGAGGGCGGCGTCGGCTACGCCACCAGCGGCGGCGAGCTGGCCGACATCCAGCCGCGGCTGGAGGAGCTGCGCAAGCGGATCGTCTCGGGCGAGATCAAGGTGCCCGCCAGGCCGGCGGAGAGCCGGTGAGCCGGGCGCGGGCGGCGGGCCGGGAAGCGCTGGGCGTGCTCGCCGTCCCGGGGCTCGCGCTGCTGATCGCGCTCACGGTCGCCACCGCGCTGCTGGCCGCGGTGGGGGCCGCGCCGGGGCGGACGTACCTGACGATGCTGGAGTTCGGGGTCCGGCCGGACTCGCTCGTCTCCGCGGTGAACCGGGCGGCCGTCTACTTCTTCGCCGCCCTCGCCGTGGCCGTCACCTTCCGGATGAAGCTGTTCAACATCGGGGTCGAGGGCCAGTACCACGTGGCCGCGCTGTTCGCGGCGGTCGCCGGGGCGGCCGTGCGGCTGCCGGGCCCGCTGCACCTGGCGTTCGTCTGCCTGGTCGCGGTGCTGGCCGGAGCCCTCTGGGCGGGGATCGCCGCGGTGCTCAAGGTGTGGCGCGGGGTCTCGGAGGTGCTGTCCACGCTGCTGCTGAACTACGTCGCCACCGCCGTCGTCGCCTACCTGCTGGCCGAGGTCTTCGCCGCCGGCAGCACCTCGGGCTCGACGCAGGAGCTGCCGCCGTCGGCCCGGCTGCCGCAGCTCACGCTGCCGTCGGGCGACCAGCTCGGCTCGGCCGCGCTGGGCGCGGTCGTGCTGGGGGTGGCGGTGCACGTGCTGCTCACCCGCACCCGCTACGGCTACGAGCTGCGGGCCGGCGGCCTGAACCCGGTGGCGGCGCGCGTCCAGGGCATCGACCCGCGCCGGATGATCCTGGTCACGATGTTGCTGTCCGGCGGCCTGGCGGGCCTGGCCGGGCTGCCCGACCTGCTGGGCCAGACCTACCGGTACGGCATGGACTTCCCCTCCGGCGCGGGCTTCACCGGGATCGCCGTGGCCCTGCTCGGCCGCAACACGCCCGTGGGCATCGCGCTGGCCGCCCTGCTCTTCGGGTTCCTGGAACGGTCGGCGCTGATCCTCGACATCGAGGGCGTCCCCAAGGAGATCGTCACGATCATGCAGGGCGTCATCGTGCTCAGCGTCGTGGTGGCCTACGAGGTGGCGCGGCGGATGGACCGCAGGCGGGCCGAGCGGCTCGTACGGGAGCAGGCGTCCCCGGCGCTGGAGCCGTCCGTATGAGCGCGGGACGGTACCGGTGGTGGCGGGCCGCGCTCGTCCTGCTGCTGGCGATGTCGGTGGTCAGGGTGTTCACCGGCGCCGACGAGCTCACCGGGTCGGGCGTCGTGGGGGCCGCGCTGCGGCTGGCGGTCCCGATCGGGCTCGCCGGGCTGAGCGGCCTGTGGAGCGAGCGGGCGGGCGTCGCCAACCTCGGCATCGAGGGCATGATGATCATCGGCACGGTCTGCGGGGCCTGGGCCGGGTACGGGTTCGGCGTCTGGGCCGGGGTGCTGGCCGGCACGCTCGGCGGGGTCGCGGCCGGGCTGCTGCACGCGGTCGTCACCGTCACCTTCGGGGTCGACCAGGTGGTGTGCGGCATCGCGATCAACATCCTGGCGGTGGGCGTTGCCCGGTTCATGTCGGTCATCGCCTTCAGCGGCCTGCCGGGGGCCGGGGCCACCCAGTCGCCGCCGGTGAGCGGGTCGATCGGCACAGTCAGCGTGCCCGTCCTGGCGGGCGGCGGGGGCACGCCCGACCTGCTCGGCGCGCTGGAGCGCGGCCGGTTCTTCCTGGTGTCCGACCTGGCCGGGATCGCGCGGGGGTTCCTGCACGAGGTCTCGCTGCTCACCGTGGTCGCCGTCGCGCTGGTCCCGCTCAGCTTCGTGCTGCTCTGGCGTACCGCGTTCGGGCTGCGGCTGCGGTCGGCGGGCGAGCACCCGGCGGCGGCGGACTCGCTCGGCGTCCCGGTGCTGCGCATGCGGTACTACGGCGTGCTGGTCTCCGGCGGCCTGGCCGGGCTCGGCGGGGCCTACCTGGTCACCGTCTCCTCGACCGTCTACCGCGAGGGCCAGACCGGCGGCCGGGGCTTCATCGGGCTGGCCGCCATGATCTTCGGCAACTGGCGGCCGTCCGGCACGGCGGCGGGGGCGCTGCTGTTCGGCTACGCCGACGCGCTGCAACTGCGCCAGGCGAGCGCGGTGCACGTGCTGCTGCTGCTCGGGGCCGTGCTGGCCTGGGTCGCGGCGGTCGCGCTCGTCCGTACGCGGCTGCGCCTGGCCGCGACGCTGGCGCTGCTCGGCGCCGCCGCCTTCGCGGTCTTCCAGGGCACCGACTCGGTCCCCACCCAGCTCGTGTACGCCACGCCGTACCTCACCACGCTGCTGGTGCTGGTCACGGTCGCCCAACGGCTCCGCATGCCGGCCTACGTCGGCATCCCCTACCGGCGAGGAGAAGCGTGATGGCCGTCGACCGGGAACCCCGCCTGATGGGGTACGCCGACCGCTGGTCCGCGGCGCCCGGGGAGCGGCTGGCCGTGCACGCCTCCGGCCCGGACGGGGACGCCGACGTCACCCTGGTGGACCTCGTCGGGGAGAGCGACCTGACCCCGGCCGTGCCGGTGACGATCGCGCCGCGGCCCCTGCGGCCCGGCTCCCGGCTGGAGGCGGCCTCGGTGCCGACGCCCGCCAGGGGCGGCCTGGCCATCTGGATCCGGCCGAAGCGGCTCGGGCCGCGCCAGGTCGTGGCCCGGCTGGGCGGCGCCGGATGGCGGCTGCTGCTCGCCCTCGACGAGGAGGGCCGGCCCGAGGCGACCGTGCTGACGCCGTCGGGGAGCATGGGCTGCCGGCTGCGCTCGGCCGTCCCGGCGGGGGAGTGGTCGCTGCTGGCCGTGGCGTGGGAGGCGGCGCCGCTGATGACCGTGCTGCACCTGAACGACTTCCGCACCGCGGGCGTGAGCGCCGGGCGGGCCCGGCTGCCGCTGCCGTCCCCGTCGGGCGAGCTGCGGGTCGGGGCGGGCGACGAGCATCCGTACGCGGGCCGGATCGCGCTGCCCATGCTGACCGAGGGCTCGCTCACCATGCCCGGCCGCGTGCCGCTGCCCGACCTGACGACCGGGCCCGAGCTGGTCAAACACCTCGGCGCCGAGCTGCTGGCCCTGTGGGACCCGTCCGCGAGCCCCGGCGCGCCCGTCGTCCCGGACGTCAGCGGCAACGGGCACCACGCGAGCGCCGTCAACCGGCCGCTGGCCGGGCTGCTCGGGCCGGGCGGCGCGGCCCGCACCGCGCTCCAGGTCAGCCCGGAGGACCTCGACGACGCCCGCTGGCCGGTGACCTGCGAGCCGGCCGTGCCGCGGGAGGCCGGCTCCACCGTGCTCGGCGTCCGCCTGCGGACCGCGGGGCAGTCGTGCGTGCTGCCGGTGGTGGTGCGCCCGGACGCGGCGCGCCGGAGCCCGGTCGCGGTCGTCCTGCCCACGTTCACCTACCTCGCCTACGCCAACCACCGGCAGTCCAGCGAGGCCGAGTACTTCGGCGACTACCGGCAGGTCACCGACCGCGTGATCACGCTCTCCCCGGTGGACGCCTACCTCAACGAGCACCGCGAGCTCGGCCTGTCGCTGTACGACCAGCGGCGCGAGGGCGGCCACGTCACCCACTCCTCCAGACGCCGCCCGGTGCTCAACCTCACCCCCGACTACCGCTGGTGGATGACCGGCGCGCCGCGCCACTTCGCCGCCGACCTGCTGCTGCTGCGCTGGCTGCGCTCGGCGGGCTTCGCCTTCGACGTGCTGGCCGACGAGGACGTGCACGACGGCGGCGCCGACCTGCTGTCCGCCTACCGCGTCGTCCTGACCGGCAGCCACCCCGAGTACGTCACCGCCCCCGAACGCGCGGCCTTCGCCGCGTACGTCTCCGGCGGCGGCCGGCTCATGTACCTGGGCGGCAACGGGTTCTACTGGGTGACCGGCGTCGACCCCCGGCACCCGCACGCCATCGAGGTCCGCCGCGGCCACGTCGGCGACTGGTGGGACGACGAGCCCGGCGAGGACGTGCTGACCTCCACCGGCGAGCCAGGCGGCCTCTGGCGGCACCGCGGCCTGGCGCCGCAGGAGCTGCTCGGCGTCGGCTTCGCCGCCCAGGGCTGGGGGCCCGCCCCCGGCTACACCCGCCTGCCCGACAGCCACCGGGAGGAGGCGTCCTGGGTGTTCGAGGGCGTCGGGACCGACCCGGTGGGCTGCTGCGGTCTCGCGCTCGGCGGGGCGGCGGGGGACGAGATCGACCGGGCCGCGCCCGAGCTCGGCACCCCGCCGGACACCCTGGTGCTCGCGACCTCCGCGGGCGGCCACGGCCACCACTACCGGCCCCCCACCGAGGAGGCCGGTGCGGGCGCGCAGGCCGTACGCGCCGACATGACCCTGCGACTGCTCGGCTCCGGCGGCGCGGTGTTCGCCGCCGGATCCGTCAACTGGGTGACCAGCCTCGCCTGCTGTGACGGTGACATCAGGCGAATCACCCGAAACGTCCTGTCCCGATTCCTGCAACCCGCAGCTTGTGAGGAGGAGTGACGTGACCACCGCGAGCGCGAGGCACCTCGACTACCCCTATCCCCGCACGTCGGCCGAGCTGACCGACGAGATGTTGTCCATGTCGGCCGAGGAACTGGCGGCCATCGCCCGCCACCCGCTGACCGTCTACCCCGACACCACCGAGCTCTACTACCGGCTGGCCCGGGAGATGGCCGACGAGTTACGCGCCCGCAACATGCGCGGCGAGCCCACCCGCTGGATCCTGCCCGTGGGGCCGAAGGCGCAGTACCCGATCCTGGCGCGCATCTGCAACGAGGAGCGCATCAGCTGGGCCGACGTGTTCGCCTTCCACATGGACGAGTTCCTCGACTGGCAGGGCCGGCCGGTCGACCCCTCGCACCCGTTCAGCTTCCGCGGCTATTGCGACCGCAACCTCTACCAGCTCCTCGACCCCGACCTGCGGCCCCACCCGGGCAACGTGGTCTTCCCCGACGTGTTCGACCCGGACGCGTTCGGCGCGCGCCTGCGCGCCGAGGGCGGCGCCGACACCTGCTACGCGGGCTTCGGCTACCGGGGACACCTGGCCTTCAACGAGCCGCCGTCCACGCGCTGGCACCAGTACACCGCCGCGGAGTTCGCCGCCTCGACCACGCGCGTCGTCCCGCTGCTCGACGACACGATCGTGGCCCACTCCCACCGGGTGACCGGCGGCTACACGCAGGCGATCCCGCGGATGGCGATCACCGTCGGCATGTCGGAGATCCTCTCCGCCCGCCGGCTGCACCTGATCACCGACGGGGGCGCCTGGAAGCGCTACATCGTCCGGGTGCTGCTGCTCACCACCGAGCCGGACGTGCTGCTCCCGGTGACCTTCGCCCACCACCACCCCGACGTGCGGGTGACCGTCGACGCCGACAGCATCGCGCCCTGCGCCCTCGGGCTGGGCTCGTGACCGTCGTCGCGGTCGGGGCCTACATCGTCGACCTCTACATGTTCGGCGACCGCCTGCCGGAGCCGGGCGAGAGCGTCAACGCCGCCGACTACGCCACCGCGCACGGCGGCAAGGCCGCGAACGTGGCGGTCGCCGCGGCCCGGCTGGGCGCCGCCGCCCGGTTCGTCGGCTGCCTCGGCGACGACGCCGCCCGGCCGGTGGCGCTGGCCGAGCTGCGCGCCGAGGGCATCGAGGTCGGCGAGTGCACCACGGCCGTCGGCGTCGCGACCGGGCGCAGCTTCGTCTACGTCGACGCGGGCGGCGGGCAGCTCGTCATGACCTGGCCGGGGGCCGCCGACCTGCTGCCGCCCGCCCAGGCGGCCGCCGTCGCCGCCGGCCTGCCCGCCGGGTCCGTGCTCGTGCTGCAGGGGGAGATCCCGCTGGAGATCTCCCTCGCCGCCGCGACGGCGGCGCCGCCGGGCGTGCGCGTCCTGCTCAACCCGAGCCCGGCGGGACCGTTCCTGGAGGGGACGGGGAAGGAGCTGCTGGCCCGCGCCGACGTGCTGGTGCTCAACGAGGGCGAGCTGGCCGCGCTGGCCGGCCAGACCCCCGGCGACCTGGACGACCTGCGCGGCAGGACCAGGGGACGCACCGTCGTCGTCACCCGCGGCGAGCACGGCGCCGAGATCGCCGACGACGGCGGCACTATGCTGATCGACGTCCCCAGCGTGCGCGTTGTGGACACCACCGGCGCGGGTGACGCCTTCACCGGCGCCCTGGCGGCCGCCCTCTGCGCCGGCACGGGCCTGGTGCGCGGCGTCCGGCTCGCCTGCCAGGTGGCGACCGTCTCGGTCACGCGCCGGTTCTGTGCCCCCAGCTACCCATCGGCCGCCGAGCTCGGCATCGCCCCGCTCCGCGGTCCGTCCGTGCAGGAGAGACCCGCGTGACACGACGTCATCCCACCCTGGCCATCCAGATCCGTGACCGGCTGCACGCCCTGATCGTCGAGCAGGGGCTGCGCCCCGGTGACAGGCTGCCGTCGGAGAACGAGCTCATGACCCGCTTCGACGTCGGGCGCACCAGCATCAGAGAGGCGTTCAAGCTGCTGGAGCAGGAAGGGCTCATCCAGGCCAGGCACGGCGACGGCCGCTACCTGACCTCGCAGCCCAGCCTGGACCGGCCGCTGACCCGCCTCGAAGGCGTCACCGAGATGCTGGCCAGCCGCGGGTTCACCGCCGACAACACCGTCCTCGACGTCATGGCGACCGAGCCGGACCGCCACCAGCGCGAGCTGCTGCAACTGCCGCCCGGCGAGGCCATCGTCCGGCTGGAACGCCTGCGCCGGCACCGGGACGACGCGCTGCTGTACTCCATCGACCTGTTCCCGCGCTCGCTCATCGGCCGCCCCATGGACGAGGTGGACTGGACCGGCTCGCTGTTCCAGCTCCTCACCGAGCACGGCCACACCATCGCCTACGCCGTCGCCCAGGTCCGCGCGGTGACCCTCAGCCACGCCCAGGCCGAGCGCATCGGCACCCACGAGGACGGCGGCGCCTGGCTGCTGCTCCTCCAGACCCACCACGACAGCGCCGGACGGCCGGTGCTGTATTCGCAGGACTACCACAGGGGCACCGACTTCTCCTTCCACCTGGTGAGACGCCGCGACTGAGTGAGCCGTCGCCGCGTACCGACCGACCGCCGTTCGCCGACGCAGAGAGGATCATGCGATGAGTGCCATCACGCTGGAGGCCGGCCAGCCGATCCCGGCCTCCCCTTCCAGCCTCCGGGCGAGGTGCTCCAGGCTGTCCGTCTTCTGGCTCGCCGAGGACGAGGTCTCCTTCTACGGGCTCCCGCCGCTGCTGATGAAGGTGTCGAACGTGGCCGGGGTCGCGGTCGTGCGCAGCTGCGCGGAGGCCCGGCTGCTGCTGGCCGGCGAGGACTTCGACGTGGCGGTGATCCCGCTCGCCGTCCTGCCGGACGTGCTCGGCGGACGCCCCCGCCGGGCCCGCCCGCAGATCCTGGCCATGGTGCGTCAGGGGGAGGAGCTCGCCCCCTGCGTCGCCCAGCGCTACGGGCTGGCCGGTTGCCTGCTGTGGGACGAGATCAATGTCGCCGGCTTGTCGGGCACCTTCGATCGGCTGCTGCGCGGCGACGCGCCCGTCCCGTCCAGGGGCGGCCCCGACCTGCTCGGCCGCCTGACCGAGCGCGAGCACATGGTGCTGGCGCTGCTGCTGCGCGGCATGAGCAACCACCAGATCGCCCGCTCGATGGGCATCTCCATCCACGGCGTCAAGCGCCACATCTCGAACCTGCTCGTCAAGTTCAACTGCTCCAACCGCACCGAGGTCGCCCTGGTCGCCCAGCGTCTCGGCCTCGATCCCGCCGTCCGCACCCCGCGCCACCTGAGCAGCACCGGCACGTAGCACGTATGACGAACCATCCCCGAACGGTCATCGAGAAACGGAGTGACAATGGACGTCCCTCTCATGGAACTCAGCGGCCGCGCCCCCGTCGTCAGGCTGCATGACATCGAGGCCGACATGGCCGCCGCCACCGACGCCATCAGGTCGCAGCTGACCGGATGGGGCTTCATGGCCGCGGAGGTGCCCGGCATCGGCGAGCGCGTCAAGGCCATGATGAACGAGTTCGCCGCGGCCTGCCGGGCGACCGGGCCGAGCCTGTCCGACTACGCCTACGACGTCGTCCCGCAGCTCGCCGTCGGTGGCACGCACGGGTTCTTCCCGTACAACTCGGAGATCCCGCGCCTGGCCAACGGCGTGCCCGACCCGAAGGAGTTCATCCACGTCAGCGGCGCCATGATCGGCGACCAGCCGCCCGGGGCGGGTGACGTGCTGCGGGCCTTCCCGGCCTTCGGCGCCCGCGCCGCCGAGGTGTTCGACCTCGCCTTCCGGCTGATCTCGCTGTTCGGCGAGGTCGTCCGGGGCATGATGCCGCCCGGCACGCCCGAGCTGGACCTCTCGCACGACGCGACGAACCTGCGGGTGATCCACTACCGGGACGTCGGCGACCGCGAGGTGCTGGCCCACGAGCACTCCGGCATCCAGATGCTCGGCCTCCAGCTTCCCCCGTCCGACCAGGGCCTGCAGTACGTGCTGCACGACGGCACCTGGGTCGAGCCGGTGATCGCCGGAACCGACGTCGTGCTGTGCAACATCGGCCGGATGCTCACCAGCGCCTCCGACGGGCGGTTCCGGCCGTCCACGCACCGGGTGCACACCAAGCCGATGCCCGCCGGCTACGAGCGCCTGTCGTCGGTGCTGTTCGCCTACCCGCAGCACAAGGCCCGCCAGTGGAAGATGGTGGACGGCGAGCTGATGTCGCTGAACGCCACCTGGGGCGACTTCATCGACAGCCGCTTCCAGGGGCTCGGCAAGCAGTCCTGACCGCCCGTCCTCCTGGCGGCCGGGCAGGCCGTCAGGAGGCGGTGGCCCGGACGGCCGCCCGGATCACGTCGGCGACCTCCTTCGGCCGCGACACCGCGACCGCGTGCGAGGCGCCGGCGACCTCCACGGCGGTCGCGCCGGCCCGCTCGGCCCCGAAGCGCTGCACGTCGGGGTTGATGGCCTGGTCGGCGTCGGCGATGACGGCCCACGACGGCCTGGTCCGCCAGGCCGCCGTGGCCGCCGCCTCGGTGAACGCCCCGGCCGCCAGGGGCCGCTGCGCCACCGCGAGCACCCGGGTGACCTCGGCCGGCACGTCGGCGGCGAAGACCTGCGGGAAGGCGTCGGCGGCGATGGTGAACTCGACGGCGGCGCCGCCGTCCGGCAGCGGGTAGGCGGCCTGCCGCAGGCTCGCGCCGAGCGGCGGCTCGGGGAAGCGGCCCTGGAGGTCGCCCAGGCTCTCGCCCTCTTCCGGGACGTACGCGGCGACGTAGACGAGGCCGGCGACGTTGTCCGCCGCGCCGGCCACGGTGATGACCGCGCCGCCGTACGAGTGGCCGGCCAGCACGACCGGGCCGTCGATCTGGGCCGCGACGGAGGCGACGTACGCCGCGTCCGAGGCCAGGCCGCGCAGCGGGTTCGGCGGTGCGACCACGGGGATGCCGTCCCGCTGGAGCTCGGCGATGACGCCGGTCCAGCTCGCGGCGTCGGCGAACGCGCCGTGCACGAGGACGACCGTCGGGGTGGTGCTCTCCGTCATGGGAAAAACTCCTTCTCGGGGCGGAAGGGACCGGTCGGCCCCGGTGGCGATCCAACAGCCGGATCGCTCGCGCGCACGAGGCGGAAACGTACTTCTGCCTGTGGTTCCGCCTCGTCTCTCCGCAGGCCGGTCGCTTGGATGGGGGACGGCCCCCCTGCTTCCCACCCCTTTCCTCCTGGAGCGATCATGATCAAGCCCGTCCTGGAACCCGCCGCTCAGGCGTTCGCCGAGGCCACCGCCGAGCCGCCGTACCTCTTCCAGCTCCCGCCGGAGGAGGGCCGCAAGGCCGTGGACGAGGTGCAGTCCGGCCCGGCCGGGCTGCCCGCCGTGGACGAGGAGTGGGTGACCGTCCCCGGCGGGCCCACCGGCGAGGTCAGGGCCCGCATCGTGCGGCCCGCCGGCAGCACCGGCGACCTGCCCGTGATCATCTACATCCACGGCGCGGGCTGGGTCTTCGGCAACGCCCACACCCACGACCGGCTGGTCCGCGAGCTGGCGACCGGCGCCGGCGCCGCCGTGGTCTTCCCCGAGTACGACCTGTCGCCCGAGCACCGCTACCCGGTCGCCATCGAGCAGAACTGGACGGTCGCCCGCTGGATCGTCACCGACGGCGCCGCCAAGGGCCTGGACGCCACCCGCGTCGCGGTGGCCGGCGACTCCGTGGGCGGCAACATGACCGCCGCGCTGACCATCATGGCCAAGCAGCGCGGCGGGCTGTCGCTGCGCGGCCAGGTGCTGTTCTACCCGGTGACCGACGCCTCCTTCGACACCGGGTCCTACCGGCAGTTCGCCGAGGGCTACTTCCTGCGCCGGGACGGCATGCAGTGGTTCTGGGACCAGTACACGACCTCGGAGGCCGAACGCGCCGAGATCACCGCGTCCCCGCTGCGGGCCACCGTCGAGGAGCTGGCCGGGCTGCCGCCGGCGCTGGTCATCACCGGTGAGGCCGACGTGCTGCGCGACGAGGGCGAGGCGTACGCCGCCAAGCTGCGCGCGGCCGGGGTGCCGGTGACCGCCGTGCGCTACCAGGGCATCATCCACGACTTCGTCATGCTCAACGCGCTGCGCGGCACGTACGCGGCCGAGTCGGCCATCGAGCTGGCCGCCGGCACGCTGCGCCGGGCCCTGCACGAGAGCTGACCGCCCGCGCCATGCCCTCCGCCTACGACCTCGACCAGGTGCGGCACGCCAACGCCACCGGGCGGGTGCCGGTGGTCTTCGTCCACGACCCGTGGTTGCTGGCCGAGAGCTGGGAGCCCTGGGCCGAGGTGTTCGGGCAGGCGGGGTTCGTCCCCCTCATCCCGGCCTGGCCCGAGGACGGCGGGACGGCGGCGCCCGCCGCGCACTTCGCGGCGCTGATCGGCGGGCTGGCGCGCCGGCCCGCCCTGGTCGGCCACGCCGCCGGCGGCCTGGTCGCGCAGATCCTGGCCGGGCGCGGGCTGGCCTGCGCCTGCGTGGCGATCAGCCCGGCGCCGTTCCGCGGGGCGCTCACGTACGGGCGTTTCCGGCACGCCGTGGCCAACGCCGTCGGCGAGGAGGAGGCCAGGCGGCTGTACGAGACGTACGCCGTCCAGGCGGCGGGCGACCCGTGGGGCCTCGACGGCACCGCGCCGGACCGGGGGCCGCTGCTGCTGGTCGCCGGCGAGATGGACCGCACGGTCCCGTGGGCCGCCGCGCACGCCTCCTACCTGTGGCAGGCGCGCAACCGGCACCATCGGACCGAGATCGTCGAGCTGCCGGGCCGCGGGCACTCGATGACCGTGGACAGCGGCTGGCGCGAGGTCTGCGGCACCGCCCTGACCTTCGTCGAACGGTTCGTGGACCCCTGACCGGCCCGCTCAGCCGGTGGCTCCATGCGTTGTCACCGGGGCCAGCCGGGCGAGTTCGGCGCTCACGCGGGCCGCCCGGACGGCGTCGGCGGAGGCTTCGTACAGCTCCAGGGCCTCCTGGAAGGCCGCGTGCGCCTCCTCCCGCCGTCCCAGCTCGACCAGCGCCCGGCCCAGGTTCGTCAGCGTCTGGGCCGTGGCTCGGTTGATCGGGCGTTTGCGCAGCTCGACCAGCGCCTCGCGGTAGTGGTCGGCGGCCTCCTGCCAGCGGCCGAGCGCGAAGTAGCCGTCGCTCAGCAGGTCCAGCGCCGCCCCGACGGCGTGCGCGACGATCACCGGCGTGCCGCCGAACGCCGGGTCGCGCAGCCGTTCCAGCAGCTCCAGCCCGTGCCGGACGGCCTCCTCGATCCGGCCCAGTCGGCGCAGGCCGTTGCCGACGCTGAGCATGGCCTGGGCGTACCCCTCGGGGTCGCCGGCCTGCCGGAAGCACTCCGCCGCCCGCCGCGCGTGCTCCAGGCCGGTCTCCGTGGCGCGCCGGTCGTCGCGCCCCCACAGCGCCCAGGTGGCGTAGGTCAGCGCCCAGCCCTGCTGGCGCACGTCCCCGGCCTCGCGGGCCAGCTCCAGCGCGCGCAGCGCGGTCCGCTCGCCCTCGTCGTAGCGGCCCTGGCAGTACGTGCGCGCCCAGGACAGGTAGTTCAGGTGCACCGCCTCCTGCACGCGGTCGCCCGACTCGCGGGCCGCGCCGGACGACAGCTCGAACACCTCGGGCCAGTGCCCCCAGTGCATCCACAGGTCGGAGAACCAGTGCATGGCCTCGGCCACCTCGACCACCCGCGCGTGCTCCCCGGCGCGGGCCGCCTGCCGCAGCGCGGCCAGCCACGCAGCGCCCTCGGCCTGGAGCCAGTCCTGCGCCTGCCGCGCGCTGTCCAGCTCGACCAGCGAGCTCCACCCGGACGGCGGCGCGCCGTAGCCCGGCTCGAACCAGCGCCCGGCGACGGTCGCGACGTCCAGCAGCCAGTCGTCCATCCGCCGCCGCGCCCGCCGCTGCGCCGTCATGGGCTCCTCGTCGGACAGCCGGGCGCGGGCGAACAGCCGTACCAGGTCGTGGAAGCGGTAGCGGCCGGGGTACGGCGACTGCAGCAGCCCGAGATCGACCAGCTCCTCCAGGGCGTCCTCGGCCTCGTCAGGGCCGAGCTCGGCGAGGACGGCCGTCATCGGCGCCCCGAAGTCCGGCGCGGCGGCCAGCGCCAGCCGCCGGAAGCCGCGCCGCGCGGGCGCCGAGAGCTGCCGGTACGACAGCGCGAAGGCCGCCGCAACCGACAGGTCGCCGGCGGCCAGCGACTCCACCCGGCGTCCCTCGTCGCCGAGGCGGGCGGCCAGGTGCCCGGCGGTCCAGCCGGGCCTGCTCTGCAGCCGGTTCCCGGCGATGCGCAGCGCCAGCGGCAGGTTCCCGCACAGGTCGGCCACCCGCGCGACCCCGTCCGGGTCGGCGTCGGCGCGCTCGGCGCCGACGATCGCGCGCAGCAGCGCGGCCGACTCACCGGCCGCCAGGTGCGCCAGCGGCACCTGGTGCACGCCCTCCAGCCCGGCCAGCGGGCGGCGGCTGGTGACCAGCGTCATCGCCGGGCCCTCTGCGGGCAGCAGCGGGCGCACCTGGGCCTCGTGCGCGGCGTTGTCCAGGATGACCAGGCAGCGCCGGCCGCGCAGCACGGCGCGGTACTGGCCGGCGCGGTCCTCCTCGTCGGCGGGGATGCGCCGCTCGGCCACGCCCAGGGCGTTGAGCAGCCGGGACAGCGCCGCGCCCGGGTCCAGCGGGACCGGGTCCATGCCGCGCAGGTCCAGGTAGAACCGGCCGTCGGGGAACAGGTCGGCCAGGTGGGCGGCGGCGCGCACGGCCAGGGCGGTCTTGCCGATGCCGGCGGCCCCGGAGACGGCGGCGACGACGGCGGGCACGTCCTCGGCCGTGCGGTCGGCCGTGCGGTCGGTCGTGCGGTCGGTCGTGTGGTCGGCGGTGCGGTCGGCTGTGCGGGCGGTTGGGCGGGCGGGCGTGCGGGCGGCCAGGTCGCGCAGCAGGCGCAGCTCCCGTTCGCGGCCGGTGAAGTCGCCCACGCCGCGGGGCGGCTCGCAGGCGCCCGGCGCGGTGTCCTGGCGCGGGCGGCCGGCGCGGGCGGCGTCGGAGAGTGCCGTGCGCCGCGGCTCGTCCAGCCGCAGCGCCCCGGCCAGGGCCTCGACGGTGCGCCGCTGCGGGCCCCGGCTGGCCCCGCGCTCCATGTCGCCGATGGCGCGCACGCTGACGCCGGAGGCGTGGGAGAGCTCCTCGATGGTCAGCCCGGCGGCGTGTCTCAGGCTCCGCAGCATCGTGCCGAACGACTCCGCCACCCGTCCCCCTCAGCGATTGTGAGCGGCGAAATCCCCCGAAACGCCGCATACCAACCTTATCTGCCGGAAAACGGGGTGAGGTGCTGGTCGATCGAGGTGTACGTCACGGTCCAGAAGTCCTCGAAGACCTTGGGCGCCACCGGCGACGTCATCGCCACCTGGGTGAACAGCACGCCCACCAGCCCCTCCGACGGATCGGTGTAGGCCGTGGTGCCGAGCCCGCCGGTCCATCCGAACCGCCCCGGACGGGTGTAGAGGCGATCGGCCCGGGTGTCCACCTGAACCCCGAACCCCCAGCCGCCCGACCCGAGGAACGTCTCGGCGCCCGCCTTCTGGGCCGGCGACAGATGGTCGGACGTCATCAGCTCGACCGAGGCCCGCGACAGGATCCGGCCGCCGTCGTACCGCCCCTTCTCCAGCAGCATCCGGCAGAACGCGGCGTAGTCGAGGGCGGTCGACAGCAGGCCGGGGCCGCCGCCGCCGGACGGGAAGGCGGGCGGCTCGTGCCACGCGCGCGGGTCGGGCCTCGGCGTCACGCCGCCCGAGCCGTCCGGCAGGTAGCAGCCCGCCAGGCGGTGGAGCCTGTCGGCGGGCAGGTGGTAGCCGGTGTCGCGCATGCCCAGAGGCTCGAAGATCCGCTCGGTCATGAAGTCGTGCAGCGGCTTGCCCGCGGCCCGCGCGACCAGCACGCCCAGGACGTCGGCGCTCGTGTGGTAGGTCCACCGCTCGCCCGGCTGGAACATCAGCGGCAGCGCACCCAGCCGTTCGAGCCACTCGTCCGGGCCGTCGTCGGGGCCGTCGGGGCCGCGGTCGATCCGCGGGTCGCGCATCGCGCGCAGGATGGGCAGGTCGCCCTCCATCAGGAGCTGTCCGGTGCCCAGCCGGAAGGTCAGCAGGTCGCGTACGGTGATCGGCCGCCTGGCGGGCACCGTGTCGTCCAGCGGCGCGTCCAGGGCGCGCAGCACCCGGCGGCCGGCCAGCTCGGGGACGAGGTCGTCGATCGGGTCGTCGATCCGCAGGACGCACTCCTCCGCCAGGATCATCGCCGCCGCCGCGGTGACGGCCTTGGTCAGCGACGCGATCCGGAAGATCGAGTCGGCCCCGACGGCCGCCCCGCCGCCGCTCTCCAGCGTGCCCATCGGCACGACGTGCGTCTCGCCCCGATGATGGACGAGCCCGACCAGCCCCGGCACCTCCCCCCGCGCCACGAACCCGCCCAGCACGCCCCGCATCCGCTGTTCCAGTACGCTCATCGGTCCTCCTGAAGTGACGGGTCGTGACAATGACCGGACGGACCCGGAAAACTCATCGTCATGGCGTGTCCATCCGGGCGGGTCCCGTTCGTGGTTACGGCGTACGGCGGTCCCGCCGTACGCCGACCGTGAAGGGGAACACCGATGAAGTACATGCTGCTGATCAACGCCGGCACCTCCGACGAGCAGGAGCCGGGCGACTTCCAGGAGTGGATGGCCTACGACAAGTCCGTCCGGGAGGCGGGCATCCTGGTCTCCGGCGAGTCGCTGGCCGACCTGGTGACCGCCACCACCGTACGGGTGAGCGCCGACGGCACGCCCACCGTCACCGACGGCCCGTACGCCGAGACGCGCGAGGTCCTGGGCGGCTTCTACGTGATCGACGTGCCGGACCTCGACGCCGCCCTCGACTGGGCCGTGCGCTGCCCGGGTGCGCGCGGCGGCGGCTCGGTGGTGGTGCGCCCGGTCGCCGACTTCGATGCGTGAGATCGAGGCCGTCTTCCGTGAGGAGCGCGGCCGGCTGCTGGCCGCGCTCGTCCGCCGCTTCGGCGACCTCGACCTCGCCGAGGAGGTCACCTCCGACGCCGTCGAGGCGGCGCTGAGGCACTGGCCCGCCGAGGGCGTGCCGCCCAATCCGGGCGCGTGGCTGATGACCACCGCGCGGCGCAAGGCGGTCGACCGGCTCAGGCGCGAGCAGGCGCTGGCCACCCGGCTGGCCGTCCTGGCGGCGGAGGCCGAGCGGGCCGCCCCCGAAGCGCCCCCCGGCGAGGACGGCGGCCTGCCCGACGAACGGCTGCGGCTCTTCTTCACCTGCGCCCACCCCGCGCTGCCGGCCGAGGACCGCGGGGCGCTGACGCTGCGCTGCCTGGCCGGCCTGACCACCCCCGAGGTGGCGCGGGCCTACCTGGTGCCGGCCCAGACGATGGCCAAGCGCATCGTCCGGGCCAAGAAGAAGATCAGGGAGGCGCGCGTCCCGTTCCGCGTGCCCGAGGCCCACGAGCTGCCGGAACGGGTGCCCGGCGTGCTCCAGGTGATCTACTCGATCTTCACCGAGGGCTACGCGGCCAGCTCCGGGCCCTTCCTCCAGCGGCTCGACCTGGCAGAGGAGGCGATCAGGCTGGCCCGGATCCTGCGCCGGCTGCTGCCCGCCGAGCGGGAGGTCGCCGGGCTGCTGGCGCTGCTGCTGCTGGTGCACGCCCGGCGCGAGGCCCGTACCGGGCCCGAGGGGGAGCCGGTGCTGCTCGGCGAGCAGGACCGCGGCCTGTGGGACCGGGCCATGATCGAGGAGGGGTCGGCGCTGGTGGTGACCGCGCTCAGCGGCGGCCCGCCCGGCCCGTACGCCGTCCAGGCCGCGATCGCGGCGCTGCACGACGAGGCCCCGGACCTGGCCACGACCGACTGGCCGCAGGTCGTGGCCCTGTACGACGTGCTGCTCGCGCTCGACCCCTCTCCGGTGGTGGCGCTGAACCGGGCGGCGGCGGTGGCCATGCGCGACGGGCCCCAGACCGGGCTGGCGCTGCTGGACGAGCTGGCCGGGGCGCGGCGGCTGCGCGACTACCACCCGTACCTGCTGGCCCGCGCCGACCTGCTGCACCGGCTCGGCCGCCTGCCCGAGGCCGCGCAGGCGTACCGCGCCGCGCTCCGGACGGCCGGGAGCGAGCCCGAGCGCGCCCACCTCCGCCGCCGCCTGGCCGCGCTGGAGGAGGCCGGGCAGGAGGTTTGAGCACGGCCCTGACCAGGGAGAACTGCTGCGATGGGTGGAGCAGACGGTGACCGCTACCTGCCGATCGCCGAGCACGGCCTCATCGGCGATCTGCGCAGCGTGGCCCTGGTCGGCACCAACGGCACCATCGACTGGTACTGCTGCCCGGCCTTCGACTCGCCCAGCGTGTTCGCCGCGATCCTCGACGCCGACCGGGGCGGGGCGTTCGAGCTGGCCACCGACGTGCCGGCGCGCACCAAGCAGTTCTACTTCCCCGACACCAACGTGCTCATCACCCGCTTCTTCACCGAGAGCGGGGTGGGCGAGATCCAGGACTTCATGCCGATCATCGGCGAGCCGGGCGGCCGCGGCCGGCAGCGGCTGATCCGCCGGGTGCTCTGCGTGCGCGGCTCGCTGCCCTTCCACGCGCGGGTGGCCCCCCGCTTCGGCTACGGGGCCGACCCGCACGTCGTGCGCGAGGTCGACGGCCTGACCGTCTTCGAGTCCGCCCGGCTGACGCTCGGGCTGAGCGCCACCGTGCCGGTCGAGTGCGACGGACGCGACGTGCGGGCGTGCTTCACCCTCGTGGAGGGCGAGTCGGAGGTGTTCGCGCTGGACCGGATCGAGGCCGAGATCCCGCCGCTCGGCTGCCCGCACGTCGAGGCGGAGGAGGCGATGACCGCCACGGTCGCGTTCTGGCGCAAGTGGCTGTCGGCCTCCCGCTACCGGGGCAGGTGGCGGGAGATGGTCCACCGCTCGGCCCTGACGCTCAAGCTGCTGACGTACGCGCCCACCGGCGCGATCGTCGCCGCGCCGACGACCAGCCTGCCCGAGCTGATCGGCGGCGAGCGCAACTGGGACTACCGCTACCTGTGGATCCGCGACGCCGCCTTCTGCGTCTACGCCCTGCTCCGGCTGGGCTTCACCGGCGAGGCCGAGGCGTTCATGTCGTTCCTGACCCGGCACGTCAGCCTGCGCGCCGCCGGCCCCAACGGCCCCCTCCAGATCATGTACGGCATCGACGGCCGCACCGACCTGCCCGAACGACAGCTCGACCACCTGGAGGGCTACCGCGGCTCGGCCCCGGTACGCGTCGGCAACGCCGCCGCCGGCCAGCTCCAGCTCGACATCTACGGCGCCCTGCTCGACTCCGTCTACCTCTACGACAAATGGGGCAAGCCCATCTCCAGCGACCACTGGGACGCCGTCTGCGCCCTGGTCGACTGGGTCTGCGACAACTGGGACCAGCCCGACGAGGGCGTCTGGGAGACCAGGGGCGGGCGCAAGAAGTTCCTGTACTCCCGGCTGATGTGCTGGGTCGCCATCGAACGCGCCATGCGCATGGCCGCCCGCCGCGGCCTGCCCGCCGACATCCCCCACTGGCGCGGGGCGCGCGACGACCTCTACCGGCAGATCATGGCCCATGGCTGGTCCGATCTGCGGCAGGCGTTCGTCCAGCACGAGGACGGCGACGTGCTCGACGCGGCGCTGCTGATGATGCCGCTGGCCAAGTTCGTCTCGCCCACCGACCCGAAGTGGCTGTCCACCCTCGACGCGCTCACCGCCGACCTGGTGTCGGACTCCCTGGTCTACCGCTACGACCCGGACGCCAGCCCCGACGGCCTGCGCGGCCAGGAGGGCACATTCTCCATCTGCTCCTTCTGGTACGTCGAGGCGCTGGTCCGCGCCGGCCGGGTGGAGGAGGCCCGCCTGGCCTTCGAGAAGATGCTGACCTACGCCAACCACCTCGGCCTGTACGCCGAGGAGATCGGCCGGACGGGCGAGCAGCAGGGCAACTTCCCGCAGGCGTTCACCCACCTGGCCCTGATCAGCGCCGCCTTCAACCTCGACCGCGCCCTCGGCTGACCTCAGGGATCCCAAGGCGCGGTCCAGGGGTATCGGGGATGTCGCCGGAAGCTCATGATCGGTGTCACCCCCCGACCCGATGGGACATCTCATGCTGCGACCGATCCTTGCGGCACTGGCCCTCCTCGTGGCCGTGCTCGTCCCGCTCCCGCCCGCCGCCGCGATCCCGGGCGCCGGCTGGTTTCCGTGCCCGGAGGACCCGGCCGCCCAGTGCGCCCGGCTCACCCTGCCGGTCGACTGGGCCGACCCCGGCGGCCCGACGTTCGACCTGGCCGTGGCGCGGCGTCCGGCCACCGATCCCGCGGGCCGGATCGGCTCACTGGTGATCAACCCGGGCGGCCCCGGCAACTCGGGCGTGGACGCCGTCCTGCGCGACGACCTGCGCCTCAGCCCGGAGCTGGCGGCCCGCTTCGACGTGGTCGGCTTCGACCCGCGCGGCGTCGCCCGCAGCCATCCGGTGCTCTGCTCGCTGCCGCTGGCCCGGCAGGCCCCCGACCCGCTGACGCGCGACCAGGCCGGCTTCGACCGGCGGCTGGCGTACAACGCCCGCTACCGGCAGGACTGCCGGGCCCGTACCGGGCCGCTCTACGACCACGTGGACAGCGCGTCCGTCGTCCGCGACCTGGAGGCGCTGCGGGCGGCGCTCGGCGAGGAACGCCTCACCTTCTACGGCGTCTCCTACGGCACCCTCATCGGCCAGCTCTACGCGGAACGGTTCCCCCGGCAGGTCCGCGCGCTGGCCCTGGACAGCAACATGGACCACAGCCTCGGCACCGCCGAGATGCTCGACACCGACACCTGGACCACCCAGGACTCCTTCGACGCCTTCGTCTCGTGGTGCGCGACGGCCCCCGCCTGCGTGCTGCGCGGACGTGACGTGCGGGCGCTGCTGAGAGACCTGCTCGACCGGGCCGGACGCGGTGAGCTGCGCCTCCCCGACGGCCCGCTCACCCCGTTGGCGCTGCTCCACTTGACGTTCAGCACCTTCTACGCCCCCGACTGGACCGGCCTGGCCACGTTCCTGCGCGACCTCGACGCCGGCTCGGGGGCCGTGCCGCCGCTCGCGCCGCCCGTCCCGGACCAGGAGGTGTTCAACGACGTCACGCCGGTGATCTGCCAGGACTACCTGCTCCCCGTACGCGACCAGCGGGCCTTCGAGCGGCACCTGCGGCGGCTGGCGGCCATCGCGCCCGACATGCGGATGAGCCCGATCTCGGTCTCGCTCACCGTCGCCTGCCTGGGACAGCCTGCGCCGATCCCCGACCCGCAGCACCGGCTGCGCGTCTCGGGCACGCCGCCGCTGCTGCTGGTCAACGGCCTGCACGACCCGGCGACCGGCTACCCGTGGGCGCTGAGCACCGCCCGCCAGATCGGGCGGGAGGCCCGGCTGCTGACCTACGACGGCTGGGGCCACGGCGCCTACGGCCGCAGCCCCTGCCTGACCGGGGCCGTGGACCGCTACCTGACCACCCTGGCCCTTCCCGCCGCGGGCGCGCACTGCCCGGCGGTGCCGCCCGCGCGGGGCCTCACCGCCGGGCCTCGCCGTCCGGCGGGGCCGGTGCCGGGTCTGCCGGGCTGGACCCGGCGCTCCTGAGCGTTCAGGACTCGCCGGACAGCACGGCCGTCCCCAGGGACGCGCCGGAGATCACCCTCGCCGCGGTCGTCGTGGACGAACCGGAGCCCAGTTCGGTCAGGGCGGCCCGGTCGAGGGCGTGCACGGTGAACTGGTAGGTGTTGACCGACCAGGGGGAGCACGGCCCCTGGTAGCCGTACAGGGTGGCGCTGCCGCGGTAGTAGATCTGCCGGGCTCCGGCGGGGGCCGCGGGCCGGTAGGCGTGCTCGACGTTCTGCGGCAGCGAGGTCACCTCCGCCGGGATGTCGTAGATCACCCAGTGGATGAGGTTGTCGTTGTCGAGGTCCCGCATCACCAGGGCGTAGCCGCGGGTCCCGGCCGGGCCGCCGCTCCAGGTCAGGGGCGGCGACTCGTTGCGCCGGCCGGGGTCGGTCTGGCCGCCGCTGGTGCACTCGTGCGCCTTCGGGATGATCCCGCCCTGGGTGAAGGCGGTGCTGGTGAGGGTGAAGGCGGTGGCGTTCGCCGGCGCCGCGGCGGTGGCGGCGGTCGTCGCGGTCGTCGCGGCGAGCAGGGCGTGCAGCACGATTCGTCTGACGGTCACAAAGGGCTCCTGAGGGGGTTCGGTGCGCCGTTCGTTCGCGTCTGCTGTTCGTGGGGTGTGCCCGCAGTGTAGGCACCGCGGGGCCGCCTCCGCCACCACCGCGAGCGGCACACCCTCATGGAACCTGTCCGCCATGAACCGATATCAGGCTGAGTGGTCCGGTTTCTTTGTGATGCTGCTGGGAAGCAATGGCGCTGTCAGGCCGGAGGCACTCCTTCCCCACGAGGGGTGGCGACATCCGGCGCGGCAGAACGGGAGTGTGAAGCGTGGAAGTCACCGGCATCATCTCCGCCCTCATCATCGGGCTGGTCATCGGCATCCTCGGCAGGCTGGTCGTGCCGGGCCGTCAGAGCATCCCCATCTGGCTCACCATCGTGATCGGCATCGTCGCGGCCCTCATCGGCACCGCGATCGCCGCCGCGGTCGGCGTCGCGGACACCCGCGGCATCGACTGGATAGAACTGGTCATCCAGGTGGTGCTCGCCGGTCTGGGCGTGGCCCTGGCGGCGGGCCTCTACGGCAGACGCAGCGTCCGGTAGAGCGGAACGCGCCGGGATCCCGGAGTGCGGCGAACGCGCCGCGCTCCGGGATCCCGCCGTTCCCGCCCCCTTGCGCGGCAGACGTTTCCGGCATGGCCGGAACCGGGGCCGGACGGAGATCGTTGTGTGGGGCGGCTGCACACATTCGATCTTCGACAGGGAGAACAAGCCGTGGTCTTCAAACGCATGCTGGGCGCCTTCGGCGTCGGCGCGCCCTCGGTGGACACCGTTCTGGCGACCCCGCGCGTCCAGCCGGGCGGCACGCTGTCCGGCGAGGTGCGGCTCAAGGGCGGCGACTTCGACGCCGAGATCGAGCACGTCACCCTCGGCCTGGTCGCCCGCGTGGAGTTCGAGCACGGCGACGGCGAGCACGCGGGGGCGGGGGAGTTCTCCCGCGTCCAGGTGTCGGGGCCGTTCGTGCTGCGACAGGGCGAGGAGCGCACGATCCCCTTCCAGATCGGCGTGCCGTGGGAGGCGCCGATCAGCCAGATCGGCGGGCAGCCGCTGCACGGCATGGCGCTGGGCGTGCGCACCGAGCTCGCCATCGCCAAGGCGGTCGACAAGGGCGACCTCGACGAGGTCGCGGTCGAGCCGCTGCCCTCCCAGCTGCGCATCCTGGAGGCGCTGCTGCAGCTCGGCTTCGCGTTCAAGTCCGCCGACCTGGAGGCCGGCCGCCTGTACGGCGTGCGCCAGGAGCTGCCGTTCTACCAGGAGATCGAGTTCTACCCGGCCGGCCGGTACGCCGGCGTGCTCGGCGAGCTCGAAGTGACCTTCGTGGCCGACCCGGCGGGGCTGGAGGTGGTCCTGGAGGCCGACAAGCGCGCCGGCCGCTACTCCGGCGACGCGATCGGCCGCTTCACCGTCAGCCACGCCGACGCCCTGCAGACGGACTGGGCCGCCGAGCTCGACCGCTGGCTGTCCGGCCTGGCCGCGCACGCCCACGGGGGCTTCGGGCACGGCGACCACCACGGCCACGGCGACCACGGGTACGGTGACCACCACGGCCACCATGGCTACGGCCATCACGAGCAGCACCACGGCGGGCCGGGCTGGGGCGCGGTGGCCGCGGCCGGCGCCGCCGGCGTGGTCGGCGGCCTGGTGGCGGGGGAGATCGTCGAGGAGATCTTCGAAGGCGACGACGAGGGCGGCGACGGCGACTGGTGATTCTCGACCGGTGATCCGCCCGTCACGGGCGGGTCACCCTGGTTCCGCCGCGCCGGGAAGCGAAGCAGGGACTGTGTCGCGGAGCAAAGTGGCAGAAAAAGGAGCTTCTACTCCTTTCCACTCTTAACGTATAGCGCACCGGGGGGCTTGCGGCAAGACCCCCGTCGTGGCGCAGAATCGTCCGCCGAGGCCAGACGCCTTGCCACGCGAAGACCGACCTCGTAGCGGAGCCACATACATGAATCCCCTGACCACCGGCGTGTTCGACCTGCCCGGCAACCTCGCCGCCAAGGCCGACCCGGCGCTGATCGCCGTCGACGAGAGACACTTCGCGGCCCTCGCCGAGAGCCTGGAGCAGTCGATCGCCGACCTGTCCGCCCGCCTCGACGCCGAACGCATGGCCCCCGGAGGCAAGGGCCGGCAGGCGCTCGACCGGGACCTGGAGATCCACCGCCTGTCCGCCCGCCTGCGTACGCTGCGGCGCTTCGGCCTCGACCTGTGCCTCGGCCACATGGTCACCGCCGACCACCCCGAACCGGTGTACGTCGGACGGCTCGGCCTCACCGACAAAGACGGCCGCCGCCTGCTGCTCGACTGGCGTTCGCCCGCGGCCGAGCCGTTCTTCGGCGCCACCCACGCCAACCCCATGGGCCTGGCCAGCCGCCGCCGCTACCGCTGGACCCGCGGCCGGATCAGCGACTACTGGGACGAGGTGTTCACCGCCGACGGCTTCGAAGGGCACGCCGCGCTCGACGACCAGTCCGCCTTCATCGCCAGCCTCGGCGGCAACCGCTCGCCCAGGATGCGCGACGTGCTCGGCACCATCCAGGCCGACCAGGACGCCATCATCCGGGCCGGCTCCCGCGGCGCCCTCGTCGTGGACGGCGGCCCCGGCACCGGCAAGACCGTCGTCGCCCTCCACCGCTCGGCCTACCTGCTCTACTCCGACCCCCGGCTCGGCCACCACCGGGGCGGCGTGCTGTTCGTCGGCCCGCACCAGCCCTACCTGGCCTACGTCGCCGACGTGCTGCCCAGCCTGGGGGAGGAGGGCGTGCGCACCTGCACCCTGCGCGACCTGGTGCCCGAGGGGGCCGCGGCGGTCCCCGAGCGGGACCCGGAGGTGGCGCGGCTGAAGGCGTCGGCGGACATGGTGAAGGCGATCGAGCCGGCCGTCAGGTTCTACGAGAACCCGCCCGCCAAGGGCATGACGGTCAGCACGCACTGGTCGGACGTCCGGCTGAGCGCCGAGGACTGGGCCGAGGCGTTCCAGGCCGCCGACCCCGGCACCCCGCACAACGAGGCCCGCGACCAGATCTGGGAGGAACTGCTCACGATCCTCATCGACAAGCACGACACCCGTGACCAGCACGGCGAGGACGGCGAGGACGGCATCTCGCCGGAGCTGCTGCGCAGGTCGCTGCGCGCGAACCGGGAGCTGCTGGCCGCCTTCAACCGCGCCTGGCCGCTGATCGAGCCCGCCGACCTCGTCGGCGACCTGTGGACGGTCCCCGCCTACCTGCGGCTGTGCGCCCCCTGGCTCAGCCCGGAGGAGATCCGGCGGCTCCAGCGCGCGGACGCCCAGTCCTGGACGGTCTCCGACCTGCCGCTCCTGGACGCGGCCCGCCAGCGCCTCGGCGACCCGGAGGCGTCCCGCCGCAAGCGCCGGCAGGAGGCCGCCCTGGCCGTCCAGCGCGAGCGCATGGCCCAGGTCGTCGACAACCTGATCGAGGCCGACGACGACGGCGAGGGCCTGGTGACGCAGCTACGCCGGGCGGACCTCCAGCGCAACCTGGTGGACGAGTCGGAGCTGCCCACCGTGGAGCCGGACCTGCTCGCCGGGCCGTTCGCGCACGTCGTCGTGGACGAGGCCCAGGAGCTGACCGACGCCGAATGGCAGATGTTGCTGCTGCGCTGCCCGTCCAGGAGCTTCACCATCGTGGGTGACCGCGCGCAGGCCAGGCACGGGTTCACCGAGTCGTGGGCGGAACGGCTCGGCCGGGTCGGCATCGACCGCGTCGAGCTGGCCGGCCTGAGCGTCAACTACCGGACCCCGGCGGAGATCATGGCCGAGGCCGAGCCGGTCATCAGGGCCGCCCTGCCGGACGCCAACGTGCCGGTCTCCATCCGGGAGAGCGGCATCCCGGTCCAGCGCGGGCCGGTCGCCGAGCTGGACGCGATCCTCGACGCCTGGCTCGCCGCGAACCCCGAGGGGATCGCCTGCGTGATCGGGGACCCGGGCTTCCCGGAGCGGCCCCGGGTCCGGTCGCTGACGCCGGAGCTGTCGAAAGGGCTGGAGTTCGACCTGGTGATCCTCGTCGACCCCGACCGGTTCGGCGACGGCGGCGACGGCGTCGAGGGCGCGGTCGACCGTTACGTGGCGATGACCCGGGCGACCCGGCAGCTCGTCGTCCTCACGACCCCCTGACGGGGGCCCGCCGCCGGGTGCGCCGCGCCGTCCGTCGTCACGCACGCGCCCTGGCGGCGGCGGGGCCGGCCGGGGCGTTCGGGCGGACGACGCGGCGCTGCCGGGCCGGCTTGCCCATCATCGGGTTGGCGACGCCCCAGGCGGCGCTCTTGCAGATCAGCTCCTTGTAGACGGCGGCGACCCGCCCGGTCAGCACCCTGGGCAGGGCGCGGTCGTCGGCGGTGACGAACTGGATCAGGCCGTTGCCCCGGCCCAGCGAGATGCACTGGTTGAAGTAGTGCGGCGTGGTGTCCGGCAGCTTCCCGCCGGTCAGCCGGGCCGCGATCGAGTCGGCGGCCTGACAGGCGGTCGGGATGCCCGACGCGCACGACATGCGCAGCGGCTTGTCGCCGGGGCCCATCGCCATGGCGGCGTCGCCGACGGCGTACACGTTCGGGTGCGAGACCGAGCGCATGGTCGCGTCGACTACGATCTGGCCGGTGTCGCTGACCTCCAGCGTGGTCGCCCGCGCGATCGGGTGCACGGCGAAGCCGGCCGTCCAGACGGTCACCTCGGCCGGGATGGGCTCGCCGTCGGTGATGACGCGGTCGGCCTCGACCCCGGTGACGGCCGTGTGCTCGTGCACGGTCACCCCGAGCCCGGCGAGCACCTTCCGCACGTGCGCGCGGCCCTTCGGCGAGAGCCAGTCACCGAGACCGCCGCGGGCGGCGAGGGCGACGTCGAGGTCCGGACGGGCCTCGGCGATCTCGGCCGCGGCCTCCAGCCCGGTGAGCCCGCCGCCGACGACGACCACGCGCCGCCCGGCGTCGAGCCGGGCCAGCCGCTCGCGCAGCCGCAGCGCCCCCGGCCGGCTGGCGACGTCGTAGGCGTGCTCGGCCGTCCCGGGAACGCCCTCGGTGTTCCAGCCGCTGCCGAGGGCGTAGACCAGCGTGTCGTAGGCCAGCTCCTCGGCGCCGTCCGCGCCGGTGACGGTGACGGTCCCGCGGTCGGCGTCGAGGCCGGTGACCGTCCCGAGCCGCAGCTCGACGCCGGTGCCGGCGAACATCTCGCGGAACGGCCGGGGCTTGAGGTCCTGCCCGGTCGCCACCTGGTGCAGGCGGACGCGCTCCACGAAGTCGGGCTCGGCGTTGACGAGGGTGATGGCGACGTCCTCGTGGCTCAGCCGCCTGGCGAGACGGCCGGCGGCGACGGCACCGGTGTAGCCGGCTCCGAGGACGATGATGCGGTGCTGCATTTCCTCGCTCCTGTCTGACGCGGGTTCGCCACCTGAACCGGACGGCCCGCGTTTTCCTGACAGGATCACGGTGTGAAGCGCGTCACACCGTCTCCACCGTGTCTCAGAAGGCTCTGAACAGCGGCTCCCCGTGGTCGCCGGCCGCCCAGCGCTCGGTCGCGCGGCCCAGCTTGTCGGGGTTGACCTGGTTGCGGAACGCGGCGATGCCCTCCGGGGTCACCTCCAGGCACATGACGCCGACGACCCGGCCGTCCAGGACGGCGACGACGGCCGGCTCGCCGTTGGCCGTCCAGGGGTAGATCTCGGGCGAGCCGCCCATGATGGCGCGCTTGGCCTTGCCGGGCTTGACCAGGCCCCACAGGAACTTGGCGACCGCGACGGCGCCCACGAACGCCTTGGCGCGGGCCGGCACCTTCCCGCCGCCGTCGCCGACCGCGATGGCGTCCTGGGTGAGCAGGCGGACGAGCGGCTCGGTCTGCCCGCTGGTGGCGGCGGCCAGGAACTCCTCGACGATCCGCCGGGCGGCGGCCTCGTCGACCTCGGTGCGGGCCCGGCCGTCGGCGACGTGCCTCTTGGCGCGGTGGAAGATCTGCTGGCTGGCCGACTCGGTGATGTCGAGGATGTCGGCGATCTCCCGGTGGGAGTGGTCGAAGGCGGCCCGCAGCACGTACACCGCCCGCTCGTTGGGCGACAGGCGTTCCATCAGCGTGAGGACGGCGTAGGAGACCGATTCGCGCTGCTCGGCGGTCTCGGCCGGGCCGAGCATCGGGTCGCCGGCCAGCAGCGGCTCGGGCAGCCACTCCCCGACGTACGTCTCGCGGCGGGCCCGCGCGGAGCCGAGCTGGTTGAGGCACAGGTTGGTGAGCACCTTCGTCAGCCACGCCTCGGGCACCTCGACGTGGCCCGTGTCGGCGGACTGCCAGCGCAGGAACGTCTCCTGCACGGCGTCCTCGGCCTCCGCGGCGGAGCCGAGCAGGCGGTAGGCGATGGCCTCCAGGCGGGGTCTGGCGGCCACGAACCGGTCGACGTCGTCCACGGTCAAAGGCATGGCCTGATCCTAGAACGTCCCCTTATGTGGTGGAACGCCGGTGTTGATCCAAGACGGTCCCGGGTAGAGAGGGCCGATGTTCGATGACTTCGCAACCGGCATGATCGACGTCGGCGAGACCGAGCTGTTCGTCCGGTACGGCGGCTCCGGCACTCCCGTCCTGCTGCTGCACGGCCACCCCCGTACCCACGCGACCTGGCACCGCGTCGCGCCCCTCCTGGCCCCCCACCACACGGTGGTCTGCCCCGACCTGCGCGGGTACGGCCGCTCGGGCAAGCCGCCCACCACCCCCGACCACGCCCCCTACTCCAAGCGGGCCATGGCCCGCGACATGGTCGCCCTCATGCGCTCGCTGGGCCATGAACGCTTCGCCGTCGCCGGCCACGACCGCGGCGCCTACGTCGCCCACCGCGTGGCCGCCGACCACCCGGACGCCGTCACCCGCCTGGTCGTGATGGACGGCATCCCCATCGGCGAGGCGCTGGCCAGGGCCGACGCCCGCTTCGCGGCGTCCTGGTGGCACTGGTTCTTCCTCGGCCAGACCGCCAAACCCGCCGAACGCGTCATCAACGCCGACCCCGACGCCTGGTACCAGGGCAGCGCCGAGCAGATGGGCCAGGAGGCGTACGAGGACTACCGCCGGGCCATCCACGACCCGGACACCGTCCACGCGATGTGCGAGGACTACCGCGCCGGCCTGACCGTGGACCGCGCCGCCGACGACGCCGACCGCGCCGCCTCCCGCCGCCTCACCTGCCCCACCCTGTTCCTCTGGACGTCCAAGGACGACATGGAGGACCTGTACGGCGACCCGCTGGCGATCTGGCGCACCTGGGCCGACGACGTGACCGGCCACCCGATCGACAGCGGCCACCACGTCGCCGAGGAGGCCCCGGACGAACTCGCCGCCTCCCTGCTGACCTTCCTGCGCGCATGACGCCATTCATGCCGTTTTCCGCGTTCCCCCACACCGCCGGACCCTTTCGGCGAGGATGGAGGCCCTGCACAGCGTGGCAGGAGCGTCACAGAACGCGATGCGGAGAGGGGCGTCATGAGTCCTGGGCCGGCTTCGCCCGGCGGCGGCGGTCATGCGAGCAGAGCGGCCACGACCAGGGTCCGCGACGTCGTGCGCGATGTGGTGGCGGCGACCGCGCCCGAGGAACTGCTGCTCGTGGACGGGCTGGCCAGGCTCGACGACGACGTCGTGATCAAGCGGCTGGGCCGGCGGAACGACAGGCGTGAGCCGCTGGGATTCGGCCTGGGCGAGATCGCCGCCCTGGTGACCCCGGTGGTGTGGCTCATGGTCGACGAGGCCGCACGGCGGGTGGGCACGGCGGCGGTGGACGGCGCGGCGGCCAGGACGAAGGCCGTGCTGCGCAAGGTGTTCCGGAGGCCGGCGGCGGCCGTCTTCGTCCCCGACCTGACCCGTGACGAGCTCGCCGAGGTCCACCGCCGGGTGCTGGAGACCGCCGTGGAGCACGGGCTCGGCGACGGTCGCGCCCGGCTCATCGCCGACGCCGTGGTGGGCCGGCTCGCACTGGCCGCACCGCCGTCCGGCGCGCCGGAACCGGACGGCCCGAACGACGGCGCCCCCCTGACGAAGAACCAGTGATGCCGGGCACGGCCTCCGCGCTGCGGATCGACGAGCGGGCGATGGGCGCGGGCACGACCGTGCGGTTCGTGCTGCTGCTGACCCTGCTGCTGGTGAGCAGCGGTTCGATGATGCAGGTCGTGGCGCGCGGGTATCACGGCGGCTACGGGTACGGCTGCCTGCTCGCCGCCGGCGGCGACCCCTCCCAGGGCACCGACCGGGCCGTCTCCGCCAGGATCATCGCCTACCACGACGCCTACTGGGCCTGCGTGGAGCGCTACGAGCCCGCGGCGCCCTGGTGGCTGCCCCTCCTGGGGCTCGTCCTGGTGGCGGCGGTGGCCGTGGCGCTGTTCCGGTGCCTGCCGCACTGGAAGATCCGGCGGCGTCGCCTCGTACCGCTGGACGCGATCGACCACGACGGCGAGATCGGGCGCAGGATGGCGGAGTTCGCCGCCGTGGCCGGCCTGGCCCGCGTGCCCAGGATCGTCGTGGACCTGACGGCGGTCACGACCGACGCCGTGGTGTTCGGCAGCGACCGCCGTCCGATCGTGTGCCTGCACGGTGGCCTGATCGCCCGCAGGACCGCCGATCCCGGCGGCTTCCGCGCGAGGGCGATGCACGAGTTCGCCCACATCCGCAACCGCGACCTCACCATCACCTACGCCACCATCGTCGTGTGGCGGGTGTTCGTCGTCCTCGTGCTCCTCCCGTACGTCGCCTGGTACCTCACCGCCATTCCCACCTCCGCCCGGTCGCCGTTCTGGCCCGGCGAGACGGCGTTCACCACCCGGGGCCTGCTGCTCCCGGTCTGCATGATCCTCCTGGTCTATCTCGCCCGCTCGGACGTCCTGCGCAGCCGGGAGATCCACGCCGACCTCGCCGCGCAGCGCTGGGGCGCCGACCTGCGCTCTCTGGCGTTCACGGCGCCCGTCCCGGCCACGGGCCGGCTGCGGCGGGCGCTCGGCTCCTTCGCCGAGCTGTGGCGCATGCACCCGCGCTGGACGCTGCGCCGCGACGCCGTCACCGACTCGGCGACGCTGTTCGGCGTGCAGGGGCTGCCCATGTTCCTGACCGGGGCCGCCGCCCCGCTGATCGACGTCCAGGTGGCGGACTACCTGCCCCTCGTCGCGAGCGGCACCTGGATGGGCCGGCTGTCGGCCCTGCTGGTGGCGGGGCTGGTCACCGGTGTGGCCGGGATCGCGCTGTGGCGGGCCGTGATCCATGCGGTGCTGACCGGGCGTCGTGCGCCGTCCGGCGTGCGCGCCGGGCTGTGGCTGGGGGCCGGCGGAGTGGCCGGCGAGCTGGTGCTGAACCGGATGACGGTCCTGCGGTGGTGGCCGGACCACCCGGTGGTGCCGGCGCTGGTGCTGTTCGCCGGGGTGGCCTTCGCCTGGTGGACCGCGCAGTGCGCCGACCTGTGGGTCAGGGCCTGGCCGGGGCGTACGATCCGGCCGGCCATGCTGCTGGGGCTCGCGGCCGCGTGGCTGTCGCTGTTCGCGTGGTTCGTGTGGTGGCAGAGCGAAGGCGCGCTCCTGGCGAGCACCGGAACGATCGACCCCGCCGGGATGAGCCGGATGCTCCAGGACCTGTACGGCGCCTCGCCGCAGGACCATCCGGCCGTGCAGTCCGCGATCGGCGCGGTGTGGCCGCTCCTGACCAGCCTCGACACGCCGCTCGCGCTCTCCGCGGTCATGGCCCTGTGGGCGGTGCCCCTGCTCGCCTGGACCTTCCGCCCGATCACCGCTCCGCCCTTGTGGACGCTCGGCTCCTTGACCGGGCCCGGCCGATGGGAGGCCCCGGCCATGGGGGCGCCGCCGCGGCGGGTCCTGGCGGTCGTGCTGCTGGGGATACCGGCGAGCTGGGCCGCCGTCGCCGCCGTGATGGCATACATGCACACCTGGCAGCCTCCCGCCGCGGATCGCGGCGGCTTCTACGCCCTGGTCTACCAGGCGTGGGTGCTCGTGGCCCTGGTGGCGGCGGCCGGGGCGGCGGCCGCCGTCGCGAGCGTGCTCGCGAGCCGTCACCGGCTGCTCGTCGCGCTGGTCACCGCCGAGGTGGTGGCGTTGGGCGGCCTCGCCGGGCGCTTCGTGCTCGCCGCCACGGACGGCTGCTTCCAGCCGCTCAACACCCTGGCGACGCGCTGCCACTGGCTGCCGGATCCCGCCTGGACGCTCGTGCAGAGCATCATGGGCTACGTTCTCGTGCTCGCCGCGGCTGCGGCGGGCATCGCGGCGGGCATGACGGCGGCCATCGCGGCGGGCATTGCGGCGGGCATTGCGGCGGGCATCGTGTCAGTGCCCGGGAAGCTGCGGTCCAGGACCCGGAGCGCGGTGCGCGCGCTCCGGACCAACCCGCGGCCGAACGGCGGGCTCGCCGCGCGGCGAGCCGCCACGGCTGTGCTGTGCGCGGCGGCGGTGACGGTCCCCCTCGTGGCGGCCGCGCAGCAGGAATCACCCGGATCCGCCACCCTCTCCCAGGTGCGGCAGGTGGTGGGCCTCGACGACGCGGCGGTGTCCACCGAGATCAGGCAGCTCCAGGTGAAGGCATGGTGGGCGCACGGCGGATGGGACCTGCGCGAACGCTACCGGGCCGATGTCGTACGCCTCTCCAAGAGCCTGAACGACGCCGCCCAGGCCAGGCGCGGCTCCGTCGACCCGGCGATCTTCGGCCCCCTGTGCACCCACATGGGGGACATCGCCCGAGACGCGGGCCGCTACTTCGAAGCCCCCGACCGCGAGACCCAGGCCTTCTGGCAGACGTTCATCACCCAGGCCGGCAACGGAGGCCGAAACTGCCGGAAAAGCCTGGGGGACGAGAACGGCGACCTCTTCATCACGTCCATGAAGGAGCTCATCGAGGCCGGAAAGGCCCTCGAAGCGGTCACAGCCAGGATGCCCAGGTGACCCCCGTCCCCCACCTACAGGCCCACCCCGGCAGACACCCGACGTCGGCACGCACACCGGACCACGCGGACCAGGCAGCCCACCAGACCGACCGGAACGGCCGCCACCCGCCTTCTACGGAGGGGAAGCCCCAGGCCGGTTCGGCGCAGTGGGTCATGAGCCGGTCGATGTGGAGATCTGCACCCCCCATCTCCCCGCCCGCCCCTCCGCCACCGCCCGACCCCGCTTCTTCGCGGACCCGTTCCTCCGCGGGCTCCGGTCAGGGCAGGCGGTCGCGGTAGACCTGCCGGGCTCGCTCGTACAGGGCCAGGTGGTCGTCCACCTGCGTGGGGGCGTCGAAGCGGCCGGACTCGCGCAGGATCGACTCCAGCCGGTCCAGCCAGGCCAGGCACCAGCGCACGTCCGCCTCCCTGGCCACGTGGCCGCCCGCGACGTCGAGGTACACGGGGCTGGTGTGGGCGTAGGCGCCGCGCCGGTGCTGCGAGCGCGGATGCGGGCCGCCGCTCGCCACGGCCACCACGTACGACGGTTCGCCCGCCGTCATCGTGGCCGTCAGCCGTCCGGGAGGCCCCTGCGCGAGCACGCCCGCAGCGGTGCGGATCTCCAGTTCCTCCACCTCCGGCCCGATCGTGGAGACCACGATCTCCAGCTCCTGCCCCGGCAGCAGCTCCAGCGTGTCGCCGGGGCCGTGCCCGTTCACCGTGAGCTCCAGCCACGGCCCGGTGGTGGCGAACGTACGGCCGTGCAGGATCGCCTCGGCGTAGGACTCGGCGGTGAGGGGTCCGGCGACGTTGGCGTACACGCGCTCCCAGCCGGGCGGGGCCGAGGCGGTGCCGCGGCGGCAGAACGACAGCACGGCGTCGGTCCCCGCCGTCACCGCCAGCCTGTTGCCCGCGCCGACGAGACGGCGGTACACGGCCGCCGTGGCCAGGACGGAGGAGTGGTTGAGCACGTCGAGCGAGTCGATCAGACCCAGCGCGGCGTCGGCCACGATCTCCCTGGCCGCGCAGGACCGTCCGCGATCGAGCACGATGTCCGGCGGGTCGTCCTCGCCGAACGCGGTGTGGAACGGGTGACCGTAGGAGATGATCCCGCCGAGCGCCCTCAGCTCCTCGCACGCCGCCGCGTTGGGCGGCCAGTCGGCCGCGCCGCCGAACCCCGAGTGGTAGCGGCCCGGCAGCCCGCGCAGCCCGAACGCCGTGCAGTGGCCGAGCACGTCGTTTCGGTACTCGACGCCGATCCTGGCCACGTGCCGGCTGTCGGACCACGGCAGGTCCTTGCCCACCCACTGCTCCAGCGCCTCCACGTCGTAGACGCGCTCGCCCGCCACGTTGCCCGCCACCAGGTTGAGCACGTGGAGGTCCTCGCCGTGCTGCGCGGCGGCGGCCAGCTCGGGCGCGGCGGGCTCCTCGCCCATCCAGTTGAGGTGGACGTGCAGGTCGCCGCCGTACCAGCCGCGGGCGGCCGCGTCGTACAGCCGTTCGGGCGCCAGCTCCACCAGCGTCTCCGCGCCGGCCAGCGGAGTGACGGTCACTTCGGCGGTGCCGTACTCCATCCCCCTGGCCACGGTCACGGTGACGGGCTCGGCGGGGACGCGGACCACGAGGTCGTCGCCGTGGAAGAACGGCCTGCGGTGCGCGTCCAGCTTGGGTGGCGCGCCGTCGGGGTACCAGCCCTGGCCGTCCGCGCTCGTCACGCTCCACCGGCACGGGAACCCCGCGCGCAACCGCACGCCGGCCGCCGCCACCCGCCTGCTCAGCGGCGCCAGATCGACCGGCTGCCCGTCGACGACGACGGACTCGGCGACCTCGACCACCTTGGCCCCGCGCGCCTCCACCATGTACCGGGTGCCGTCCACGAGCACGGTGACCGGTTCGTCCCTGCTGGAGTCGAGCAGCAACGCCGTACGGAACGGCTCGCCGTCCAGCACGATTCGCGTGACGGCCGCCACCGCGCAGCCGCCGGGCGTCAGGCGCAGCACGGGCAGGTTGTCCACGACGTCCCCGGCGAGCGCGTCACGTACCACCCGGTCGGCGTCCACCTCGCCGAGGTGATCCTCCAGCTCGGCGGCGGGCAGGTCGGGATAGCGCTCGGCCAGTTGGCGCAGGCCGGTGGTGTAGAAGTTGTAACGGCGGTCGAGGAAGACCGTCGCCCATGCCTGGACGACGTAGGACAGAGACGGTTCGCCCCAGCAGGGGCCGTGCGCGTCACGGAGCGCGCGGTACTCGGCCAGAGCGGCGGACACGGGACCAGGAAGCAACGCATCGTCACACATCGGACACTCCTCGGAGGGGACCCACCGTCATACTGACAGGGATCTCCCGCTGTGTCCCACTTCGCGGCGAAGAGCATGACCTCCAGCCGATCGACGCGCCCGGCATGTCCACGGGCTCGCAAGGTGCTGCGCCGCATCCTCGGCCGATCCCGGCCGCCCTCAGGACGGCAGCCAGCCCGGCCACCAGGGCGGCACGTTGTCCACGCCGCAATTGAGCCCTGCCACGCCGGTAGGGGTGCCGGTCGTCGCGAAGTCATAAAGAATCAGGCCAGCCGGGACGACCACCAAAAGCGCGGCGGTGACCCAGAAACCCACCCGGAAAGCCGCGACGGCGGCGCTGCCGTCGGCTCGCCTCCCGAGCGCGCGGAACCCGGCGAGGAGCAGCGCGCCGCACAGGAAGACGGCCATGAAAAGCAGCCACCTGCCGCCGAGAAAAACCAGGCCGGCCAGCGCCTCGCCCGCGTCGAGATCGCCGAAACAGTACGAGAGCGCGCTGTCGACGAGCCGGCTGTCCGCCCACGCGACGGCCGCGGCGAGCAGCACGACCGCCACCAGAACACCCCCGCAGCCCAGGGTCCGGCGAAAATGCGCCCGCGCCTCCGTCGCACCGGTGCCGGCGTACCGCATGGGCCCCCTTTTCCGTACCTCATTGTCAGGCCGTGTCTTAGGTCGCTGGGAAGAATTCGCCGCGCCCGTCGCGGAGTTTTTCCGGGTCCGCGACGGGCATGAATTTCGCGGCAAACGTGATCAACTGTAGCCCGCGTCGGACGCCTGCTTGCCGCCGCCCAGGCCCATGGCTCCGATCAACCCCATTCCGCGGACCGCAGCCCGGCGAGCGTCAACATGCTCCCAGGCTGTGGTGGGCTGCGCAATATTCGTCAATGGCGGAGAGCGAATCCTACATAACGCTGTTCCAAGAGGTCAGTGCTCTCCACCGTCCTGCGCGCACTGTCAAAGGCAGTTTGCCACCTTCTATGCGCCGATGAACCACGCACAATTCCTCTGCCGACGCCGATCCACAGGGCCCCGGCGTTCATAACCGTGGCTCGGTATGGTGGAGGGCGTGCTGCACCCTGATGCGGTCCGTCTCGGTCGTGAAGCCGCTCGGCGGTTGGCGTTGTCCGGGATATGTGAGGTCAGGCCGGGTTTAACCGACAGGGAGTTCGCCTGGATCGAGATTGAGTACGGCATCGAGTTCGCCGACGATCACCGCGCGTTTCTTGCCGCCGGACTTCCCGTCAACTCCGCTCGGCCGGAGGAGGGTGCCACGTGGGAGCGCCCCTGGCCCGACTGGCGCGACGGTGAGGAGGAGGAACTCCGCCTTCATTTGGAATGGCCTGTGCGTGAGGTGCTGAATGATGTGCAGCGCGGTGCGTGGCTGAGGTCATGGGGAGCCCCGCCGGAGAACAGTGCGGAGGCGTTACGGATCGCGGGGCAGGAGCTGGCGAGGGCGCCGAAGCTCATTCCGCTCTATGGACACCGCTTCCTGCCTGGTGGCCGCGGCACGTACGGCAGTCAGGTGCTGTCAATATGGGGAACGGACATCATCAGCTACGGCCGAGACCTTGCCGAATACGTCACCAACGACTTCTATCCGCGCGATGACGATGCAGGACTTTGGGGCAAGGGAGCCGCTGTCTCAGTGTGGGGCGAATTCCTTCAGAAGAAGTCCACCGAAAGCGGCTGAAATTCTTCGACTGCCGCGGCAGAAGGAAGTGAACGACCAGGACGCGTTGCCTCACGTTGTAGCCCCGAGAAACGGCATGGCCGGGAAGAAGACCATCGAACTCGCGGTTCTCATCGAAACCGGCAAAACTCACCCAGGAACCATTGTGTGATGCCGGCGGAGGCCACCAAGTACGGAACTCTTTCCGAATTGATGAAGCCGGCCACTAGGGTATGTGCAGGGCAGAGGAGACTCCTGGTAAGACAGCAGTCGACCAAAACCCGATGTCCCAACCAAGAACCTCGTTGCTGCCCTGTCGTGCCGCGATTCCGCTGTCCAACCACACCCTCATCCGCTTGGCCGAACTCATCCGCACCCAGCGTGCCGAACGCGGTTCCCGGCGGCGTCGGTCGGACCCAGCCCAGCAGGCGCTGCTCGTCCTGGCCCACCCGCGCAACGGCGACACCCACGCCTGATCGGCCAACGGATTCGCCATAGCTTTGCGCCATGTTTGCGAAAGCCTGGACCTGCTGGCCGCGCTAGCCGACTACGTGGACGCCGCCGCAGGGCGCTCTACCCGACGTACATGGCCGTTCGCAGAGCATGATCCAACGTCGGTGAGCGGCGGGCCGTCGTGCCATCTCATGATCGGTACACGCCCGGTACGCGCTCATGCTCGCCCTCGGTGGCAGCGGGTGGCACACCTGGAACGCAGAAGGACCTGCGTTTCCGCAGGTCCTTGGCCGTCTCGCGATGGAGATCGTGTGTGCCCCCTGTAGGATTCGAACCTACGCACCCGGCTCCGGAGGCCGGTGCTCTATCCCCTGAGCTAAGGGGGCGACGAGTGATAAGGCTATCAGCATCTGGGGACCACTCGGCACCAGATAACGCTCCTTGAACGCATCCCGCGAAAACCCCACGTGACCGGCCCGCTACGGGCTAGCTTTGCGCCCGTGAGCGACGTTCTTGGCAAAGTACTGGTCGTGGATGACGACGAGGTCATCCGGCAGCTCATCGCGGTCAACCTGAACCTTGAGGGGTTCGAGGTGTCGACCGCCACCGATGGGCAGGACTGTCTGGATCGCGTGATGGACGTCATGCCGGATGTGATCACGCTGGACGTGATGATGCCCTGCCTCGACGGGTGGGCGACGGCGGAGAAGTTGCGTACGGAGGAGGCGACCAGTCACATCAAGGTCGTCCTGATCACGGCGCGGGCGCAGGACGACGACCGGAGGCGGGGGCTGGGGATCGGGGTCGACGCGTACCTGACGAAGCCGTTCGATCCGGCCGAGCTCATTCAGGTGGTACGGGAACTCGCTTCCGGGGCGCCGAGTTGATGGGGGTGTAGAACGGCGCCGGATGGTGTGCCGGAGGTGGTGGGAGCGGCGGAGGTGACGCCGCTCGGGCCGGCTCCGGATGCACGTCGGCGGCGACGACCATCGACGTGAAAGGCGCGACGTGCGTAGTTCGATCTTCGGCAACCTGGCCGGCCAGCCGCTTCCCGGCGGGTTCGCGCTGGAGAACCACAAGATGCTGCGGGTCCAGTTGCCGCACGAGGTGCTTGCCAAGCAGGGGTCCATGGTCGCCTTCCAGGGGCAGATGGACTTCGACTACGAGGGCGGCGGGCTCGGCAGGCTGCTGAAGAAGGCCGTGACGGGGGAGGGGGCCTCCCTGATGCGGGTACGCGGCCAGGGGCAGCTCTACCTGGCCGACAACGCCGACGACATCCACCTCTTCTACCTGGAGAACGAGGGGCTGACGGTCAACGGGCGGAACCTGCTGGCGTTCGGGCCGGAGCTCAGGTGGGACATCCAGCGGGTTCAGGGGGCCGGGGTGGCGGCCGGTGGGCTGTTCAACACCACGGTGACCGGCACGGGGTGGGTGGCGGTGACCACGCACGGCACGCCGGTGCTGCTGGACGTGGCGCGGATGCCGACGTTCGTGGACGGGCAGGCGGCGGTGTGCTGGAGCACGGGGTTGCAGGTCGGGGTCAACCGCACGATGAAGGTCGGGGCGTTGATCGGGCGGGGGAGCGGCGAGGCCATGCAGCTGGCGTTCCGGGGGCAGGGGTTCGTCCTGGTGCAGGCCAGCGAAGGGGCGCCGGTGGTGCAGACGTCCTGAGGCCGTGCGGCTCAGGGGGCTTGCCGGGCGTGGACAGGTAATTAGCTTATTGCCATACTGGCTCGATGGATGTGGATCTGGTCAAGGCGCTGGCCAGCGACAAGCGGCTGCTCATCCTTGAGTGGTTGCGCGACCCCGAGCGGCACTTCGGCCCGCAGCGTGACGGCGATCTGGTACGCGACGGCGTCTGTTCGTTGTTCATCGCCGAGAAGCTGGGCGTGAGCCGGCCCACCTGCGGCGAGCATCTCAAGGTGCTGGCCCAGGCGGGGCTGATCCGGGGTACCAAGATCAAGCAGTGGGTGTTCTACCAGCGCGACGAGGGCCGGATCGCCGAGGCCAAGGAGATGTTGAGCAGTGACTGGTGACGCCTACGAAGGTCCCGATGGCTCCGAAGGCGCCGATGCCGGAGAAGGTAGCGGAGTCTACGAAGGTCCCGACGCCGGAGAAGGTCGCGGAGCACACGCAGGGGCCGATGCCGCCGAAGGTTCCGAGGGTGGCCGGCGGCCGGACGCCTATGAGCGGCTGATTGCCGATCTCGATGCGGGCGGGGCGCGGTACCGGGTGATCGATCATCCGGCGGAGGGGCGTACCGAGCAGGTGAGCGCCCTGCGCGGGCACGGTGTCGAGCAGGCGGCCAAGTGCCTGATCGTGATGGTCAAGATCGGCAAGAAGCGCACCCGGCACGTGCTGGCCGTCGTGCCGGGGGACGCGCGGCTGGATCTGCAGGCGGTCAAGGGGCTGCTGGAGGGGACGTACGTGGCCTTCGCCGACAAGGAGCGGGCGGAGGAGCTGGCGGGCAGCGTCAGCGGGACGGTGTTGCCGTTCAGTTATGACCCTCGCCTTGAGCTGGTGGTCGATCCTTCACTGCTGGAGCTGCCGGAGATCTACTTCAACGCCGCACGTCTCGACCGTTCGCTGGCGCTTGCCACCGACGACTACGTACGGCTGGCCGAGCCGCGCGTGGCCGGCATCGTGGCGGCGGCGGTGCCGGCCGCCGGCTAGCCACCGGCGGGCCTCCAGGGCCAGGGTCACCGGGAGTCGGGTGCGGGCCAGTGGCAGCGGGGGGTGAGAGGCGGCCCGGGTCAGGCGCAGGTCAGAGCGGCGGGGGGTGAGAGGCGGTCGGGGTCACGTGGCGGGTCAGGGCGGCGAGGGTGAGGGGGAGCGGGCGCAGGCGAGGGGGCGCGCATGGCTCTGCTCTGAGGCGCGGGAAAGTGGCGGGCTGCGGGAGCGACTCCTAGACGGAGGTGGCTTTCACGATCGCGAGCGTCCCCGGCGCGTGGTGCAGCATGGCCTGGCTGACCGAGCCGATGAGCATGCCCTTCAGCGTGCCGTGTCCCCGGCTGCCGACGACCAGCAGGTCAGCCCCCGCCGCCACCTCGCGCAGCACCTCGACGGGATGGCCGTGCACGACGTCCTCGATCACCTCCACGCCGGGATGGCATTGCCGGGGTATGGCGAGGAAGGTCCGCAGGGCCTCGCGGGTCTCGCGTTCGGCCTCCGGATCGGCGGGCCCGAAGCCCGAGGGACGTGGCCAGGCGAAGGCCTCCACCGCGCGCAGCCTGGCGCCGCGCAGTTCGGCCTCGGCGAAGGCGAACTTCAGCGCGCGCAGGCTGCCCTCGGAACGGTCGACCCCGACCGCCAGCTCACCGCGCGGAACGGTGGGCGGGTCGCGGACCAGGACGACGTCCGTCTGGGCGTGCGCGGCCACCCCGTGGGCGACCGAGCCGAGCAGCAGCCCGCGTACGCCGCCCAGGCCACGACTGCCGACGACGAGCAGGTCGGCCTGCTCGGCGGTCTTGATCAGCGCGGCGCGGGGATCGCCGGGCACGAGTTCCGTGGTCACCTCGGCGCCCAGTTCGCGGGCCTGCCGTTCGGCGGCCGCGAGCACCTCGTTGGCGCCGTCGCGCATCCACTTGCCCACCTCCGCGTACCGGCCGGAGATCGGGCGGCAGACCCAGTCGGGCACCACGTGGGCCACGGTCAGCGACACCCCGCGCAGCACTGCCTCCTTGGCGGCCCAGTCGACGGACAGCAGTCCGGTCGGCGAGCCGTCGACACCTGCGACGATCATGGTCAGGCCACGTAACATTCCACTTCGGCGCGGCGATAGGCCAAGCCCTGTCTGGTGGACTCGTCGATGCACGCGCGCTCGGTCTTGCTGAGGAGCAGTTCGCCGCAGACCGTCACGCCGGAGTACGTCCGGCAGTCGAGTGAACGGTTGCGCCGGCCGATACGGTAGTTCTCCTTGACCGCCTGCCTGCACTTCTGGCGCAGGGCTGGTGTGTCGGCGTAGCGGCACTGGGCGGTCAGCGTCCGGTATTGCTGCTTGCTCACTTCCTGCTGCTCGATGCCGTCCCCAGAGGCGGCAGCCGGTCCGATCGTGGTGAGAGCCACGATCGCGGCCACAGCGGCGATCTTCATCATAGTTCCCCTGAGGGAGTCCGTACCGCCAGGGGCGATCGCCAAACCTCAGGGTGATCGCCATGCTGACGCTCCGGTACGACGAGCCCGCTCCCGGTAGGGAAGGACACGTCCTGCCGATCGGCAACCGAGCGCTCGGCGCCTGCGTGTCCGGGACGCTCTCGGCCGAGCGCGTCCAGTTCAACGAGAAGTGGTTGTGGACCGGCGGTCCGGGCATCGGAGAGCGGGGTTCGATGGCGCCGGAGGAGGTGGCCGCGATCCGGGGGAACCCGCCGGGGGGGCGTTCCGGGCTTCGGGGCGTACCGGAACTTCGGCCGCCGTGACGTACGAGGACGCCCGCGGAGTGGTGCTCACCAGGAAATATTTCGCCTCGTACCCGGCGCACGCCATCGTCGGGAGGCTGACAGCGGCACCTCGGGGACGCATGGGGTTCACGTTGCCTTTGGCACCGCGCATGATGGCGGGGAGGATGTGACCGCTGAGGCAGGACGGCTGCGCGTCCGGGGCGTGCCGGCCGACAACGGCCTGGTGTACGAGGGCCAGGTGCAAGTGCTGACCGAGGGCGGCACCCGTACGGACGAGGGCGACCGCGTCGTGGCGACCGGTGCCGACAGCGCGGTGCTCGTCTTCTCGGCGGCCACCGACCACGCGCCCGTCCACCCCGGCTACCGCGGCCCGGCCCCGGCGGCGGGGGCACAATAGATCGAACTGCTGCCGGCCGCCTGGCGCGCGGCGGGGCCGCTCAGCTGCGCGGCCCCGGGTTCGCGCTCGACCCGAAGACTAGGGCAGGGGAGAGCTGCGCGCTGTCGCCAGCACGCTGAACCACGTGCGGTGCGTGGCGTTCGTCTCGTGCCAGGCGACCGCGAACCCGGCCGCGTCCAGCACCGCGAGCAGGTCGCCCGCGTCGCGGTGGACGAACCAGCGCTCATACTCCGTCCGGTACGGCACCGGCTCCCAGCCCTCGCTGTCGCCCAGGGCGGTGGTCAGCGCGAGCACCCCGCCGGGGCGCAGCGCCGCGTGCCAGGCGCGCAGCGTCGGCTCGGTCTGCTCGGACGGCACGTGCACGAGGGCCGCGGCCGACCAGACGCCGTCCAGGGACGACGGCGCCAGCGGCGGGCGTCGCAGATCGCCCAGGACGGTGGGCACGCCGCGCCCGGCGGCGAGCCGGGCCATCTCGATCGACAGGTCCACGCCCACGGTGGTCAGGCCGCGTCCGGCGAACCAGGCCGACTCGCGCCCCGGGCCGCACCCCAGGTCGGCGACCGTGGCTCCGGCGGGCAGGGCTGCGGCGAACCGGTCGCGGAAGGCCGCGAACGGGGGTGACGGATTGGCGACCTGCTCGTCGAACTGGCGCGCGATGCGGTCGTAGGTGGCGGTCGTGTGCGCACTGGGATCAGACATCCCCTTGATCCTGCCACGCGCCGGGTTATGATCGCGATGACCAACGCGGGAGCCCGGTGCGGACCGGGCTGAGAGGACGGCTGTCAGCCGCCGACCGCCAGAACCTGCTCCGGATAATGCCGGCGAAGGGAGTTTGCGCGATGAGCGACGCGCGCTTTTCCAAGATCCACATCGGGGACCTGCAGGTGCCGATGCGCGAGGTCAGGCTGTCGAACGGCACGTCGGTGCGGCTCTACGACACCTCGGGGCCGTCGCGTACCGACCGCTCGGCGTGGGGGTCGCCGGTCACCCAGCTCGGCGCCGCGCGGCGCGGCGTGGTGACCAAGGAGATGGAGTTCGTGGCCGTACGGGAGGGGATGACGCCCGAGTTCGTCCGGCAGGAGGTCGCGGCCGGACGGGCGGTCATCCCGGCCAACGTCAACCATCCGGAGTCCGAGCCGATGGCGATCGGCCGGAACTTCCTGGTCAAGATCAACGCCAACATCGGCAACTCCGCCGTCACCTCCTCGATCGAGGAGGAGGTCGAGAAGATGACCTGGGCCACCCGGTGGGGCGCCGACACCGTCATGGACCTGTCCACCGGCCCGGACATCCACGCGACCCGCGAGCAGATCATCCGCAGCTCGCCCGTCCCGGTCGGGACCGTGCCCGTCTACCAGGCGCTGGAGAAGGTGGGCGGGCGTCCCGAGGCGCTGTCGTGGGAGGTCTACCGCGACACCCTGATCGAGCAGTGCGAGCAGGGCGTCGACTACGTGACGGTGCATGCGGGCGTGCGGCTGGCGCACGTCCCGCTGACCGTCCGGCGCAAGACCGGAATCGTCTCGCGCGGGGGCTCGATCATGGCCGCCTGGTGCCTGGCCCACCACCGCGAGAGCTTCCTGTACGAGCACTTCGACGAGATGTGCGCCCTGCTGGCCCGCTACGACGTGACGTTCTCGCTGGGCGACGGGCTGCGTCCCGGCTCGATCGCGGACGCCAACGACGAGGCCCAGTTCGCCGAGCTGCGCACCCTGGGCGAGCTGACCAAGATCGCGCACGCGCACGACGTCCAGGTGATGATCGAGGGCCCCGGCCACGTGCCCATGCACAAGATCAAGGAGAACGTCGACCTGCAGCGCGAGCTCTGCGACGACGTGCCCTTCTACACCCTCGGCCCGCTCGTCACCGACATCGCCCCCGGCTACGACCACATCACCTCAGGCATCGGCGCCGCCATGATCGCCTGGTACGGCACCGCCATGCTCTGCTACGTCACCCCCAAGGAGCACCTCGGCCTGCCCAACCGCGACGACGTCAAGACCGGCGTGATCACGTACAAGATCGCGGCGCACGCGGCGGACCTCGCCAAGGGGCACCCGCAAGCCCAGGCGTGGGACGACGCCCTGTCCGACGCCCGGTTCGAGTTCCGCTGGGAGGACCAGTTCGACCTGTCGCTCGACCCGGACACCGCCCGCGCCTTCCACGACGAGACCCTGCCGGCCGCGCCCGCCAAGACCGCGCACTTCTGCTCGATGTGCGGCCCGAAGTTCTGCTCGATGAAGCTCAGCCACGAGGTGCGGGCGGGCATGGCCGGCAAGGCGGCCGAGTTCCTCGGAAAGGGCGGCTCGATCTACCTCTGATCTTGGTGGAGGCCCCGGGCCGGCCCGCGCGGTCAGCCCGGGAGCGTCTCGCCGCCGATCGGGGCCAGCACCTCGCCCGTGTAGTACGAGGACAGCCGGTCGGCGGCGAAGAACACGTACGAAGGGGCGATCTCGTCGGGGTCGGCGGCCCGCTTCATCGGTACCTGCGCGCCGAACTTCTCCACCTTCTCCTCCGGCATCGTGGCCGGGATCAGCGGCGTCCAGACCGGGCCGGGGGCGACGGCGTTGATCCTGATGCCGCGCTCGACCAGGTTCTGGGCCATGGAGTAGGTGAAGGCGTTGATCGCGCCCTTCGTCGCGGCGTAGTCGATGAGGGTCTTGTTGCCGCGCAGGCCGTTGATCGAGGAGGTGTTCACGATCGCGCTGCCCTCCCGCAGGTGCGGCAGCGCGGCCTTGGTGACGCGGTAGTAGCTGTGGATGTTGACCGCGAACGTGTGCTCCCACTGCTCGTCCGTCAGTTCCTCCAGGCCGTCGACCGGCGCCTGGTAGGCCACGTTGTTGACCAGGACGTCCAGGCCGCCCAGCTCGGCGACCGCCTGCTCCACGACCGTCGCGCAGTGGTCGCGGTCGCCCAGGTCGCCGGGCAGCAGCACGCAGCGCCGTCCCTCCTGCTCGACCAGGCCGCGGGTGTGGTTGGCGTCGTCGTGCTCGTCGAGGTAGGCGATGGCGACGTCCGCGCCCTCCTTGGCGAACGCCACCGCCACCGCCCGGCCGATGCCCGAGTCGCCGCCGGTGATCAGCGCCTTCTTGCCCGCCAGCAGGTCCCTGCCCTCGTAGCCGCGCATCTCGTCGCGCGGCTCGGGGGACATCTCGTCCGTACGGCCCGGGTACGGCTGGCTCTGGGGTGGTGGTGTCTCCGACATGTCCGGCGATCTTCCCGTCACGGGGTATCGGTAACGTCATGCTTCGCCCAGATCAGCCCTTTCCGGCGAGCCGCGGCGGTCAGCCGGCGATGGCGGCACGCCGGAACAGGTCCGCGGGCATCTCCTCATCCAGCCTCCAGGTGACGGCCATCGGCAAGGAGGCGGGGCGCAGGTGATCAGGTGAGCTTGAGGAGGCCGGCGTCCACCACGCGGCGGCCGAAGGGGCGGGCGAGTTCGGCGAGGCGTTCGCAGTCGGGTTCGCCCAGGGCGCCGTAGGCGGGCATGGCCAGGGTGTCGGTGCGGGTTTCGAGGTGGTGGCGCAGGGACTTGCCTTCGGGGGTCAGGTCGTTGTCGGGGGTCAGCAGGCCGCGGGTGCGGAGGGTGGTCTCGGCGTGCGCCCACTGGTCCGGAGGCCAGGCGCGGCTCATGGTGAGGAACGGCTTGGCGACCTCGCCGCTGGCCGCGTGCAGGACGAGGGCTTCGAGGCCGGTGATGCCCTCGGCCAGCAGTGTCGCCACGTGGCCGTCGCCGCGGAACTCGCGCAGGAGGGTCTGGGCGTGCCAGAGCTGGAGGACGGGGTCGTCGGGCCAGGGGAGTGCGGCGTGGGCGGCGAACAGGGGGCGGCCCTGGGGGTGGTCGCAGGCGGCCTCGGCGGCGCGCCTGGCCAGGGTGAGCACGGGGACGAGGTCGGGAAGCTCGTGGACGGCGGCCCGGCGGAGGGCTTCGGCGGCGGCTTCGAGGCGGGCTTGCAGGACCTGGGCGGGGGTGACCTGGTCCCAGGGGAGTGAGCGGCGTACGAGGTCGGGGTTGAAGTTGTAGAACGTGGCGATGACGAGGTCGGCGGGGGCGGGGCCCAAGGGGGCGGAGCGTGAGGTGAAATATCCGGACATGCCGGTGAGGCCGAGGGCGGCGTAGCGGGTGGTGGCCTCGGGGACGAAATAGATCATCCCGTGGACGGGTTCCAGGCGACGCCAGGCCTGGCGGGCGGTCCGGGTGAGGTGCTGGTCCATGGTCACATCGGCCTTTCGCGGACGGCGACGGCGAGGGGAGTGCCTTGCGGGAGCGCCTGTCGGGTGCGGGGGGCGGAGATGTCGGCCCGCGGTCAGGCGTGCGGGGCGGATTGGAGGGTGGTGATGAAGCTGGACATTGCGGCTAGCCATCTGTCCGGGGCCTCGGCCTTGCGGCGGTAGAAGTCGGCCACCTCGGGGTGGGGCAGGATGTGGAACCGTTCGGCGGCCAGGCCCTCGATCGCGGCGGTCGCCACGTCGGCGGGGTCGAGGATCGCGCCCGACGCCCCCACGGCGCGCGCCGTCAGGTGGTCCTCCTCGACGCCGCGTTCCAGCATCCCGGTACGCACGCCCTGCGGGCACAGCACGCTGACCTTGATGCCCTGCGCGGCGTAGTGGATGGCCACCCACTCGGCGAAGGCGATGGCCGCGGCCTTGGTGACGGCGTACGGCGCGTCGCCGGGGCAGCTCACCAGCCCGGCCGCCGAGCAGGTGTTCAGCAGGTAGCCGCCGCCGCGGGCGATCATGTCGGGGATGACGGCGCGGGCGGCGTGCACGTGGGCCAGGACGTTGACCGCGTACAGGGAGGTCCATTCCTGGAGGGGGGCGTCGAGGCCGGAGCCGCCGATGACGCCGGCGTTGGAGCAGAACACGTCCACCGGGCCGAAGGGGGTGGGCTCGGCCAGCGCGGCCACGTCGGACTCGACGGAGACGTCCGCGCGTACGGCCACCGCCCGCTCGCCGATCTCGTCGGCCACGGCCCGCGCGCCGGGCTCGTCCAGGTCGGCCAGCACGATCCCGGCGGCTCCTTCGGCGGCGAAGCGCAGGGCCATCGCCCGTCCGATGCCGCCGGCCGCGCCCGTGACGACGATCACCTTGTCCCGCACCCGCATGAAGACCTCCTGACCGACCAGCCGGTATCAGAACATGATTCTAATGACGGCGAGCCGGATGGGAAGGGATGAGAGGTTCCTCATCCTGGCCTCAGGATGGTCTCCTCCGAGCGGCGGACGCTCTACCTCATGAAACGCGTGCTGCTCATTCTCGTGGCGCTGACGGCGGCTGGCTTCCTCTCGGCCGGCTGGGTGCGGGCGGCCGGCGACGGGCCCGATCTGGGGGAGTCCGTCACGGTCTCGACCTCGCCGGGGACGCCGGTCGGCGACGTACGGCCGTTCACGTCGCCGGGAACCGAGGCCGAACCCGTCAAGCCGCCCGCGCCGAAGCCCGGAGGCGGCGATGATGATGGCGACGACGACCACCATCGCGCCTGGACCGGCGGAGACGACGACGATGACGACCGCGAAGACGATGACGGCGATGACGACGAAGACGATGACGACGACTGAGCGGGGAGCCGGATGCGGGTGAGTGCCCGCGCCCGGATCGTGGGCTGGATGCTCGCCGTCGTCGGCCTGGCCCTGGCGGTCTCGATCTTCGCGACCTGGACCGTCCTGCTCGCCCGCCTCGACGACCGGATGAACCTGGAGTTCACCAACGAGGCCGAGAAGCTGCGCAGGTACGCCGCCACCGCCCACGACCCCCGTACCGGACGGCCGGTCTCCGACGTGCGGGAGCTGCTCACCGGCTACCTGGCGATCAACGCGCCCGACCGCTGGGAGACCTTCTTCACCATGGTGGGCGGCAGGGCCGACCGGATCACCGCCGTCACGCCCCCGGCCCGGCTCGACACCGACGAGAAGCTGGTCAAGGCGCTGGCCGCGGCCACCAGGCCCGCCTACGGCGACACCGAGAGCGTCGAGGGCACGGTCAGGTACGCCGTCATCCCGGTCAGGGTGGCGGCCGACCCCCGTCCCGGCCATTTCGTCGCCGCCGTCTTCTACGACCGCCACCGGGGCGAGATCGTGGACGCGGTCGGCGTGCTCGGGCTGTCGGCGCTGGCCGCGCTGGCTCTGGCGGGGGCGGCGGGATGGTTCGTGGCGGGACGGGTGCTGGCCCCGGTGCGGCTGGTGAGCCAGACGGCCGAGCAGATCAGCGACTCGGCCGACCTCACCCGCAGGCTCAAGGTGACCGGCGACGACGACGTGGCCGCGCTGGCCGCCACGTTCAACCACATGCTCGACCGCTTGGAACGTTCCTTCGCCGTCCAGCGCACGTTCGTGGACGACGCGGGGCACGAGCTGCGCACCCCCATCACCGTCATCCGCGGCCATCTGGAGCTGATGGGGGACGACCCGGCCGAACGGGCGGAGACCCTCGCCCTGGTCACCGACGAGCTGGACCGCATGAACCGGATCGTGGACGACCTGCTCACCCTGGCCAAGGCCGAGCAGCCCGGCTTCCTCGCGGTCGAGGAGGTCGAGCTGGCCGACCTGACGGTGAGCGTGGTGGCCAAGGCCCGGCCGCTGGGCGACCGGCGGTGGCGGGTCGACCAGGTGGCCGAGGCGCGGATCCCGGCCGACCGGCAGCGGCTCACGCAGGCGCTCATGCAGCTGGTGGTGAACGCCGTCCGCCACACCATGGAGGACGATCTCATCGCGGTCGGATCGGCCGTGCGGGACGGGCGGGCCGAGCTGTGGGTGCGCGACAGCGGGCCGGGCGTCGCGCCCGCCGACCGGGAGCGCATCTTCCGCCGGTTCGTCAGGGGCGCGGGACGTACCGGCGGGCACGACGGGGCGGGACTGGGGCTGGCGATCGTCAGGTCGATCGCGGAGGCGCACGGAGGCGGTGTGAGAGTGGCGGACGTCCCGGCGGGGGGCGCTTGTTTCGTGATGACGTTGCCGCTGGTCAGGGCATGAACCGGATCCTGATCGCCGAGGACGAGAGCAGGATCGCGGCCTTCCTGGAGAAGGGCCTGCGCGGGAACGGCTTCGTCACGGCCGTGGTCACGGACGGCGTCGCGGCCTACGACCTGGCCGGTTCGGGCGGGTTCGACCTGCTGCTGCTCGACATCGGGCTGCCGCTCAGCGACGGGTTCACCGTGCTGCGGCGGCTGCGGGAGTCGAAGGTGGCCATCCCGGTGATCATCCTGACCGCCCGGGGCGGCGTGACCGACACGGTCGCCGGGCTCGAAGGGGGCGCCGACGACTACATCGCCAAGCCCTTCGCCTTCGAGGAGCTGCTCGCCCGGGTCAGGCTGCGGCTGCGGGCCGACCGCACGCCCGAGCCGACCGTGCTGCGCGTCGGCGACCTGGCGCTGGACCTGCGGACCCGGCGGGCGCACGTCGGCGACCGCGTGGTGGACCTGTCCACCAGGGAGTTCGCGCTGGCGGAGATCTTCTGCCGGCATCCCGACCAGGTGCTGACCCGCGAGCAGCTGCTCAGCCACGTCTGGGGCTTCGACTTCGACCCCGGCTCGAACGTCGTGGACGTCTACGTCCGCTACCTGCGCAGGAAGATCGGCCCCGACCGCATCGAGACCGTGCGCGGCACCGGCTACCGGATGAGAGCCGCCTAATGGGCGCCTCACGGCTCCCTCACCGGCGAGCCGCAGGCTGGTGGACATGAGAACGAGGGGCAAGACACCGTGACCGCCGGACTGGCGATGGACCTGGCGGCGATCACCGTCCTCGCCTACGGCCTGTACTACCGGCGACACCACCGGCGCGACCTGCTGTTCGCCTACGTGGCGCTGAACGTGGGCATCTTCGCGGTGGTCTCCCTGCTGCTGGTCCAGCGGGTGGACCTGGCGGTCGGGTTCGGGCTGTTCGGGGTGTTGTCGATCATCCGGCTGCGGTCCAGCGAGATCACCCAGCAGGAGATCGCCTACTACTTCGTGGCGATCGTCCTCGGGCTGGTGAACGGCATCGCCGCCCAGCTCCCGCTGACCGCGCTGCTCCTGGACGGCGTGCTGCTGGCCGTCGTGCACGTCGCCGACCATCCCCGCCTCCTGGGCCGCACCAGGCAGCAGGTCGTGACGCTGGACGTCGTGCACGCCGACCCCGAGCTGCTCAGGGCCGACCTGGAGAGCCGGTTGCGCGGCCGCGTCCTGCACTGCGTCGTCACCCAGGTGGACTACGTGCGCGACGTGACCGTGGTGGACGTGCGCTTCCAGATCGCCGAGGTGGCCCGATGAGGGACGCGGGCGCGCTGATGGCGGGCGTCGCGGCCGGGCTGCCGCCGGTCGGGCTGGACGACGTGCCGGAGCTGATGAGCCGGGTGGACCGCAAGTACGTGGTCAGCGTCCCGGCCATGGCCGAGCTCGTGGCCGAGCTGGGCGACCGGCTGTCGGTGCTGCGGATCGGGGCGTTGCGCCAGTTCCGCTACACCTCGACCTACTTCGACACGCCCGACCTGCTGACCTTCCGGCACCACCGGCAGGACCGGCGGCGCCGCTTCAAGCTGCGCACCCGTACGTACCTGGACGGCGGCGGCCGGTGGCTGGAGCTGAAGCTGAACGGCACCCGCGGCAACACCGACAAACACCGCATCCCGTACGACGCCGCACCGGCCGGCGAGCTGACCAGCGAGGCCATGGAGTTCGTCGGCGACACGCTGAGCAGCGAGCTGAGCGTCGTCGTGCCCGACGCGCTCGGTCCCGTGCTGTCCACCGACTACCGGCGGGTCACGCTCGTCGACCGGGCCGGGCAGGCCCGGCTGACCTGCGACACCGGCCTGCTCTGCCACGACGGGGGCCGCCGGGTGCCCGCCCGCCGCGACCGGGTGCTGCTGGAGTCGAAGTCGGCCGACGGGCGGGCGCTGGTGGACCGGGTGCTGCGCGGGCTGGGGGTGCGGCCGGTCAGCGTCAGCAAGTACTGCCTGGCGGTGGCCGCGCTGCGGGGCGTCCCGGCCAACCGCTGGCAGCCCGTCATGCGGGGATATCTTGCGCTATAGCGGCAGGCCGCCGGTCGCCGCGCTCGTCGAACCGGTCGCCTGGTAGGCCGCGATCGTGCGCTCGGCGATGCGCATCTGGTGGATCTCGTCGGCGCCGTCGGCGAAACGGGCCCAGCGGGCGTGCTGGAACATGCTCGCCAGCGGCGTGTCGGTGGAGTAGCCGAGGGCGCCGTGCACCTGGATCGCCCGGTCGACGATGCGGTTGAGGCTGTTCGCCACGAAATGCTTGGCCATCGACACCTCCGTACGGAAGTCCTCGCCCCGGTCGATCTTGGAGGCGGCGTGCAGGACCATGAGCTTGCACTGGTACAGCTCCATGGCCGAGTCGGCGATCAGCCACTGCACGCCCTGCTTCTCGGCCAGCAGCGAGCCGTGGCTGTAGCGGTTGAGCGCCCGGTCCACCATCATGTCCAGCGCCGTCTCGGCCTGCGAGATCCACCGCATGCAGTGGGCGAGCCGCGCCGGGCCCAGCCGGTACTGGCCCAGCCGGTGGCCGTTGCCCCGGCCGCCGAGGATCGCGCTGTCGGGCACCCGCAGGTCCTCGATCACGATCTCGCTGTGGCCGGTCGAGCCGTGCATCGTCTCGACCTCGCGCACGTCCTTCCAGCCCGGGTTGGGCAGGTCCACCAGGAAGGCCGTGTTCGCGCCGCGCGAGCCTTCAGGCACGTCCTGCTCGGTGCGCGCGATGAGGATGGCGAAGCTCGCCCGGCGGGCGTTGGAGATGAACCACTTGTGGCCGTTGATCACCCACTCGTCGCCGTCCTTGACCGCCTCGGTGCGGATCAGGGTCGGGTCGGACCCGGCGACCTCGGGCTCGGTCATCGCGAAGCACGACATCTGGACGCCGTCGAGCAGCGGGCGCAGGTACTTCTCCTTCTGCTCGTCGTCGGCCCAGTGGAGCAGCGTGTGCATGTTGCCCTCGTCGGGGGCCTGGCAGTTGAGCACCCACGGGCCGATGCGGGTCTTGGCCGCCTCCGACTGCACCATGGCCAGCTCGACGTGGCCGAGGCCCATGCCGCCCCACTCCTTCGGCATGTGCGGCAGCCACAGGCCCTCGGCCCTGGCCCGGCGGCGGAGCTCGAAGATCGTGCGGAGGTAGGCGTCCCGGTCGCCCTCCTCCACGCCGGACATCGCGGGGATCACGGTCTCCTGGACGAAGGACCTGATCCGCTTGCGGATCTCCTCGTGCTCGGGGGCGAGAGTGAAATCGATGGCCATGACTCTCCTTCGGCGATTTCACCGATAGTACTATCGGTGAAACCAGGCACAAGTCCCGTGAGGCGATCGTGACCAGCACACCGCTCAGCAGGAGCGAGGCGAAGGACCTGACCCGCCGCAGGCTGCTCAGGGCCGCTCTGACCATCCTCGACGAGGAGGGCGAGACCGGCCTGACCACCGGCAAGGTCGCCAAGGCCGCCGGCATCGCGCAGTCGAGCTTCTACGTGCACTTCAAGGACATGCAGGAGCTGCTGCGGGTGCTCGCCGAGGAGAGCGGCGACCGGCTGCGCGGCACGATGCGGGAGGCCCGGCGCAGGGCCCGCGAGGCGCCCGGCGACCTCGAACGCCACCGCGACACCTTCCGCATCCCGCTGGAGGCGATCTGCCGCCACCCCGAGCTGCTGCGCATCCAGCTGCGCGCGCGGCACGACCCGTCCTCCTCGCTGCGCGACTTCGCCGCCCGTACGGCCGCGGCCTACCGCGAGCACCACGCGGCCGACCTGGCCGAGCTCGGCTACACGGCCGGCGACGAACGGGACCGGCGCCGCCTGGAGATGATCGCCGAGGGCGTCGACGCGGCCACGAACGCCCTGGCCATGGGCCACCTGGAAGGCCGCTACCCCGACCTGGACGAGTGCGCCGACATCCTGGTCGCGCTGTCCAGGGGCGCCCTGCGGCTGCTCAGGCACGACTCAGGCGGGACGGCGGAGCGGGGTGAAGGCCCAGGTCATGCGCGGCTCGACGGCCCAGCGGAACAGCCCGCGCACCCAGGGCGTGCACAGCAGGGTGGCGGTCAGGACGCCCAGCAGGAGTGACAGCGGCAGCCCCAGGCCGAGCCGCTCGGCGCCCTTCACCACGAACCCGTGCAGCAGGTACGCGTACATGGTGGCCGAGCCCAGCCCGCTGAACCAGGTGCGCCGGGCCGGGGTGACCGCCAGGAACGCCGCCACCAGCACCGCCCCCGCGGCCAGCAGCCCCAGCCTGATCGCGGTGCCGGTGAGGTCGTCCACGCCGATGGCCGCGTTGGAGTGCCGCCACCTGATCCACTCGGTCGGCACCCGCTCGTGCACCAGCAGCGCGACCGCGAGCCCCAGCCCCAGCACGCAGAACCCGGCCAGCCGCACGGAGGATCGCCGCAGCAGGGCGAAGTGCTCGGGCCGCAACATCAGGCCCAGCACGTAGAACGGCAGCAGCGCGAACGTGCGGTTCATGGCCAGCTCGCCGGGCAGCCGGTCGAGCCCGGTCAGCAGGGACAGCGCGACGGCGACCGCGAGCGGCCACTTGAGCTGCTGCCACACCGGCGTGGACAGCCGCCACAGGAACAGCGAGAGCAGGAACCAGGTGAGGTAGTACGGGTCGAGCAGGCTCAGCTCGAACTTGCCGTACAGGATCGGGCGGGGGAGCGAGTAGGCCAGCTCGAAGATCAGGTAGGGGACGGCGAGGGTGGAGAGAAGTTTGCGCGCCTTGCCCCCCGAAAACGTGAAATTTCGGGACAAATAGCCGCTAAGTACGATGAAAAGCGGCATGTGGAAGACGTACACGTAGAAGTACAAGGCGTGGGCGAGCGGCGCGTCGCGCTGGTCCTCGATCAGGTGACCGCACACGACCAGCACGATGGCCAGGTACTTCGCGTTGTCGAAGAACGGGTCCCTGGCGGTGGCGGGCCAGGCGATGACGGGTGCGTTCACAGACTCCGCACCCTAGCCGCGGCCCGCCGAACCGCCGGGAAACCGGGAATGAGGGCTTACCGAAGAGCGGGTGTCAGGCCCGCTCCCCGACCGTTGGAGAGCGGGTGTCAGGCCCGCCCCTCGACCGTCGCCTCCATCGTCGCCTCCATCACCGTCTCCATCGCGGCGGCCAGCGCCGAGACCGACGGCCCGTCGAGCCGCCCGTCGGCCACGACCGTGACGACCCGCCTGCTCAGCGTGTCCTCCACGACGAGCGGACGGTCCCACGCGAGCGCCTGACCGACCCCGGGATACTCCGCCACCCGCACGAACCAGGGGTCGTCGCCGTCCTGGACGAACACCAGCGTCCAGTCCCGCCCGTCCGGGCCGGTCCCGGCCATGGCCACCCAGCGGCCCCGGCTGCCGTGCACGGCCTCCTCGTCCCCGGGGAAGGTCACCCGGCCGGTCGAGGCGCCGGGCGCGCGCCAGAAGAACCCGCCGTAGCCCGCGCCGGGACGGCCCTTGGTGGCCGAGCTGTTGACCTCCAGCGGCGAGCCGGTGAGGTTGGTCAGCGTGAACGCGAGGTCCAGGGCCCACGCGTCGCCGACCGGCCGGGCGGTGACCGTGCGCCGCTCGCGGGCGATCAGCCGGTCGCCGGGGCCGATCCACTCCAGCTCCTCGGTGAAGCCGTCGTCGGCCAGCCGGGTGAAGGCGACGTGCCGTTGCCTGCCGTGGTCGTCCAGCCAGGCCGGTCCCCGTCCTTCGACGTGGGTGCGGCCGCCCCAGAAGTTCGCGCCGCCCAGGTCGGCGATCGCCACGCCGGCGCCGAGGTGGTGCACGTGGTCGTCGGGACGCACCTCGGTGACGGTGACGCCGCCCAGCGTGCGCACCGGATGCAGGTACGGCCGCGGCGAGTCGGTGACGGGCAGGTCGGGCCGCCACTCGTAGGCCGCGACCGGCGCGCCCGCCGCCCGCAGCTCCACCTTCGTCCAGGGCGCGCCGAGCTCGGAGTAGAGCGCCAGCTCCGCGGCGCTGCGCGCGGTCAGCTCGGCGATGCCGGGCAGGAACCGGTGGGTGACCGCGCCGTCGCCGTCGCGCTCCACGGCCTGGTGCCGCTCGGCGATGGGCAGCGGCTCGGGGGCCAGCCGCACCGCGTCCAGGACCTGGGTGAACGTCTCGGTACGGGCGAGCGGGACGAGCAGCTCGGCCCCCGTGCGGATGTGCGCGACCAGGTTCTCCAGCAGGCCGTCGCGCTCGTGCACGGTGGTCTCCACCGAGCCGTCGGCCCGCTCCACCCGCAGCTCGTCCAGCGTGTACGTGAGCGTCGCCCGCCCCGCCTCCCCGTGCACCACCAGGTACGGCTCGCTGCGGCCGGTCGCGCACAGCGACACCGCGATCGTGATCACCGGCCCGCCGGCGATCCGGACGCGCAGGCAGGAGGTGTCGTCGGCCTCGATCGGATGGGCGTGGTACAGCTCGGTCTCGACCGTCTCGACCGGGCCGTCCACCAGGGCGAGCGCGGTCGCGACGGCGTGCGCGAAGGGGTTGGTGAGCGCGCCGTCCACCACGTCCGCGCCGTGCAGCCTGCGCCGTCCGGCCCAGGACGAGCGGGTGAAGTACGACGAGGGCCGCTCCCACGCGCCCGCGCCGCCGATGCCGCGGACGCGGCCGAGCGCGCCGCTCGCCATCAGCTCCCGCAGCGCGGGCACCGCCCGCGAGCCGAGGCTCTGGAAGCCGACCTGGCAGGCCAGCCCGGTCTCGGCCACCGCCGCGGCGATCCGCGCGTGCGCCTCGGGGCTGGCCGCGGGCGGCTTCTCCAGCAGCACGTGCGACCCGGCGCGCAACGCCGTGACCGCGAGGTCGGCGTGCGTGTGGATCGGCGTGCAGACGATCGTGATCTCGGCGCCGGTGGCGGCGATGAGCTCGCCCAGGTCCGCCGACTGCGGCAGGGGGCCGCCGTCGAGCTCCACCGGCCGCACGTCGCAGATCCCGGCCGGCTCGACCAGCCCGGTGGCCGCGAGCCGGCGCAGGTTGTCCAGGTGGTGCCGCCCGTGCCCGGTCGCGCCCGCCAGGACGACCTTCACGGGGCCCGTCCTCACGCCCATCGCAACCCCAGTCCGGCGTGGCCGCCCACGCTCAGCACGCCGTCCTCGATCCGCACCGGGTACGGCTCGGCCAGCAGCCCCAGGCGGGCGAACGAGGCGTCCTCGACGTCCTCGGCCAGCGGCGGCAGCGGCAGCGCCAGGGCGAGCTGCCCGGACACCTCGCTGAGCAGGTGCGGATGGACCGGCACGTCGAACGCCCTGGCCAGCTCGGCGATCCGCAGGAACGGCGTGACGCCGCCGACGCGCACCACGTTCGGCTGGACGACGTCGCAGGCCCCCGCGGCGAGCAGGTCGCGGAAGCCGTAGACGGTGTAGACGTTCTCGCCCACCGCGACCGGCACGTCGGTCGAGCGGCGCAGCTCGACGTGCGCGGCCACGTCGTCGGCGGGCAGCGGCTCCTCGATCCAGTGCAGGTCGAACTCGCGCAGCGCGGACAGGGCGCGCCGGGCCCGGTGCAGGTCCCAGCGCTGGTTCGCGTCGATCATCAGCAGCCGGTCGGGCCCGATCACCTCGCGGACGGCCGCCACCCGGGCCACGTCGTCGGCCAGGTCGGGGCGGCCGACCTTGATCTTGACGCCGCGGTGCCCGGCGGCCACCCAGCGCCGCGCCTGATCGGTCAGCTCCTCCAGGGAGTAGTGCAGGTTGACGCCGCTGCCGTAGGCCGGGACGTGCTCCCGGCGCCGGCCCAGCACGTCGGCCAGGCCGGCGTCGCCGCAGCGCAGGTCCCACAGCGCCAGGTCGATCCCGGCCAGCGCGACCGTGGTGATCCCGCCGGGGCCGGCCTCGCGCAGGTGCCGCCACAACCGGTCCCACACCAGCTCGGGGTGGGCGGGCAGGCCGATCAGCGCCTCGCGCAGGTCGTGCTCCAGCAGGGCCTGGACGGCGTGCGCGCCGATCTGCGGCGTCCAGGAGAACCCGGTGCCGGTGCGGCCGTCCGCCAGCGTCACGTGGCAGACGATCACGTGGTTGGCCGGCACGTCCGGGCCCCACGGGCGGGGCAGGGGGACCGTCCGCAGCTCGGTCCGCAGGCCGGTGATCACGAGGCCGCCAGGGCGAGCCCGGACCTGATCAGCGCGTCGAGCTCGGCCAGATGGTCCTCGGCCACGTCGACCAGCGGCGGGCGCACCGGCCCGACGTCGAGGCCGCGCAGCCGTACGCCGGCCTTGACCAGGGCCACCGGGTAGCCGGGCACCTTGTCGCGCAGGCGGACCAGCGGTGCGTAGAACTCGGTCAGCAGCCGCTCGTCGCCGTTCAGGTACGCCACGGCGATCTCGGGGGCGAAGGCGAAGACCGCGCTGGAGTACAGGTCGACGCCGATGCCGCGGTAGGCGGGCATGGTCAGCTCGGCGGTCGGCAGGCCGTTGAAGAACAGGAAGTCCGGGTGCTTCTCGCGCACCGCCAGGACGGTCCGCTGCATCCGGTCGATGTCGCCGAGCCCGTCCTTGAGCCCGATCACGCCGGGGACGCCGGCCAGCTCGACCGCGGCGTCCGGGGTGAGCACGACCGGGCCGCGCTGGTAGACGATCACCGGCAGCTCGGCGGCGACGGCGGCCACGTACGCGGCGAAGCCGCTCGCCGGACCCTGCGTCAGGTAGGGAGGCATGAGCAGCAGGCCGTCGGCGCCCGCCGCGCGGGCCGCCCGCGCCTGGTTCAACGCCGCGCCGATCGGGCCGCCCGCCCCGGCGAACACCGGGACCCGCCCGTCCACCACCTCGGCCGCCACCCGGACGGCCCGCGCGTGCTCGGCCTCCGACAGCGCGGAGAACTCGCCGGTGCCGCAGGCCACGAACACGCCGCCGGGGCCGTGCGCCATGCCTTGCCGGATGTGCTCGGCCAGCACCTGCTCGGCGAGCGCGCCGCTGGCGTCGAAGGGGGTGACGGGGAAGAACAGCACACCGCTGAGATTCATTCGGATTCCTTGAGTTCGGTTCGCCAGCTTCGCTTGGGCTCCCAGCCGAGCAGGCGGCGGGCCTTGTCCGTGGAGAAGGCGGGCGCGGTGCCGGTCAGGGCCGCCGCCAGCTCCTCGGTGCCCGGCACGGCCTGCGGCAGCAGTTCGGCCAGCGGCTCCCTGGCCAGGGCGTCGGCCGCGCCGGCGAAGAAGACCTCGCCGTCCGGCAGCTCGGGCAACGCCGCGACCAGCACGGCGAACAGCTCGCCGGTGTCGCGCGCGTCGATGTAGTTGAACAGCGAGACGCCGCCGATCCGCGGCTGGTCGAGCCGCTCCCTGACGGTGTGCCCCGACTGCGTGGGCGCGCCCGCCCACTCCTCGGGCGGGATGACGAAGCACGGCCGGACGGCCGCCATCCTCGTCCGGCCGGCCCGCGCGAACGTCTTCATGGTCTGCTCGGCCACCAGTTTGGACAGGTTGTAGGCGTTCCAGGGCAGCGCCGGGTGCTCCTCGTCGATCGGCAGGTACGACGGCCGCCAGCCGCCGGGCGCGCCATACCCGATCACCGTGGGGCTGCTGGCCACCACCACGCCGGACACGCCCAGCTCCACCGAGGCCGCGCAGACGTTGAACGCGAGCCGGGTGTTCACCTGGAAGATCACTGACTCCGGCCGGCTGAACGGCGTCGCGATGGCCGCCAGATGGATCACCGACTCCGGCCGGAACCGGGCGACGACCTCGTACGCCTGGCCGGTGTCGGTGAGGTCGGCCGGTGACGTCGCGGCGGCCTCGACCGGCGTGCCGGGGGCCTGGTCCACGCCGATCACCTCGTGCCCGGCGGCGGCGAGCGTGGTGACGACGCTGCGGCCGAGGCGTCCGGCGCTGCCGGTGACGAGCACTCTGCTCACCGTGGGGGACTCCTTCAGGACTGCAAACAGTTGCACCAAACCTATGGGCCAGGCAGGGCGAGGCGTCAAGAGCCGATTTTCGACCATGGCTTCTACCTGGAAAGATGTGTGACCGCCCGAGGGTGGGTCGGTCGGCAAGCGCTTTCATCGATGCCGTGGTGCCTGCAAGCGGTTGCGTTAGGGTGGGTGGCTGTGACAGTGACGATTCGTGATGTGGCCCGCGCTTCCGGTGTGCACGTATCGACCGTGTCGCGGACGTTCTCCGCGCCGCACATGGTGAACGCCGCCACCCGGACCAGGGTGCTGACGGTGGCCGAGGAGCTGGGATACCGGCCCAACAGGGCGGCCAGGGCGCTCACGACCGGGCGTACCCACAATTTGGGCCTGATCGTGGCCGACATCGCCAACCCGTTCTTCCCGCCGCTGATCAAGGCCGCGCACGCCGCGGCCCGGCAGCGCGACTACCACCTGTTCGTGGCCGACACCGACGAGGAGCCGGCCGCCGAGGAGGAGCTGATCCAGGCCTTCTCCAAGCAGGTGGACGGCGTGGTGCTGTGCAGCCCGCGCTCGTCGAACAAGGCGCTGGAGCGGCTGGCCGAGCGGGTGCCGTTCGTGGTGGTCAACCGGCGGCTGCGGGGCGCCGCCACGGTGCTGATGGACGTCGGGCACGGCGCGCGGCTGGCGGTCGAGCACCTGGCCGGGCTAGGGCACCGCCGCGTGGCGCTGCTGTCCGGCCCGCCGGGCTCCTGGACGAGCGGCGAGATCCGGACCGCCGCCGAGCGGGTGCCGGGCGTCGAGCTGGTCGTCCTCGGGCCGAACGCGCCGACCGAGCAGGGCGGCCTGGCCGCCGCGGCCGCGGTGCGCGAGGCCGGGGTGACCGGTGTGCTGGCCTACAACGACCTGATGGCGATCGGCCTGGTCGAGGGGCTGGGCGAGCTCGGGCTGAGCGTGCCGGAGGACGTCAGCGTGGTGGGCATCGACGACATCGTCCCGGGGCGGCTCAACCGTCCCAAGCTCACGACGGTCGCCATGCCCACGGCGGCGGCCGGGCGGCTGGCGGTGGACCTGCTGATCCAGGAGGTGACCGCCACGACCTCGCTGGAGACCTGGCTGGTGGTGCGGGAGTCGACGGCGCCGCCCCGATGACCTGCAAACGGTTGTACTAATGCGCAGCAATATTCGTCCTACCTCTTCGTGGTAAGCGCTTGTCACCAGGGAAAACAGCGTGTCGATATATCGATAACGGCGATGTAACGCCTGCAAAGGGTTGACGGAACTTTCCCGGCAGCTATAGGAAAGCGCTATCCATTCACATCTCGCCGGAAGGTCCGTGATGACGAATGAGTTCCGTCATGGCTGACTCGGTGGCGGTGAGACTCCCGGACGCCGCGACCCCGCCCGAGCGGGGCGACCGTCGCGCGTCCAGACGTTCCCGCCGCGAGGCGCGGGCCGCCTACCTGTTCCTGGCGCCCTGGTTCGCCGGTCTGCTCGTCATCACGATCGGTCCCATCGTCGCCTCGCTCTACCTGTCGTTCACCGACTACAACCTCCTGGAGGAGGCCAAGTGGGTCGGGTTCGACAACTACGTCAAGATGTTCACCGAGGATCCCCGTTACCTGAACTCGCTGAAGGTGACGACGATCTACGTGGTCGTCTCCGTGCCGCTGCAACTGGCCTTCGCGCTCGCGCTGGCCCTGGTGCTCGACCGCGGGCTGCGCGGCCTGTCGCTCTACCGGTCGATCTTCTACCTGCCCTCGCTGCTGGGCGGCAGCGTGGCGATCGCGATCCTCTGGCGCAAGGTCTTCGGGGCCGAGGGCCTGGTCAACGCCGTGCTGGCGGTCTTCGGGATCCAGGGGCCCGGCTGGGTCAGCGACCCCGACACCGCCCTCGGCACGCTGATCATCCTGCACGTCTGGACGTTCGGCGCCCCGATGATCATCTTCCTGGCCGGGCTGCGGCAGATCCCCGCCAGCTACTACGAGGCCGCCGCGGTGGACGGCGCCGGCGTGTTCCGCCAGTTCCGGTCGATCACGCTGCCGCTGCTGACGCCGATCATCTTCTTCAACCTGGTGCTGGAGATCATCAAGTCGTTCCAGTCGTTCACGCAGTCGTTCATCGTGAGCGGCGGCTCGGGCGGGCCGGCCGACTCCACGATGTTCAACACGCTCTACCTCTACCTCAAGGGCTTCAAGAGCTTCGACATGGGCTACGCGGCCGCCATGGCGTGGGTCCTGCTGCTCATCATCGCCGGTCTCACCGGGGTGAACTTCCTCGCGTCCAAGTATTGGGTCTTCTATGGCGACACCAAGTAGGCCGCTGCCCGTGCTGTTCCGCCCGTTCAGGGGCGGCCGGGTGGTCAAGCACGTGCTGCTGATCGGGTTCGGCCTGGTCATGCTCTATCCACTGCTGTGGATGATCTCCAGCTCGCTCAAGCCCGAGGAGCTGATCTTCCGGCAGCCCGGCCTGTGGCCGAGCGAGGTCACACTGGAGAACTACACCGAGGGCTGGACGGCGCTGAAGCACCCCTTCGGCTACTACCTGTGGAATTCCGCGGTGATCACCGCGCTGTCGGTGGTGGCGAACCTGGTGGCCTGCTCGCTGGCCGCCTACGCCTTCGCCCGGCTGAACTTCCCGCTCAAGAAGCTGTGGTTCACCCTCATGCTGGGCACGATCATGCTGCCGCACCACGTGCTGATCGTGCCGCAGTACGTCATGTTCTCCAAGCTCGGACTGATCAACACGATCTGGCCGCTGGTCATGCCGAAGGTGCTGGCCACGGACGCGTTCTTCGTGTTCCTGATGGTGCAGTTCATCCGCTCGCTCCCCAGGGAGCTGGACGAGGCCGCCGAGATCGACGGCGCCGGCTACTGGCGCACGTTCATCAGGGTGATCATCCCGCTCTGCACCCCGGCGCTGGCCACGACGGCGATCTTCACGTTCATCTGGACGTGGAACGACTTCCTCAGCCAGCTCCTCTACCTCAACAACCCGGACAACTTCACCGCTCCGGTGGCGCTGCGCACGTTCCTCGACGCCAGCAGCGACTCGTCGTGGGGCCCGATGTTCGCCATGTCGATCGTCGCGCTCGGGCCCATCTTCGGCTTCTTCCTGGCCGGCCAGAAGTACCTGATCCGTGGTGTGGCCACCACGGGACTGAAGTAGTTCCCCCACCCCCCGACACAGACGAATCCCACAGGAGGTAGAGCCGTGAGCTCTGGCAAGAAGACGTGGTCGGCGGCCCTGCTCGCCACCGCCGTGCTGGCGGTCACCGCGGCCTGCGGCAGCGGCGGCGACGACGGCGCCGGCGGGAAGGTCAAGCTGCGCTTCTCCTACTGGGGCAGCGACGCGCGGCAGAAGATGACCGAGGAGGCCATCAAGAAGTTCGAGGCCAAGAACCCGGGCATCGACGTCGAGGGCGAGTTCTCCGACTTCGCCAGCTACTACGAGACGCTGTCCACGAAGGTCGCCGCCAGCGACGCCCCGGACGTCATCACCCTGGAGATCCGCGGCCTTCGCGAGTACGCCGACCGCGGCACGCTGGCCGACCTGACCGGCAAGGTCCAGACGGCCGACATCGACCCCAAGCTGCTGGGCACCGGCGGCATCGACGGCAAGCAGTTCGCCGTCCCCACCGGCGCGAACGTCTTCTCGGTGGTGCTCAACCCGGCCCTGGTGGAGTCGGCCGGGCAGAAGGTGCCCGACGACACGAAGTGGACGTGGAAGGACTACGTCGACCTCAGCTCGAAGATCACCGCCAAGGGCGGCGGCACGGTCTACGGCACCCAGCTCAACTGGAACCCCGCCTTCCTGCAGATCTTCGCCGCCCAGCGCGGCGAGCCCTTCTACCAGGGCAACAAGATCGCCGTCACGCCCCAGACGATCGTGGCCTGGTGGCAGGTCATGCTGGACACGATCAAGGCCAAGGGCAGCCCGGACGCCGCCAAGACCGCGGAGGTCGGCGCGACCAGCGTGGACCAGTCGCTGCTGGCCACCAACACCGGCGCGTCCGGCATGTGGTGGAGCAACCAGCTCGGCGCGGTCGTCAAGGCGTCGGGCAAGGAGATGAGCCTGCTGCGCCTGCCCAAGGCGGAGGGCGCCACCACCGGCGGCATGTTCCTCCAGCCGGCGATGTTCTACACCGCCTCCGCCAAGAGCGAGCACGCCGCCGAGGCCGCCAAGTTCATCGACTTCATGATCAACGACGCCGAGGTGGGCGGCATCATCCTCAGCGACCGCGGCCTGCCCGCCAGCTCGAAGGTCCTGGCCGCGGTCAAGGACAAGCTGCCGCCCGCGGACCAGAAGACGCTGCAGTTCGTCGACTCCATCAAGGGCGAGCTGGCCGACCCGCCCGCCGCGCCGCCGAAGGGCGCCAGCGCCCTGGAGGACATGCTCAAGCGGTACACCGAGGAGGTCATCTTCGGCCGGATGGCCCCCGACGTCGCCGCCCAGAAGTTCCTGACCGAGGCCAACGCCGCCCTCGGCGGCTGAGAGGACGACCATGAGGTACGCGTTCGTCGGGCTCGGGCACCGCGCGCAGCTCTACGTCGACGCGCTGCTCGGCGAGTGGCGCGACACCGGCACGGTCGTCGCCCTGTGCGACACCAACCGCACCCGCATGGACTACTACGCCGAGCGGATCGGCCACGAGGTGCCGTGCTTCGCCCCCGCCGAGTTCGGCAAGGTGCTCGAACTCGCCGACGCGGTCGTGGTCGCGACCGTGGACGCCGCGCACGCCCGCTACGTGTGCGCGGCCCTGGACGCCGGCCGCGACGTCATCGTGGAGAAGCCGCTCACCGTGGACGCCGGGAGCTGCGCGGCCATCGCCGAGTCGGCCCGGCGGAGCACCGGAAGGCTGATCGTCACCTTCAACTACCGGTACTCGCCGCGCAACTCGGCCGTGCGCCGCCTGCTGATGGACGGCGCGATCGGCGAGGTGACGTCCGCGCACTTCGAGTGGACGCTCGACACCATCCACGGCGCGGACTACTTCCGCCGCTGGCACCGCGACCGGGCCAGCTCCGGCGGCCTGCTCGTGCACAAGTCCACCCACCACTTCGACCTGGTCAACTGGTGGCTCGGGGCGGCGCCGGAGACCGTCTTCGCGCAGACCTCGCTGCGCTTCTACGGCTCGGGCAACGCGCGGTCGCGGGGGCTGGCCGGCCGTCCCCAACGCGGCCGGGGCGCGCCCGGCCTCGGCAGCGACCCGTTCATCCTGGACATCGCCGCGGATCCCCGGCTCAAGCGCCTCTACCTGGACGCCGAGCACGAGGACGGCTACATCCGGGACCAGGACGTCTTCGGCGACGGCGTGACCATCGACGACAACATGGCGGTCCTGGTCCGGTACGACAGCGGGGCGCTGCTGACGTACTCGCTGAACGCCCACGCGCCCTTCGAGGGCTACCGGGTGGCGTTCAACGGGACGGCGGGACGGCTGGAGCTGGAGGTGGTCGAGCGGGCCTGGACGCCGCCGCACGCGGCGATCGACCCGAGCGCCGCGTCCAAGGAGCACGCCGCCGGGGCCTGGGAGCGGCTCACTTTGCGCCCCCACTGGGCGGAGCCGCGCGAGGTGCCGATCGAGGCGGGCGCGGGCGGCCACGGCGGCGGCGACCGGCTGCTGCTGGACGACGTGTTCCGCGGCCCGGCCGACGACCCGCTGGCCCGGCAGGCGGGCTACCTGGACGGCATCCGCAGCGTCCTGACCGGCGTCGCGGCCAACCTGTCGGCCGCCTCGGGCGCCCCCGTGCACCTGGCGGACACCGGCACCCGCCTTGCCTGACGGTTCCGCCCCGGCGGTGTTCGGGGAGCTGGCCGAGGTCGTCGGCGGGCAGTGGGAGCTGTTCCCGTCCCTGCCGGGGCCGCGGTTGCGGGCGGCGGCCCGGCAGGCGATCGGGGTGCCCGCCCTGACCGCCGCGGACGTGCGCGTCGAGCGCACGTGGACCGACGGCGACCTGCACGGCGAGGAGCTGTCGTGGACGGTCGGCTTCGGGCCGCGTACCAGGGCGTACCTGCTGAGACCGCGCGACCACGGCGGCCCGCTGCCCGGCGTCGTGGCGCTGCACTGCCACGCGGGCATGAAGTGGGCGGGCAAGGAGAAGATCGCCGACGGCCCGGAAGGGCCGTCGGACGAGGTGCGGCGGCTGCGGCGGGACGTCTACGGCGGCCGGGCCTGGGCCGGCGAGCTGGCCCGCCGCGGGTTCGCCGTGCTCGCCCACGACGTGCTCACCTGGGGCAGCCGCCGCTTCGCGCTCGACGTCCCGGAGGGGGAGGGCGGCCACGCCGACCGGTACGACCGCGCGGCGGCCCGGCACGAGCACGTCGTGGCCAAGCACTGCGCCCTGCTCGGCACCTCGTTCGCCGGGGTGGTGGCGGGCGAGGACCTGGCCGCCGCGGCGTACCTGCGCTCCCGGCCGGACGTCGGCGAGGTCGGCTGCGCCGGCGTGTCGGGCGGCGGCCTGCGGGCCGCGCTGCTCGGCGCCTTCGATCCGCGGGTGCGGGCGGTCGTGGTCGCCGCGATGGTCTCGACCTACCCCGACCTGCTGGCCGGCGGCCACGTCGAGCGGCACACCTGGATGTTCTACCCGCCGGGCCTGGCGCGGCTGGGCGACTGGCCCGACCTGGTGGCCGCCCGCGCCCCCGCCCCCCTGATGGTCCAGTACGCCCTGCGCGACGACCTGTTCCCGCAGGCCGGGATGCGCCGCGCGCACGCCCGCGTCGGCGAGCGCTACCGCGACGCCCCCGGCCGCTACGAGGCCGTGTTCGCGCCGTCCCCGCACTGCTTCGACGTGCCCATGCAGGAGCGCGCCTTCGGCTGGCTGGCGCGGGAGCTGGTCAGCCGCCCGCCTTCCACCGGGCGATGAGCTTGTCGTAGTCGAGCGTGGCCGGCTCGCCGCGCTCGTCGGCCAGCTTCGGCGCGGGCGCGCCCGGCTGGTCGAACCAGTACTGGGCCGGACGCTCGGGGTTCAGCTTGGGCGCGCACTGGCCGCCGTACCCCTGGCGCTCGCGCGACAGGCGTTCCAGCCGGGCCAGGATCTCGTCCTGCTGCCTGGCCAGGTTGTCCATCGACTGCTGCGGGGTGGTCTCGCCGGTGACGGCGGTGGCCACGTTCTGCCACCAGAGCTGGGCCAGCTTGGGGTAGTCGGGGACGTTCGTGCCGGTCGGGGTCCACTGCTTGCGGGCGGGGGAGTTGTAGAACTCGATCAGGCCGCCGTACTTGGCGGCGTTGTCCTTGAAGTAGTCGCTCTTGATGTCGGAGTCGCGGATGAAGGTCAGCCCGGTGATCGACTTCTTCAGCGACACCGTCTTGGACGTGACGAACTGGGCGTAGAGCCAGGCGGCGGCCCTGCGGTCCTTCGGGGTGTTGTTGAGCAGCGTCCACGAGCCCGCGTCCTGGTAGCCGAGCTTGTTGCCGTCCTTCCAGTAGACGCCGTGCGGGCTGGGCGCGATGCGCCACTTGGGGGTGCCGTCGTCGTTGACGACCGGCAGGCCCTTCTTGGTCATGTCGGCCGTGAACGTGGTGTACCAGAAGATCTGCTGGGCGATGTTGCCCTGCGCCGGGACCGGGCCCGCCTCGCTGAAGTTCATGCCGGCGGCCTCGCGGGGCGCGTACTTCTTCAGCCAGTCGACGTACTTGGTGAGCGCGTACACCGAGGCCGGGCCGTTGGTGTCGCCGCCGCGGGTCACCGACGAGCCCACCGGACGGCAGTTCTCCACCCGGATGCCCCAGTCGTCCACCGGCAGGCCGTTGGGGATGCCGGGGTCGCCGTTGCCCGCCATGGACAGCCAGGCGTCGGTGAAGCGCCAGCCCAGCGAGGGGTCCTTGCGGCCGTAGTCCATGTGGCCGTAGACCTTGCGGCCGTCGACGGTCCCGTTGCCGTTGACCTTGTTGCTGAAGAAGTCGGCGATGTCCTCGTAGGCCGCCCAGTTGACCGGCACGCCCAGGTCGTAGCCGTAGGCGTCCTTGAACTGCTTCTTGATGGCCGGGTCGGTGAACCAGTCGTAGCGGAACCAGTAGAGGTTCGCGAACTGCTGGTCGGGGAGCTGGTAGATCTTCTTGTCGGGGCCGGTGGTGAAGCTGATGCCGATGAAGTCGTTCAGGTCGAGGGTGGGGGAGGTGACGTTCCTGCCCTCTCCGGCCATGTAGTCCGACAGCGGGAACACGTACGTGCCGCGCGAGTGGGTGCCGATGAGGTCGGAGTCGTTGACGTAGGCGTCGTAGATGTTCTGGTCGCCCTGGATCTGCGTCTGGAGCTTCTCGATGACGTCGCCCTCCTGGATCAGGTCGTGCTTGACCCTGATCCCGGTGATCTCGGTGAACGCCCTGGCCAGCTTCTGCGACTCGTACTCGTGCGTGGTGATCGTCTCGGACACCACGTTGATCTGCATGCCCCGGTACGGCGCCGCCGCCTTGATGAACCAGTCCATCTCCGCCAGTTGCCGGTCCTTGGACAGGGTGCTCGGCGTGAACTCCTCCGACACCCACCGCTGTGCCGCGGCCCTGCCGTCGGCCTCCTTGAAGTCGCTCTTCGGCTTCTCCTCGCCGCCGCCCGTGCAACCGGCCGCCACCAGGGCCAGCGCCGCCACGACCGCCGCCGCGACACCCACCGCATGCCTCATCGCCTGGCTCCTCTTCCTCTCAGCCCCATATCCCGATCACGACCATGACCAGCAGCGCGACGCCGAGCGCCGCCCACATGGACAGGTCGGTGACTGCAATCCACAGGGCCAGCACGACGGCCGCGCTGATCAGGCCGATGTACAGCCGGTCGCCCCGGTCGGTCTCGATCCGCAGGAACCCGCGCCTGGCCACGGGAGGCGAGATCCGCGCCCAGACGGCCATCACGCACAGCAGCAGCGCCAGCCCGGCGAACACCAGGGCCGTGGGGGCCGTCCACACCATCCACTGCACGGTCAGACCCTCCCCAGGGCGAACCCCTTGGCTATGTAGTTGCGCACGAACCAGATGACGACGGCCCCCGGGACGATGGTCAGCACCCCGGCCGCGGCCAGCAGCCCCCAGTCCACGCCCGCCGCGCTCACCGTCCGGGTCATGGTGGCCGCGATGGGCTTGGCGTCCACCGACGTGATCGTCCTGGCGATCAGCAGCTCCACCCAGCTGAACATGAAGCAGAAGAACGCGGTGACGCCGAGCGCGGACCGGATCATCGGCAGGAAGATCCGGACGAAGAAGCGCGGCAGCGAGTACCCGTCGATCGCCGCGGTCTCGTCGATCTCCCGGGGGATCCCCGACATGAAGCCCTCCAGGATCCAGACCGCCAGCGGCACGTTGAACAGCATGTGCGCGATCGCCACGCCCAGATGCGTGTCGAACAGCCCGACCGCCTGGTAGATCTGGAAGAACGGCAGCAGGAACACCGCGGGCGGCGCCATCCGGTTCGTCAGCAGCCAGAAGAACAGGTGCTTGTCCCCGGCGAAGCGGAACCGCGAGAACGCGTACGCCGCCGGCAGCGCCACGACGAGCGACATGACCGCGTTCATCGAGGTGTAGACGATGGAGTTGAGGTAGCTCGAATACCACGACGAATCGGTGAAGAACGTGACGTAGTTGTCGAAGGTCACCCGCTGCGGGATCAGCGAGAAACTGCCCAGGATGTCCTCGTTCGGGCGGATGGACATGCCGAACATCCACAGCAGCGGCAACATCAGCGTGGCGGCGTACAGCCAGAAGACCGTGCGCGCCCACGGCAGCCGGTGGCGCGTGGAACTCACCTCCCCGCCCTGGTCAGCACGGTGAAGAAGACGTAACAGGCGATCTGCACGAGCAGGAAGTACAGCAGCGAGAACGCGCCCGCCGGGCCCAGGTCGAACTGGCCGACGGCGATCTTCGACAGCAGGATGCTGAGGAACGAGGTCGCGTTCCCCGGCCCGCCCCCGGTCACCACGAACGGCTCGGTGTAGATCATGAAGCTGTCCATGAACCGCAGCAGGATCGCGATCGTCAGCACCCCGCGCAGCCTCGGGAGCTGGATGTGCCGGAACGTCGCCCACGCCGACGCGCCGTCGATCTGCGCCGCCTGGAAGTACGGCTCCGGGATCGACCGCAGCCCCGCGTAGGCCAGCAGCGCCACCAGCGGCGTCCAGTGCCACACGTCCATGACCAGGACGGTGATCCAGGCGTCGGCCGAGTCGAGCGTGTAGTTGAAGTTGACGCCCAGCACGTTGTTGACCGCCCAGCCGCCGAGCCCGATGTCGCCGCGGGCGAAGATCTGCCAGATCGTGCCCACGACGTTCCACGGGATGAGCAGCGGCAGCGCCACCAGCACCAGCGCCACCGACACCCAGAAGCCGCGGCGCGGCATGCAGACCGCGATGGCCACCCCGAGCGGGACCTCCACCAGCAGCACCTGCGCCGAGAACAGCAGCGTGCGCACGAGCGCCGCGCGCACCTCGGGGTCGCGGGCGATCTGCCGGAACCAGTCCAGGCCGACGAACACCCGGTCCACCGGGCTGAAGACGTCCTGGACGGAGAAGTTCACGACGGTCATCAGCGGGATCACCGCGGTGAAGGCCACCGACACCACGACCGGCAGCACCAGCAGCCAGGCCCGGTTGTTGCGCGGACGGGGATCGGCGCGCGGCCCGGCGGTTCCCTGCGGGGGCGCGGGCGCGGCGTCCGGGACGACCTCGTCGCCCGCCTGGCCGCCCGCGACGGCGGTCCGCTCGGTCACGCCTGCCCCCCTCCGTCCAGGGGTGCGAGCGAGCCGCACCTGACCTTGTCGCGGAACAGGAACGTCCGGTCCGCGGGGAAGTGCAGGAACTCGACCGCGCCCGGCGTCCAGGACGAGCCCGCCTCGGTCCTGGCGATCACCGGATGGCCGCCGACCTCGGCGCGCACCAGGTCGTGGGAGCCCATGCGGTCGATCCGGGTCACCCTGGCCGTCACGCCGGGCCCGGCGGGCGGCCCGCCGACCCGGACGAACTCGGGCCGCACGCCGATCCGCACCGGCCCCGGCGGCAGCGCCTGGCTCACCGCGCCGACCTCGCACTGCCCGATCCTGACCACGTCGCCGTCGATCTCGGCGGGCAGCACGTTCATGCCGGGCGAGCCGATGAAGTGGCCGACGAACTCGTGCGCGGGCGACAGGAACAGCTCGGCCGGCGCCCCGGCCTGCACGATCTCGCCGTCGTCGAGCACGACCACCTCGTCGGCGAAGGTCAGCGCCTCGGTCTGGTCGTGGGTGACGTAGACCAGGGTGTGGCCGGTGTCGCGGTGGATCTCCTTGAGCTTGCTGCGCAGCGTCCACTTCAGCGCCGGGTCCACCACGGTCAGCGGCTCGTCGAGCAGCACGGCCGCCACCTGCTCGCGCACCAGGCCGCGGCCCAGGCTGACGATCTGCTTGCGGCCCGGGTCGAGCCGGCGCGCCCGGCGGCGCAGCACGTCGTCCAGGCCCAGCATGGCCGAGACCCGCAGCACGCGCCGGCGGACCTCCTCGGCCGGGACCTTCCTGTTGCGCAGCGGGAAGGCCAGGTTGTCGTAGACCGACATCTCCTCGTACAGGACGGGGAACTGGAAGACCTGCGCGATGTTGCGGCCCGCCGTGGGGACGCCGGTGACCTCGCGGTCGTCGAACCAGATCCGGCCCACCGTGGGCGTGAGCAGCCCCGAGACGATGTTCAGCAGCGTCGTCTTGCCGCAGCCGCTCGGGCCGAGCAGGGCGTAGGCCCGGCCGCCGCGCCAGGTCCAGGTCGTCGGCCGCAGCGCCCACGTGCGGCCGCCGTCGTAGCTGTGGCCCACGCCCTCCAGGCGGATGTCAGCCATGCCGGCCCGCCCCCGCCGCCGGGGCGACCGGTAATCGGCCGCCGGTCTCGTCGAACACGAAGACGTGCCGCGGGTCCACGTACGCGGTGGCCGCCTGGCCGGGCGTGAACGGCCGGGTGCCCGGCAGGTGGGCCACCAGGTGCCGGCGTCCCGCCAGCAGCAGGTGCAGGAACGTCGCGCCCCCGGTCACCTCGGCCAGCCTGATCTCGGCGGGCAGCTCCAGCAGGCCGGGGCCGGTCCTGGTGATCGTCACCTGGTGGGGGCGGATGCCCAGCACGACTTCCTGGCCGCAGGCGGCGGCGCCCGGCGCGGGGAAGGAAGCGCCCATGACCTCGATCCGGCCGTCCCTGACCGTGCCGGGCAGCAGGTTCAGCGGCGGGTCGCTGAGCGTGGCCGCGACGGCGAGCGTGGGCGGCTCGGCGTACATGGCGGCCGGGTCGCCGACGTGCCGCACCCGGCCCTCGCCGAGCACCACGGCGGGCGCGGCGAAGGTCAGCGCCTCGTTCGGGTCGGCGGTGGAGTAGAGGACGACGCCCGGCGAGCCGGTGAACATGCGCCTGAGGTCCTCGCGCAACTGCTCCCTGAGCTTGAAGTCGAGGTTGGCCAGCGGCTCGTCGAGCAGCAGCACGTCCACGGGCCGGGCCAGCGCGCGGGCGATCGCCGTGCGCTGCTGCTGGCCGCCTGACAGCTCCGCGGGCCTGCGGCCCAGCAGGTCGCCGAGGCCCATGACCGCGGCCACCTCCCGCACCCGCCGGTCGATGCCGTCCTTCCGGTACGACCGGTCCAGCCGCAACGGCGAGGCGATGTTCTCGTAAACGGTGAGGGACGGGTAATTGATGAATTGCTGATAGACGAAGGCGACCGAGCGCTTTCGCATGGAAATCGAGGTGACGTCATTTCCGTTGACCAGCACCCGCCCCGAATCGGGCGGCTGCAACCCGGCGGCGACCCGCATGAGCGTGGTCTTTCCCGAGTTCATCGGGCCGACGAGGGTGGTCAGTCCGTGAGGTAGTTCCAGGTGGATGTCGTCGAGCCAGGTCTCCCCGCGCTGCCGTACGCGGACGCCATCGAGGATCAGCGTCACAATGCCCGGTCCTCTCTCCCGGAGCTTGCCCTCCATCTAACATGATCTGATTCTTTGTGCAAAGAGGGCAGTTGTTGTGACAGTTGTTCGCCAGTTGACCAGAGTTATGGAATTTGTCAGGGCGAGAAGAGTTTCATGACCAGGCTGTGGAGGTCGCGGCGCTCGGCGTCCGTCAGGGGGGCGAGCGTCTCGCGTTCGACGTCGGCCACCACCGCGCGGGCCCGGGCCAGGACGTCCCGGCCGGCGGCGGTCAGCGAGATCCGGTAGCGGCGGCGGTCGGCGGGGTCGCGGTCCCGGGCGGCCAGCCCTTCGGCCATGAGGCCGTCCATCAGGCGGACCATGTCGCTCGGGTCGAGGCCCAGCCGGACGCCGACCTCCCGCTGGGCGGCCGGGCCGAAGTCGTCGAGCGTGGCCAGCGCCGCGAACTCCCACAGGCTCAGCCCCGTGGCGGCGGTGAGCCGCGCGGCCAGGGCGCGCCGGTTGGCGACGCCGACCTTGTGCAGCACGAAAGTGGTCGTCCCGAGCAGGGTGGGTGGCAGTTCCATCTCATCGAGAAGTGTAGGTTGTTCCCAACAGTTGGTAGTTACCCACTAATTTCGGAGGATCAGGATGGACGCCCTCTACCCTCGGCTGCTGGTGCGCGACTTCCCGGCGAGCGTCGCCTTCTACCGGGCCGCCCTCGGACTGGAGCCGGTGAAGGTGCTGACGGAGGCCGCCTACGCCAACTGGGACATCGACGGCCAGGCCGGTCTCGTGCTCTTCGGCCGCGACCGCGTCGCCGAGGTCGTCGGCACGTCCGGCCTGCCGCAGGCGGGCGCCCAGGACGCGGTGATGCTGGTGATGCGGGTCGGCGACGTCGACGGCGAGGCCGACCGGCTCGTCGGGCTGGGCGCCACCGTCGCCGCGCCGCCGCAGGACCGGCCCGCCTGGGGGCCCGGCCTGCGGACCGCCCACCTGCGCGACCCGGAGGGCAACCTGATCGAGCTCCAGTCGTACTGAGCGCGGGCGGTCAGGGCAGGATGGCGTCCACGTAGCCGCCGTCCACGCGCAGGGCGCCGCCGGTGGTCGCCGAGGCGAGCGGCGAGCTGAGGTAGACGACCATGTTGGCGATCTCCTCCGGCTCGATCAGCCGCTGGAGCAGCGACTGCGGACGGTGCTCGCGCATGAACGCCCGCTGCGCCTCCTCCCACGGCAGCTCCCGGTCCACGAGCTGGTAGACGAACTCCTCCACGCCGCCGGTGTGCGTGGGCCCGGCGATCACCGAGTTGACCGTCACCCCGCTGCCGGCGGCCTCCTTGGCGAACCCGCGCGAGACGGCCAGCAGCGCCGTCTTGCTCATGCCGTAGTGGATCATCTCGGCGGGCGTGACGACGGCCGAGTCGCTGGCGATGTACTGGACCCGGCCCCAGCCGCGCTCGATCATGCCGGGCAGGTAGGCGCGCGTGAGGCGCACCGCCGACAGGACGTTGACCTCGAAGAAGCGCCGCCACTCGGCGTCGTCGATCTCCAGCGCCGGCCTGGCCTCGAAGATGCCCAGGTTGTTGACGAGGATGTCCACCCGCGGCAGCGAGCCGAGGACCCGCTGGACCCCTTCGTCGGTGGAGACGTCGCCGGGCGCGGCGACCAGGCCGCCGTGGTCCATGCGCTCGATGGCCGCGGCCACCGAGCGTTCGCTGCGGCCGTTGACGCCGACGCGCGCGCCGGCCTGGGCCAGACCGGCCGCGATGGCCGCCCCGATGCCCTGGGTCGAGCCCGTGACCAGCGCCGTCTTCCCGCTGAGGTCGATGCGCACCATGACTCCATTGTCCGTGCCGCCCCGCGGCCGGCTGGCACCGGGGCACTACCGGCCGCGGATCGGGTAGATGCCTACTCTGGTCGGTACGTCGAGGGGAGCATGGGTGCGCCGGTTACGGTGGCTGGTCGTGATGGTGGTCCTCGCCGTCCTCGTCGTGGTCCCGGCCGGGCCCGGCGCCGGCGACGACGGGTGCCCGCCCAGGGACACGCGGGTGACCGCGCCGTACGCGATCACCGGCTACTGGGTCATGCCGCGGGCCGGCGTGTGCGTCACGCGGCGGACGGTGGAGGCGATCCACTCGCTCGGCGGCGACACGCTCGTCACGTTCGGCCCGCGGTTCGACGCCGGGCCGATGGAGCCGGAGTTCGCCGCCTGCCGGGTGGACGGACGGCCCTGCGCGCGGGTGCCCGGCAAACGGATCCGGCACGTCTACACGTACGTGACCAGCGAGGAGTTCGGGCCTTCCGTGCTGCGCTGCCCGGGCCTCGACCGGCGGATCGACAGCGGCGGGCGGATCTTCTACCGCGTGTCGCTGGCCGCGTCGTGCGCCGCGCGCGTCCAGGACCTGGTGCTGGTCTCCAGCGACGGCGACGGGCTGGGCAACCTGGTGGAGGAGGCGGCGGCGTACGGGATGAAGGTGTTCCCCGGGCTGCCCGCCGCGCCGCAGCGGCGGGGCAAGCCGTGGGAGCCCGACCTCGCGCACCTCGCCGCGCTGAACGCCTTCACCGCGCGGGTGCTGGCCGGCTACCGGGAGCGGTTCGGCGGGTCGGCCGCCTTCGGCGGGGTCTACCAGTCGTTCGAGCTGGCCATGCGCGAACGGGGGCCGCGCGACCCCGTCCTCGCCCTGTACGCGGCCCAGCACGCGGCGGTCGCGGCCGCGCTGCCCGGCAGGAAGATCCTGGTCAGCCCCTACATCGACGCCCGCAGGGGCCGCGGCTTCCCGCCCGGCCAGGTGCCCGGCGGGCTGGCCGACATCGCTGCCACCCGCGCCGGCGCGCCCATGGCCGTCGCCGTGCAGGACGGGCGGGGCACCGGCAAGGTCCCGGTGCACGGGATCGAGGAGGGCGGGTCCATGGTCGCCCCGCGGCTCGTCCCGGTGGTCGGCCGGGTGCGCAACGCCGACGGCTACTACGGGCCCACCAGGGACTACATCGAGGCGGCGGCCGGGAGCGTGCCCGCCGGGGTCGAGCTGTGGGTCAACGTCGAGGGCTTCGAGCCCGCCCCGGCGGACGGCGAGTGCGGGCGGGTCGAGCCGCTGCCGTTGCGGGGACGTACCAGCAAGGCCCGGCTCGACCAGCAGATCATGGCGACGGGCGGGCACGCCGCGAAGATCATCTCCTACGGCTGGGAGCCGTTCTTCACCTGCCAGGCGAGCCCGGCCACCCCCTCGCTGGCCGACGACATCGCGAACGGCGGCCGGGAGCCGATCATCGTGAACGCCTACCGCGAGGAACGGGACGGACGGCCCGGGATCACCGTCGAGGGCTACAACCTGCGCGGCGGCACCCTGCGCTTCACCTCGCCCGGCGGCCGCGAGGTCGGCGTGGCCCAGCGCTGGCACGGGCCGGGCCGCCCCGAGTCGGCGTGGGCCCCCTACGTCCCGCCCGGCCCCTGGACCTCGGTCACCGCCACGAACGCCGCCGGCCGCACCAGCACGAGCGGGTACGTCTTCCGCTAGAGCCCGCCGCTTCCGCCTGGTTCGCCGAAGCCGCGCAGCATGGCTTCGAGCGCGAAGACGAAGCGGCGGTCGGTCCCCGAGGACGGCTGGGCGCGCCGCGCCCGGGTGGCCTCGGCCAGCAGCGGGGTCTCCACCAGGTCCGGCTCGGGGATGTCGCGCATCGCGGAGCCGGACGCGGCCCCCTCGCCCCCACCGGCGGCCCCACCGGTGGCCTGGCCGCCCGCCAGGACGGAGACGTGGCCGACGACGAACCCCGTCACGGCGTAGAGCATGTCCAGCGCGCGGCCCGGCGGCAGCCCCGCCGCGCGCAGCACGCGCAGCCCCTCCTCCATCAGGCGCAGGTTCCCCGGCGTGATCGCGGGACGGCTGACCACCAGGGGGAGGACGTTCGGGTGCGCGAGCAGCGCCCGCAGCAGCGCGTGGGCGTACTCGCGCAGGGCCTCCTGCCAGGTGGCGGCCTCGGTCAGCAGCGGCGCGGCCTGCGTGACGACCTGTTCGACCAGGCCGTCGAGCAGCGCGTCCTTGCTGTCGACGTGCTGGTAGAGGGACATGGCCTCGACCCCGAGCTCCTGGCCGATGCGGCGCATGGACAGCGCCTTCAGCCCTTCGCGGTCGGCCAGCGCCAGAGCCGCCCGCAGGATGGCCTGCCGGGTCAGGCCGGCGTTCTGGCCGCGGGTGCGCTTCGGGGACATGGTGCCCTTTCTCGATTCTTACGTGGTAAGTATAGTCAAAACATACTTTGTAAGAATGTCGTCCACGAAGGGACTCATGTCATGACAGGGAAGCCGCGCGGAGCCTCCGCCCTGCTCTACGGCGGGGCCGCGCTCACGGTGCTCGTCACTCTTTTCGCCTTCGCCTACCGGTCCGGGCTGGCCGAGTACCTCAGGACGGGCTACCCGGAGCTGGGGCCGGGCAAGATCGACGAGGGGGTCACCGCGTACACGGTGATCCTGTCGGTCGTGGGGGCGGTCGGGCTGGCCGGCTGGCTCGTCACCGTCCGGGCGGCCGGGGCGGGCAGGGGGTGGGCCCGGTGGCTGGGGGCCGGGCTGTTCGTGGTGGCGGCGTGCCTCGCGCTCGCGGGCCTGACCGTCCGGGACACCAACGGCGAGGTCGGCCTGGCGCCGCTGCTCGGCTGGTTGCAGGTCCTTCCGCTGGTCCCGGGGCTCGTGGCGGTCGTGCTGCTGTGGAGGAGGGCGCGGTGATCCGGGTCGCCCGGTGGCCGGGGGCGCTCAAGCGCCTGATGTACCGGGGCGGGCGGCCCAACGCGCTCATGCGGGCGATGAACCGGCTCGACGCGCTGACGTACGCGTCCCGGTGGCTGCCGCTGCCCCAGGGGGCGGTGCTCCAGGTGGTGGGACGCCGCAGCGGGGCCCTCACGTCGGTGCCCGTCGCGGTCGCCGGGCACGAGGGCGGCGAGTACCTGGTGTCCATGCTGGGGCCGGAGGCGAACTGGGTGCGCAACGTCCGGGCCGCCGGGGGCCGGGCCGTGTTGCGGCGTCGCGGGCGGGCGGCGGCGATCAGGCTGGCGGAGGTCCCGGTCGAGCGCCGCGCCGAGATCCTGCGCCGCTATGCCGCCGTCGCGCCCGGCGCGCGGCCCCATCTGGGCCTCGGCCCCAAGGCGCCGCTGGACCGTTTCCGCCGCATCGCGCCTGATCACCCCGTCTTCCGCATCCTGCGGGCGGACGACTCCGCCCCGGACCGTCACGGGTCAGGTCAGGGCTGAGACGAGGATGTCGGTCAGGGTGGCCGCCTGGCGGCCGTCCTCGTCGAGGTCGGGGTCGAAGATGGTGAACTGGATCCCGGCCGCCCCGGGCAGCGCGAGCAGCCCGCGGAGCAGGCCGGCGAGCTGCTCGCCGGTCAGGCCGCCGGGGGAGGGCGAGTCGACGGCCGACACCACGGACGGGTCGAGCACGTCGGCGTCCACGTGGATCCAGAAGCCGTCCAGGTCGTCGCGCACGAGCACGCGCTCGGCGGCCTCCAGGGGGATGTCGTTCCCGGCGACGAAGGCGATGCCGTCGGCGACGAGCTCCTGGATGTCCTCGTCGTCCCGGACGCCGAGCACGATGACGTCCTCGTCCCGGACGTACGGGCGCAGGCCGTCGATGTCGGTCAGGTAGTCGTCGCCGCGGCCGGTCACCAGGGCCAGGTCCTCGCCGGCCGCCGCGCCGACGTGGGGAGAGTTGCCGAGGTGGCGGAAGTCGGTGTGGGCGTCGAGGTAGGCCACGCCGTAGCGGCCCGTCCTGCGCAGGGCGAGCGCGGAGCCGAGCAGGATCGAGCAGTCGCCGCCGAGCAGGACGGGGAAGCCGCCGCCCGCCCTGATGCCGGCCACCCGGTCGGCCAGCCGCCGGGTGTAGGCGGCGATGGCCGCGCCGTTGCGCACGCCGTCGCCGGGCTTCCAGGTGGCCACGTAGCGGGGCGGGACCAGCGCGCCCGCGTCGGCTGCGCCGATCCGCGCGACCAGCCCGTTGTCCCGCAACGCCCAGGGGGCCTTGTAGCAGCCGGGGATGACATCCTCGGCGAGTGGACGCAGGCCGAGGTTGGACGGCGCGTCGAGGACGGTCAATTTTCTGTCAGGGGTTATAGTGCTCATAGTCGTGACAGTAGCAGGAGGGTGAGGGATGCGCCAGTTCACCGAGACGGGTCTCGTGGCCGTCGATCTGGCCAACACGTGGGACGAGTACCTGGACGATCCCGAGCGGCTGCCCGACGTGGCCGAGCTGCGCCGCTTCTGCCGCGAGCTGGGCGAAGACGACCAGGGGCTCGAAGAGGCGGACCTGCGGGAGGTCAGGGAGGTGCGCGAGCGGCTGCGGGCGGTGCTGGCCGCCGAGCCCGACGGCCGGGCGGGGGCGCTGGCGGAGTGGGTGGCCCGGCTGCCGGCGCGGGCGGCGGTGGAGCAGGCGGGCGGCGTGCCCCGGCTGCGGCTGGTCGCGCCGGAGGGGGCGACGGCGGCGGGCCGGCTCGCCGTACGGGCCGTCACCGAGCTGCTGGAGCTGGCCGCGGCTGGTGACTGGGAACGCCTGCGCCAGTGCGCGGCCACGCCGTGCACCGACGCCTTCGTCGACCGCAGCCGGCCGGGCAAGCGGCAGTTCTGCTCGACCCGCTGCGCCAACCGCGCCCACGCCCAGGCCTCGCGCGCCCGCCACCGCTGACGGCGGGCGCTGACGGCGGGCGCTGAGGAGGGTCAGGCGAACAGCGTGCGGCCCCAGTAGTCGCCGGCGTCCTGGACGCCGGGCGGGCAGGCGAACAGGCCGCTGGAGACGTGCTTGATGTACTCGTTGAGCGCGTCGTGCCGGGCCAGGTTCATCTGCACGGGCACGAACTGCTTGCGCGGGTCGCGCTGGTAGGCGATGAAGAACAGCCCGGCGTCCAGGCGGCCGAGGCCGTCGGAGCCGTCGACGAAGTTGTAGCCGCGGCGCAGCAGGTGGGCGTTGCCGTTGCTGCTCGGATGCGCCAGCTTGACGTGCGAGTCGTCCTTGATCAGCGGCTGCCCGTCGGGGCCCTTGGCGGCGAAGTCCACGGCGTCGAACTCGGCCTTCCTGCCCAGCGGCGCGCCCTCGCCCTTGTCCCGGCCGAAGATCTGCTCCTGCTCGGCGAGCGAGGCGCGGTCCCAGGTCTCGATCGTCATGCGGATCTTCCTGGTGACCATGTACGTGCCGCCCGCCATCCAGGCGGCGCCGTCCGAGCCGGCGGCCCACAGGTGGTCGCGCAGCAGGTCGGCGTCCTCCAGCTTCATGTTGTTGGTGCCGTCCTTGAAGCCCAGGAGGTTGCGCGGCGTGGCCTGGGCCCGCGACGTGGACGACGTACGGCCGAAACCGAGCTGCGACCAGCGCACCGAGACCTTGCCGAAGCCGATCCTGGCCAGGTTGCGGATGGCGTGCACGGCCACCTGGGGGTCGTGCGCGCACGCCTGGACGCAGATGTCCCCGCCCGAGATCTCCGGGATGAGCTGTTCGCCGGGGAACTTGGGCAGGTCGGCCAGCGCGGCCGGTCGCTTGCCCGCCAGCCCGAACCGGTCGTCGAACAGCGAAGGGCCGAACCCGATCGTCAGCGTCAGCCCCGAGGCCGGCAGCCCCAGCGCCTCGCCGGTGTCGTCGGGCGCCGCCTCCGCCGCCCCGCCCACCGCGCCGAACGCCCCGGCCTCCTTGCCCTGCGTCAGCCGGGCCGCCGCGGCCGTCCACTCCTGGAGCAGATCGACCAGCTCGGCCTTCTTGTCGGTGATGACGTCGAAGGCGACGAAGTGCAGCCGGTCCTGGGCGGGGGTGACGACCCCCGCCTGGTGCTGCCCGTAGAACGGGAACGGATCGGACGTCGACGCGGCGTGCGCGACCGGCGGCTCCTCCAGCAGCGACCTGGTCGTCACCGCCCCCGCCCCGAGCACGGCCGCTCCCGCCGCGCCCAGCCCGAACAGCTTGCGGCGGCTCATCCGCCCCCCGGCCTGCGACATCGCCCCCACCTTTCGTTACTTGGCGATGACCGGCGCGATCTTACTGATCGGCTCGGCCAGCGCGTTGATCGCGTCGGACAGCGCCTTCAGCTCGGCCTTGGACAGCTCGTCGTGCAGCTTCCAGCCCTCGCCCTTCCGGTGCGCGCCCAGCGCGGCCTCCGCGGCGGCGAACTTCTCGTCCAGCGTCTTGACCAGGTCGGGGGAGCGCTGCTCCAGCACCGGGCGCAGCGACTGCACGGCGGCCTTGGAGCCCTGGAGGTTGGCGTCGAAGTCCCACAGGTCGGTGTGCGACCAGATGTCCTCCTCGCCGGTGATCTTCCCGGAGGCCACCTCGTCGAGCAGCTCCTTGGCTCCGTTGGCCAGGTTGAGCGGGGTCAGCTCGGCGGCGTTGGACTTCTGGACGATCGTCTTGACGTCGGCGATCAGCTTGTCGGCGACCGGGCCGTCCTTGCTGATGTCCTTCTTGATCCACAGATCCTTCTCGATCCGGTGGAATCCGGTCCACTCCTCGCCGTCGGCGAGGTCGGCCTCGCGGGCGTCGATGGCCGGGTCGAGGTCGCCGAAGATCTCCGCGACCGGCTCGATGCGCTCCCAGTACGTCCGCGAGACCGGGTACAGCTCCTTGGCCTTGTCGATCTCGCCGGCCTTGACGGCGTCCACGAACTCCTGCGTCTTGACCAGCAGCGTGTCGCTCTGCGACTTGATGTAGCGCTTGTAGCCGGCGACGGCGTCGGCGAGCTGGGCGTCGGAGGTGAGCGCCTTGTGCTCGCCGGTCACCTTCAGCGCGTTGCGGATGCCCTTGCCCACCATGCCGGGCTTGCAGACGGTCTCGTACGCGCCGGCCGGCAGCTCGGCGACCAGCTCCCTGGTCAGGCCGGGCACGATGTTCTCGACCTCGGCCATCACCCGGTCACCGGGGGCGTACACGTAGAACTCGGTCACCTTGGACCCGCCGTTGGTGATCGTGAACGTGCTCGTGCCCGCCGCGATCTCGGAGGCCGCGACCTTGCACTCGGTGTCGGACGCGGCCACGGTGATCTTGCCGGGCGCGGCGGCGGACCCCTTGGCGGCCTGCGTGGCGGTGGTGCCCGAGCCGCACGCGGTCAGGCCCGCGAGGGCGAGCGCGCCGAAGGACAGGCTGATGGCGGTACGCATGATGCTCCTGTTCAGGCCGCGGGTGCGGTGGAGGCGGGAGTGGTCTTCACTCGCTGAGGCAGCAGGAAGAGGAAGAGAGTGGGCGCGAGGTAGACGATCCAGGCCACGGCCTCGGCGATGCTCGGCTGCGGCGTGATGTTGAGCATGCCGGAAAGCAGCGCGCCGTACCAGGAATCGGCGGGCAGGACCGCGCTGATGTCGAAGGCGTAGGAGCTCAGTCCGGGCAGGATGTTGGCTTCCTGGAGGTCGTGCACGCCGTACTTGAAGATGCCGGCGGCGACCAGGATGAGCAGCAGGCCCGTCCAGGTGAAGAACTTGGTGAGGTTGATCTTCAGCGCGCTCTTGTACAGCCCCCAGCCGATGACCACCGACGTGAGCAGGCCGAGCGCGATGCCGAGCAGCGGGTCCACGGTGGCGGTGGCGCCCTGGACGGCGGCGAAGAACAGCAGCGCCGTCTCCAGTCCCTCGCGGGCCACGGCCAGGAAGGCCATCACGACCACCGCGAGCGAGCCCATCTGCAGCGCGTCGGAGAGCTTGCCCCGCAGCTCGCCGGAGAGCGCGCGGGCGGTGCGCCGCATCCAGAAGATCATCCAGGTGACGAACGCGACGGCGAGCAGCGAGGTGATCGCGTCGAACAGCTCCTGCCCCATGTGCCCGAGGTTGGCGGCGGTGAAGGTCAGCAGCGCGCCGAAGCCGACGGACAGCGCGACCGCCGCGGCGACGCCCGTCCAGACCTGGGGAAGCTTGTCCTTCCTGTCGCTCTTGACGAGGAAGGCGATGAGGACGGAGACGACGAGTGTCGCCTCCAGTCCCTCGCGCAGTCCGATGAGGTAGCTGGCGAACACCGTCACTCCCGCTCGCTGAGGAAAGGCTTACCTAAATTAGGGCAGCCGAAGCATACCTAGCGCAAGAAGTGATGGCGATAGTTTGCCCGGTGGTGTGACGCACCCGACTGTATGAGCGGTTTGTCACCCGGTGAGATTGGCGGCCAGCAGGTCGAGCAGCGGCTCCCGCCGTACGCACTGTTCCAGCGTGAACGAGTCGGCCAGGGCCAGCAGCTCGTCGTCGCCGAGGCCCCTGAACAGCCCGGCGTACTCGGGCAGCAGCGCCTGGGCGATGAGGATGTGCCTGATCAGGTCGTCGGTCTGGTAGCGGGCGCCCCACGGGTAGGGCGCCCAGTCCGGGAACTCGGTCTCGACCAGCCGGTGCAGCGGGGCGAGCACGTCGGCGCACTCCTCCATGGTCGAGCCCCACCGGTCCGCGCCGAGCCGCCGCTTCTTGCCGATGAACGCGCCGAACCTGTCCAGGTACGCCCCCGACGCGTGCACCAGCCCCTGGAGGCCCACGTCCTTGTACGTCCACAGCGACCAGCCGGCGTCGTGGGCGTCGTAGATGGCGAGCTGGTCGCGCAGGACCTGGTAGCGCTGGGCGTCCCGGTCGGGGTCGCCGGTGTAGACCGGGCCGAACTCGCCCACCCACAACGGCGTGCCGGTCTCGCGCTGGAACCGGGACCGCCGGGCGAAGGTCTCCTCAAGCTGGCCGCGGTCGCACCACTCGCCCCTGGTGAGCCCCGGGTACGGGCCGCCGTGGGCGAACCCGGCCAGGGCGTAGTCGTGCATGACGAACACCGTGTTCTCGTACATCTCCCGGAACATCGAGAAGTCGGTGGCGTAGGTGTTGCCGTCCAGGAACAGGACGTGGTCGGGGTCGGCCGCCCGTACGGCCTTGACCAGCCGGTCGTAGAACGGGCCGACCACCTTGCCCGAGACGTCGCCCGGCTCGTTCACCACGTTGTAACCGGCCACCCACGGATGCCCGCGGTAGTGGTCGGCCAGCGCCTCCCACAGGTGCACGGCCCGGTCCTGGAAGTGCCGGTGCTGCCAGAACGCCGCCACGTGCGTGGGGTTGTCGCTGTGCCAGTGCTGGTTCTGGGAGCCGGGCAGGGCGTGCAGGTCGATCACGCTGTAGAGGCCGCGCTCGCCCAGCAGGCCGATCACCCGGTCGAGGTGCCGGAAGCCTCTCGGATCGATCTCCATGGGCCGGTCGTCGGACTCCCAGTGGTGGTAGTTGACCGGGATGCGCACGCAGTTCATGCCCAGCCCGGCCAGCAGCCCGGCGTCGCTGTCGGTGAAGAACGAGGTGAGCAGCCGGTCGAAGAAGAGCTCGGCCCGCTCCTCGCCCAGCACGCCGGTCACGGCCGCGCGCATCGAGGTCTCGTTGGCGGGATAGCCGGTGATGAAGTTCTCCATGTTCATCCAGCCCCCGAGACCCACCCCCCTGAGCCGGACGGGCGTGCCTTCGGGGGTGAGGAGCCGGCTTCCTGAGACGTGGAGCATGTTCACCCTTTCGTCGCACCCGCGGTGAGCCCACCGACCAGGTGACGTTCAGCGATGGCGTAGAACCCGAGCGCCGGCACCATGGCCAGGATCAGGTAGGCGAGGACGCGGGCGGTGTCGGTGGCGTACTGGCCCTGGAACTGCTGGATGCCGAGCGGCAGCGTCCAGCTCGACTCGTCGCTGAAGACCACCAGGGGCAGCATGAAGTTGTTCCAGCTCCCCACGACGGCCAGCACGGAGACCGTCGCCATCGCCGGGCGGGCCATCGGCAGCAGGATCCGCCAGAAGAACCCGAACGGCGAGCAGCCGTCGATGATCGCGGCCTCCTCGATCTCGCCCGGGATGCTCCGGAAGAACCCCCGCAGGATGATGATCGTCAGCGGCAGCCCGAAGGCGGCCTGCGTCAGGATGACGCCGAGCGGGTCGTCCAGCAGCCCGAACGTGCGCAGCAGCACGAAGATCGGCAGGATGGCCACCGCGAACGGGAACATCAGCCCCGCGGTGAACAGCGTGAACAGCGCCTCCCTGCCCCGGAAGGCGAACCTGGCGAAGACGAACGCGGCCAGCGCCGCCAGCCCGACCATCACCACGGTCGTGGCGACGGCGATGAACGTGCTGTTCCACACCTGCCGCCAGAACGACCCCGAGCCGAGCACGTCGGTGTAGTTCGCGGTGACCCAGGGATCGGGCAGGCCGAAGGGGTTGCCCGAGAGCTGGCTGTTGCTCTTGAACCCGCCGAGCAGCGCGTACACGATCGGCGCCAGGATGAACGCGCCGACGATCCAGGCGATCACGTGCAGGGGCAGGGTGGGACGGCGCCGCCGCGCGGGCGGCCTTCCGTGGTTCATCGGCGGCCTCCCATGGACGTCGTCGCGCCCGCCAGGTCCCGGCGCATCACCACGCGCTGGTAGACGAGGGCGAAGACGAGGCTGAGCGCGAACATCACGACGCTGATCGCGTTGGCGTAACCCACCTGGGAGCGCTTGAAGCCGAACTCCATCATGGTGACCGCCATCGTCTCCGAGGAGTGCGACGGGCCGCCGCCGGTGAGGATCCAGACCAGGTCGAACAGCTGGATGGTGTAGATGACCGACAGGAACACGCTGATCCTGATCGTCGGCCCGAGCAGCGGCAGGGTGATGTGCCGGAACGTCTTCCAGGGCGTCGCGCCGTCGATCTGCGCGGCCTCGATCAGCTCGTTCGGGATGCCCTGCCGTCCGGCCAGGTAGATCATCATGTGGAAGCCGAAGTACTTCCACGTCATGACCAGGAACAGCGCGGGCATCACGGTGTCCGGATCGGCCAGGAACTCCGACTCCAGCCCGAACACCGACAGCAGCTGGTTCGCCATCCCGCCGTCCGGCGCGAGGATCAGCGAGAACAGCACGCCGGTGATCACCTCGGACAGCACGTACGGGGCGAAGAACACCAGCCGGTAGACCGCCCGCCCGCGGATGCGCTGGTTCAGCAGCATCGCCACGGCCAGCGAGAACGGGAGCTGGACCAGCACCGACAGCAGCACCAGGACCACCAGGTGCCACAGGTCGGTGGCGAAGATCCCGGACGACAGCAGCCTGGTGAAGTTGTCCAGCCCGACGAACTCGGTGGGCAGCCCGCCGAACCCGTTCCACTTGAACGCGCTGGCGTAGACCGCCACCAGGATCGGCGCCACCACCAGCAGGACGAAGAGCACCAGCGCGGGCAGCAGGAACAGCCCGATCGTCACCGCGCGCCCGCGCCGTCGCCCCGGCGGGGCGGGGACCGGCGGCGCGACGGCCGCCGGCCCTCGGGTCAGCGTCGTCATTCGCTCTTGGCCACTTCGCTGATGTCCTGGCCGATCTGCTCCGGCGTCTTGGTCCCGGCGATCAGCTCGGCCACGCTGTCGTTGACCTGCTGGCCGACGGCCGGCGGGTAGGCCTGGTCCAGGTAGAGCTGGTAGCCGGAGGCGCCGGCCAGCAGGGTCGCGACCTGCTTGAGGTTGGCGTCCTTGACCGCGCTCTCCTCGCCCTTGAGCACCGGCAGCACGCCGCCGGCCGCGACGGCCTTGGCATGCTGGTCCATCTGCGTCATGAACTTCACGAACTCCACGGCCTGCGGGGGCGCGTCCGCGCCCACCGACAGGCCGTTGCCGCCGCCGAAGGCGTCGCCGATCGAGCCCTTGCCGCCGTCGACCGCGGGGAAGGGGAAGAAGCCCAGGTCGTCGCCGAGGCCCTTGCCGGCGTCCTTCTGGACGGCGGGCGCCCACTGGCCCATGAGCTCCATGGCGGCCTTGCCGTTGGAGACCGTGGCCGCCTGCCCGTCGGGGGTGCCGTAGCCCGCGCCGAGGAAGCCCTTCTGGAACGGCTGGAGGTCGGCCAGCGCCTTGACCTGCTGTCCGGCGGCCACGAAGTCGGGCTTGGTGAAGTCGTGGTCCACGCCCGCCTGGGTGAGCGCGGGCAGGCCGGCGATGCGCATCGCCAGATAGGCCCAGTAGTAGTGGCCCGGCCACTTCTCCTTGCCGGCCAGCGCGATCGGGGTGGTGCCGGACGCCTTCAGCTTCTTGACGTCGTCGAGGAACTCCGCCCAGGTGGCGGGCGGGGCCGAGATGCCGGCCTTGGCGAAGAGCTTCTTGTTGTACCAGAAGCCGACCAGCCCGATGTCCGTCGGCAGCCCGTAGGTCTTGCCGTCGAACTGGTACGCGCTCAGCGCCGCGGGGGTGAACGTGCCCAGCACCGAGGCGACGTCGCCGGAGACGTCCTTGACCAGGCCGGCCTCGACCTGCTGCTTGAGCACGCCGCCGCCCCACGTGACGAACACGTCGGGGGCCTTGCCCGACTGGGTGATCGTGGTCAGCTTGGCCTTGTAGGCGTCGTTCTCCAGCACCGTCGCCTTGATGGTGACGTCAGGGTGCGCGGCCTCGAAGTCCTTGGCCCGCTGCGCCCACAGGGACTTCAGCGGTTCGGCGGTGGACAGGTGCCACCATTCCAGCGTGACCTTGGCGGGCTTCTGGGCGGGCTGCGAGCCGCCGGGCTGCCCGCCGCTCTCGCCACTTCCGCCGCTGCCGCATCCGGCGACGAGCACGGCGGTGGCCATGAGGATCAGACCGCGTTTCATCCAGGGGTCCCTTCATCGGGCACGAGCGGTATGAAAGTTTCGTATAGCCCCCGATAATTTCGTTGCTCGGAGCATAGGTACGTGCTGCGCAGGGCGTCAATAGCCGTCTTGGGAGCGATCCCAGCCCGAAACTTTCGGATACACTCCCGAACGTGTCAGCTAAGAGGCGCGTGACGATCGCACTGATCGCAGAAGAGGCCGGGGTGTCCATCCCGACGGTCTCCAAAGTCATCAACGGCCGGCCCGAGGTGGCGCCGGCGACCCGTCACAAGGTCGAACGGCTGCTCCAGGAACACGGCTACCAGCGGCGCGTCAGCCAGGACGACACCCCCGCCGGCCTGGTCGACCTGGTGTTCGCCGAGATCGAGTCGCCGTGGGCCATGGAGATCGTGCGCGGCGCGGAGAGCGCGGCCCACGAGGCCGGGGCCAGCGTCGTCATCTCGGTGCTGCACACCCACGCCGGTCCCGGCCGCGACTGGCTCGAACGGCTGGCCGCCCGCCGCACCGACGGCGTGGTGATCGTCGCCTCGCGCCTGTCCACGGGCGTGCAGGCCCAGCTCAGCGCGCGGTCGCTGCCGTTCGTGGTGGTCGACCCCGAGGGCGAGCCGGCCCCCGGCATCGTCTCGGTCGGCGCCACCAACTGGAACGGCGGCCTGGCCGCCACCCGCCACCTGCTCGAACTCGGCCACCGCCGGATCGGCGTGATCAGCGGCCCCGCCGACATGCTGTGCAGCCAGGCCCGCGTCGACGGCTACCGGGCCGCCCTGGAGACGGCCGGCGTGCCGCTCGCCCCCGAACTCGTCCGGCGCGGCACGTTCCTCGTCGACTCCGGCCACGACCAGGGCCACGAACTCCTGTCCCTGGACGAGCCGCCCACGGCCATCTTCGCCGGGTGCGACCTGATGGCGTTCGGCGTGTTCGAGGCCGCCCGGCAGCGCGGGTTGCGCGTGCCGGAGGATCTGAGCGTGGTGGGGTTCGACGACCTGCCGCTGTCGAAGTCGGCCTGGCCGCCGCTGACGACCGTGCGCCAGCCGCTGCAGGAGATGGCGGCGCTGGCGACCCGTACGGTGCTGGGGATGGGGAAGGGCGAGGTGCCGGAGACGAAGCGGGTGGAACTGGCTACGGAACTGATCGTCCGGGATAGCACGGCCGCCGTGGAGTGAGACGCTACAAGCGTCTTCGTCCTCCGGGCTCAGGCCCCCTTCCTTCGGCGCCTCCGGCGCACCCCGCGCCCTGATATCCCACCTTTGAACCTGCGAGACAGCGGGCGCCCTTGCCTGTGTGTGCTGCGTGCACCCCCGCCCACTCAACCGTCCAGCAATCCGGGCGCGTGTGGCCATGCGGACTGAGCTTCAGGTGTACGCGAACCCGTTGCGCGTGCCCCGCGTCACGACAATTTCTCGGGCGACAACGTGAAGGCCACTACATCGCGCGGTCGTACCAGTGAGAAGTCGCGTCGATCAAGGATGGCCGCAGACGGGAGAGGTGGTGCCTGTCGTCGTGGTCGACCATCGCGATCAAGGACCTGTGTCCGGAAGGACAGCGGTCACACTGAGCGATTGAACCGCTCGGCCAACAGATCTTCGACACGTTCCGAAAGAGTGCCCCCACCGGAGGCGCCGATCCCTGCGGTCGAGAGCCGACGACGTACCGGCTTGCCGTCTTCGCCCGGCATGTCGGCGAGTGCCTGGTCGGACGACAGCAGATCGACCAGGTGATGCAGCTCCTCATGCGTATGTCCGGCGCTCATACCCGCGACTGTACGTCGGCGGCAGCACCGGCAGCCGACCCCTCGCCCAACTGGCCGGCAGGCCCCAGGCGGCGGGCGAGCGCCGGTGCTCGGACGCCAGGCGATCAGAGGAACAGGTCGTGGGGGTCGTGGGTGGATTTGAGGGAGGTGAGTCTGGTCCAGGTGGACGGGGTGTACGCCTCGGCGGCCAGGGCCGGGGCCTGCGGGCCGGCCAGGAAGTTGCGGAAGCGGAGGCCCGTGCTGGACGGGTCGGCGGGGTCCAGGGGCGGTTTCGGGTCCGTGCCCGCGAAGGCGATCGTGGTCAGGCTGTAGGCGGCCGTGCGGTGGTCGATCGCGTTCGGGACGTCCGGGACGGCGGCCAGGGCGCCGCCGAGGCGGCGGATCTCGACGTTCTCGTACGGGCTCAGCGTGCGCAGGGTTCCGTCGGCCGTGACCAGCTCCAGGGACCTGACCCGGTCGGCGGCCCACCCGAGCGTGCGGCCGAGCACGGGCAGGCCGCCGCCCAGCGTGTAGCCGACCGCGCCGACCAGGGGGGAGGAGCCGTTCGGCGGGGCGAGGCCGTGGCCGGCGGCGGCGTCGACGACCTGGCCCCAGCGCACGCCTGCCCCGACGCGGACGGTGCGGGTGGCCGGGTCGACGGACAGGCCGGTCATCCTGCGGGTGTTGATCAGCAGGGCTCCGTCCACGGGGGCGGACAGGCCGTGGCCGGTCGCCTGGACCGCCACCCGCAGCCCCGCCGACCGGGCGTGGTCGATGGCCTTCCGGACGTCGTCCGCGTCCCGGGCGCCGACGACCACGGCGGGGCGGACGGGGCCGGCGACGGTGTTGAAGCGGGCCGTCTCGTCGTCGTACCCGGGGTCGCCGGGGACCAGGACCGGGCCGTTGAAGTGGGAGAACACGTAAGCCAGTCGATCGCGGAAGCGGCCGGGGAACCAGACGGGGTTCGCCCGGACTGTCATCACCGGTCGTGATGAATCGGCCGGCGGGCCAGTAGGGTCGGGTGTCGTGAGCGAGGAGCTGGAAGGGCTGGCCGTACGGCTGCGGGAGTTCGCGCGGGCCCGCGACTGGGAGAGGTTCCACACGCCGAAGAACCTGGCGATGGCGCTGGCGGGGGAGGCGGGCGAGCTGGTCGCGGAGTTCCAGTGGCTGACCGCCGAGGAGTCCGCGAGCCCCGACCCCGACACGCTCGCCCGCATCCGCGCCGAGCTCGGCGACGTGACCCTGTACCTGGTCCGGCTGGCCGACATCCTGGGGGTCGACCTGGTGGCGGCGGCGACCGCCAAGCTGGCCGACAACGAACGCCGCTACGACCCGGCCGCCTACCGCGGCTCGGCCAGGAAGGCGCCCCCGTCCGGCTGATCGGGCGTACGGGGAAGCGCCGCCGTCCGCTTGATCGGGCGTACGGACGGCATGCCTCTGAGAGGGCCGGGGACGGCGGAGGACCGCCGGCCGGGCCGGCGGTCAGGGGGTGGGAAGGGCAGGAGGGGTCAGGACGTCGGGCGGTGGTGGCGGAGGGTGAGGAGGGCGAAGACGGCCAGTCCCGCGAAGACCACCGCGCTCACGGCCCCCACCGTGTTCAGCCCCGCCGTGAACGCCGCCCGCGCCGTCTCCAGCAGGCCGGGCAGGTCCTTGGCGGCGGTCACCGCCGCGCTGATGCTCTCCCGCACGGCCTCCACCGGCAGGTGCTCGGGCAGCCGCCCGCGGTAGACGGCCGTGCCGAGGCTGCCGAGCGCGGCCACGCCGACCGCCACCCCGAACTCGCCGCTCGTCTCGGTCAGCGACGCCGCCGACCCGGCCTTCTCGGCGGGCGCGGCCGTCATGATCACGCTGTTGCCCGCGCCCATCGGCAGCGCGATGCCCGCCGAGGCCAGGACCAGCCCGGTGACGACCAGCCCGGTCCCGCCCACGCTGGGGACCTGGGTGTGCAGGAACAGCCCGACGGCGCCCAGCGCCAGCCCGGCGGCCATCACGTACGCGGTGCCGATCCGGGCGGCGAGCCGCGGCGCGACCGACAGGGCCACGATCATCGCCACGTTCTGCGGCACCAGCCACAACCCGGCGCCCAGCGGCGACAGCGACTCCACGGTCTGCAGGTACTGGGTGGTCATGAGCGTGGTCCCGGCCATGACGATCCCGCCGAGCGACATGATCCCCAGCGTCGCCGCGAACGCGCGGTCGCCGAACAGCCGCAGGTCCAGCAGCGGGTTGGCGAGGCTGCGCTGCCGCCTGACGAACACCACGCCGAAGGCCGTCCCGGCGGCGACCGCGATCAGCGGGACGGGCTGCCAGCCGCCGCGCGCGACCTCCTTGAGCCCGTAGATGACCGGCAGGATGGTCGCCAGGGACAGGGCCACGCTGGCCGGGTCGAGGCGGCCGGCGTGCGGGTCGCGGTACTCGGGGAGCAGCAGCCGTCCGGCGACCAGCACGGCCGCCATGAACGGCACGCCCATCAGGAACGCCGACCCCCACCAGAAGTGCTCCAGCAGCAGCCCGCCCACCAGCGGGCCGACCGCCATGCCGAGCATGAAGCAGCCGTACCAGAGGCCGATCGCGGTGCCCATCTGCCGGCCGTCGGTGAACATCGTGCGGATCAGCGCCAGCGACGACGGCAGCAGCGTCGCCCCCGAGACGCCGAGCAGCGCCCGGGACGCGATGAGCATCTCCGCGTTCACCGAGTACGCGGCGGCCACCGAGGCCGCGGCGAAGGCCACCGAGCCGATCAGCAGCAGCCTGCGCCGCCCGATCCGGTCGCCCAGCGTCCCCATCGTCACCAGGAACCCGGCCAGCATGAACGAGTAGATGTCCAGGATCCACAGCTGCTGCGGCGCGGAGGCGCCGAGCCCGGCGCTCAGGTGCGGCAGCGCCAGGTAGAGCACGCTCAGGTCGATGGAGAGCAGCAGGGCCACCGAGGCGAGGATCGCGAGCCCCGTCCATTCACGCCGTCCAGCGAGGGTGCCGGTCTTCATGTCGTTTCCCCTTTCGTCGCTCTCACCGTGCCGGAGGGCGCTTCCGGTGCGCTTCTCGTGTGCTTACGGCGGCGCATAAGGTGACGGGCATGCGTTTTGGGGTGCTGGGGTCGCTGGCGGTGTGGACCGACGCGGGGGAGCCCGTGACGATCCCCGGGCTCAAGGTCCGGGCGCTGCTCGCCGACCTGCTCGTCCACGAGGGCCATCCGGTCTCGGCCGACCGGCTGGTGGAGGACCTGTGGGGGGAGGAGCCGCCGGGCAACCCGGCGGGCGCGCTCCAGGTGCGGGTCTCCCAGTTGCGCAAGGCGCTGGAGGACGCCGAGCCGGGCGGTAAGAACCTGGTGGTCTCGCGGGCGCCCGGCTACCTGCTGCGCACCGATCCCGGCGCGCTCGACGCCGACCGCTTCGCCGATCTGCTGACCCGCGCCGAGGCCGCCGACAGCCCGCGGACCAGGGCGGGGCTGCTGGCCGACGCCCTGGCGCTGTGGCGGGGGGCGGCGTACGCCGACTTCGCCGACGAGGAGTACACCAGGTCGGCGATCGTCCGGCTGGAGGAGCAGCGGCTGACGGCGCTGGAGCAGCGCGCCGAGGCCCGGCTCGACCTGGGCGAGCACGGGCTGCTCGTGGGCGAGCTGGGCGACCTGGTGGCCCGGCATCCGCTGCGGGAGCGGCTGCGCGCCGTGCACATGCGGGCTCTGTACCGGGCCGGACGGCAGAGCGACGCCCTGGCGAGCTTCGCCGAGCTGCGCGAGCGCCTGGCCGACGAGCTGGGCCTCGACCCCGGCCCCGAGCTGGTCGCGCTGCACCAGGCGATCCTGGCCCAGGACCCGGAGCTGAGCCTGCCCGCCGAGCGGCCCACCACGAACCTGCCGGCGTCCGTCAGCAAGCTCGTCGGCAGGGACGAGGCGCTGGCCGAGATCTGCTCGCTGGTCACCGCCGAGCGGCTGGTGACGCTCACCGGCGCCGGCGGCGTCGGCAAGACCAGGCTGGCGCTGGAGGCGGCACACCGGCTGCTGGACGGCTTCGCCGACGGCGCCTGGCTGGTCGCGCTCGACGCCGCCACCCACTCGCCCACCGAAGCGATCATGGCCGCCCTGGACATCCGGGAGGACCCGTCGGGCGGCGACGTGCGCGAGCGGCTGGCCGCGGCGCTGCGGCCGAGGCGCGTGCTGCTCGTGCTGGACAACTGCGAGCACGTGGTCGAGCAGGTCGCCGAGGTGGTCGACGCGCTGCTGGCCGCGGCGCCGGGCCTGACCGTCCTGGCCACCAGCCGGGAGCCGCTCGGCGTGGACGGCGAGGTGTTGTGGAGCGTCCCGCCGCTCGGCCTGCCGGCGGGCACGGACCTGACGGAGATGGCCCGCTCGGACGCCGTCCGGCTGTTCGTCGCCAGGGCCGCCGCCTCGGCCCGCGGGTTCGCCCTGGAGGCGGGCAACGCGCAGGCGGTGGCCCAGCTCTGCCGGCGGCTCGACGGCATCCCGCTGGCCCTGGAGCTGGCCGCGACGCGGGTGCGGGCGCTGGGCGTCCAGGGGGTGGTGGACCGGCTGGACGACCGGTTCAGGCTGCTGGCGTCCGGACGAAGGGGCGCGCCCGCCCGGCAGCAGACGCTCACCGCCGTGATCGACTGGAGCTGGGACCTGCTGTCGGACGCGGAACGGGTGGTGCTGCGCCGCCTGGCCGTGCACGCCGACGGCTGCACCCTGGAGTCGGCCGAGGCGGTGTGCGCCGAGCCGGGGCTCGACGTGCTCGACCTGCTGGCCCGGCTGGTCGACCGCTCGCTCGTGGTCGTCGCCGAGAGCGCGACGGGCGTCCGCTACCGGCTGCTGGAGTCGGTGTCGGAGTACTGCGTGGGCCGCCTGGCCGACGCCGGCGAGCTGGCCGACGTGCGCCGCGCCCACCTGCGCCACTACCTGGAGCTGGCCGTGGCCGCCGAACCCGGCCTGTACGGCGGCGAGCAGCGGGACCGCCTGCTGCGCCTGGACGCCGAGTCGGCCAACATGCGGGCCGCGCTGGACACCGCGATCGCCGAGGGGGCCGCCGACGCCGCCGCGCGCCTGGTCAACGCGCTGGCCTGGTACTGGTTCCTGCGCGGCCGGCTGGCCGAGGGACGGCGCTCGCTGGGCGCGGCGCTGGCCGTCGCGGGGCCGGACGGCCCGGCCAGGCACCGGGCGGCGGCCTGGCACGCCGGGTTCGCGCTCCTGCTGGGCGAACAGGTGGCATGGGAGCCGCTGCTGGAGCGCGTCGCCGACCCGGGCGCGCGGGCCAGGGCCGAGCTGTTCGCCGGCATGAGCGTGCCCGACATGGTCACCGGCCAGGAGCTGACCGGACGCGCGCTGGCCGCCTGCCGCGCCCTCGGCGACACGTGGGGCGTCGCCGTCGCGCTGGCCAGGCGGGCGCGCGACGCGTTCACCATGCGCGACACCGAGGCGCTGGAGCGCGACGCGGGGGAGAGCGCGCGGCTGTTCGGCGAGCTGGGCGACCGCTGGGGCATGTTGCAGGCCACCGAATGGCTGGCGGGCGCGGCCGAGATGGCCGGCGACCACGAGCGGGCGCGCCGGCTGTTCGCCGAGGGGCTGCGGATGGCCGAGGAGCTCGGCCTGTGGCCGGAGGTGGCCGGGCGCATCGCCTGGCTGGGCTGGACGGCGCTGCACGGCGGCGCCTACGACCAGGCCATGGAGCTGTGCGGACGGGCCATGAAGCTGGCGCTCGACCAGGGCTACAAGATGGGCGAGACCATGGCCGAGATGGGCCTGGCCTTCGCCGCGCGCCGCGCCGGGCTGCTCGACCTGGCCGAGTCGCACCTGCGCCACCTGCTGGAGGGGCTGCCGCGCGACCCAGCCGTCGAGCCGCCGTTGCACCTGCCGGACCTGCTGGTCGAGCTGGGCCACGTCACCGAGCTGCGCGGCGACCCGGCCGCGGCCCTGGAGCTGCACCGGGAGGCGCTGGCCGCGGCGGTCAGGGTCGGCGACCCGCGCACGGCGGCGGCGTGCGTCGCGGGCGCGGCGTCGGCGGCCGGGCCGACCGAGCGGGCGGCGGTGCTGCTGGGGCTGGCCGCCGCGGTCCGCGAGCAGATCCGGACCCCGGCCAACGCCTCCGAACGCGAGGAGGAGGAGCGGGTCACGGCCCGGGTCCGGGACGCGCTCGGTGAGCACGTCTTCGCCGCGGCGTACCAGCGGGGCGGCACGTACAAGCTGGACGACGCCCTCGGCCTGTTCTGAGGGTCGGCCTGCCGAGGGTCGGCGCGTGGGGGCCGGCGTGTCGGTGGTCAGCGGGCGACATGCTCGGCCAGGCGGTCGAAGAACTCGTCCCAGCCGGCCCTGGCCTGCTCGGCGTGCTCCTGGTCGGTGTTGACGCCGAACTGATGGAAGCGCATCTCGGTGCCGCCGTCCCGGTCGAGCAGGTCGAGCGTCACGACCGAGGCCGGGCCGTCGCCGGGGTTGTCGGGGTCGCCGGTGGTGAACACCAGCCGGGCGGGCGCCTGCACCTCGCGGTAGGAGCCCTCCAGCGTCGCCTCGAACCCCTCCTCGCCGACGAGCGTCGCGCGCCACCGGCCGCCGGGACGGGCGTCGAGGGTGATCCGGCCGACCGGCGTGGCCAGCATGCGGGGGCCGAACCAGCGGGAGAAGCGCTCGGGCTCGGTCCAGGCGGCGTAGACGTCCTCGCGGGGGGCGTCGAAGGTGCGGACGATCTCGTACTGCGCGGTCTGCGTCGTTGTCATGCCTCTACGATGCGGGAGCGGCCTTACGATCCTCTTCCCGCGGCCTTACGGTGATCTGCCGCACCGGCCGCAGGGCCAGCAGCGCCAGGCAGCCGGCGACCGTGACCAGCGCGGAGAAGCCCAGCACCTCGCGGGAGCCCACCAGTGTGGCCACCGGCCCGGCCAGCGCCTGGCCGATCGGGAGCGACATGGTCGAGCCGCCGATCTCGTACGCGCTGACCCGGTTCAGCGCCTCGGCCGGCACCAGCGTCTGCACGCTCGTCGCCCACATCACCGACCAGAACGCCCACCCAGCCCCGCCCACCACGTGGCAGGCCATGATCACGCCGAGCGGCACGCCGGCCGCGAAGCTCAGCGGCTCCAGCGCGAACAGGAACATGCCGATCCCGCCTGCCACCAGCGGCCTGGCCGGCCTGATCCGCAGCGCCACCAGGCCGCCCACGATCGTCCCGGCCCCGCCCGCCGACATGACCAGCCCGTACGCGGTCTGCCCGTACGCGTCGGTCACCAGCACCGAGCCCAGCGGGATCAGCGGCCCGAACAGGGTGATCCCGAAGACCACCCAGATCAGGATGACGCTCCACATCCACGTGCGCGACCGGAACTCCCGCCAGCCCTCCCGCAGCCGCAGCAGCACCGGCTCCGCGCCGGCGCCCGCCACCCGCACCCGCATGAGCAGCAGGCACACCGCGCTGACCGCGAACCCGGCCGAGTCGGCGGCGAACACCACGCCCACCCCGGCGAGCCCGACCAGCGCCCCCGCCAGCCCCGGCCCGAGCAACTGCATGATCGCCTCGGACATGCGCAGGGTGGCGTTGGCCCGCTGCACGTCGGCCGCGATCCGCGAGATGGTGCCCGCGACGCCCGGCGTGTACATGGCGGCCGCCGCCCCGGCGACCGCCGACAGCGCCACGACCTGCCACAACTCCGGCCGTCCCAGCCCGAACAGCGCCGCCGTGGCCGCCTGCGTCCCGGTCCTGGCCAGGTCGGCGCCGACCATCATGCGGCGCGGCGTGAAGCGGTCCATGAGCACGCCGCCGAACAGGATGAGCCCGGCCATCGGCACCATCCAGGCGGCCAGCGCCAGGCCGACGCCGGTGGCGCCGTAACCGGCGTCGTGCATGCCGAGCGCGGTGGCCACCGGCATCATCGCCGAGCCCAGCATCGACACCGTGCGGGCGGTGAAGAAGAGCACGAAGTCGCGCGTCCACATGGACGGCCATCATGCCGTAATAAGTAAACCTTCTTATCGATTGGGGTGGTTCCGCTTCAGGCGGGGCCGCCTGTGGCACTGTGGAGGCATGCGGATCATCCGTGCCGGCACGGTGCTCACCGGGCGTCCCGGAGAGGTCATCACGGACGGCGAGGTGCTGATCGACGGCTCGCGCATCGTCTCGGTGGGCCCCCGCGGGAGCGCGGGCCGGGCCGCGGAGACGCTCGACCTGCCCGGCCACACCCTGCTGCCCGGTCTCGTCGACGCGCACGTGCACCTCGGGTTCGACGGCACGGTCGACCCGGTGACCGGGCGCAGCGCCGTGAGCGACGGCCGCCTGCTGCTGCGCATGGCCGAGAACGCCCGCAAGCTCGTCTCCGCGGGCGTCACCACGGCCCGCGACCTCGGCGGGCGCGGCTTCCTCGACCTCACCCTGCGCGACGCCATCGAGGACGGCCTCGCCGTCGGCCCCCACCTGATCGCCGCGACCCGGCCGATCACAGTCACCGGCGGCCACTGCTGGTACATGGGCGGGGAGGCCGACGACGAGCCGTCCGTCCGCCGGGTGGCCAGGGAGAACCTGCGGGCCGGGGCCGACTGCCTGAAGGTGATGGCCTCGGGCGGCGAGATGTCGCCCGGCTCGGTGCCGAGCTGGCGGGCCCAGTACCCGGCCGCGCTGATCAGGGCCGCCGTGGAGGAGGCCGCGACGCGCGGCAGGACCGTCGCGGCCCACGCCCATGCCCCCGAGTCGATCGGCAACGCGCTGGAGGCCGGGGTCACCACGATCGAGCACTGCACGTTCCACACCCCGGCGGGCCCGGCCTACGACGCGCGGCTGGCCGACCGCATCGCCGGGACCGGCACGTTCGTGTGCCCGACCGTGCACGGCCAGTTCTGGAACCTGCGCGCGCTCGTCGGCGCCGAGCCCATGGACCGCTGGCTGGGCAACCTCGCCGCCATGCGCGAGGCCGGGATCAGGCTCGTCGCCGGGACCGACACCGGGTTCGCCATCGCCGGGCTCGACAAGCGCACCGACGACTACGTGTCCGGGCTGGAGGTCTTCGCCGAGGCCGGGTTCGGCAACGCCGAGATCGTCGAGCTGGCCACCGTACGCGCCGCCGAGGCGTGCGGGGTCGGGGCCGAGACCGGCAGCCTGGAGGCCGGGAAGCGCGCCGACGTCATCGCGGTCCGCGGCAACCCGCTCGACCGCCTGGCCGACCTGCGCGCGCTCGACCTCGTGCTGGTGTCGGGGCGTTCGGTCGGCCAGCAGCACGTCGACACCGTGACGTCGTCCGTCGGCTGAGCCTGAGCGGGCGGCCCGGCCGCGCCGGCTCCTGGCGTGGCTCGCCCGCCGCCTGTCCGCCCGACGGGACGCCGGGCGCTAGGCTGCCGCGTGTGGAGTTGAAGGATCAGGTACGCGAGCTGCGCGCCCAGGGCAGGTCCCCCAAGGAGATCGCCCGGGCGCTCAAGGTGTCGCCGTCGGTCGTCGCGCCCCTCGTGCGCGCCATCGCCGCCGAGAACGTGACGTCGGCCGAGCCCGAGGTGGTCGGCTGCTGGATGAACGTCGGCTGGAGCGCCGGGCTGGGCGTCGATCCGTCCAAGGGCTGGGTCGACGAGGCCCCGGAGTCCGGCGCCGGCGGCATGGTGTGCGTGCTGGTCGCCCGGCGCCACACCTGGGACCGGATGACGGTCTGCGGCTACCTCGCCGACGTCTACTGCCTCGGCCTCAAGAACACCATCGGCCCCGACGTGCTCGACGAGCGCGACCTGCGCAGGTTCCGCGAGTACTTCTTCGGCGAGTACGCGGGCTACCAGGAGGTGCCGATCGAGCTGGCCCAGCACCTGGTCTTCGGCTCGATCGACCACGCGCGCACCCTCGGCTTCGAGCCCCACGAGGACTTCTCGCCCGTCAGCGACCTGCTGGGCAAGTGGGAGGGCGGCTCGGCCATCACCTTCGGCCGCGACGGCAAGCCCTTCTACACCCCGGGCCCGCACGACGACCCGGGCAAGGTCCTGCGCATCCTGCGCCGCACCCTCACCGACGACCAGTTCGACTACTTCATCGAAGACCCGTCACCCGCATCGTCACATTGAGCCGCCCGGCGGCCAGGCCCGTGGCCGGGTCGCCGGTGCCCGGGTAGACCTTCGGCACGCCGTGGAAGGCGAAGCGGGACGCGCCGCCGAACACGAACAGATCACCCGAGGCCAGCTCGACGTCGGTGTACGGCTTCCCGCGCGTCTCGGTGTTGCCGAAGCGGAACAGGCACGTGTCGCCGACGCTCAGGGACACCACCGGGGCGTCGGATCGCTCGTCCTTGTCCTGGTGCATGCCCATCCTGGCCTGGTGGCCGTCGTAGAAGTTGACCAGCGCGGTGTCGGGGTCGTAGCCGTCGTCCGGGCGGCCGTAGGCGTCGGCCAGCGCGCGGCGGCCGAGGTCGCCGAGCCACGTGGGGAACGCGGCCACCCGCCGCCCGTTCACGTCATGGGCCAGGCGCGTGTACCGGTACGGCTGCCAGTGCCAGCCGACGCACACCGTCCGCACCGACATCACGCCGCCGCCGGGCAGCACGGTGTGCCGGATCGGCACCGGGCCGGTCGCCCACGCGCGGCAGGCGCGCACCAGGTCCTGCTGCTCGGCCAGGGACAGCCAGCCGGGGACGTGCACCGCACCCGGGGCGATCTCCCGCATGGGCAGGGGGATCACGATGGTTCCCTAAATATCAGGTTTCGTCCTATTCGCCATGTCGTGCCGTCGGCGTCGGCTCCGCGCATGCCTTCCAGTGTCCCAGGAGCGGCCAGGGCCACCGCGCGGGCCGTGGCCGCCGAACCGTACGTCCGGCGCGGATCCCAGTCGGTGCTGCGGCGCAGGCGCTCGCTCATCCCGGCCCATCCGGCCGGCGCGCCCGCGACCACCCAGGCGTCCGGCTCACCCGCCGTGAACCGCCTGGCCTGGCGCAACCACGACGCCGCCGTCTCCGGCCAGGCGACCACGGCGAGCACCGTCCCGTCCCAGGCGTCGGCGAACGCCCCGGCCAGGCGGGCGCCGTCCCGGCCGTGGCCGACGACGACGGCCTCCGCCCGCGGGCGCTGGGCCCGGACGAGGGTGAGCAGCGCCTCCAGCTCGGCCGTCCGCTCCCCGGTCAGGTCGGCGGTCATGCCGCGTCGTGCAGGACCAGGCCGAGGGTGTGCCGCAGCCCCGAGCGCACGGTGCTGACCCCGTGCCGCACCGGCGAGGCCGACCAGCCGCGCGAGGAGCGCACCGGCCGGTCGCGGGTGGTGAAGATCAGCCCGTGACCCTGCGGCAGCGCGGTCACCGTGCCCCGCGACTGGGCCCTCGGCCGCTGCTCCACCAGCAGGAACTCGCCCCCGGTGTAGTCCTCGCCGGGCCGGTCGAGCCCGATGACGACCTGCAGCGGGAACACGAGGTCGCCGTACAGGTCGCGGTGGAGCGCGTTCCAGTCGTTCTCCCGGTAGCGCAGCAGGATGGGGGTCGGCCTGGTCTGTCCCGCCGCGTGGCACATGTCCAGCCACTCGGCGAAGTCGTCCGGCCAGGGCGCTGGCTGCCCGAGCCGGGCCGCCCAGTCGCGGGCGATCGGCAGCAGACGCGGATAGAACGCCGCCCGCAACTCCTCGACCAGCGGCGGGAACGGCCGGCGGAAGTACCGGTACTGGCCCGAGCCGAACCGGTGGCGGGCCATGTCGACCGTCGAGCGGAACCGTCCGGTCTCGTCGTACAGGCCGGAGATCTCCGCGCACTCCCCGGGCGAGAGCAGCCGCGGCGTCAGCGCGCAGCCGTGGGCGTCGAGCTCCCCGGCCAGCCGCTGCCAGTCGGCCCCGTCGACCTGCGGCGTCACGACAACACGCTCCAGAGCTGCGGCTGCAGGACGCCTTCGAGGGTGAGCAGGTCGCACTTGCGCTCCAGGCCGCCCGCGTAGCCGGTCAGCGCGCCGTCCGCGGCGACCACCCGGTGGCAGGGGACCACGACGAGCAGCGGGTTCGCGCCGATCGCGGCGCCGACCGCGCGGACCCGGTCCCGCGCCACGCCGGCGCGGGCGGTCAGCTCGCCGTAGCTCGTCGTCGTCCCGTACGGGAGCGCCGCCACCTCCGCCCACACCCGCTGCTGGAACGCCGTCCCGCGGGCGGCCAGGGGCAGGTCGAACGAGGTGCGCCCGCCCGCGAAGTACTCGCCGAGCTGCCGTTCGGCCTCCTCGAACGCGGCCGGCTCCCGGCGTCCGGGCGGCGTGCCCACGTCGAACGACACGCGGGTCAGCCGCCCCGCGCCGTCGCCGACGAGGAGAATCTCGCCCAGCGGACTGTCGATGATGGTGTGGATGTCCATACTCTCTACAACACCGGCGCGCCCGCGGAAGTCAGCGGTTTTCGGACGTCGTGGCTGGATGGGAGAGGAAGTTCATGGCCGAGTCGCGAGAGCACACCTTCACCGGCACGCGGGGGCTGAACGTCGTCCGCGAATGGCCGCACGACCGGCCCCGCTACATCGCCCTCCTGGTCCACGGATACGGCGAGCACATCGGCCGTTACGAGTACGTCGCCGACCGTCTCGTCCGGCACGGCGCCGCCGTCTACGGGCTCGACCACATGGGCCACGGCAGGTCGGCGGGCGAACGCGTGCTCGTCGAGGACTTCGAGGACGTCGTCACCGACGTGCACACCGTCGAGGAGCGCGCCAGGGCCGACCACCCCGGCGTCCCGGTCGTGCTGATCGGCCACTCCATGGGCGGCATGATCGCCGCCCGGTACGCCCAGCGCTACGCCGAGGGCCTGACCGCGCTGGTGCTGTCGGGCCCGGTGATCGGCGAGTGGGCGGTCATCCCCGCGCTGATGGCGCTCGACGAGCTGCCCGACATCCCCATCGACCCGGCCACGCTCTCCCGCGACCCGTCGGTGGGGGCGGCGTACGCGGACGACCCGCTGGTCTGGCACGGGCCGTTCAAGCGGGCCACGGTGGAGGCGTTCGCCGCGATGCTGGACACGATCGCCAAGGGCGGCACGTTCGGCGCCCTGCCCACGTTGTGGGTGCACGGCGAGGACGACCAGCTCGTACCGCTGGCCGGCAGCCGGGCCGGGGTGGAGGCGGTAAAGGGCACCGACCTGACCGAACGCATCTACACCGGCGCCCGCCACGAGGTCTTCAACGAAACCAACAGGGACGAGGTCCTCACCGACGTCCAAACCTTCATCAACCAAGCCCTGGCCAACCACTGACGGGAACCACACCGTCTGCCGCACCCCTGCCTGCTGGGCACCCGGTCGCCAGGACGGCTCCTGCAAGGGGCTGTCGGGTGCTGGGCGGCGGCGAGGACGGCGGGTGCCACGGGCTGCTGAGTGCTGGGCAGCCGGTATGCGGCAGCGGCGCGAGCCGTCGGCTGCCGGATGCGAGGTGGCTGGCAGCCAGGCGTGGCTCATGCGGTGGGCCGCTGGGCGGCGGGACGTCGGCGGCGGTTCCTGCGGTGAGCTGTCGAGGCGGTTGGAGGTCGGCGGTGGGCGGTGGGAGGTCGGCGGGGGTCGTGCGGTGGGTTGCTGGGTGCTGTCGTCAGGCGACCGGTAGCCAGAGGTGGCCCTTGCCGTGGGTGCGGCTGAGCTCGATCTTCCAGCAGCCGGGCTTGGGGAAGACGAGCCCGGTGCCCCATTCGTCCCCCGGCCGGCGCCAGGACGACCCGCCGTGCTCCTCGGGCCCCCAGGCAAGGCGGGCAGCGGTGCCGTCAGGAAGGGACGCCCTGACTGTCAGCGGCCCATCCCCGGTCATCCGCCACACGATCTTGGTGGTCTCCTTCTTTCGAAGCGGCAGCCCGGACACGAACAACAACCCCCACACCTCGGCATCCGCCGACATCCCCCGCACCTCCGGAAACCCACCCCCACCCCCTCCCGCCACCAACGCCCCCCGACACCCCAACTGCTCAGCCGGGGCGCTGGACCTCCCCCTCCCGCCAACTCCCACCCGAGCACCAGGGCTCGGGCGGGCGTCAGTGCCCAGGCTGGGGCCGGGGTTCGTGGCTGGGTGGGCGTCGGTGCTCAGGTTGGGGGCGGGGGCGGCGGTGGAGCCGGAGTGGACGCTTCCACTGTGGTCAGGAGCCGGGGTGGCATCAGCGGCCGGGCGTGAGCTCCCGCTCCCACCGTCGCCCGCCGGGAACCCCGAATCCGCGCTCACCGAGGAATCCGCGCTCACCGAGGAATCCACGCTCACCCAGGAATCCACGCTCACCGAGGGGGCCGCGCTGCTCCCCGTACCTTCGAACGGGGCCCCAGCGTCACCACTGGCCCCCACGCCCCGCGCAGGACCGTCGCCATCCCCCGCACATCCGACCCCCGCCAGCAGTACCGCCACCGAAATGACCGCCAACTTCCTCATACCCTCACCTACCTCCCACCCGCCCAGAAGGTTCCACCGGGACACAAGCCACCCGCACCACCGCCACCCGCCCAAAGGCTCCAGCGGACACGCGCCGCCCGCACCCCCCCTGCCCGCCCTCGACACCCCGCGCCGAAGCACCCCAAGAGCACTCACCCACCAGCCACACCCCGCCTGTGCCGGTCGCTTGGGCCGGGGCCGGAACGGGTGGGGATGTTCGTTGACAGAGGTTCGGGCGTAGGTGTGGTGGGGGAGGGGCGATGAGTTTCGGGGTTCCGGGCGGTCTGTATGAGTCGAGGAGGCGACATGGACGAACGGGCGCGGGCGTTGACGGCAGGGGTGGCGTTGCTGGAGCGGGCCATCCACTACACCTTGGGCAGCCTGCGAGTGGTGAGCCCGCACGTGCTGTGCCGACCCACCCCGTGCTCCCGCTGGAACCTCCAGGAGCTCCTGGACCACATGCAGGACTCCTTCGAGGCCCTGAACGAGGCCGCGCTAGGCCGCATCGCCCCCGCCCGCAGACCGGTGCCGGTCGGCGGGCCGGTGTCCGGGAACCCGGCGCTGCTGGTCAGGGACGGCGCGACGGAGGTGCTCGGCACCTGGACGGGCACGATCCAGGCCGGGATGATCGCGGTGGGCCACGTGCCCATGACGACGCCGATGGTGGCCGCCACGGGCGCCATCGAGATCACCGTGCACGGCTGGGACATCGCGCGGGCCTGCGGTGAACGCCGCCCGATCCCGCACGCCCTCGCCGAAGAGCTGCTGGACCTGGCCCAGCTCTTCGTCACCGACGAGGACCGCCCGTACCGGTTCGGCGCCAGGCTGCGGCCGCCCCCGCTGGGCACCGCCCAGGACCACCTTCTCGCCTACCTCGGCCGCGACCCGAACTGACGGCACGACCGGCCCCCCACCCGGCGGCGGCACCCCGTACGATCAAAGAGGGACACCGGGGCCCGGCATCCGTCCGGCCGGTCGCTGGCCATGCGCCTCGACCGGGTCGGCCAGCGTGATGGCGACGACCGTTCTTCGTGCGGCCGTCGCCATCACCCCGAACCGTGGCCCTCCCGGAGCCGAAGGCAGTCGAGCGCAGCCGAGCGGGGACGGCGTCAGGCGTCTTCGGCGGCCGCCGCCGCGACGACCTCCAGGACCTGGTCTCCGTATTTGGCGAGTTTGTTCTCCCCGACCCCGTTGACCCGGCTCAGCTCCGCCGGCGAGGACGGCGACAACGTGGCGATCTCCCGCAGCGTGGCGTCGTGGAAGATGACGTACGCGGGCACGCCCTGCTCCTTGGCGACCGCGCCCCGCCAGGCCCGCAGCCGCTCGAACAGCGCCGCCGCCTCGGCGGGCAGCTCGGCGGCCGGCTGGCCCTTCGCCCCGGAGGACCCGGACGACCCGGACGACGACCTGGACGACCGGGACGCCGGACGGGCCGAGTCGCGGCGCAACGGCACCTCCCGCTGCCCGCGCAGCACGTCGGCGCTGGCGTCGGTGAGCACCAGCGTGCCGTGGTCGGACTCCACCGCCAGCAGGCCCTGCGCCAGCAGTTGCCGCACCACGCCGTGCCACTCGGCGTTGCCCAGGTCGGTGCCCACGCCGAAGACGCTCAGCGAGTCGTGGCCGTGCTGGAGCACCTTGGCCGTCTTCTTGCCGAGCAGGATGTCGACCACCTGCCCGACGCCGAACTTCTGGCCGCGCTCCCGCTTCAGCCGCAGCACGGTGGACAGCACCTTCTGGGCGGCGATCGTGCCGTCCCAGGACTCGGGCGGGCTCTGGCAGGTGTCGCAGTTGCCGCAGGGCTCGGCGCCCTTCTGCCCGAAGTAGTCGAGCAGCATGACCCGGCGGCAGCCGACGGTCTCGCACAGCGCCAGCATGGCGTCGAGGTGGAGGACCTGGCGGCGGCGGTGGGCCTCGTCGCCCTCCAGGGCCATGCGCCGGTGCTGGACGACGTCTTGCAGGCCGTAGGCCATCCAGGCGGTCGCGGGCAGGCCGTCGCGCCCGGCGCGGCCGGTCTCCTGGTAGTAGCCCTCGACCGACTTGGGCAGGTCGAGGTGGGCGACGAAACGCACGTCGGGCTTGTCGATGCCCATGCCGAACGCGATGGTGGCCACCACGATCAGCCCGTCCTCGCGCAGGAAGCGGGACTGGTGGGCGGCACGGGTGCGGGCGTCGAGCCCCGCGTGGTAGGGCACCGCCGCGATGCCGTGGTCGGCCAGGAACGCGGCGATCTTCTCCACCGACGAGCGCGACAGGCAGTAGACGATGCCGGAGTCGCCCGGGTGCTCGGTGCGCAGGAAGTCGAGGAGCTGCCGCTTGGGGTCGCTCTTGGACGTGATGCGGTAGTGGATGTTGGGCCGGTCGAAGCCGGCCACGAAATGGCGGGCCTGGTCGAGGCCGAGCCGGGTGGAGATCTCGGCGTGGGTGGCGGGGGTGGCGGTGGCGGTCAGCGCGATGCGCGGCACCTGCGGCCAGCGCTCGCGCAGCTCCGACAGGGCGAGGTAGTCGGGGCGGAAGTCGTGGCCCCACTGCGCCACGCAGTGGGCCTCGTCGATGGCGAACAACGAGATCTCGCCCTTGGCCAGCAGCCGCATCGTGGCCTCGACGCGCAGCCGCTCGGGGGCGAGGTAGAGCAGGTCGAGCTCGCCGGCCAGGAACTCGGCCTCCACGAGCTGGCGCTCGTCGAAGTCTTGGGTGGAGTTGAGGAAACCGGCCCGCACGCCGAGCGCGCGCAGCGCGTCGACCTGGTCCTGCATGAGCGCGATCAGCGGCGAGACGACGACCCCCACTCCGGGGCGCACGAGCGCCGGGATCTGGTAGCACAGCGACTTGCCGCCGCCGGTGGGCATGAGCACCAGCGCGTCGCCGCCGCCGACGACGTGGTCGATGATCTCCTGCTGACCCGCCCTGAACGAGTCGTAACCGAAGACGCGGTGGAGAGCCTCGGTGGGGGTATCCATGCGGCTACCTTACGTGGTCGTCGGCCGACGTTCCGTCAGTTCCGCCGACGGCGGACCGCGGGTCTCAGGTCGGCTCGGCGGGCAACGCGGCCTGTCGCTCCGGCGCCCGCCCGTACCGATCGTAGGCCACCAGCGAGAGCGCTCCGAGCACGCAGGCCGCCGCCACCGAGGCCATCACCGCGGGGTATCCGGCGACCTGCGCCACCGCCGCCGACAGCAGCGGGGCCACGGCCTTGGCCACCGTGACGGGCAGGGCGAGCGCGCCGCTCAGCGTCGCGTACGCGGCCGTCCCGTACCTGTCGGCCAGCAGGGCGGGACGGGCGATCGTGGCCACCCCGAACCCCAGCCCGAACAGCACCACCCCGGCGACCGCCCCCGCCGCGCTGTCGCCCGCCAGCGGCAGCAGCAGCGCGGCCACCCCCTGGACGGCGAACATCGCCGCCGTGACCAGCGCCACCGGCCACCTGCTCTGGAGCCCCGTCGTGACCAGCCGCCCGGTCACCGACAGCACGCCGAGCAGCCCGGCCACGCTCGCCGCGAACAACGGCGGATGCCCGAGCGCGATCAGGTACGTCACCAGCAGCACCCCCATGACCGCCACCGCGCCCGTCTGGGCCAGGAAGGCGGCCACCAGCAGCCAGAACGGCCGTTCGCGCAGCGCGGAGCCGACGATCGCGCGGCGCCGGGCCGGCGGCGCGGACGCCCCTCGCCCCCGCACGGCCAGCGCGTGCAGCGGCACGGCCGTCAGCGCGTACCCGGCGGCCAGGACGACCAGCGCCTGCCGCCAGCCGTGCCGGTCCACGAGGAAGCCCGTCAGCGGCAGGAAGATGCTGGAGGCGAACCCGGCCACCACCGTCACGGCGAGCAGCGCGCGCGCCCGCCGGGCCGGATCGAAACCGGCGACGATCACCGCGAAGGCGGCCTCGTAGAGCACCATGGCCGAGGCGATCCCGAGCGCCGCGCACACCAGGTAGAGCTGCGTCACGGTGCGCACCTGCGACCAGGCGAGCACCGCGAGCCCGCCCAGCAGCGACCCGGCCGTCATCAGCGCGCGCCCGCCGTGCCGGTCGAGCCAGCGCCCGACGAAGGGCGCCACCAGCGCGGACACCAGCACCGACACCGTGATCGCGCCGGTGAGCTGGGCGACCCCGGTGCGCAGGTCGCGGGCCATCGGCGGGATGAACACCGAGAACGCGTAGTACAGCACGCCGTAGCCGGCCGTCTGCGTGATCGCGAGCGCCCCGACCACGCGGGCCGGCGACCTCGGACCGGGTATGGCGATCACGCATTGGTTCGTTCCCGTTCACCAGCCGGAAATACGGTGACAAGGGTCACTCCGGGACCGAGTAGCGTCGGACGCATGAGTCTTTCCTACGTGGTGACCGGCGGCGGGCGTGGCATCGGGAAGGCCGTGGTCCAGCGGCTCCTGGGGGAGAAGGACACCGTCGTCGTCATCGACCGCGACGGCGGCTCGCTGTCCTGGACCGGCCCCCGCGTCGTCCCCGTGGTGGGCGACGCGGCCGACGAGGAGCTGGTCGCCTGGGCCGCCGACCGGGCCGAGGAAGCCGGCACGCTGGCGGGCTGGGTCAACAACGCGGCGATCTTCCGCGACGCCTCCGTGCACGACGCCCCGATCGCGGAGGTCAGGCGGCTGATCGCGGCCAACCTGGACCTGGCGCTGGTGGGCTGCGCGGTCGCCGTCCGCCGCTTCCTCGCGGCGGGCACGCCGGGCGCGATCGTCAACGTCACCTCCCACCAGGCCACGCGGGCGGTGCCCGGCAGCCTGCCCTACGCCACCGCGAAGGCCGCGACCGAGGGCCTGACCAGGTCGCTGGCCGTCGAGTACGGCCGGTACGGCATCAGGGTCAACGCCGTCGCGCCCGGCTCGGTGGCCACCGAACGCTACGAGGACTTCCTGGCCTCCAGGACCGCGGACGAGGTGGTGGACGTCGAGCGCGAGATGGCCAGAGTGCACCCCCTGGGCCGGGTGGCCTTCCCCGCCGAGGTGGCCGCGGTCGTGGCGCACCTGCTCTCGCCGGACGCCTCGTTCGTCAACGGGGCGACGATCCCCGTGGACGGCGGCCGGACGGTCCTCGGGATGGACCCCGAAGCGAGGGAATGAAAACCATTGCCATCCGGTTGAGAGGGGCATGAAGAAGAACCTGCACCCCTCGTACCGTCCGGTCGTCTTCCGCGACCCGAGCGCCGGCTTCGCCCTCCTCACCCGCTCGACCCTGACGAGCGGCAGGACCGTCGAGTGGGAGGACGGCAGGACCTACCCGGTCGTGGACGTCGACGTGTCGTCGGCCAGCCACCCGTTCTACACCGGCCGCAGCCGCGTCCTCGACACCGAGGGCCGCGTCGAGCGCTTCAACCAGCGCTACGGCAAGAAATGACAGCCAAGGCTTGACCCGCCCCCGTCCGTTCCGCGCCTTCCGGCCGGAACGGCCGGGGGTCTCGGCATGTCACGCCAAGGAGGCGCCGGGCGGGCATGCTGGGGCTACCGGTGGGTACAAGGCTTTCACCGGCGTGGGAGCAATGGTGATCGCGATGGGTCTCTCTGGAAGGGAACGCCGCATCCTCGCTGAGATCGAGCAGGGCCTCGAACGGGACGATCCCGAGCTGGCCCGGCGCGTGGCGGCGATCAACAGGATCGAGTCCGACGGCATCGACTACCCGCAGGCCTACGGCGACCGGCTACGGGTGTGGGCGCTGACCCATGTCTGGATCATCTTCGGGGTGGCCGCCGCGGTGATCCTGCTGCTCCTGCTGGCCGTCCTCACCACCTGACCGAGCGCGCCCGCCACCTTACCCGCCGTGCCCGCCACCCGACCGGCCGTGCCCGCCACCTGGCGGACCGGCGCGCCGGCGTCTGAGCACCGCCAGGTCCACGGCGGCCACCACCGCCACCGCGGCGGCCAGGGCGGCCTCCCAGACCCACACCTGCTGACCCGTGGCCATCGCGCGGGTCACGAAGAAGACCGCCGCGGCCGCGGCGACGACCAGGGCGATCCACGACAGCACCCGCCTGGCGCGCAGCGGGCTGCGCGCCGTCACCGGCTCGGTGCCCGCGCGGTTGCGCAGCCACATCCCGCTCTCCCCTCAGGCCAGGCACCGCAGCGCGGCGGCGACCCGCGGGTCGAGCCCGTCGGTCGGCAGCCGTCCCACGGTGGCCTCCACGAACTCCGGGTACGACAGCGACGCGCTGCCCTGGTCGACGCTCACCCAGATCTGCTCGGCCGTCTGCTCCACCTGCGCCCTCGACTCCTGCTCGGCCAGCACGAACCGGCCGACGGCGACCCGCCACAACGTCCGGTCGTCGATCTCCTCCTCCGTCACCGGCGCGCCGACGTCGTCGGCGTGGGTGGCGTACTCGGAGTCGTAGTGGAAGGTCTGCAACCCCACCGGGTACGGGCCCGCCGTCGTGTCGATCAGCGCGTCGGGGCCGAGGGCGCGCATCCGCTCGCGCGTCTCGCCGTTCTTGGTGCGCCACTCCTGGAGCACCTCCTCGACGGGCACGTCGCGGCGCTGCCGTACGGACCACTCGTTGAAGTCGTTGAACCCGGTCACCCCCTCGGCGGCCACCCGGGTCAGCAGCTCCTGCACGGTGCCGTCGAGACAGGCGTGGTTGTACGCCTCCTCACCCGCCAGATGGGCCAGCACGTCGCGCACCGACCACCCGGCGCAGCGGGACGGACGCGCCCAGCCCGCCTCGTCGAGCCCGTCGAAGAACCGGTCGAGCCGGGCCGCCTCGGTGTCGAAGATGTCGAACGGGTCGAAGTCTCTGAGCAGCTCCTCAGCCATACATCCGGACGTACCCCTCAGGCCCCGACTTTCACTGCCAGTGACCCCAGTTCCGCCCTGGCCCGCTCGTACTCGGCGCGGCACGACGGGACGCGCTCGGCCGGCACCCAGCCGCCCTTGGCGATGCGGGCGTACCTGACGGGGTCGGCGCCGTACAGCAGGCAGGCGAACGTGGCGGAGGCGGCCGTCCCCGACAGATGGTCGGCGTGGGTGTGGGCGGCCAGCAGGTGGCGGGCCTCGGCGGCGGCCACCGCGTGGCCGCCGTCGCGTGCGGCGAGCGTCAGCGCGGCGAACCGGTCGGCCTGCGGCTCGCCGGCGGGCAGGCCGTTGAGCGCGGCCAGGGCGTGGCCGAGCTGGTGGTGGTAGAGGGCGGCCAGAGCGCCGTCCACGCGGGCGGCGGTGGTGCGCCGGTCGGCCTCCTCCGTCTCGGAGATGCCGGTGAGCGTACGGTCGATCTTGGCGACCAGCGAGTAGCAGATCGTGATCCGCCGCCGGTCGCCGTCCCAGGTGGCGCGGGGCGCGTCGCAGCCGCGGGCGACGACCTGGACGCCGCCGAGCCGGGTGCGCAGCACGCCGCTGTCCTTCAGGAGCTTCCTGGCGTGCTGCTCGCGGGCCGTGCCGGCGGGCTCGTAACGGACGGAAGGGGCCGCCCCCAGCGTGCTCGTCAGGCTCAGGACGAGGGCGATCAGGGGGTGGGGCATATGGGGGCTCCTGTCGGATCGGCGCTGGGTCCGCGAGGCGGCGGGCCGCCTCCCTTGCAAATGGGACAGTCCATGCGGCGATCGGCTGATCGATAAACCTCTCCGGTGAAAAGAATCCGGAAATGCCGGAGGCCCGGCTCCCACCAGGGGAACCGGGCCTCGGCGATCAATCAGTGGTGGTGCCAGGAGCGGTAGACCTTGACGTAGTCGCGACGGCTCTCGGAGCTGTTGAGCTCGTCGTCACCCTCGAAGACGGCCTTGAACGTGCCGCTCTTCCAGGCGCGGGTCTTGGTGGCGAACTTGCCGCCCCAGGAGGTCTTGGCCGAGGCGACCCACTTCCAGCCGCTGGAGCCGTTGGCGCGGTAGTAGACGCTCACCTTCTCGCCGCGCAGACCCTCCCAGCCTTCGTCATCGACCTGAAGGCGACCGGAGAAGTAGATCGAGCGGCCCTGGCGGACCTTGTAGGGGTCGGCCGTGAAGCGCGTGATGCGGGTGTCGGCCTTGCCCTTCTGGATCTCGACGTTGAAGAACGCGGAGTCGGTGGCGACCTGCTTGTTGTCCTTGTCGAAGGCCACGGCGGTGGCCTTCCACTTGCCGGCGAAGTCGCCCTCGTTGAACGGGACGGCGAAGCGCCAGCCCTCGAGGTCCTTGACGTCCTTGGCACGGAAGGTGCGGACGTCGCCCTCCGGCGACACGCTCAGCGTGACCTTCTGGACGTCGGAGCTGGCCCCGATGTCGAAGTACGCGGTGGTCTCGCTGCCGGCCTTCACCACGACCGGGTTGGGGGTGATGTCACGGATCTTGAGTTCGGTGGCGTGCTTGGTCGCGGTGGCGGAGGCGGCGCCCGCGCCGGAAACCAACATGGCCCCGCCGACGAAGGCGGTGATGATTCCTACTGCGATCTTTCTCATGAGGGTGCTGATTCCTCTCCCCGTATCGACTCGAAGCCGGCGCCGGGGCGCGCCGGCTTCCTCTACTACTTTGAGGCACGAGTTGGGGAAAAGGTTCGCTAAAGATACAGAAAATATTTGATCACGGTCCTAACCAGGACTTATGCGAAAAAATCATTCGGCGTAGTCGTGACCAACTACAGTCTGGCTCATGACCGACGTCTACGCGCTGGGAGAGCCGCTCGGGGTGGTCTCCAGCGGCCGGGTGCGGCACGAGAACGAGGCCAGGCTGGACGTCTGCGGCCCCGAGTTCACCTTGGTGATCGCCCTGTCCAGACTGGGCCATCGGTGCGCGTACGCCGCCCGCGTGGGGGACGACGAGCTGGGCGCCAGGGCGCTGACCGTGCTCAAGGGCGAGGGCGTGGACGTCGAGGACGTGCGGGTGGTCGAAGGGGCGCGTACCGGGATGGTGCTCAGGGAGGTGCGCGTCGGCCGCGAGCCGGTGACCGCCCAGTACCGCACCCGCTCGGCCGGGTCCCGGCTGTCGCCCGGCAACGTGCCGATGGACCGGGTGGGCGCCGCCAAGATGCTGCACGTGAGCGGCGTCACGGCGGCCCTGAGCAGGGACGCGCTCGACGCCGTGCACGCCGCCATGAGCGCGGCGCGGACGGCCGGGGTGATGATCTCGTTCTCCGTCCACTACGTGCCCGAGCTGTGGCCCTCGGTCCGGGAGGCCGAGGAGGTGCTCGGCGAGCTGGCCTGCCAGTCCCACCTGCTCTTCCTCGCCCAGGACGAGCTGGACCTGGTCAAGCCCGCTCTCACCCCCGAGCGCGAGGTCGTGGTGGACCGGGGCGTCAAGGGCGCCAGCGTGCGCGCCGACCGCATGCGTTACGACGTGGCCGTCCCGCAGGTGCCCGTCGTGGACATGGCGGGCGCGGGCGAGGCGTTCGCGGCCGGTTACATCAGCGCCGCGCTCGACGGCCTGACGCCGCAGGAACGGCTGCACCGGGGCGCGCTGCTGAGCGCGGCGGCGATGACGAGCGTGAGCGACTGGCAGGGTTTGCCGTCGAGGGCGGAGCTGTGACGCAGAATTTCGCAACGGCTTGACGTGATTGCGCAAACATTTGACTGGCGATTGTCGTGCGGCACCCCGCATTTCCTCCGGCGGATGCGCCGAAATCGTCGGGAAGGCCGTCCTGGGCGGGAGTGGGAAGGGCCGGCCGCGGCTACGTAAGTGATCGCAAGCGCTTGCGCGGCAGGCCGTATAGTTTGCGCATGACGCGACGACTCGCAGAGGTGGCGAAGAAGGTCGGGGTGAGCGAGGCGACGGTCAGCCGCGTGCTCAACGGCAAGCCGGGGGTCTCCGACGCCACCCGCGAGGCCGTGCTGACCGCGCTCGACGTGCTCGGCTACGAACGTCCCACCCAGTTGCGCGGCGACCGGGCCCGGCTGGTCGGCCTGGTGCTGCCCGAGCTGCAGAACCCGATCTTCCCCGCCTTCGCCGAGGTCGTCGGCGGCGCGCTGGCCCAGCAGGGGTTCACCTCGGTGCTCTGCACCCGCACGGTCGGCGGCGTCTCCGAGGCCGACTACGTCGATCTGCTGCTCCAGCAGCAGGTCAGCGGCGTGGTCTTCGCCGGCGGCCTCTACGCCCAGGCCGACGCCTCGCACGACCACTACGAGCTGCTGCACGAGCGCAAGCTGCCGACCGTCCTGGTCAACGCGGCCGTCGAGCGGCTGGACTTCCCGCAGGTCTCCTGCGACGACGTGGTGGCCGCCGAGATGGCCCTGTCCCACCTGCGCGCGCTCGGCCACGAACGCGTCGGCATGGTGCTCGGCCCGAAGGACCACATGCCCTCCCGGCGCAAGCTGGAGACGTTCCAGGCCCGGGGCGGCGACCCGCGGCTCGTCGAGCACACGATGTTCTCCCTGGAAGGCGGGCACGCGGCCGCGTCCAGGCTGGTCAAGCAGGGCGTGACCGGCGTGATCTGCGCCAGCGACCTGCTCGCGCTCGGCACGGTCAGGGCGGCCAGGCGGGCCGGTCTCGACGTGCCGGGCGACGTCTCGGTCATCGGCTTCGACGACTCGGCGCTGATGAACTGCACCGAGCCGCCGCTGACCACGGTCCGCCAGCCGATCGACGCGATGGGCCGGGCCGCCGTCGACCTGCTGGTGGCCCAGATCGACAAGGCCGTGGTGCCCGCCGACGAGCTGCTGTTCGAGCCGGAGCTGGTGGTCAGGGCCTCGACGGCGCGGGCTCGCGGCTGACCGGAGCCGCCGCGACCGTCCTTGGTCACGGCGTCAACGTCCCGTACATTCGGGCGAATGTTGCCGCGTTGTGCCTGGCCAGAGGCCGGGTCCTGCACGTGCGCTTCGTGCACGGGGGAGCGGCGGACCCGCGCGAGCTGACGCTGTTCGAACGGGCCGGCGCGCTGTTCAAGGCGGTCGGCGACCGGCGCGGGGAGGGGGAGTCGGCGTTCTGGGAGGGCTGTTACCACCAGGTCGTCGAAGGCGATCTCGACCGCGCGCTGCCCCTCTTCCGGCGCGCCGGGAACTGGCCGCGGAGGCGGGCGACCTGGCCACGCTCGCCGAGGTGCTCAGGCACCAGGGGATCGCGGCCCACCGGTCCGGGCGGCCCACCGGTCCGGGCGGCTCGACGAGGCCCGCGCCCTGGCCGAGTCGTGCGGCGCCGACCGCGTCGCCGCCCACGTCGAGGAGGCCCGCGCCACCATCCCGGCCTGACCCGGCCTGACCTCGATCGCTCCCGCGTCACGCGCACAGGCAGCGGACGAACTCCCGCACCAGCGCGCGCACCGACGGCCTGCGGTCGCCGCGCCGCCAGACGATGGCCAGCCTGCTCGGCGGCAGCCCGGTCACCGGCCGCGCCACCACGTCGTCGCGCCGGTAGAGCTCGGCGTTCCCGGCCGAGACCAGCGCGACGGCCCGCCCGGACGCCACCACCTCGAACGCCTCCTCCGCCGTCTCCGCCTCCGCCCCGACCAGCGCCGGGCCGGTGCGCCGGTCGGCGGCCAGCCAGAAGTCCCGCATCGGCCCCGCCGTGCGCGGCAGCGCGACGAACGGCTCGCCGGCCAGCTCGGCCAACTCGACCTCCGCCCGCCCGGCCAGCCGGTGTCCGGCGGGCAGCGCCACCCAGCGCTCCTCGGTGCTCACCACCGTCCAGTCGTAGGCGCCGTCGCCGGGGACGGGCAGCCAGGCGACCGCGACGTCCACCTGCCCGTCGCCCAGCCCCACGGTCGGGTCGCCCCAGGTGATCTGGCGGAAGCGCAACTCCCATCCCGGCAGCGCCTCCACGATGGACGGCACCAGCCCCCGCCCGATCCGCGTCTGGAACCCCACGGTCAGCGTGCGCTCCTCGCGCGCCGCGTCCACCGCGCGCCGCGCGCCCTCCCACTGCTCGATGATCTGCCGGGCCAGCGGCAGCAGCGCGGCCCCGGCGGCGGTCAGCGCGACGGTCCGCCGGTCGCGGTCGAACAGCCTGGCCCGCATGGACAGCTCAAGCTGCCTGATCTGCCTGCTCAGCGAGGGCTGGGAGATGAACAGCCGCTCGGTGGCCGCCCGCGTGAAGCTCAACTCCTCCGCGACCGTCACGAAATACCGCAGATCCCGGATATGGGCATCCATAGCAAGAAGCTATAACAGCCGGTCTTGGACGCCCACGACGTCCCCGCCGCACGATGGGGCTCCACCGATGAAGGAGCACGCAATGAGTGAGTTCGCAGGCAAGACCGCGCTGGTCACGGGGGCCTCGCGCGGCATCGGACGGGCCGTGGCGCGCCGCCTGGCCGCCGGCGGCGCCCGCGTGATCGTCCATTACGCCACCAACGACGACCTGGCCAAGGAGACGGTCGCCGAGATCGAGCACGCCGGCGGGCAGGCGTACGCGGTCAAGGCCGCCTTCGAGGACGGCGTGGACGCCCTGTTCGACGGCCTGCGCGACGACCGGCTGGACATCGTGGTGAACAACGCCGCCATCCTGGGCGGAGTGCTGAACTCGGTCACGCCCGAGCAGTTCGACCGGGTGTTCGCGGTGAACGTGCGGGCGCCGTACTTCGTCATCGAACGGGCGCTGCCGCTGCTGAACGACGGCGGCCGGATCATCAACGTGTCCTCGGCGGTCGTGCGCATCGCGCTGCCCGACGTCGTCTACTCGATGACCAAGGGCGCGCTGGACACGCTCGGCTTCACCCTGGCCCCGCTGCTCGGCCCGCGCGGCATCACCGTGAACACCGTCTCCCCGGGCGTCACCGAGACCGACATGAACGCCTGGCTGCGCGAGGACCACGACGGCGTCGCCGAGCGGCGCGTCACCGAGGTCACCGCGCTCGGCCGCATCGGCCGTCCCGAGGACATCGCCGAGGCCGTGGCGCTGCTGGCGCGGCCGGAGGCGCGGTGGATCACCGGCCACGTGCTCGACGCCACCGGCGGCTACTTCCTCGGCCCGGCGCAGGGCGTCGTGCCGGTCTGAGAACGGGCCTGGGAACGGGCCTGGGAACAGGCATGGGAACGGGCCTGGGAACGGGCGGTCAGCGGGCGCGGCCGGTGGGGTCGCGCAGCCAGCCGTCGAGGACAGCACGGGCGGCGGCCCGCTCCTCGGGGAAGCGCCGCGCCCTGACCAGCGTCCACAGGACGGCCTGCAGCGCCCGTGCCTCGGCGAACACCGCCAGGTCAGGGTCGCCGGGATCGGCCCCGTAGGCGCGCACGGCCGCGCGGCCGTCGAGCCGCACGGTGCCCAGCAGGCAGGCCAGGTCCCAGCCCACGGGCCCGTACGTGGTCTCCTCGAAGTCGTTCCACAGCAGGCCGGCGGGCGTGACCAGCAGGTTGCCCGGATGGGCGTCGCCGTGCACGGCCTGCCCTCCCACCGGCAGCCGGGCCGCCAGACCGGCGCGGGCCTGCGCGAGCCGGGCCGACACCGCCGGCTCCAGGTCGGCCGAGAGCACCCGGAGCAGGTGCGCGGGCTCGTCGAGGACCGGCCCGAGGCGCGGCAGCTCGCCGGGATAGCCGCGCAGCGCCTCGTGCAGCTCGCGCAGCGCCCGCCCGAACACCTCGGGCGTCACCGGCCGCGCCCCGTGGTGCTCGACGTGCCGCCAGTACGACACCAGCGCCCCGCCGCGCTCGTGCACCCGCGCGGGCAGCAGGTCGCTCGGCGGCACGACCGGCGCACCCCGCTCGTGCAGGAACGACACCACCGCCAGCTCCCGGCGCATCGCCTCCTCGGGCCGCAGCCGGGCCAGGGCGGTGACCGTGGGCACCCGCGCCACGACCGGCGCGGGCCGCAGATGGATGCGCAGGTTGTAGGAGTCCTTCAGCACGACGGGCTCGCGCACCGTGACGCCGTGCTCCTCGGCCACCGCGACGGCGGCGGCCACGGCCTCGCCGGCGGAGATCACCCGGGTAGCTGCGGCGGGCTCAGGCCGACTCACGGACCACCAGCTCGGTCGGCAGGATCACCGGCTCCCGCGAGCCGCCCTCGAACAGGCCGAGCAGCAGCCCGACCATGGCCGCCGCCTGCTCGGCGATCGGATGGCGCAGCGTGGTCAGCGGCGGCTCGGTGTACTTGGCCGCCTCGATGTCGTCGAACCCCACCACCGCGACGTCGTCGGGCACCCGCCGGCCGGCCTGGCGCAGCGCCTGCAGCGCGCCGACCGCCATCAGGTCGTTGCCCACGAACACGGCGTCGAGCGCGGGGTCGTCGCCGAGGAGCTGGCGCATCGCGATCGCGCCCGACTCCCGGGTGAAGTCGCCCACGGCCACGATCGAGCGGCGGTCGGAGTCGCGCAGCACGTTGCGGTAGCCGGTCAGGCGGTCCTGGCCGGCGATCATGTCCTGCGGGCCGGCGATGGTGGCGATCCTGCGCCGCCCGGACTCGACCAGGTGCCGCACGCCCGCCTCGGCCCCGCCCACGTTGTCGTTGTCGACGAACGGGATGTCGACCGGCACGGCCGGCCGCCCGTAGGAGACCACCGGCACCCGCAGGCGCGACAGCGCGGCCGGCAGCGGGTCGGCGCCGTGCATGGAGATCAGCATGACGCCGTCGACGTGACCGCCCGAGATGTACCGCTCCACCCGGGCGTGGCTCTTGGGCGAGGACGCCAGCATCAGCACGACCTGCTTGTTGACCGCCTCCAGCTCGTAGCTGGCCGACCTGATCGCCGTGGAGAACATCGGGTCCTCGGAGAAGACCCGGGTGCCCGGCTCGCTGACGACCAGGGCGATCGAGTCGGTGCGCTGGGTGACCAGGCTGCGCGCCGCCGAGTTGGGGATGTAGCCCAGCTCGTCGATGGCGCGCTGCACGGCGTCGCGGATGTGCGGCGCGACGGTCGTCTGGTTGTTGACGACCCTGGAGGCGGTCGCGCGGGAGACGCCCGCGCGGGCGGCGACCGCCTCCAGCGTCGGGCGTCTCATGACTGCACCAAGAGGGAGAGCACGGAAAAAATCTACAGGCCGTTCCTGCTGATGACGTCGCGGTACCACAGGGCGCTGTCCTTGGGCACCCGGGTCTGCGTCGCGTAGTCCACGTGCACGATGCCGAACCTGCGCCGGTAGCCCTCGGCCCACTCGAAGTTGTCCAGCAGCGACCACACCAGGTAACCGCGCAGGTCGGCGCCCGCCTCGACGGCCCGGTGCAGCTCGCGCAGGTGCCCGTCCAGGTACGCCACGCGCTCGTCGTCGTGCACCCGGCCGTCCTCGACCAGGTCGTCGAAGGCCGCGCCGTTCTCGGTGACCATGAGCCCGACCTGCGGATAGTCCTTCGAGAGCCGGACGAGCAGCCGGGACAGGCCGTCGGGCACGATCGGCCAGCCCATCGCGGTGACCGGGGCGTCGGCCGTGGTGAAGCGCACGCCGTCGGAGCCCGGCCAGGCGGCGTCGGCGGGCAGCCCCGGGCCCGACTCGACCACGCACGGGTTGTAGTAGTTGACGCCGACCAGGTCGATCGGCGCGTTGATCAGCTCCAGGTCGCCGTCGTGGACGTGCGCCGTCCCGCCGTTGCGCGCCGCCGCCGCGAGGACCTCCTCCGGGTACCTGCCGTGGATCGCCGGGTCGAGGAACTGCCTGGTCAGCAGGGCGTGGACGCGTTCGGCGGCGGCCGCGTCCGCCTCGCCGGCGACCGCCGTGGGGTCGTTGACCTGGGCCGGGGTGAGCACCGGCGCGGAGTTGACCACGAGCATGATGCTGCGCGCCCCCGCCGCCCGCAGCCGGCGCGCCGCCAGGCCGTGGCCGAGCAGCAGGTGGTGAGCCGCGCGCATGGCCTGGCCGGGGTCGCGGCGGCCGGGCGCGTGCACGCCGTTGCCGTAGCCGAGGAAGGCCGACACCCAGGGCTCGTTGAGCGTCGCCCAGTGGGTCACCCGGTCGCCGAGCCGGTCGTGCACGGCCTGGGCGTAGTCGGCGAAACGGTAGGCCGTGTCGCGGTTCGTCCAGCCGCCGTGGTCTTCGAGTGCTTGGGGAAGGTCCCAGTGATAAAGCGTGACATAGGGCGAAATTTCGGCGGCTAGTAGTTCATCTACGAGCTTGTCGTAGAAGGCGAGGCCGCGCGGGTTGATCGGCCCCGCACCCTCCGGCTGCACGCGCGGCCAGGCCACCGAGAACCGGTAGGCCCGCAGCCGCAGCTCGCGCATCAGCGCGACGTCGTCCTGGTAGCGGTGGTAGTGGTCGCAGGCCACGTCACCGGTGTCGCCGCCGGCGACCTTCCCGGGGGTGTGGGAGAAGGTGTCCCAGATCGACCGGCCGCGCCCGTCCTCCTTGACCGCCCCCTCGATCTGGTAGGAGGCCGTGGCCGCTCCCCAGACGAATTCCGCGGGAAACTTCATCCCTTAACAGCTCCTTGCATGATTCCACCGATGATTTGCCTGCCGAACAGGGCGAAGACCGCCACGAGCGGCAGGACGCCGACCGCCGTGCCCGCCAGCCCCAGCACGTAGTCGTTGACGTAACCGCTGGCCAGCGTGGACAGAGCCACCTGGACGGTCGGGTTGTCCGGGTTCAGCACGACCAGCGGCCAGAAGTAGTCGTTCCACGCCGACATGAACGTCAGCATGCCGAGCACGGCCGCCGCCGGCCGCGCGGCGGGCAGCACGACGTGCCAGAACAGGCCCCACGTCGTGCACCCGTCCACCCGCCCGGCCTCCAGCAGCTCGTCCGGCAGCGCCCGGGTCAGGTACTGGGTCATGAAGAACACCCCGAACGCGTTGACCAGCGCCGGCACGATCAGCGCGTAGTCCGTGCCGGTCCACTCCAGTTTCACCATGAGCAGGTAGAGCGGGATGATGCCGAGCTGGGCCGGGACCATCATGGTGGCCACGGTGATCACCAGCATGGCGTTCCTGCCCCGGAACCTCAGCTTGGCGAAGGCGAACCCGGCCAGCGTCGAGAAGAACATCACCGCGACCGCGATCGAGCCCGCCACGATGACCGAGTTCAGCAGCGCCAGCCCGAAGGGCACGGTGTCGAACACGCGGGCGACGTTGGCGAAGAAGTTCCCGCCGGGCAGCAGCGGCGGCGGGACCTCGGCCAGCGCCGAGTTGTGCCGCGAGGCAACCACGACGCTGTAGTAGAGCGGGAAGGCGGAGAAGAAGGCGACCGCGACGAGGGTCAGGTAGCGCAGTCTCATGTCGTGCCGCCCTTCACCCGCCGGCTGATCAGGAAGTTGATCCCGGCGGCGACCACCACGACCAGGAACATCAGCCATGACGCCGCCGAGGCGTACCCGAAGTCGAACTTGGTGAAGCCCTGCTCGTAGACGAACAGCGCGAGCGTCTGGTACTGGCGGTCCGGGCCGCCGCTGGCCGCGCCGCCGCCCGCGCCGCTGCTCTGGCCGAACAGCAGGGGCTCGGCGATGATCTGCATCGCGCCGATCGTGGAGACGATGACGACGAAGATGATCGTGGGCCGGATCATCGGGATGGTGATCCGGCGCAGCTGGGTGAAGCTGCTCGCGCCGTCGAGGGTGGCGGCCTCGTACAGCTCGCGCGGTACGGCCTGCATGGCGGCCAGGAAGATGAGCGCGTTGTAGCCGGTCCAGCGCCACATGATCATCACGGAGAGCGCGATGTGCGAGGTCGCGGTGCCGGCCGCCCAGTCGATCTTCCCGATGCCGACCCATGACAGCACCCAGTTGATCAGCCCGAAGTCGCGGCCGAAGAGCTGGCTGAAGATCACCACCACGGCCACCACGCTGGTGACGTTGGGCAGCAGCATCGAGATGCGCAGCAGCGTCTGGAAGCGCAGCCGCCGGTTCAGCAGGTGGGCCAGCCAGACGGCCAGCAGGAGCTGCGGCACGGTGGACAGCACGCCGATGGACAGCGTGTTGAAGGTGGCGTTCCAGAAGTAGCCGTCGGCCAGCAGCGTCTGGAAGTTCTTCGCGCCGACGAACGTGTGCTCCTCCGACAGCAGGGTCCAGTCGTGCAGGCTGACCCAGGCCGTGTAGATCAGCGGGAACAGCCCGAAGGCGCAGAAGAGCAGGAAGAAGGGGGCGACGTAGGCGTACGGCGACACCCTCACGTCGAGGGTGTGCCGCACGCCACGCCGCCGGTGCCGGGTCGGCGCCGACAGCGGGAGCGTACTCATTTGATCTTCTGGACGTCCTGGAGGACCTGTGCCCACGCCTCGTCGGGCGTCTGCTTGCCCTGCTCGACCCGGCCGAGCCCGTTGCCGATCGCCACCCGGACGTCGGCCTCCTTGGGGCCTAGGTGCTGCGGCTTGAGCGCCTTGGCGGCGTCGGAGTAGATCTTGCCGATGGGGGCGTCGCCGAAGAACGGCTTGGTGAAGTTCTGGATCGAGGGGTCGTCGTACAGCGACGGGATCGACGGGAACGTGCCCTCCTCCTTGAACACCTTGGCCTGGTTCTCCTTGGAGGTCAGGAAGTCGATCAGCTCGGCCGCCTCCTTGGGGTGCTTGCTCTGCTTGGGCACCATGAGATGCGAGCCGCCGCTGTTGCCCGAACCGCCCGGCACGGTCGCGATGTCCCACTTGCCGGAGGCGTCCTTGGCCTGCTCCTGGATGAACCCGGTCATCCAGGCCGGGCAGATGATCGTGGCGAACGAGCCCTTGGCGAAGCCGGTGTTCCACGGCGGGGTGAAGGCGGCCAGCTTGGCGGTCAGGCCCTCCTGGGTGAGCTGGTTGGACAGGTCCCACGCCTTCTTCACGTCGGGGTTGCTGTCCACGATGATCTTGTCCTGGGCGTCGTACAGGCCGACCGGGGCCTGGTTGACCATGGCGCGGAAGATCTCGCCGGGGGAGTCGACGAACTTGGCGCCGGCGACGTCCGCGGCGCCGAACTTCTTACCGGTCTCGATGTACTGCTCCCAGGTCGGCCAGAGAGCGCTCACCGCGGCCCGGTCGCTCGGCAGCCCGGCCTTCTTGAACAGGTCCTTGCGGTAGCACATGGCCAGGCCGCCGACGTCGGTGCCGAGGCCGAGGAGCTGCTGCCCGTCCTTGCTGAGGCCCTGCTGCCACTTCCAGTCGAGGTAGTCGCCCTGGCGCTTGTCCAGCCCGTACTGCTTGAGGTCGACGAACTTGTCGGGCTGGGAGGTGAACGTGCTGATGTAGCCCACCTCGACGGCCTCGACGTCACCCGCGCCGGCGTTCGTGGCCAGGCGCTTGACCAGGTTGTTGTGGTGGTCGTTGAACTGGGTGACAGCTTCGGTGATCTCGATGTTCGGGTGGGTCTTCTTGTATTCCTCGTAGAGCGGCTTGAAGCCGAAGTCGCCGAAGAGCCCGATGGACAGCTTGATCTTCTCGCCGGGCTTGGCGCTCGCCTCGGTGGTGGGGCCGCCGCCGCCACCGCAGGCGGTCGCCAGCGCGAGCAGGGACGCGGTGAGCACGGGCAGGGCGAGCCGCCGGACACGAGGGGTCATGGAAACCCTCCTGGGGGGAGCTTGGGGGCAGGTGAGAGAGCGCTCTCTCGCCAGATTCGCGGCCGTCACGCCGCCCTGTCAACGGGGTCCGCATAACGATCGGCGTTACCAAGAGAGCGCGTTCAGGGCCGGTCCCGGAGTGGTTGGGGTAGGGTGCTGCAACGTCTCCGACCGGATCGAGGAGCAGCCCGCCTTGACGAGCGACCTTCCGCCCGAGACCCTGCCGGTTCCCCGTCCCGGCGCGGCCGTCACGCCCGTCGTCACCCGGCTCGACGACGAGCACGACGCGGTCACGTTCCTGTGGCGCGGCCCCGCCCGCGAGGTGCGCGTCCTGGCCGGCCGGCTGCGTCCCGACGGCGACGACGCCCTGCTGGAGCGCGAACCGGGCCTGTGGAGCCGTACCTTCCGCGTGCGGCACGGCTGGCGCGCCTCCTACCGCCTCCAGGTTGACGGCGCGCAGCTCGCCGACCCGCTCAACCCCCGCCTGTGGCGGGGCTGCTCGATCGCCGAGACGACCCCGTCGTCACCGTGGCTGGTCCCCGGCCGGCGCCGCCACCGGCTCGTGCGCGAGCGCGCCGGGTTCCGGTACGAGCCCGTCCTCCCGCCGGCCGGCTCGCTGGTCGCGCTCGACGGCGAGGAGTGGACCGGCGACCTGCCCGTCATCCTCGACAACCTCATCGCGGCCGGCCGCATCCCGCCGGTGCGGGCCTGGCTGGTCGAGTCGGGCCCCGAGCGCGCGGCCCGGCTCACCTGCGACCCTGCCTTCGTGGACGCCCTGCCCCACGACGGCCGCACCGTGATCGCCGGCCAGAGCCTCGGCGGGCTCACCGCCGTCTACGCCGCCCACCGGCATCCCGGCAGGTTCGCGGCGGCGGTGTCGCAGTCGGGCTCGTTCTGGTGGCCGGACGGCCCCGAGTCCGAATGGCTGACGGGCGAGCTGGCCAGGGGCCCGGCGCCGCGCGTGCACCTCCAGCTCGGCAGCCTGGAGGACGACGACATGCACGGCCCGACCGAGCGGCTGCGGGCCGTCCTCGGCGCGGCGGCGGACTACCGGGAGTTCGAGGGCGGCCACGACCGCTACTGCTGGCGCGACCGCCTGGGGGACGCCCTGATCGCCGCCTTCGCCGGGCTCCCGGGCGCTACGACCGGCGGCTGAGCACGCGGCCCACCATGCGGGCGTACATGCGGCCGGGGCTCGGCGCCTCGGTCAGGAAGCCGGGCAGCATCGGCAGCTCGACGGCGAAGGGGGCCAGCCGCTCGTACAGGTCGTCGGCGTCGGCCGGACGGTTCTCCGGCTGCTTCTCCAGCAGCTCGGCCAGGAGCGCGCCCAGCTCGTCGGGCAGCCCGGGGATGGCCGGAGGGCGCTCCTTGACCTGCTGCTCGAACACCACGTAGTCGGTCGGCCCGGTGAAGAGCTGCCGCCCGGTCAGCATCTCGTGCAGGACGCAGCCGAGGGAGTACAGGTCGCTGCGCGGCTCGGCCACGCCGTGCTGGATCTGCTCGGGGGCCATGTACGCCGGCGTGCCGAGGATCTGGCCGATGCGGGTGAAGGTGGTGACGTCGGCGTCCCGCAGCAGCGCGAGCCCGAAGTCGAGCACCTTGACGCTGCCGTCGGGGCAGAGCATGAGGTTGGTCGGCTTGAGGTCGCGGTGGCAGATCGCCAGGGCGTGGGCCGCCGACAGCACCGCGCACGCCTGGGCCGCGATGGCCGCCGCCCACGGCACCGGCAGCGGGCCGTGCTCGCTGACCACGTCGGCCACGGTGACGCCCTCGATGAACTGCATCACCTGGTAGAGCCGCTGCTCGTGGGTGCCGAAGTCGTAGAGCACGGGCGCGCCCGGGTGCTCCAGCCTGGCCAGGATGCGCGCCTCACGGATGAAGCGGCGTTCCAGCTCGTGGTCGGGGCCGCTCGGCAGCCTGAGCAGCTTCACCGCCACCCTGCGGTCGAGGTGGCGGTCGTGGCCCGCGTAGACCGCGCCCATCCCGCCCTGCCCTAGGGGGAGGTCGTCGAGCTCATAGCGGTCGCCGATGACCATTCGCCCCTCCACGCAGCCTTTCGGGAAAAACTACACCGTCAGGACTGCGGGTGCAGATGGCCGTCGGCCAGCCCGTCGAGGCCGAGCCTGATCAGCGTGCGGCCGAGGGTCGAGGTCTCGCGAAGCGCGTCCTCCAGCACGGCCAGTTGCCTGAACGCCTCCCCGTACGCCTTCTGCTCCTTCAGCGACAGCCGCGGCACGCGGGTGCGGCGCACGTCGAACCTGCTGGACCCGGTGGTCACCCGGCCGCCCGCGGCCCGCAGGAAGCCGGCCAGGAAGTCGGGGTCGAGCCGGCGGGCGTCGACCCGGTAGAGGGTCAGGTGGGGGCCGAGCACCGCGCCGCCGTCGGTGATGACCCGCACCCCGGAGTAGGAGGCCACCACGTCGCCCGGACGGATCACGACCAGGCCCGGCTGCATGGTGGTCAGGCCGGACGGCGCGCCGCCGCGCAGCACGTCGTCGGCCGTGAGCACAACCACGTCACCCCCGTCGGCGGCCATCTTGGGCGGCGCCTGGGACGTGCTCACCAGGCCCTCCTTGATCAGGTCGCCCAGCGTCGTGGACGGCTGGTCGAGCGGCTGGTCGAGCACCTTCAGATCGGGCGGGACGGCCGCGGCGGCCAGGAACCGGTCGCGGGCCTGCGCGAAGGCGCGGCCCACGTCGTCGCGGCGCTGGTGGCGGGCCGGGGTCATGTCGACCTCGTCGGCCAGCAGGTCGATGATGCGCACGGTCTGGTCGGAGCGGTCGTCGAGGTAGGCCAGCCAGGCGGGCTCGACCGGCGCCAGGTCGGCCGTCGCGTCGAGGATGAGCACCTCGGACGGCGGCCGCTCGCCCGCCTTGGGCCGGCGCAGCAGCCACAGGTCGGAGCCGGGCAGCGCGACCACCGCGCGCAGGGCCCCGGCGCGCAGCAGGTTGGCCCTGATCCGGCGGCCCGCCTTGCGGCTCGCGGCGGCCGGCGGCATGAGCACGGCGACCAGGCCGCCGGGCCGGACGTGGGTGAGGCAGTGCTGGACCCAGGCCAGCTCGGGCTCGCCGCGCGGCGGCAGGCCGTGCTCCCAGCGCGGGTCGCCGGTCAGCTCCTCGTAACCCCAGGCCCGCTCGTTGAACGGCGGATCGCACACCACGGCGTCGGCCTTGACCTCGGGGAAGCCGTCGAGCCGCATGGAGTCGCCGGCCACGATGTCGGCCTGGATGCCGCGCAGCCGCAGCCGGGCGGCGGTGATGGCGGCCGAGGTCTCGCTGAGCTCCTGCCCGAGCACCCGGGCGGGCCGGCCCGGCGGCGGGTCGTCGCCCGCGGCGGGCGCGGGGTCGCCGGCAGCGCTTTCGGACCGTTCCGCCGCGCCGGGCGGCGGCAGGAGCAGGGTGCCGACCCCGCAGGCCGGGTCGAGGACGGTGGCGCCCTCGGCGCGGACGAGCCGCAGCATCAGCTCGGCCACGTCGTGCCGGGTGACCGAGAGCTGGCGGGAGTGGGCCTCCAGGTAACGCTCGCAGAGGAACTCGTAGGCCGTCAGCGCGCCGTGGCGCTCGGCCAGCTCCGACACGAGCCCGGCCAGCTCGGGCTCCAGCTCGCTCTCACCGCTGGTCAGCAACGTTCCAGCCTGGGCGACCAACCGGCCCAGCCGCAGATCGCCGGCGGCTTTCAGGCGTTGCCACACCCGATCTCCCAGCGAGACCTGGTAGGACTTCCCGTAGCGGCGCAGCCAGGACTCGACCTGCCGCAGCGAGAACAGCGGCTGGTTCGCTGTTCCGCCGATCGGCTGGGGGAAGTCGTCGTGGCGGCGGCGCCAGTTGCTCACCGCGGCACGCCCGACACCGGCGAGCCGGGCGATGTCCCCGGCGTTCACGGTCGGGTCGTGGCTCATGAGGCCACAGTAGTTCACAAGAGTCTTCAGCGCATCTGCTTGTGAAGTCTTTCAACCAATGATTTACTGCTGGGTATGAAGCACAACATCCGCTATGCCGCCGGATCAGACGTGGGCCGCCGCAGGGAGCAGAACGAGGATTCCGGCTATGCCAGTGGCCGGTTGCTCGTGGTTGCCGACGGAATGGGCGGGCACGCGGCCGGCGAGCTGGCGAGCTCGGCGGCGATCGCCGTCATGCGCGAGCTGGATGCCACGCTTCCCGAGACGGGCTCGGACCTGGAGGCGGCCCTGGAGGGCGCCGTGCACGAGGCGGCCCGCAGGCTGGTCGAACTGGCCGACATCGACCCCGCCCGCCGGGGGATGGGGACCACGGTGACCGCCATGCTGTGGGACGGCTACCGGTTCGCCCTTGCTCATCTCGGTGACTCCCGCGGATACCTGCTTCGTGACGGTGCGCTCTATCAGATGACCAAGGATCACACACTTGTGCAGTCGATGGTGGACGAAGGGCGGATAACGGAGGATCAAGCCGCCGTGCATCCCCGGCGTTCCATGGTGCTGCGCGTCCTGGGCAGCGAGGGCAGGGCCGAACCGGACATGGCGCTGCGCGAGGCCGAGCCTGACGATCGCTACCTCCTCTGCTCCGACGGGCTCACCACCGTGCTCGGGCCCGAGGTCCTGCACGAGGTGCTGACCACGGTGGCAGACCCCGCGGCGGCCGTCCAGCGGCTCATCGACCTGGCGAACGAGGGCGGCTCGCCCGACAACGTCACCGTGATCGTGGCCGACGTGGTGGCGCCCGGCGCGGGCGAGGTGAGCGTCTACCGGGTCGGCGCCGGGGCCTGACGGGCGGCGCACCATCCGTCTCAGGAGTCACATGCGTCCCGATGCCGAAATTTGGGCCCATAAATAGACACTTTCTGAATGATTCGAGCAATTTCGCGATGGCGCTACTACAGTCCATCGTGATTTGTCGGTTTTTCGGGGAGGAGTCACCCTGGACCCGATCGCGGACGCGCTGCTGAAGCAGGTACGGCAGGAACTCGGTTACAAGGAGAAGAGCGGCCAGACCACCAAATTCGGCCAGTGGTACGCGGATCGCGTCCAGGACACCCAGTACCGCGACGCGCCCTGGTGCGACATGTTCATCGCCTGGGCGGCCGACAGGACCGGCCTCGGCCCGTACGTCGGGCAGTTCGCCTGGACGCCGTCCCACGCCGCCTGGTTCATCAAGCAGAAGGCCTGGGCGCAGCGGCCCGAGCCCGGCGCGCTGGTCTTCTTCGACTGGAGCGGCGGGAAGAGCTACAAGGGCGTCGACCACGTCGGGATCGTGGAACGGGTCGAGGGCAAGAAGATCCACACCATCGAGGCCAACGTCGACCGCGTCTGGCTCAAGCGCAAGGTCAGGGACACCGACAAGGTCGTCGGCTACGGCCTTCCCCGGGTCGTCAAGGCCGCGGCCGACCAGGCGACCGAGATCCGGTCGACCGAGCGGCCGTTCGTGCCCGCGCCGCGCACGGACGCGGGCCGGTCCTCGCCTCTCGACGTCCTGGGCACGCCGCCGGCGTTGCTGGTCGCCATGGTGCTGGTGACCGTCGTGCTCTCCTTACGCGTGACCGGCCGCCGTCGTGGCGTCCACCGCCGCTTCGGCTGGCTGCGGTTCTGGAACGCGCCAGAGGGCCGCGCCGCCGGGCGGACGAGGGACGACGAGGAGTGGGCGCCGCGCGTGACCGTGCTCACCCCCGCCCCGCCGCCGCGCGAGGCCGCCGGAGTCCGCGTGGGCGCCGCCCCCGCCGCCCCCAGCGCCTCCAGCGCCTCCAGCGCCTCCAGCGCCTCCACCGTGCCCGCGCCGCGCGACGGCCGGACGGGCGCGGGCCCTGTTCCCGCCAACCGCCGCAGGCCCTACGCCCCGAAGAACTGAGCTGGCGGGGATCACGAGGTGAGGTCGAGCACCACCTTGACGTCGCCCGGCTCGTGGACGAAGGCGTCCTTGGCCCGGCTGAGCGGGACGCGCCGGGTGACCAGGCGTTCGAGCCAGCTCCGGTCCGCCTGGGCCAGGGCGGTCGCGGCGTCCCGGAAGTGGCGGAGGTTGGCGTTGACCGTGCCGAAGATCGCGTCGTTCTCCAGGACGATGTCCCGGTTGATCTCGCTGACGTCCAGCCGGTGGGTGCGCCCGCCGGCCCCGAGCCCGGCCAGGCAGACGATCCCCGCCGCGGACGTGCAGGTCAGCGCCTCCATGACGAGCTGCCCCACCCCGGTGCCCTCGATGATGATGTCCGGCTTGGCGTCCATGAAGGCCTCCAGGTCGCTGCCCACGTGGTACGTCGCCCCCAGATCGGCCACCAGCGCGGGCTTGGCCCCGCCCGCCGTCCGGTCCAGGACGTGCACCTCCAGCCCGCGCTGCCGGCCCAGCAGCGCCGCCAGCAGCCCGATCGGCCCCGCGCCGGTCACCAGCACCGTGCGCGGCTCGAACCAGGCGCGCGAGCCGATGCGCTCGATGTGCTCCCACGCCTTGGCCACCACGGACGTCGGCTCGACGAGCATGCCCACGCTCTCCAGCGACGGGTCCAGGCGCACGGCGTACCCGGCCTTGACCGCCCACTGCTCGCTGGCGTAGCCGTCGATCTCCTTGATGCCGCGCTCGGTGTAGCGGCCGTTGCGGCACATGTCGAACTCGCCCCGCGCGCAGGCCCCGCACGGCTCGGGGTCGGGCCGGCGCACCACGCCCACGACCAGGTCGCCGGTGGAGAAGGCGGACCCGTCGGGCACCTGCAGCACCCGGCCGAGCGACTCGTGGCCGATGACCATGCGGCTCCTGCCGGGCGGCGCCCAGCCGTACTCGGCCGCCGCCAGCTCCCTGTCGGTGCCGCACACCCCCAGTGCCAGCCCCTGCACGAGCAGCTCCCCGGGCCCCGGCTCCGGATCGGGCACCTCTTCCACCTCTAGCGTCCCCTGCCGGCCCGGCTCGAATGTCAACGCGCGCATCGGCGTCACCCCCTGGGGCAGTCCTTACCCAGACCGGAAGGAGCTACGAGGACGCCTACTATCGAAATAGTTGGACGTCCTAGTATCTTCGCAGGAGGGGTCCCCCTCACAAAGGAGTGATCAGGCGTGCACGTTCCGGCGTACCCTGTCCGTTTCGTGACCGCCGCGGCGCTGTTCGACGGCCATGACGCGGCGATCAACATCATGCGGCGCATCCTCCAGACGCAGGGGGCCGAGGTGATCCACCTCGGCCACAACCGGTCCGTGGACGACATCGTCACGGCCGCCGTCCAGGAGGACGTCCAGGGCGTGGCCATCAGCTCCTACCAGGGCGGCCACGTCGAGTTCTTCACCTACCTGGTCGAGCTGCTGCGCGAGCGCGGCGCGGGCCACGTCAAGGTGTACGGCGGCGGTGGCGGCGTGATCGTCCCCGAGGAGATCGAGCTGCTGCACGAGCGGGGCGTCACGCGCATCTTCTCCCCCGAGGACGGCCAGCGGTACGGCCTGCCCGGCATGATCAACAAGCTGATCGAGGAGTGCGACCACGAGCTGGGCGACCCGCCGTCGGTCGAGGCCGTGCTCTCGGGCGACCAGGCGGCGCTGGCCCGCGCGATCACCTTCATGGAGTCCGGCCGCGCCCCCGCCGAGCTGGCCGAGGGGCTGAAGGCGGCGGTCGCCGTCCAGGAGCGTCCGGCGCGGGTGCTCGGCATCACCGGCACGGGCGGTTCGGGCAAGTCCTCGCTCACCGACGAGCTGGTCCGCCGGTTCCGGGTGGACAACGACGACAAGCTGCGCATCGCCATCCTCGCCATCGACCCCACCCGCCGGCGCGGCGGCGGCGCGCTGCTCGGCGACCGCATCAGGATGAACAGCCTGGGCCCCCAGACCTACTTCCGCTCGCTGGCCACCCGCGGGGCCGCCAACGAGGTCCCGGCCTGCCTCGACGACGTGGTCACCGCGTGCCGCGCGGCCGGCTACGACCTGGTGATCGTGGAGACCCCCGGCATCGGCCAGGGCGACGCCGGCATCGTCCCGCACGTCGACGTGCCCATCTACGTCATGACCCCCGAGTTCGGCGCGGCCTCCCAGCTGGAGAAGATCGACATGCTCGACTTCGCCGAGGCCGTCGTCATCAACAAGTACGAGCGCCGCGGCGCCGAGGACGCCCTGCGCGACGTGCGCCGCCAGCTCGTGCGCAACCGGGAGGCGTTCGGTCAGTCGCCCGAGGACATGCCGGTCTTCGGCACCATCGCCGCCCGCTACAACGACGCCGGCGTCACCGCCCTCTACCAGCACCTCAAGGGCCTGCTGCTGGCGGACGTCGGGCCGGGGCTGCTGCCCGTCGTGACCGAGCGCACCTCCAAGGCGGCCGTGGCGATCGTCCCGCCCGCCCGCGCCCGCTACCTGTCCGACATCGCCGACTCCGTCCGGGCCTACCACGCCGAGACGCTGGCCCAGGCGGAGGTCGCGCGCCGCCGTCAGCAGCTCGCCGCCGTGCGGGAGCTCCTGGACGGCGAGGACGCCCGGCTGGCCGGGCTCGCCGAGCAGGCCGAGGGGGAGCTGAGCGAGGAGAGCCGCCGCCTGCTCGACGGCTGGCCCGCGGTCAGGGAGGCGTACCGCAGCGACGAGCTGGTCGTGAAGATCCGCGACCGGGAGATCCACACCCCGCTCTGGCGCGAGACGTTGTCCGGCAACCGCATCCCACGCGTGGCCCTGCCGCGCTTCAGCGACCACGGCGACCTGCTGCGCTTCCTGCGCTCGGAGAACCTGCCCGGCTCGTTCCCGTTCACCGCCGGGGTGTTCCCCTTCAAGCGCGACGACGAGGACCCGACCAGGATGTTCGCCGGCGAGGGCGACCCGTTCCGCACCAACCGGCGCTTCAAGCTGCTGTCGGAGGGCCAGCCCGCCACCCGGCTGTCCACCGCCTTCGACTCGGTCACCCTGTACGGCCACGACCCCGACCTGCGTCCCGACATCTACGGAAAGGTCGGCACCTCGGGCGTGTCCATCGCCACGCTCGACGACATGAAGGTGCTCTACGACGGGTTCGACCTGGCGGCGCCCAACACGTCGGTGTCCATGACGATCAACGGCCCGGCGCCCACGATCCTGGCCTTCTTCCTCAACGCCGCGCTCGACCAGGCCCTCGACCGCTTCCGCGCCGAGCAGGGCCGCGAGCCCGACGAGCAGGAGGCCCGCGACCTGCGCGCCCGTACGCTGGCCACGGTCAGGGGCACGGTGCAGGCCGACATCCTGAAGGAGGACCAGGGGCAGAACACCTGCATCTTCTCCACCGAGTTCTCGTTGCGGATGATGGCCGACATCCAGGAATGGTTCATCCAGAACGGGGTCAGGAACTTCTACTCGGTCTCCATCTCCGGCTACCACATCGCCGAGGCGGGGGCCAACCCGATCAGCCAGCTCGCGTTCACGCTGGCCAACGGGTTCACGTACGTGGAGGCGTACCTGGCCAGGGGGATGCGGATCGACGACTTCGCGCCGAACCTGTCGTTCTTCTTCTCCAACGGCATGGACCCCGAGTACAGCGTGCTCGGCCGGGTGGCGCGCCGGATCTGGGCGGTGGCCATGCGCGAGCGTTACGGCGCGGCCGAGCGCTCCCAGAAGCTCAAGTACCACATCCAGACCTCGGGCCGGTCGCTGCACGCACAGGAGATGTCCTTCAACGACATCCGCACCACCCTGCAGGCCCTGATCGCCATCTACGACAACTGCAACAGCCTGCACACCAACGCCTTCGACGAGGCCGTCACCACCCCGTCGGCCGACTCGGTGCGCCGGGCGATGGCGATCCAGCTCATCATCAACCGCGAGTGGGGCCTGGCCAGGAACGAGAACCCGCTGCAGGGCTCGTTCATCATCGACGAGTTGACCGACCTGGTCGAGGAGGCCGTGCTGGCCGAGTTCGAGCGGCTGTCGGACCGGGGCGGCGTGCTCGGCGCGATGGAGACCGGCTACCAGCGCGGCAAGATCCAGGACGAGTCGATGCTGTACGAGATGCGCAAGCACGACGGATCCCTGCCGATCATCGGCGTCAACACCTTCCGCAACCCCGGCGCCGAGCAGTCCGACCCGCACAAGCTGGAGCTGGCCAGGGGCACCGAGGAGGAGAAGCAGTCGCAGCTCGACCGCCTGCGCGCCTTCCACGAGCGCAACCGGTCGCAGGCGCCCGCGGAGCTGTCCCGGCTGCGCGAGGTCGCGATGTCCGACGGCAACGCGTTCGCGGTGCTCATGGACGCGGCCCGCGTCTGCTCGCTCGGCCAGATCACCGAGGCCCTGTTCGAGGCCGGCGGCCAGTACCGGCGCAACGTCTAGCCGCAGGCGGCGAACCACGGCCCGCAGGCGGCGACAGCCGCCTGCGGGCCGTCCCCGAGCCGCTACGGCGTGGGGGAGATCGCGCCGCTAGGATCGCTGGTCGGGGAACATCGCTATCAGGAGGCTTTCATGTCCGACGTCACTTTCAAGGGCAACCCGATCACCGTGGGCGGCGCCTTCCCGAAGCCCGGCGACGCCGCGCCCGCCTTCAAGCTGGTCGGCACCGACCTGGCCGACCGCACGCTGGCCGACTTCGCCGGCAAGACCAAGGTGCTCAACATCTTCCCGAGCGTCGACACCGGCGTCTGCGCGGCCTCCGTGCGCCGCTTCAACCAGGTCGCGTCCGAGCACCCCGACGCGGTCGTGCTCTGCGTCTCGGCCGACCTGCCCTTCGCCCAGAACCGGTTCTGCGGCGCCGAGGGCCTGGACAAGGTGACCATGCTGTCGCTCATGCGCGGGCGCGAGTTCCTCGCCGACTACGGCGTGGCCCAGGAGTCGGGCCCGCTGGCCGGTCTGGCCGCGCGCGCGGTCGTCGTGATCGACGGCGACGACAACGTGGTCTACTCCGAGCTGGTGCCCGAGATCACCCAGGAGCCCGACTACGAGGGCGCGCTGTCCGCGCTCAAGTAACCCGCGCTCAGGCAGCCCCGCGCTCAGGCGGCGCCGAGGCGCTCACGGAAGTCGGCGGCCAGCTCCAGCAGGTGGTCGTCGTTCGCGGCGGTGTGCTGGAGGTCCAGGATGACCTCGTGGACCCCGGCCTCCGCCGCCTGCGACAGGTACGCCGCGATCTCGACGACCGTGCCGCTGCGCGGCGGGACGCCGTCGCCGGTGATCACCGGGTTGGCGCGCAGGATCATGCGCAGGGCGCCGGGGTCGCGTCCGGCCTGCTCGGCGCTCTTCCTGACCGTCTCCCACATCGACAGGAGCACGGGCACGGGCAGCGTGGCCGTCAGCCAGCCGTCGCCCCTGCGCCCGATCCGGCGCAACGCCTCCGGGGCGAACCCGGCCAGCAGCAGCGGCGGGCGGCGGGCCGGCTTGGGGTCGATGTGGCTGGGCGCGATCGTCCACAGCTCGTGCTCGAACGTCACGAGGTCCGCGCCCCAGATCGCCTCCAGGGCGTCGAGGGTGGCCTCGTAACGTTCGGCCCGGCCCTTCCAGGGCACGCCCACGGCGGCGTACTCGTCGGAGGACCAGCCGAGGCCGAGGCCCGCCGCCAGCCGGCCGCCGCTCAGGTGGTCGATCGTGGTGAGCGAGCGGGCCAGCACCGGCGGGGGGTACCAGCAGGCGTTGAGCGCGCTGGTGCCCAGCCGGGCCGACGAGGTCACGGACGCGGCCACCGCCAGCACCGCGAACGGGTCGAGGAACACCCGATGGGCCTCAGGCACGCTGCCGTCGCCCCCGGGATAGCGGTCCTTGGGCCGCAGCGGCGTCAGCAGCCGGTCGCCCGCCCACAGGCTCGCGAACCCCATCGCCTCGGCCTCGCGGGCAACCCGCGTCACGCTGCCCAGCGCGGCGAACCTGCCGTACTGGGGGACGGCGAGGCCGAGGTCCATGGGCGCGTCCTAGACCTTCCTGGCCACGCCGCACACGATGAGCGACGACTCGGGACGGTCCATGAAGTCGATCGTGTCCGCCTGGTCGGGATGCCATTCGGGCAGCCACACCAGACCGGGCTCCACCAGCTCGAACCCCTCGAACAGCTCCCTGATCCTGGCCCGGCTGCGCAGCGCCAGCCGCGCGGTGGCGTTGCGGTAGACCTCGGTGCCCGTGCTGACCGCGTCGGGACGGGCGTCGCTGGTGCCGTGGGACATGACCAGGTAACTACCCGGCGCCATGGCCTCACGCAGGGTCTTCAGGATCCGCTCCGGATCGTCGGACTCCTCGATGAAGTGCATGATCGCCACCAGCAGCACGGCGACCGGCCGGCTGAAGTCGATGGTCCGCAGCACCTCAGGGTCGCGCAGGATGTCGCCCGGGTTGCGCAGGTCGCCCTCGACCACCGTGGTGTCCTCGCCGTGGCCGGTGAGCAGCGCCCTGGCGTGCACCAGCACCACGGGGTCACGGTCGACGTAGACGACGCGGGAGCCCGGGGCGACCTTGGCGGCCACCTCGTGCACGTTCCCCTGGGTCGGCAGCCCCGTGCCGATGTCGAGGAACTGCCTGATCCCGGACTCGGCGAGGTGGCGTACGGCGCGGCCGAGGAAGGCGCGGTTGGCCCGCGCCGCCGCCCGTACCTCGGGCGCCACCGTGAGGATGCGCTCGGCCGCCTCGCGGTCGACCGGGAAGTGATCCTTGCCGCCGAGGTAGTAGTCGTAGAGCCGTGCCACGTTCGGCGTGTTCGGATCGAAATCCGATGCCTCGTGCTCCAACCGTCGAGCCCCCGATCACAGAGTTTTAACGATCTTTACCGGGATTCTACGGATCTATACCGACATAAGAGTGGTGCTACGCATATTTCAGGAAAACGCAACCTAAGGTGGTGCCGTGGTCCACGATGACACAGGGGTCCCTGTGGAGGTACCCCAGACCGTCCGGCGGATCGTGTCGCTGGTGCCGTCGCTGACCGAGTCGGTGGCGGCGACCGTCCCGGAGGCGCTGGTCGGGGCGACGGACTGGTGCACGCATCCGGCCGATCTGGACGTGGCCCGGGTCAGGGGCACCAAGAACCCCGACCTCGACGCCGTCCTGCGCCTGCGCCCGGACGTCGTCCTGGCCAACGCCGAGGAGAACCGCGCGCCCGACGTCGAGGCCCTGCGCGAGGCGGGCGTGGCGGTGTGGGTGACCAGGATCGAGACGCTGGAGCAGGCGTTCGCCTCGCTGGAGCGCATGTTCGCGCACGCCTGCCGTAGCGGCTGCCCGGACTGGCTGGCGGAGGCCCGCCAGGCGTGGGGAGCCCCAGCGCCCGGCCCGCGCCGCACCGCGATCGTGCCGATCTGGCGCCGCCCCTGGATGGTCGTGGGCCGCGACACCTTCACCGGGGACGTGCTGCGGCACCTCGGCGTGGACAACCTGTACGCCGCCCACCCCGACCGCTACCCGAAGATCCCCCTGCCCGAGCTGACCGGCCACCGCCCCGACCTGGTCGTGCTGCCCGACGAGCCCTACGCCTTCAGCGCGGACGACGGCCCCGAGGCGTTCCCCGGCCTGGCCTGCGCGCTGGTCAGCGGCCGCCTGCTGACCTGGTACGGCCCCTCGCTCACCGAGGCCGCCACCGCCCTGCCGCGCGCGCTGGCCTGATCAGCCGACGGCGGCCAGCGCGCCGTCCACGGCCGCGGGGGAGAGCACGTGCTCCATCACGATCACCGCCATGCCCACGATCCCGGCCCGGTCGCCGAGCCTGCTGGTGACGATCTCCAGGTTGCGCGTCGTGTACGGCAGGCTCCGCCGGTAGACGATCTCCCTGATCCCGGTCAGGTAGTGCTCCTCCGTCTCGGCCATGTCCCCGGCCAGCACCAGCACGCCGGGGTTGAGCAGGCTGACCGCGGTGGCCAGCACCACGCCCAGCGTGCGGCCCGCCTCCTGGACGCCTGCGATCGCCGCCGGGTCGCCGGCCTGCACCAGGCGCACGACGTCGCGGCTGGTCTCCCGGCCGAGGTCGGCCGCGAGCGCGTGCCCGCTGGCCAGGGAGGCCACGCAGCCGCGGGAGCCGCAGGTGCACACCCGGTCGTCGGTCTCCCGGATGCGGACGTGCCCGATGTTGCCCGCGGCCTCCTCGACGCCCCGGTAGATCCGCCCGTCGAGGACGATGCCGGTGCCGATGCCGGTGGACACCTTGACCAGGATCAGCGACTCGGTCTCCCGCCAGGACGACCACCACTCGCCGAGCGCCATCGCGTTGGCGTCGTTCTCGACCAGCACGGGCACGTCGTACGCGCGCCCGACGGCCTCCCTGATCGGGTGGTCGTCCCAGCCGGGCATCAGGAACGACCTGATCACCCGTCCGCCGGTGTGGTCGACCGAGCCGGGCAGGTCGAGCCCGATGCCGCACACGTCGCCCGCCGGCCGCCCGGCCCTGTCCAGCAGGCGCTGGAACGCCTCGCGCACCCACGTCAGCACCGGCTCGGGCCCGCGGTCGATGCGCATCTCGGCGCGTTCCTCGGCCATCGGACGGGCGGCCAGGTCGGTGAGCGCCACCCTGGCGTGGGTGGCGCCCAGGTCGGCCACGAGGATCAGCCGCCGGGCGGCGTCGATGTCGAGCACCGAGGGCGGCCGGCCGCCGCCCGAGGCGCCGACGCCGGACTCGTGCAGGTAGCCGGCGGCGATGAGCCGGTCGACCCGGTCGGTGACGGTCGACCGGGACAGGCCGGTGAACTCGATCAGATCCTTGCGGGTACGGCAGGAGCCATCGCGGATGAGCTGGAGGACCTGCCCTGCCGTCAGCATGTCTATCCCTTCTCCGCTCCCGCCGTGAGGCCCTCCGTCAGCAGGCGTTCGCCGGCGAAGAACACGATCACGATGGGCAGCGTCAGCACCACGGATCCTGCCATCAGCACCGTCGTGGGGATCTCTATGCTCCCCGCCAGCTGAGAGAGCCCCAGGGAGACCGTCCAGCTCTCCCGCCGCTCCACGAGGAACAGCAGGGCGAACAGGAACTCGTTCCACGCGATCATGAACGCGTAGAGGCCGGTTGCCATGAGCGCGGGCTTGGACAGTGGCAGCACCACCCGCCAGATGGTCGACAGCCGCGAGCAGCCATCGATCGCGGCCGCCTCCTCCACGCTCTGCGGCACGGTCTCGAAGTAGTTGCGCAGCATGTATACCGTGACGGGCACGGTCTGCGCGATATAAACCAGGATCAGTCCGACCAGAGATCCCCTGAGACCCAGCATGGTGAACAGCACGAACAGGGGGATGGCCAGCACGATCGCCGGGAACAGGTAGACGGCGAGGAACAGGAAGTGCACCTGCCGCCGGCCGAAGAAGCGCAGCCGCGCGACGGCGTAGGCGCCCGGGATCGAGATCAGCAGCGTGGCGGCCACCGAGGCGACCGCCACGACCGCGCTGTTCCTGATGAACGTGAGGAACCCCTGCGTGGTCAGCACGTTCACGTACGTGTCGAGGGTGAAGTGCCGCGGCCACACCGAGCCCGGCTCCAGGACGAGCTCCTGGATGTCCCGTACGGACAGCGTCACCATGTACAGGAACGGCAGCCCGGTGACGGCGAAGAGGAACACGATGACCACGGGCCGCAGCGCCGCGAACAGCGCGCGCTCGAACCTATCCCTGCTCACGGTCGCCTCCCGAGAAGAAGCGCAGGTAGACGGCCAGGAGGACGACGAGGACGACGGCCAGGACGATCGCCTGCGCGGCCGAGGCGCCGATGTCGTCGCGGGCGGTCAGGAAGTTGTAGACGCGCACGCTGACCACCTCGGTGCCGGCGCCGCCGCCGGTCAGCAGGTAGACGTCGTCGAACTTGGTGAAGGTGAACACGAACCGCAGCACCGCCAGCAGCGCCACGATGCGCCAGAGCTGCGGCATGATCACGTGCCGGAAGCGCTGGGTGGGGGTGGCGCCGTCCACGACCGCGGCCTCCTCCAGCTCGGCCGGCAGCGCCTGCAGCCGGGCCAGGATGAACAGGAACGCGAACGGGAAGTACCGCCACGCCTCGAACGCGATCACCGTGAGCAGCGCGACCGGCACCTTCAGCCCCAGAAGGTCGCCCTGGGCCTGGGTGAGGAAGGCGATCGGCTCTTTCAGCCAGGTGTTCACGATGCCGTACTGGGGGTTCAGCATGGTCTCCCACAGGAAGGCCACGGCCACCACCGGCGCCACGTACGGGATCAGGATCGAGGCCCTGACCAGCGTGCGGCCGGGGAACCTGCGGCGCAGGGCGAGCGCGGTCACCAGGCCGATCGCGATCGACAGCGCCGTGCCGGCCACCGTGTAGATGAGGGTGTTGAGCAGCGACGCCCAGAAGCCCGGCTCGGAGATCACGTACGTGAAGTTCTCCAGCGTGTAGTGCCCGAAGACGCCCGCCCGGCGGATGTTGATCAGCCGGACGTCCTGGAAGGCCAGCATGATCGCCCACAGCAGCGGCAGCACCACCACGACCAGCGTGATGACCAGCGTGGGCGAGATCAGCGCCAGCCCGGCCCGCCCCTCCCGCTGCCGCAGGGTGCGGGGTGCGCTCATTGCCGGATCCCGCGCTTGATGGTCTCCACGTCTTTCTTGGCCTGGGCGGCGGCGGCCTGCGGGGTCAGCGAGCCGTCGGCCACCTGGCTGAGGGCCTTGGGCACGGGCAGCTCGCCCATCGTGGCGCCGACCAGCTTGCCCTGGCCCTGCGGGATGCCCCAGCGGGCGAAGGTGTCGGGGCTGCGGCGCAGCGCGTCGAGCACGTCGGCCGGGTAGACCTCCGACAGCGGCTTCTTGACGTCCACGCCCGCGGGCAGCTTCTTCCACTTGTCGGCGAAGCCCTTGCGGGTGGGGAACTTGCCCTCGGGGGCCATCCCGATCCAGCGCTCGTAGCCCTCGTCCATCATGTACTTGACGAACGTGGCGGCCGGGTCGGCGGCGGCGCCGCGCAGCACCGCCCAGGAGACGATCTCGCCGTACTGGGCGGGCGCGCTCGCGCCGGGGCCCTTGAGCGCGGTGACCACGCCGGTGTTCCGCGCCAGCCACTCGGGGTCGCCGCGGCACTCGGCGCAGCTCGGCAGCGCGTCCTTACGCAGCCCCGCCAGCTCGTCGAGGATGAACGACGACCAGATCATCATGGCCGCCTTCCCGGAGAAGTACGTGGCCCGGGTGGAGTCGACGTCCTGTTTGCCCTTGACCGAGTAGTTCTTCGCCAGTTTCGCGTAGAAGTCGAAGGCTTTCACACACTGTGGGCTGTCTAGCGCGACATTTCCGGAATTGTCGACTAGTTGGCAGCCGTTCGCCAGCGCCACGTGCTCGAAGCTCTGCGCGGTGAAGGAGTCCTTGGGCGCGATCGCCAGCGTGATGCCCGCCACCCCACCCGCGTTCAGCTTCGCCGCCGCCGCCTCCAGCGCCTCGTAGGTGTCCGGCGGCGCCAGCCCGGCCTTGTCGAACAGGTCCTTGCGGTAGAGCAGGAGCTGCGCCCAGCCGTCGCTGGGCACGGCCAGCAGCCTGCCGCCCGAGGAGTCCAGTTCGAGCGCGCGCGGCGAGAAGGAGTCCCTGCCGAGCCCGTCCACGATCCGGCCCGGCGTCTCGGTGTCCAGCAGGTCGTTGGCCTCCAGCTCGCGGACGGAGGCCAGCGGCAGCGCGCCGATGACGTCGGGGAGGTCGTCCGCGGCGGCGGCGGCCGTCACGGTCTGGCTGAACTGGTCCTCCCCGACGCCGACCAGCTTCACCTTGATCCCGGTCTTCCTGGTGAACTCGGCGATGATCTGGTTCTGCACGGCCATCCGGTCGCCGAGGTTCTCCTCGGTCCAGACGGTGATCTGCTTCGGGCCGGACTGCTGCTCGCCGCCGTCGCCGCAGGCCGTGAGGGCGGCCGAGGCCAGCAGTGCGACGGAGAGGACGGCGGTGACCCTGTTCGGCATGGCGCGCTCCTCTGGTTGGGGATATGCCGCACTTACCCGTAGAAAAGGGGCAGGCACCTGGCGTAGGCGAGAACGAGACCGGTCCGTACCCTCGCCGTGCCGCCGCAGCACGTCATCAGGGCCTTCGGTAAAAGGTTGGTCGGCTTTGCGGCAAATCTTTCCCAGAACCGATCACGGACGCCCACCTCGAAACGATCTGGTCTGATGTCATTTCGGTCATCCGGCTGCTGCCCGGACAAGTACTTCCGGCGCTTCCGGAACAGGTGGCCAGACAGGGCGTGACATGTCGGTAAGGTCTCTTTCCAGAACGCGCCCTACCGGAAACCTGGATTCCATCGGCCGCGATCGACGGAAGTCGTAGACTTACGAGTGTTTCGAGCGCAACTATGGTGTGCAAACAAACACTAAATCTCCGACTTTTGTTTGATCGAGAAGCGTAAGTGTGGGGTATGCGCGTCATCACCTTCCAAGAGCCAGGCCGTGTCAGCGTCAGCCTGGAATCGCCCGCCGAACTCGTGCCGGGCTCCGTCCGGGTGCGGACCCTCTATTCCGGGGTCTCCGCGGGCACCGAGCTGACCGCATATCGCGGCACCAATCCCTACCTCACCCGTAAGTGGGACACCGAGCGCCGGCTCTTCCTCGAAGGCCAGACGCACGCCTACCCCCTGTCCGGCTGGGGCTACCAGGAGGTCGGCGAGGTGGTGGAGGCGGCCCCCGACGTCGCCGAGCCGCCCGTCGGCAGCCTCGTGTGGGGCATCTGGGGCCACCGCGCGGAGGCCGTCGTCCCCGCCGAGAAGCTGGCCGGGCACATCCTGCCGCCGGGTGCCGACCCCGTCGCGGGCGTCTTCGCCCGGGTCGGCGCCATCGCGCTCAACGCCGTCCACGCCGCCGACGTGCACCTGGGCGACCAGATCGCGATCTTCGGCCAGGGCGTCATCGGCCTGCTCGCCACCCGCATGGCGGTGCTCAGCGGCGCCCGGGTGGTGGCCGCCGACGCCATCCCCGACCGGCTCGAACTCGCCAGGAAGTTCGGCGCGGCCGAGACGTTCGACGTGCGGTCGGGCTCGGTCGCCGAGTTCCTGCGCAAGCGCATCGAGGGCGCCGACACCGCGATCGAGCTCAGCGGCAGCCACCTGGGCCTGCAGGAGGCCATCAGGAGCGTGCGCAAGGGCGGCCGGGTCGTGGCGGCCGGCTTCTACCAGGGCGACGGCATCGGGCTGCGCCTGGGCGAGGAGTTCCACCACAACCAGGTGCAGCTCGTCTCCTCCCAGATCGGCGGCGTCGCCTCCTGGCTGGCCCACCGCTGGGACGTCGAACGCCTCCAGCGCACGTTCATGGAGCTCGTCCACCGGGGCGAGGTCGAGGTCGGCGACCTGGTCACCCACCTGGTGCCGGTCGAGCAGGCGGCCGAGGCGTTCGACCTGATCGACAAGCACCAGTCCGAGGTGCTCCAGCTCGTCTTCACCTTCGAGGAGTCACGATGAAGCTCGCCGCCCAGGAGCAGCTTCTGCCCGGCCGCAGCCTGCAGGAGAAGTTCGCCTTCGCGGTGGAGGCCGGGTTCGACGCGATCGAGCTGAGAGGCAAGGGCGACTTCCACTTCGCCGGCCGGCTGACCGAGCTGAAGCGGGCGCTGGCCGACGGCGTCGTGATGCCGACGGTGTGCGTCGAGATGCCGCACTTCATCGGCGACTTCGACCCGGCCAAGCGCAAGGACGCCATCCAGCAGCTCAGGTCGCAGCTCACGGTGATCGCCGAGCTGGGCGGCATCGGCGTCATGACCCCGGCCTCGTGGGGCCAGTTCTCGCTCCGGCTGCCGCCGTTCGAGCCGCCGCGCACCGCCGCCGACGACCGCGAGGTGCTGGCCGAGGCGCTCGGCATCCTCGGCGAGCACGCCCAGCGCAACGGCGTGCTGATCATGCTCGAACCCCTCAACCGGTACGAGAACCACATGGTCAACACGCTGGCCGACGCGGTCTCGTACTGCTCGATGGACTCGATCAGGATCGTCGGCGACACCTACCACATGAACATCGAGGAGGACGACCCCTGCCGGGCCCTGGCGGAGGCGGCCCCGTACATCGCGCACATGCAGATCAGCGAGTCCAACAGGAACCAGCCCGGCACCGGTCACCTCGACTGGGGCGCCCAGCTCGCCACGCTCGACGCCGTCGGCTTCGACGGCTACCTCGCCCTCGAATGCCGGCTGCGGGGCGAACCCGAGATCGTGCTCCCGCAGACGGCGGCCTTCATCAGGAAATTCCTATGATCCTTCGCGACGCCGTACGCGTGCTCGTCGCCAACTGGGACGGCAGCCACACGGTCCCCTCCCGTCGCCTGTACCCCCACCAGTGGAGCTGGGACTCCGCCTTCATCGCGATCGGCAACGCCCGCTGGTCGCCGCGGCGGGCCAGGGTGGAGCTGCTGTCGCTGTTCGGCGCCCAGTGGGCCGACGGCCGGGTGCCGCACATCGTGTTCAACCCCGTCGTGCCCGAGGGCGCCTACTTCCCCGGCCCGCAGTTCTGGGGCGCCCGCGCGCCGTCCGGCTCGGCGACCTCGGGCATCGTGCAGCCGCCCGTGCACGCGCTGGCGGCCTGGAAGGTGCACCAGGCCGAGCCCGACCCGGCGTTCCTGGCCAGGATCTACCCCAAGCTCGTCGCCCAGCAGGAGTTCCTGCGCGCCTCCCGCCGCTCGCCCGAGGGCCTGATCTCGATCGTCCACCCGTGGGAGTCGGGCATGGACAACAGCCCGGCCTGGGACCTTCCGCTGCGGGCGGTCGAGACCGGCGCGACGGGCTTCGTCCGCCGCGACCTCAACACCGTCAGCGCCGACGAGCGCCCCACCGACCGCGACTACGAGCGGTACGTCGCCCTCGCCGCCGCCTACCGCGACAGCGGCTACCAGCGGGCCGGCTCGTTCGAGATCGAGGACCCGCTGTTCAACGCCGCGTACGGCGTGGCCGAGTCGGCGCTCGCCGAGATCGCCGAGGTGTGCGGCCACGACCCCGCGCCCCACCGGCGCGAGGCCGCCGCCGTCACCGCCGCCATGATCGACCACCTCTACCAGGACGGCCACTTCCGCCCCCGCGACCTGCGCACCGGCCGGCTGATCCGCTCGGGCAGCGCCGCCGGCCTGGTGCCGCTCATGCTGCCGGGCCTGCCGCCGGAGATCGCCGAGGCGCTGATCGGCACGGCCCTCGACAAGTTCTCCCTCAAGGACGGCGTGCTGCCCAGCCACGCCCCGGCCACGGCCGAGTTCGACCCGGCCCGCTACTGGCGCGGGCCGAGCTGGATCAACCTGACCTGGCTGGTCTGGCAGGGGCTCAGGGACCGCCGTCCCGACCTGGCCGACCTGCTGGCCGAGGGCATGATCCACGCCGTCGCCCACTCCGGCTTCCGCGAGTACTTCAACCCCTTCACGCTGCGCGGCCACGGGTGCCGGGACTTCAGCTGGTCAGCGGCCCTCATCCTCGACGTCGTGGCTGAGCACGGCCTGGACGGCCTGCCGCCGTCGGGCCGCGAGATCGGTCAGAAGTTCGGGAGCCTCCCCGAAGCCGACGACGTCGGTGACCAGGTGCTCGCGTAGCAGCCTCCCGCGCTCCCTGAGCAGGCCGATCGTCTCGTGCGACAGGCGTTCCCGGTCCCAGGCGTGCGCGAGGCCGCGCGGCACCCGGCCGATCTGGGCGCAGCGCAGTGCCAGCCCGTTGTGGTGGAACTCCTCGCCGAGCCGCACCTCGTCGGCGCCCTGGGTGTAGAACGCGAGGTCGATCAGCGTGCCCTGCGGGCGCAGCAGCCGCAGCCCCAGGGCCAGCGCCCGCGGTTGACCGCGGCACTGGAAGACCAGGTCCGCGCCGCGGTCATTGGGGGCGTGCCGCCAGCGGCGCTTCAGCGTCACCGCCGGGTCGTCGTCGGGGGCGGCCAGCGTCTGCGCGCCGATCGCCTCGGCCACCGCGAGCCTGGCCCTGGTCTCGTCCACGACCACCACCTCGGCGGCCCCGCAGGACAGGGCGAAGGACGCGGTCAGCAGCCCCACCACGCCCGCCCCCACCACCGCGACGCGGCGGCCGCGCACCCCGTCGCCCAAATGCTGGACGGCCGGGCCGTGCAGGTCGGCGGCCGCGTGCAGCAGGCCGTTGGCGCAGATCGGGCCCATGTGGGCGACGTAGATGCCGAGCAGCGGGTCGAGGTCGCCGGGCAGCACGACGAACCGGTCGGCCATCGGGTCGGCCACGTACGCCGTGCGGTGGCCGTAGGCCATGGCGACCCGCGCGCCCTCGGCCACGGCCCGCGTGCGGGTCTCGGCGACCACGCCCACCTGCATGTAGCCGATGCCGCGCACCGGGTACGCCACCGACGGCGTGCCCGGCAGGAACAGCCCGAGCGCCGGGTCCCAGGCCGAGTTGAGGTAGGGGTTGGCGCCCTTGAGATAGGTCAGCTCGGTGCCCGCCGAGACGCCGCTGTGCGTGGTGGCGACCATGAAGCCGCCGTCGGGCAGGCCGGGCAGCTTCTCCTCGACCAGGCGCACCTCGCCGGGCGCCTCGATGCTCAGGGTCGTGCTCGTCGCCTCAGTCATCCAGCATCACCGGCCTCCGTTCCGCCGCGGAGCGCGCCAGCGCGACGGCCAGGCGGTGGGTTCTCAGGGCTTCGCGGTACGGCGCGCGCACGTCGGCGTCCTTCCCGCGCACCGCGTCGATGAACGCGCGGTCCACGAGGGTCTTGGCGTGCCCGCCGTCCTCGACGGCCTCCTCGCCGTCCACCAGCAGCCGGGTCTCGCTGAGTTCCAGCGCGATGCCGTCGGCGCACACCTCCAGCCCCACCCGGTGCTTGCGGCGCAGCAGGCAGGAGGTGGCCAGCAGGCCGGTCGCGCCGCCCGCGAAGCTCATGACGGCCGAGGTGGCCCGGTCGATCTCGCCGTCCACGGCGTTCCCGGCCGGTACGGCGTGCACCATCGACACCTCGCCCACCAGCAGCCGGGCCAGGTCCAGGACGTGCACCGCCTGCTCCAGGATCTGGCCGCCCGACAGGCTCGCCTGGAGCCACCAGCCGACCGGCGGGACCTTGTCCAGCCAGTGCCCGAGCGCGAGCTGCACGGGCCGGCCGTCGAGCCGTTCCCTGGCCCGGTCGACGATGTCGAGGTAGCGCCAGTGGTGGCCGACCGCGGACGGCAGCCCGCGCCGGTCGATTTCGGCTGCGATGTTTTCTGCGGTTTTGAGGTCGAGAGAAAGGGGTTTTTCCACAAAAATCGGGAGATTACACGACAAGACGTCGTATTCGGGGTTACCGTGCGCGAAAGGAGGCACACAGACGTAGACAGCGTCGAGACCGCCGGCCTCCAGCAGGCCGGCATGGTCGCCGTAGGCGGGGGCGCCGTGCGCGGAGGCCAACGCCTCAGCCTTGTGGAGATCGGTGTCGGCCACCCCGGCAATCGTCACATCGGGGAAGCCGGACAGGACATCTGCGTGGCGAGCGGCGACATTTCCGGCACCAATGATGCCGACACGGGTAATTGGGGACACAACCCGACATATGCCACGTCTAGGGGTTAACAAACAACGATGTTCAAAGGCGCATAGATCGGGCAGGGGTCGTGCCCCTATGAGATGGGGCTGACTGCATGGAGACAGATGTGCGAGCCTTGGCCAGGGCCCAGGAGTGGTACGGCCCGCATTCCAGTACGGCCGCGGAATGGCCGGTGGATGCCTTAATCGCAGCCAAGGGCAACACAACGGTGAGCGTCGTCCTGCCGGCGCGCGACGAGGAGCGCACGGTCGGGGACATCGTCACCGTGATCAGACGTGAACTGGTGGAGCAGGCGCCACTCGTCGACGAGATCCTCGTCGTCGACTCCAACTCCACCGACGCCACGGCCGAACGGGCACGCGCGGCGGGCGCGCGCGTCGTGGCGCAGAACGAGGTGCTGCCGCACCTGCCGCGCCTGTCGGGCAAGGGGGAGGCGCTGTGGAAGGGGCTGGCCGCCTCCCATGGCGACATCGTCGCGTTCGTCGACTCGGACCTGCTCAACTTCGGCGCGCACTTCGTGTCGGGGCTGGTCGGTCCGCTGCTGGCGGACCCGGGCACCCATTTCGTCAAGGCGACGTACGAACGGCCCTTCACGGGCGAGGACGGCGTGCCGCGGCGAGGCGCGGGCGGCCGGGTCACCGAACTGGTGGCCAGGCCCCTGCTCAACCTGTTCTGGCCGGAGCTGGCGGGCTTTCGCCAACCCCTCGGCGGCGAGTACGCCGCCCGGCGCGACGTGCTGGAACAGGTCCCCTTCGTCACCGAGTACGGCGTGGAGTTCGGACTCCTCGTCGATCTCCTCAACCTGGTGGGACTGGACGCGATGGCCCAGGTCGACCTGGGCTCCCGCGCGCACGGCCACCAGTCCGTGCACGCGCTCGGCCGGATGGCCGGGCAGATCATGCTCACCGCGTGGTCCCGGCTGGAACGCCAGGGCCGCGTGATGTCCCCGGCACCCCCGGCCCACATGCTGCTGCAGTTCGGCCTCGACGGGCGGGCCGGCCTGGTGGACGTGGGAGTGGCGGAACGGCCGCCGCTCGCCTCGCTCATGCTGGAGGAGGACGTCGCGTGAAGGTGCTGATCAACGCGGGACCGTGGCTGGCGGTCCCGCCGCCCGGCTACGGCGGCATCGAGAACGTGGTCGCCACCCTGATCCCCGCGCTGCGCGAACGCGGCGTCGAGGTCGTGCTGGCCTCCGTGGCGTCGAGCACGCTGGAGGCCGACGAGCTGATCGCAGTCTACGACGAGGGCCAGTTCGCCGAGCTGCAGAAGCCGTACAACCAGGTCATGGGGATCGCGCACGCGCACCAGGCGCGGGTGGCGGCCGAGCTGCGCGCCCGCGACGACATCGACCTCGTGCACGACCACGTGGAGGTGGTCGGGCCGGCGGTGCTGGCCGCGCTGGGCGGGCCGCCGGTCCTCCACACCCTCCACTGGGACCTGCGCAAACATCCGGCGTTCTACGGCGCCTTCCCGAGCTCGATCGCGGTCAACGGGGTGTCGGACTCGCAGCTCGCCCGCGCTCCGGAGGCCCTGCGCGCCGCCTCGCTGGGGGCCGTCCACCTGGCCACGCCGCTGGCCGGCCAGGACGTCCGCGCCGAACGCGGTGAGCATCTGGTGATCATGGGCCGGATCTGCGGGCTCAAGGGCCAGCACGTGGCCGCCCGGATCTGCCAGAAGCTCGGCCTGCCGCTGGTCGTGGCCGGTCCGGTCTGCGGCCGGGACAGCCAGGCCGAGCTGGACGTCGTCCTGCAGGACCCCTACCACCCGCTGCACAGCCACCCCGACGTGCGCTACCACCTGGACCAGGTGTCCCGCTACCTCGACGGCGACCTGGTCAGGTGGATCGGCGCGGTCGGCGGCCAGGAGAGGGACGAGCTGTATGCCTCGGCCCGCGCCGCGCTCTTCCCCATCCAGTGGGACGAGCCCGGCGGCACGGCCGTCGTCGAGGCCCTGGCGCTCGGGGTGCCGCCGGTGGGCCTGCGCCGCGGCTGCCTGCCCGAGATCATCGACCACGGCCGCACCGGCTTCCTCGCCGACACCGAGGAGGAGCTGGCCGAGTACGTCCAGCGGGTGGACGAGATCGATCCCGAGGAGTGCCGCCGCGAGGCCCGGCGCCGCTTCTCGCCCGGCGTGATGGCCGACCGCTACCTGGACCTGTACGACCGGGTGCTGCGCGCGGACTGATAGACATGTCGGGTGATTCGCCTCCTTCTGGCCGAGGACCAGGCCGTGATCAGGCACGCGCTCGCGACCCTGCTCGGCCTGGAGGCCGACTTCGAGATCGTGGCCGCGGTCGAGTCAGGTGACGCGGCCGTGGCCGCCGCCGCCGCGCACCGGCCCGACGTGGCCGTGCTGGACATCGACATGCCCGGCACCCTCGACGGGCTGGCCGCCGCGGCGGAGATCCGGGCCAGGGTGCCCGGGTGCCGCACGCTCATGCTCACCGCCTACGGCAAGCCCGGCCATCTCAAGCGGGCCCTGACCGCCCAGGTGGACGGCTTCCTGCTGAAGACGGCGCCGCCGGAGGACCTGGTCGCGGCGATCAGGGAGGTCACCCGCGGCGGCCGGGTGCTCGACCCGTCGCTCGCGGTCACCGCCTGGGACCTGGCCGACAACCCGCTCACGCCGCGCGAGGCCGACGTGCTGCGGCTGGTGGCGGGCGGCGCCGAGGCACCCGACATCGCCCGGCGGCTGCACCTGACCGCCGGGACCGTGCGCAACTACCTGACGGCCATCGTGGCCAAGCTAAACGCGCGCAACCGCACCGACGCCGTGCGCATCGCCACCGAGGCCGGCTGGATCTAGCGGGGCCCGTGCGTCGAGCCGGAACCAGCCGTCGGCGGCGGAGGTCGTGAGCCGGCCGCCCAGCGTGACCAGGCGGGTGGTGAGGTTGCCCAGCCCCGACGAGCCGCGACGGGGGGCCGCCGTCCCCGCGCCGTCGTTGCGGACGAGCAGCCCGACCTCGCCCCCGGCCGCCGAGGTGGAGATCACGCAGGCGCGCGCGGCGCTGTGGCGCAGGACGTTCGTCACGGCCTCCCGCAGCACGGTGCTGAGCACGGTCTCGACCTCGGCCGGCAGCTCGGGGTGCGCGAGCCGCAGGGTGACCTCGACCCCGGCCGCCGCCAGCACCTTCCCGGCCGACTCGGCCTCGGCGGCGAAGGACAGCTCGCGCTGCTCGCCGGTGACCGAGCGCAGGTCGTGCCGGGCGTGCTCGGCCATGGCGACGACGTTCTCCAGCTCCCGGACGGGGTCGGGCAGGCGGCGGGCCAGCTCGCAGGTGAGCAGGATGGCGGCCAGGCTGTGGCCGAGCAGGTCGTGCAGGTCGCGGGCGGCCCGCAGGCGCTCCTCGACGACGGCCGAACGGGCCAGGCTCTCCCTGGCCGCGTGCAGCTCCTTGGCGCGCTGGGCCAGGCGCAGCAGGCTGTAGACCACCAGGCCGGTGGTGAGCGTGCTCACCGTGATGTTGACGCGGCCGGGCAGGTCGTACAGGGAGGCGACGGTCCAGACCGCGGCCAGGATCGCGGCCGTCAGCGGCCAGGCCGTCCGGGGGCGGAAGGCGAGCAGCACCGGACCGGCGAGGAAGCCCGCCGTCCCCAGCCAGATCGGCCCGAACACAGGGATCGGGGCGAAGGTGAGCGCCGCCATCACCCCCAGCGCCACCATGTGGCGGCCGGCGACCGAGCGCAGCTGCATGACGACGATCACGGCCAGCGCCGCGACCGCCGGGGCCAGCAGCCCGGCCGGGATCTGCAGCAGCGCCTTGACGCTGAACCCGACCAGCACGGCGGCCAGCAGGACCACCGAGACGTCGGGCGGCTCGCGCCGGGCCGCCGCGGGCGGGCGGGTGGCGGGCAGCGCGGCCTCCACCGTGTACCGGCCCCGGCCGGACAGGCCGCGGGTGAGCGTGCCGCCCGCCGCCGCCACCTGGCGCGCGAGCCCCGCCGGGCCGGCGAGCCCGCCGGTGTCGTCGTCCTCGGCCGTGCGGCGGCCGTCGTCGGCCACGCGCAGGTGCACCTGGGCGCGTTCCGGCTCCTCCCAGGTCTCGATCGCGCACACCGTGGCGGTGCCGCGGCGGGCGACGTCCGTGACCGCCTCGCGCAGCACCGAGGCGAGCAGCGCGCCGGCCGGGCCCAGCGGCTCGGTGTGGGCGGCGCGCACCTCGACGCCGACGCCGGCCGCCTCCAGCAGGGCGCGGGCGGTGGTCAGCTCGGGGGCCAGGGACATCGCGCGGTAGCTCGCCGCCGCGGCGCGCGCGTCCGCCAGCGACAGCCGCGCCGTCGCGACCACCTCGCCGAGCGTCCCGGCCGCCTCCCGCGGGGCGGCCAGCGCCCTTCGCGCGCCCGCTCCGATCGCGGCCAGGCCGCGCCCGAGGCCGTCGCTCAGCTCCGCGGCGATGCGCAGCCGTTCCTCGGCCACCGCCGCCGCGGCCAGCGCGGGACGGGTGGCCTCCATCTCGGCCACCCGCTCGACCAGCCGGATCAGGCCGAACACCACCAGCGACACCAGCACCGTGGTGATCGCGAGGTCCGTCGTGGAGACCGCGTCCCCGGAGTGGCGCCAGTGGTGGATGACGACGCCGCTGAAGCCCACCGCGGGCGCCAGCGCCCACCAGCGCGTCACCAGCAGCGACCCGGCGAGGAAGCCCAGAATCGCGACGGACGCGCCCTGCCCCAGCGTCACCGCGTAGACCAGCACCCCCTGGACGGCGAGCAGCCACCCCTTCCTGGCCCGCAGCGTGAAGGCGCACTGCGCGGCCAGCACCGGCAGCGCCCCCCAGGCGCCGGCCACCACGTAGACGCCGGCCAGCGAGGCCAGCACCACGACGACGATCAATCGGGCGACACGCACGCCCAGAAGCTTAGGAGAACCCCCGCGGCAGCACGGTGACCGGGCAGGACGACGACCGCAGCACCTTCATCGCCAGCTCGCCCAGGAACACCCGGTGGGGCTGGGCGTCCTCGCCGGCGGCGCAGACCAGCAGCTCGCCGGGCAGCCACTCGACGTCCTTGAGGGCGGCCTGCACGTCGTGGCCCTCGGCCACCTCCGACTCGGCCTCGATGCCGGTGCTCTCCCAGGCCAGCCGTACGGCCAGGGCGAGGTCGTCGCGCAGCTTGCCCTGGTTCTCGGTGCGCAGGTCGAGGGTGATCAGCCGGAGCGGCACGTCGAGCCGCAGCGCCGCCTGGGCCACCCGCTCGACCGCCGCGTCGCACTGCGGCCGGTGGACGTAGGCCAGCGTGAGCCGGGCGGGCTCGTCGGGCGGCACGTAGCCCGAGGGCGCCAGCATCACCGCCTCCGGCGACAGGTGCAGCAGGTGGTCGGCGGTGCTGCCGACGGCGATGCGGCCGTACTGGCCGCCGCTCGCCGAGCCGACCACGATCAGGTCGGCCCTGATCCTGCTGGCCAGCACCGACAGCCCGCGCCCGGTGCCCCGGCTCTCGAACGCCATGTACTCGGCCGGGACGACGCCCAGCTCCTCGCCCGCGTGCGCCAGGTTGGCCTGCGCCTCGACGGCCAGTCCCGGGCTGCCCGGGGGATAGATCGACGCCACCGTGAGCTCGCCCCCGGTCAGCCGGGTGATGGCGGCCCCGAGCGCGAGGGCGTCCCGCCCACCGGGGTCGTTGCTGTAGCCGACGATCACGTGCTCTCCGATCACGTTTGCCCTCTTACCCGCTCTGAACTGGGAATACGCGGTCTCTGTCGATGCGTTTGAAACGATTGGAGGCGTAAAAACAGTGAAGATCACCCTTGACACCCGTTTCAACGGGTCCCTTGGCCCGGTCACCCTTCGTGAAGCGGTTCAGCAGCTCAAGGCGCACGACCTGACGTGCACCGTCCCCGCCGGAGTCGTCGAGCAGAAGGTCACCGTCTTCTCCGACTGCGTGGAGCGCGGCTTCACCCCGCTGCGCAGCGAGATCATGGCCGCGTACTACGTGGCCGAGCGGGACGCCGGCGCCGAGGCGTTCGAGCGCGGGCTCATCACCGAAGGCGAGCTGGAGCAGAGACGCGCCCTCCTCGTGCGCCAGTATCTTGGGTAAGGACCGGAATCGCCCTTTCGGTCGAAGCATTTGACGATCAAAGTTCATAAGGTCGTGTCCACTACCCGTTCACGGATTGGACACCTGTGTACCGCGACATCGTCGACTTCGCCCTGACCACGCCCGGGTGGCTGCACGCCCTCGCCGAGTTCGGCACGGACGCCGGCCTGTTCATCTTCGCGGCGCTGTTCCTCGTGTGCTGGTGGCGGGCGCGCCAGGCCCCCGCCCGCGACCTCGCGCTCGCCATCGCCGGGCCGGCCGGGGTGGTGGGCGCGTACATCGTGAGCGAGGGCGTGAAGCTGCTGGTCCGGGAGGACCGGCCGTGCCGCGGCGGCATCGCCACGATCGCGGCCTGCCCGCCCTCCACGGACTGGTCCTTCCCCAGCAACCACACCGTGATCGCCGCCGGGGCGGCGGGCACGCTCATCCTGGTCTGGCGCGCCCTGGCCTGGGTGGTGCTGCCGCTGGCCGCCCTGATGGGCTTCTCCCGGGTGTTCGTCGGCGTGCACTACCCGCACGACGTGGCCGGCGGCTTCCTGCTCGGCCTGGTGCTCGCGCCGCTGTTCGCGCTGCTGCTGGTCGGCGCGGTCACCCCCGCGGTCAGGCTCGCGCGAAGCCGTCTGTCGCCGCGATGAGCCGGTCGACGATGCCGGGCTCGGTCGCCGCGTGCCCGGCGTCGTGCACCACCTGGAAGTCGGCCTCGGGCCAGGCCTTGTGCAGGTCCCAGGCGGTGGCCATGGGCGTGCAGGCGTCGTAGCGGCCCTGGATGATCACGGCCGGGATGTGCCGGATGCGGTCGACGTCCCTGATGAGCTGCTCGGGCTCGAACCAGCCGCCGTGGTGGAAGTAGTGGTTCTCGATCCTGGCGAACGACACCGCCATCTTGTCCTCGCCGAACTCCGCCACCAGGCTCGGGTCGGGCAGCAGGGTGATCGTGGCGCCCTCCCACTGCGACCACGCCTTGGCCGCCGCGAGCCGGACGGCGTCGTCGTCGCCTTCGAGGCGGGCGCGGTAGGCGGCCATGAGGTCGCCGCGCTCCTCGGCGGGGATCGGCGCCAGGTACGACTCCCACAGGTCGGGGAACAGGTAGCTCGCGCCCTCCTGGTAGAACCAGCGCAGCTCGTGCGGGCGCAGCGTGAAGATGCCGCGCAGCACCAGCTCGGTCGTACGGTCGGGGTGCGTCTGGGCGTAGGCCAGCGACAGCGCGCTGCCCCACGACCCGCCGAACACCTGCCACCGCTCGATGCCCAGGTGCTCGCGCAGCCGTTCCATGTCGGCCACCAGGTTCCAGGTGGTGTTGGCGGCCAGCGACGTGCCCGGCGTGCTGGCGTGCGGCAGGCTGCGCCCGCAGTTGCGCTGGTCGAACAGGACGATGCGGTACAGCTCGGGGTTCCACTGCCGCCGGTGGTTGGCGCTGCACCCGGCGCCCGGCCCGCCGTGCAGCATGACGGCCGGCTTTCCGTCGGGGTTGCCGCAGACCTCCCAGTAGATCTGGTTGCCGTCACCCACGTCGAGCAGGCCGGACTCGTAGGGTTCGATGGGCGGGTACAGAGTTCTCATGTCTCGCGATCCTGCCATGGAGCAGGAGCTCGCCGTATTGTGCCGGTCTGAGCCTAGAGTGACCGTATGGACCTGGTGACGATCGACGACATCCGCGCGGCGGCCGGGCGGATCGACGGAATCGCGGTGCGCACGCCGCTCCTGAGGATGGGCGAGGCGTGGCTGAAGCCCGAGAGCCTCCAGCCCGTCGGCTCTTTCAAGATCCGCGGCGCCTACAACGCGCTGGCGGCGCTGCGTCCCGACGGCGTCGTCACGCACTCCTCCGGCAACCACGGCCAGGCGCTGGCGTTCGCGGCGGCCGAGTTCGGCGTGCCGTGCGTGGTAGTCGTGCCCGAGGGCACCCCGGCGGTCAAGGCGGCGGCGATCGAGGGATGGGGCGCCGAGCTGGTGATCGTGCCGCCCGACCAGCGCGAGGTGACGGCCGAGCGGCTGGCCGGCGAGCGCGGCCTGACGCTGGTGCCGCCCTACGACCACCGCGCGATCATCGCCGGCCAGGGCACGATCGGGCTGGAGATCGTCGAGGACCTGCCGGACGTCGAGGCGGTGCTCGTGCCGGTCAGCGGCGGCGGGCTGGCCGCCGGCGTGGCGGCGGCGGTCAAGGCGCTGCGGCCCGACGTCCGCGTGTACGGCGTGGAGCCCGAGCTGGCCGCCGACGCCGCCGAGAGCCTGGCGGCCGGGCACGTGGTCGCCTGGGAGTCCACCCGCACGTTCCGGACCATCGCCGACGGGCTGCGCGTGAACCAGGTGTCCGAGCTGACCTTCGCCCACCTGCGCGAACACCTCGAAGGCATCGTCACCGTCTCGGAGGACGAGCTGCGGGCCGCCATGCGGCACATCGCGCGCACGGCCCGGCTGGTGGCCGAGCCCAGCGGCGCGGCGACCACGGCCGCCCTGCTGTCGGGCCGCGTCCCCGCCGGGCGCACGGTGGCCGTGCTGTCCGGGGGGAACGTCGATCCTGAGCTGTTCGCCCAGGTCTACGCCTGAGACCAGGTGTGGCGGGTGAGGAACCCGCGCTCGCCGGTGGCGTACTCGTGGAAGGCCAGCCGCACCTCGGCCAGCTCGGGCACCACCGCGCGGACCATCTCGCCCTCCTTGTACTCCAGCTCGTAGCCGGGGGAGACCTGGAGGAAGTGCCGGCCGAAGTTCACCAGGGCGACGAACGGGTTCTGCGGCGACAGGGTGGCCAGGACGTCGTCGACCAGCCCGAGGTCGGGGTCGTGCACGACCATCCCGTCGCCGGTGTGGAGCTGCATGCCCTCGTACACGCCGAGCGGGGCCACATTGTGCACCAGGTCGCGCTGGGGGTCGTAGCAGACCAGGCCGTGCGCGCGGGCGGTGGTGAACACCTGGGCCGAGCTCTCGTCCATCGTGTCCAGGTCCATCGTCACCAGGACGTGCCCGGGGTACAGGGTGACCTGCCCGGGCAGCTCCTTGGCGACGTCGGGCACGTCCCCCTCGACGGGGTCGCTCCGCTTCACCGCCAGATACGTGGCCCGGGCCTGATCCCTGCTGATCGGCACGGGCTCGTTCCAGACCATCAACTCAACGCTCATCGGTCCATCTTGCCGAACGACCACCGTGCCGGCGCGCCACTGGGTCAAGAGTCCGTGATGTACGGTTCAGCGCGGTTTCTCGGACTGGGGCACCAGCTCCACCGTGCAATGGGCGCACCTGCTGGCCTCGGCCGGGATGTCGGACAGGCACTCGGGGCACTCCTTGGTCGTGGCGGCCTTGTCGCGGTCGAGCAGGTGGATCAGCCGCGTCATCGGGGCCACGACCAGCCAGTAGACGACCGCCGCGATGACCAGGAAGGTCAGCAGGTGGTTGAGGAAGTCGCCGTACTTGAACTGGCTGCCGTTGATCGTGAAGGAGTATTCGGCGAAGTTCGGCTGCCGGCCGCCGGTCACCGCGCCGATGAGCGGGGTGATGAGATCGGTGACCAGTGCCTGGACGAGCCCGCTGAAGGTCGCCCCGACGATGACGGCGACGGCCAGCTCGACGATGTTGCCTCGGAGTAAGAACTTCTTGAAACCGCCCATGGAGTCGGCATATTGCCGGGGGCCGCGGCCTGAAACCCCGATGGCCCCCGACAGAGCCCGATGGAGAACGTCGTGGCCGGTCAGACCTGGGGCGCGAGCCGTTCGAGATCGAAGTGGCCGTGCCGCACGCCGTCGAGGAACGCGGCCCACTCGTCGGTGGTGAACGACAGGACGGCACCGCTGGCGTCCTGACTTCCCCGCACCCAGACCCGGTCGGCGAGCATGGTGACCTCGACGCAGTCGCCATTGTTGCACCGTTGCCAGCGTGCCTGGTCAAGGGCAGGTGGGCGTTTCATCCATTACCTCCTGAAGGCGGCTGTAGAGGTATTGAGCCGAAGGTGATTTTACCTTGACAGCCGAGGATGACCAGGCGACAAAAGGGGCGGTGCACCCGCCGGCACCGGACAAAACAAAAGGCGGGCGTCCGTGAGGACGACCGCCGGAAAAAGCGCCGCGCGCTCAGTCGGCCTGACGTATTCCGCGCAGGAACGCGTCCCATTCCCGGGCGCTGAAAGTCAGGACAGGGCCGGCCGGGTTCTTGTTGTCCCGCACGCCGATCTCGCCGGGGGACAGCAACGCGACCTCGACGCATTCTCCGTTGTTGCAGCGCGACGCGGCCCGCCAACGCGGAGCCGCCTGGACGTCAGGGTGGTGGGACGTCATTGTCTCCCCCTCGTGCATCGACAATGGGCGCGGCGGCGGTCGGACCTCGCCGGGCGCGCTGGAAGGTGTGTGCTCGGACACCGGCGATCTCACGTGGAGAGCGAAAGCGTCCCAATGGATGAACAGTAGCACCTGGCACTTGCCACGGAAGCGAGGTCCCGATGTGTCGGAGGCATCGTGCCAGGTGGCCGGAGAAAAAGAGATGATCTCGTGACGGAGTGCTAAGCGAAGTTTGCGGCCATCTCGGTAATTCGCCGCTTCGATTCTTGGATGCCCAGCGCCTCGGCCCGCAGATGGTCGATGATCTCGCGAAACCGCCGGACCACCTTATCGGCCTCCAGGTAGAAAAGGCCCATTTGATGTTCCACGAAAATGGTGTCGGCGATGCCGGAGTCATGGTCGAACTCCATGAGCCGGAAGGTGCTGTCGAAACCCACGTGCGCGCCCGCCGTGAACGGGATGACCTGGACGGTCACGTGCGGCAGCTCGCTCAGCTCGATGAGCCGGTCGAGCTGCTCGCGCATGGCCTGCCGGCTGCCCACGTGCCGGTAGAGCACCGACTCGTCCAGCAGGACCCAGTAGCGCAGGGTGTCGTGCCGGTGCAGCCACTCCTGGCGTTTCATCCGCACTTTGACCCGGTCTTCCAGCACGTCGGGCGCGATGCGGGGCAGCCAGCCGCGGATCACGGCGCGGGCGTAGTCCTCGGTCTGGAGCAGGCCGGGGACGGTGGTGATCTCGTACTCGGTGATGGCGCTGGCCTCCGCCTCCAGGCCGAGCATCTGGCGCAGCTCGCGGTTGTCGTAGAACTGCCACCACTCCTTCTGCCTGGCGTCCTTGGCCAGCGTCATGAGCTGGGCGGACTCGGCGGCGGAGACGTCGTACAGGCGGCACAGGTCGCGCACGTCGCGCAGGCTGACGCCGCGCTGGGCGGTCTCGATCCGGCTGATCTTGGCCGGGGAGCACAGGAGGGCCTGGGCGACCTCGGCGATGCTGAGGTTCTGCTCGTTGCGCAGCTCGCGTAAGCGCATCGCCAGTTGCCGCTGCCGGAGCGTCGGGTTGGGGATGGTCATCGCCGTGCACTCCCTTGCCGCGCGGTGGCCGGTCGCCCCGGAGCGTACCCCCGGGTTCGGTTTCGAAGGCATGTGCGGTAGGTAATCGTCACCGGCACGTTCCTATGGCAAGTGCCAATTCGGGGTGGGTTTCCGGCGTCGGCGGGTAAAAGTCAGCCAAGCCGTAAGAGAGGGGGATGCCCTGGGCTGATTTGATCAAACCACCCGAGAGCGAAATGCCGCGTTCATTCCCTGACGTGATGGCTCACCAGAGGCCGTCCGTCACATAAGGCTGGGCCGACGGGGGCTCGTCGGACCGGCCGCGATCGTTCGCTCCTGCCAGAGCGAAGATCGACCGTCCTGATCGCGGGGGATCGGGGACGCAGCGTCGCGTCGCCCGATCGCGGGTGCGGATCCGGTGCGCGGGGGCCGCGCACCGGATCCGTGAACCTCGCCGCACCCCCCACCAGGCCGAACACGTGAGCCGCCTGCGACACCGCGCCGTCGGAGGCGGCTCACTCGATTTTTCGGAGTATTCCGGACGGACGCGTGGGAAGGAACAGGGTGGCCTTGTCCGGCGGAGCGGGGGAACAGAACATGGGGAGAGACCGCAAGGGAGCCTCGATGATCGAGATCTGGCCTGGAGACCCCTATCCCCTAGGGGCGACCTACGACGGCGCGGGCACGAACTTCTCGCTCTACACCGAGGTGGCCCAGGCGGTGGAGCTGTGCCTGTTCGACGAGGACAACGTCGAGTCGCGGGTGCCGCTCACGGAGGTCGACGGGTTCATCTGGCACGGTTACCTGCCCGGCATCGGCCCCGGCCAGCGTTACGGCTACCGGGTGCACGGGCCGTACGAGCCGGCGCGCGGGCTGCGCTGCAACCCCAACAAGCTGCTGCTCGACCCGTACGCGATGGCGATCGAGGGCGGCGTCGACTGGCACGAGGCCGTCTACGGCTACCGGTTCGGCCAGCCGGACACGCGCAACGACGCCGACTCGTCCCCGTACGTGCCGCGGTCCATCGTGATCAACCCGTTCTTCGGGTGGGGGCACGACCGGCCGCCGGCGACGCCGTACCACGACACGGTGATCTACGAGGCCCACGTGCGCGGGCTGACGATAAGCCATCCCAAGATCCCCAAGCACCTGCGCGGCACGTACGCGGCGCTCGGCCACCCCGAGATCCTCGACCACCTCACCAAGCTCGGCGTGACGGCGCTGGAGCTGATGCCGGTGCACCAGTTCGTCACCGACCACATCCTGGAGCAGCGCGGCCTGTCCAACTACTGGGGCTACAACTCCATCGGCTTCTTCGCCCCGCACAACCGCTACTCCAGCACCGGGCAGCGCGGCGGGCAGGTGCTGGAGTTCAAGGCGATGGTGCGCAGCCTGCACGAGGCGGGCATCGAGGTCATCCTCGACGTCGTCTACAACCACACCGCCGAGGGCAACCACCTGGGGCCGACGCTGGGGTTCAGGGGCATCGACAACAGCAACTACTACCGCCTGGTCGAGAACGACAAGCGCTACTACGTCGACACCACCGGCACGGGCAACAGCCTGCTCATGCGCTCGCCGCACGTCCTGCAGATGATCATGGACTCGCTCCGCTACTGGGTCATCGAGATGCACGTCGACGGGTTCCGCTTCGACCTCGCCTCCACCCTCGCCCGCGAGCTGCACGAGGTCGACCGGCTGAGCGCGTTCTTCGACCTGGTACAGCAGGACCCGGTGTTGTCGCAGGTCAAGCTCATCGCCGAGCCCTGGGACGTCGGCCCCGGCGGCTACCAGGTCGGCAACTTCCCCTCCCGCTGGACCGAGTGGAACGGCCGCTACCGCGACACGATCCGCGACCTGTGGCGCGGGCAGGCCGCCACGCTGCCCGAGTTCGGCTCCCGCTTCACCGGTTCGAGCGACCTGTACAAGGACGACAGCCGCCGCCCGGCCGCCTCCATCAACTTCGTGACCTGCCACGACGGCTTCACCCTGCAGGATCTCGTCGCGTACAACGACAAGCACAACGAGGCGAACAAAGAGGGCAACCGCGACGGCACCGACGACAACCGGTCGTGGAACTGTGGCGAGGAGGGCCCGGCGAGCCTGGCCATCGAGTCGCTGCGCGAGCAGCAGAAGCGCAACTTCCTCACCACGTTGTTCCTGTCGCAGGGCGTGCCGATGCTCTCGCACGGCGACGAGCTGGGCCGCTCGCAGAAGGGCAACAACAACGGCTACTGCCAGGACAACGAGCTGACCTGGGTCGACTGGTCCGACATCCGGGAGAACTGGCTGCTGCTGGAGTTCACCCAGGAGCTCGCGGCGCTGCGGAAGAAGCATCCGGTCTTCCGGCGCAGGAGGTTCTTCTACGGCAAGCCGGTGCGCGGGCTGAGCGACATCGCCTGGCTCACCCCGTCCGGGGAGGAGATGACCGACAGCGACTGGAACGTCGGCTACGCCAAGTCGCTGGCCGTCTTCCTCAACGGCGACGCCATCACCGAGCCCGACCGGCGCGGCCGCCCGATCCGGGACGACTCCTTCCTGCTGCTGTTCAACGCCCACCACGACACGATCAAGTTCACGATCCCCCAGGACTACGGCGAGATGTGGCACACCGAGATCGACACCGCGATGCCCATCAGGCTCGACGTGCGGATGGTGCGCGCCGGCGAGGCGATCGAGGTCCCCGGACGCAGCGTGCGGGTGCTGCGCCGTGTCTAGGCCGACCTCGACGTACCGGGTGCAGCTCACCCCCGACTTCGGTTTCGCCCAGGTCGCCGAGATCGCCGGCTACCTGCGCGACCTCGGCGTCAGCCACGTCTACCTGTCGCCGGTGCTCCAGGCCACGCCCGGGTCGCGGCACGGCTACGACGTCGTCGACCACTCCAGGATCAGGGAGGAGTTCGGCGGGGCCACCGGCTTCCGCGAGATGGCCCAGGAACTGGCCGCGCACGACCTGGGCATCGTCATCGACATCGTGCCCAACCACATGAACACGATGAACGCCCAGTTCTGGTCGGTGCTCAAGGACGGGCCAGCCTCGCCGTACGCGAACTGGTTCGACATCGAGTGGGTGGAGGGGAAGGTGGCCCTGCCGGTGCTCGGCGACGACACCGAGCCCGTGGTCGACGGCGACGTCCTGCGCTACCACGAGCACGCCTTCCCCCACCCGGGCCACTACCGGCTGGTCGACTGGCGCGAGGGCCCCGGCTACCGGCGCTTCTTCGACGTGTCGTCGCTGATCGGGCTGCGCGTGGAGGACCCGGCGGTGCTGTTCGCCACGCACGAGGTGATCTTCTGGCTGCTCGACGAGGGCCTGGTCGACGGGTTGCGCATCGACCATCCCGACGGCCTGGCCGACCCCCGCGGCTACCTCGACCGGCTGCGCGAGCGGACCGGCGGCCCCTGGACGGTCGTGGAGAAGATCCTCATCGGCCCCGAGCGGCTGCAGCCCGACTGGGCCTGCGACGGCACGACCGGCTACGAGGTGCTCAACCGGGTCAACGGCCTGTTCGTCGACCCTTCGGGCAAGGAGCCGCTGGTCCGGCTGTTCAGCGAGCTGACCGGACAGCCCGACGACTACCGTCCGGTGATGACGCAGGCCAAGCGCGAGGTGCTCGACCTGTTCTTCGGGGCGGAGATCGACCGGCTGGCCAGGGTCACCGGCTGCGCGCCCGCCGCGGTGTCGGAGCTGCTGGCCGCGATGCCGCTCTACCGCGCCTACCTGGTGCCGGGGGAGGAGCCGCCGCCCGAGTCGGTGGAGATCGTCGAGCTGGCCGCCGCGGAGTGCTCGCCCGCCGTGCGGCCGCTCGTCCAGGAGGTCCTGTACGGCTCGCCGGAGGCGATCGTGCGCTTCCAGCAGACGTGCGGGCCGGTCATGGCCAAGGGCGTGGAGGACACCGCGCTGTACCGGTGGTTCCCGCTGTCGTGCCTCAACGAGGTGGGCGGCGAGCCGGACGTGTTCGGCGTCTCGGTCGAGGAGTTCCATGACTTCTGCGGGGAGATGTCCCCGTACACGATGACGACCCTGTCCACGCACGACACCAAGCGGTCGGAGGACGTGCGGGCCCGGTTGTCGGTGTTGTCGGAGATGCCGCGGGAGTGGGCGTCCGTGGTGTCCGAGTGGTCGCGGGAGCTCTCCTTCGACCCCCACCTCGACTACCTGGCCTGGCAGAACCTCATGGCCGCCTGGCCGATCTCCGCGGAACGCTTCACCGACTACCTGCTCAAGGCGGCTCGCGAGGCCAAGACCGCGATCTCGTGGGTGCGTCCGGACGCCGGCTACGAGCGGCGGCTGCGGGAGTTCGCGCAGGCCGCCGTGCGGCTGCCGGTGGAGGAGTTCACCGAGCGCATCGAGCCGTTCGCGATGTCGAACTCGCTCGGGGCCAAGCTGGTGCAGCTCATGATGCCCGGAGTGCCCGACGTGTACCAGGGCAACGAGACCACCGACTTCTCGCTGGTCGATCCGGACAACCGGCGGCCCGTGACGTACCCGCGCAAGCCCGAGACCTCCTGGGACGCCGCCAAGCTCCTGGTCACCACGCAGGCGTTGCGGCTGCGCAGGCGGCTCGGGGGCGCGGCGCCGTACCTGCCGCTGCGGGCGGAGGGGGAGGCCGCCGAGCACGCGATCGCCTTCGCCAGGGGCGAAGGCCCGCAGGCGGTGGCGGTCGCCACCAGGCTGCCGGTACGCCTCGCGCGCCGCTCCGCGGTCGCCGGCCACTCGGTGTGGGGCGAGACCACCTTGACGCTGCCCGGCGGATCCTGGCGCGACCTGCTCACCGGCGAGCCGCACTCGGGGACGGTTCCGCTGGCCCGGCTGCTCGATCAGTACCCCGTCTCACTGCTGGAGCGACATGATCTTTGAGGTCTGGGCACCGAAGGCCACGGCTGTCGAGGTCGACGTTCTGGACGGACGCCGGCCGATGTCCCAGGGGGAGAGAGGCTGGTGGTGGGCCGAGGTCGCCGAGGCCGGCCACGGCACCAGGTACGCCTTCGTCCTCGACGGCGGCGGGCCCTACCCCGACCCGCGCTCCCGGCGGCAGCCGGAGGGGGTGTTCGGGCCGAGCGCGGTCTACGAGCACGACCGCTTCACCTGGTCCGACCACGACTGGAAGGGCCGCGACCTGCGCGGTTCGGTGATCTACGAGCTGCACGTCGGGACGTTCACCGGCGAGGGCACGTTCGCCGCGGCGATCGAGCGGCTGGAGCACCTGGTCGAGCTCTGCGTGGACTTCGTGGAGATCATGCCGGTCGCCCCCGTCCCCGGCGGGCGCAACTGGGGGTACGACGGCGTCGACCTCTACGCGGTCAACGAGACGTACGGCGGGCCCGACGGGCTGAAGTCGTTCGTGGACGCCTGCCACCGGGCCGGGATCGGCGTCATCCTGGACGTGGTCTACAACCACCTGGGGCCGTCGGGCAACTTCCTCCACCCCTTTGGTCCGTATTTTTCCGGCTTTGCTGGTAGCTATTGGGGCGAAGCGGTCAACCTGGACGGGCCGGGGTCCGACGAGGTCCGCCGGTACTTCGTCGGCAACGCCGTCCAGTGGCTGCGCGACTACCACATCGACGGGCTGCGGCTGGACGCCGTCCACGCCCTGCACGACAAGCGCGCCCGACACCTGCTGGCCGAGCTGTCGGAGGAGGTCGACGCGCTGGCCTGCTCGCTCGGCCGGCCGCTGTCGCTGATCGCCGAGTCCGACCTCAACGACCCGCGCATGGTGCGCCCGCTGGAGGCCGGCGGCCTGGGGATGACCGCGCAGTGGAACGACGACGTCCACCACGCCCTGCACACCGCCGTGAGCGGCGAGAGCCACGGCTACTACGCGGACTTCGCCGACCCGTCGGCGCTGGCCAAGGTGCTGACCCAGGGCGTGCTGCACGACGGCGGCCACTCCAGCTTCCGCGACCGGGCGCACGGGCAGCCCTTCACCGGCGTGCCCGGACACCGGCTGGTCGCCTGCCTGCAGAACCACGACCAGATCGGCAACCGGCCCGGCGGCGACCGGCTGCCCGTGTCCGCGCTCAGGCTGGGCGCCGGGCTGCTGCTGACCTCGCCGTTCACGCCGATGTTGTTCATGGGGGAGGAGTGGGGGGCCGGCACGCCGTTCCTGTTCTTCTCCGACCACGTGGAGCCCGAGCTGCGGGAGAGCGAGGGGACGCGGCGCGAGCGCGAGTTCGACGGCTTCGGGTACGCCTGGGACGCGCCGAACCCGTCCGACGAGGAGGCGTTCCTGCGTTCCAAGCTGCACTGGAGCGAGCTGAAGGAGGAGGAGAACTGGTCCCTGCTGTGCTGGTACCGGGACCTCATCGCGCTGCGCAAGGCGCTGCCGGAGCTGTCGGATCCGCGGCTGGACCGGGTCCGGGTGGAGGCGGATCCGGCGGGCAGGTGGCTGGTCATGTGGCGCGGGACGGTGTGCGTCAGCGTCAACTTCTCGCCGGAGACGCTGACGTTGCCGCCGGCGGGCGCCACCCTCCTCCTGGCCTCGGACGACCCGGTCGCCACGGGCCCTGACGGCCTCCGCCTCCCCGGCCAAACCCTGGCCATCACCCGCACCACCCCCTGACCCCCGGCCCCGGCCTCGGCCCGGCCATCGCCCCCGGCCCGCCTCGGCTGGACGGCTTCCGCCTCCTGGGCCCTCGTCCACCCCTGACCGGGCGGCCTCCGCCTTCCCGTTGGTTGTCCACAGGGTGGGGGCCGGGCGGCGGGTTCGTCCCCAGAACCGGGTTCGGCCGCACCGCCGCCGGCCGGGTTCCGGATCCTGGGTGCCTCACCACGTTTTCGAAGGCGAGGCACCTCATGAAGATCGTCCTGCCGCTCCCCGCCATGCTGACCTCTCTGTTCGTCGTAGCCGTGGAGCACCTGCCGTTCGACGTCGACACGTTCGTGCCCTGGCGCGTCCCCGGGCCGTACCGGAAGGCGGCCCGTGACGCGCTCGACACCCCGCCGTCCCTGACCGTCACCCATGTCCCCGCCCCCTGGCGACCGGCCGGCCTCACCCTCACGGGCGACGAACGACGGCGGCTGCGCCGGGCCGGTCAACACGTGCTGGTGTCCACCACCGCGCCCCCACGCCGCCTGCCCGGCAACGCGCAGACCGCCAGAGCCGTCGCCCGCGCCCTCGCCCGCCAGTGCGACGGCCTGCTGATCGACCCGTCCACCGCCTCGGCCGTGCCCGCCTGCCCGAGGTCGCCGGGCGAGCCGGAAGACTTCCGCCTCGGCGACGACTGGCTCACCTGGGACATGCAGATGCGCGACGACGCCACCTGCCCGCCGTGGGACCCGTCCGAGACGGTCGCCTGCGACTGCCTGCGCGTCACCTCGCGCGGCCTGAGCCGCTTCGCGCTGCCGGAGATCACCCTCGACGGCGCCGCCTGCGCCCACAGCCGCTGCGCGACGGCCCTCCTCCGATCGGTGGCCCATCGCCTGGTCGCCGACCAGCTCGCCCACCTGCGGGCGCACCCCCTGGCCAGCTGCCACGAGATCGACGACCTCCTGCGGATCCAGCCGTCCGGCGCTCTGCGGGGCGTCCCGCCGTTCGGCGTGCGGCTGACCCCGTGCGACGGCGACCTCGGCGAACCGAACAGCTCGGGCGCCATCCGCCGCCTGAAGGTGGGTCCCGCCCCCGGCTCCGGCCGGCTCACCTGTCTGAAGGTGGGGCCGCCTTCCGGCTTCACCGGCTCGGTCAACGACTGGCTCCACGCCGCCGGCAGCCTCGACCTGACCTCCGCCGACCACCCCGCACGCCCGGCCCTCGCCGCCTGACCCCCGCCCCCGCGAGACGGCCAGGCCCGTGGAACAGCCGCGTGCCACCCAGCTCATGAGGGCGTCTCACGCCTCCCGGCGAACGTCGCCGGGGCGCAGGTCGCGCTCATGAGCGCCGTCTCACGCCCTCGGTGAACGTATGTCCGGGCGCCGGTCCGGCGAGAGGCAGGTGATCAGCGATGCAGGATCCGGGTGAGGGCCTGGTCGAGCGTGGACATGGGGTCGGAGGTGGGGCGAGGGGCGCGCCAGGCCACGTACCCGTCGGGCCGCACCAGGACGGCGCCGCCTTCCCGCACCCCGTACCGCTCCCGCCAGCGGCCCTCCACGTCCACCAGCTCGTCGTCCACCAGGATGCGGGTGAGCTGCACGCCCAGGCGCTCCTTGACCACGCGGCCGGCGTCCATCCAGACCTGGCCGCCGCACTTGTCGGCCAGCAGGACGAAGCCCGAGCCGAACAGGTCGATGGTCGAGATGCGCTGCCCCTCCCAGTCGAGCACGACGTGCGGGGCGCGGCTGCCGGGCCGACCGCTCGGGACACGCGGGTCCTCCAGGAGCGAGCCGTCGTCCCCGGGCTCCTCCAGAACGGCGGCGGAGTGGTACCGGTAGCCGAGCATCGCCTGCAGGAAGTCCTCCAGGGGCTCGGGGTAGTCGGAGCGCTCGTCCACGGGCATGCGCACGCTGAGGTTGGCGAGCTGGGCGTCGGCGGTCAGGGCGCCGATCGGGCGGCGTTCGGCGTCGTAGGTGTCCAGGAAGCCGGGTCCGGCCTGCCCGCTGAGCACCAGCCAGAGGCGCCAGGCGATGTCGCAGCCGTCCTGGAGGGCGGTGCTGCCGCCCTGGCCGCCGGTGGGCGGCATGGTGTGGGCGGCGTCGCCGGCGAAGAAGACGCGTCCGGCGCGGAAGGTGTCGGCCACGACGTGCGCCAGACTGAACGTCGCCGTGTCGAGCACCTGCACGTCCAGGTCCGGGATGCCGGTTCCGGCGCGGATGAGCTCGACGCAGCGTTCCTCGGTGAGGGCGTCCGCGCCGCCGTCCGGGGAGGGGGTCTGGTTGATGCCGAGCACGTGCGCGCCGACGCCCGTGCCGGTCACGATGACGCCGGTGAACGCGTCGTTGTGCAGGTACCAGACGATGACCTCGCGCTCGTTCACCAGGCCGGTCAGGTCGGCGTCGAACATGATCGAGCGCATCTGCACGAGGTCGCCCCTGCCGGAGGTGGGCACGGCCAGCAGCTCGCGCAGCGGACTCCGGTGGCCGTCGGCCGCCACCACGTAGTCGGCCCGTACGACGCTCTCCTCGCCGTCGGCGGCGCGGATCACGGCGGTGACGCCGTCGTCGTCCTGGTCGAGGGAGATCAGCTCGGTGGAGAAGCGCAGGTCGGCGCCGAGCTCGTCGGCGTAGGCGCGCAGCACCCGCTCGACCTCCGACTGGGGAGCGCCCACGCGGGGCACAGGGGTGAGATCGGCCAGGACGTCGGATTCGCCCGTCTCCTCGAAGATCATCTGCGGGTCGGGGTCGGCCAGCGTCTTGGCGATCGCGATGCGCATGGAGTCGCCGATGCCGATCCAGATGTCGGCGAACGTCTGCTCGATCCCGGGGAGCGGCCGCAGCAGTTCGACGGCTCGCGGCCCCATGCCGAACGCCTTGGGCTGGATGGACGTGCTCGGGTGCCGCTCGACCAGAATGACGGGCACCTCGCGCCACGCCAGCAGCGCGGCAGCGCTGAGGCCCGCGTACCCGCCGCCGACCACCAGCACGGGCACTCGCTCTTGTCTCATTGCCTCCACCTCCGGGCACGAGTAGTATCGCGTTCCTCGATCAAGCGACACGATATGTCGCGTCTACAAAGCCGGTCAAGACATATCGCGTTTCCAACATTCATCGGACCTCTAAGCGTCCCTGGGGAAGCGCACCGCCTTCTGCCCCGAGGCCGAGCGGACGCTGCCCGCCCCGCCCGCGAGCCACGCAGCGCCGACACCCCCGGAAGGCCGACCCGTGGCACGTCGGCCCATGGCACGTCGACCCATGGCACGTCGGCCCAAGCTCCGGCGCCACGCACCGGCGACGGGTCACCACGCCATGTGTCCGCTACGACGCTCCGCACTACGCATCCCTCACAGGGGTCGCGCCGTGTACCCGCCACAGGGCTCCTCACCGCATGCCCGTCATGGGGGGCTCCTGTCCTATGCCCGCCATGGGGCTGCGTGCCCGCTACGGAGTCTGCGCTACGCGCCCGTTACGGAGGTTGTGAGCCCTGTGCCCGCCGTGGGGCTGTGCGCCGCGTAGCCGATGCGGGGCTCTCCACCCTGTGCCCGTTATGGGACGGGTGTGCGTCACCCGCTTGCCGCGCGGCTCCTCGGTACGTGCTGCTCTGTGGCGGCTTCGCGCCATGTGTCCGCCGCCGGGGCTCCTCACCGCATGCCCGTTACGGAACGGGTGCACCATGTGCCTGTTGCGCGGCTCCTGACTACGTGTGGCTCTGTGGCGGCTTCGCGCCATGTGTCCGTCGCCGGCGCTCCTCCCCACGTGCCCGCTAAGGGATCTCTGCCCCTGTGCCACCGTGGGGGCCGCGTGCCGCATGCAAGCTGCGGTGCTCAGCACCACGCGCCCGCTACGGGACAGGTGTGCGTCACGTGCCTGCTGTGCGGCTTCTGGCCATGTGTTGCTACGAGGACGGTTCCGAGCCCTTGCCCGCTGCGGGGGCTCCTCGCCACGTGCTTGCCACGGGGTTTCCTCCCCCCTGTGCCTTGGGGGCGCGCCGCATGCCCGCTGAGGGGCTTCGCGCTACGCGCCTGTTACGGAGACTCTGAGCCTGTGCCTGCTGGGGACCTTCGCGCTACGCGCCCGTTGAGGGGGCTCTGAGCCCTGGGCTCACTGTGGGGCTGTGCGCCCGCGCTTCCCGGGGCTTCCCGCCATGCGCCCGCCACGGGATGGGGGCGGGCTACGTGCCTGTTGCGCGGCTCCTCGGCGCGTGTTGCTCTGGGACGGCTCCGCGGGACGGGGATGGGGGCGGTTGGTGGGCGGTCGGGGTCGGGGTCGAGGTGCTGGCTGGGGCGGCTTCTGGGGGGCCGGTGGGAGGTAGAGGCGCCCTGGTGGGGGTGAGGGGTGCTGCTTGCAGTTGCGGGTGTTCTGCTTGTGGGGGAGGTGGGTCAGGGGAGGTGGCGTTCGAGGCTTTGGAGTTTGGAGGTCATGCCGTCCGTCACGCCTGGGCGGAGGTCGGCCTTGAGGACCAGGCTTACTCTCGGGGCGACCTCGGAGACGGCGTCTACCGCGCGCCGGACGACGTCCATGACCTCGTCCCATTCGCCTTCGATCGTGGTGAACATCGCGTCCGTGCGGTTCGGGAGGCCGCTCTCGCGGACGACCTTGACGGCGCGGGCTACCGGTTCGGCGACCCCTTCGCCGACGCCCAGCGGGGTGATGGAGAAGGCCACGATCATGGCGACAGATCCCTCGGAGAACGGAAAGAGCCCGGACGAGACGATCGTAGCCGGGGCGAAGAGCCACGACGCGGGTGGGGCGTCGTGGCTGATCGCCGTACGTCAGAGGTCACGACGTGATGGGCACCGTGGCCGGCGTCGTACGACGGAGCCGCGGCGCGGAGGGGGCGCCGTGGCTGATCGCCGTACGTCGGAGTCGCGGCGCGGGAGGGGCGTCGTGGCCGGTCGCCGTGCGCCGGAGTGGCAACCCCGGGCGAGGCGTCGCGGCCGGTCGACGTACCTCACGTCACCTCACGTCACCTCACGTCACCTCACGTCATGTCACGTGAAGAGGTCACGTGTGGTCGTGGTCGTGGTGGTCCTCGTCGTCGTCCTCGCTCGGCCCCTCGGACGGCTCCACCCCGAGGACGGCCTCGCGCGGCTCGATCTCGGTGATGTGGTCCACGAGCTGCAGCACGTGGTCCGGCTCGATCAGCCACTGCAGCGCCGAGGCGCCGGTCTCGTCGGAGTTGACGAGGTCGGCCTGCTCGGAGCGCTCCTCGTCGCTGAGGTCGGCGTCGGGATGCCGGATCTCGGCCAGCGCCGCCGCCTGCAGCGCGTTCACGTCGAGCACCTCAACGGTCAGCTCGACCGTAAGGCGCAGGTATTTCGGTTCATCACTCATGGCGACGATGCTAGGGCAGCTTCCACTCGACAGGTGCGGCGCCTTGCTGGGTGAGCAGCTCATTGGCGCGGCTGAACGGCCGCGAGCCGAAGAAGCCGCTGCGCGCCGACAGCGGGGACGGGTGCGCCGACTCGATGCGCGGCACGCTGCCGAGCATGGGCGCGAGGTTGCGGGCGTCGCGGCCCCACAGGATGGCCACCATCGGCTTGTCGCGGGCCACGAGGGCGCGGATCGCCTGCTCGGTGACCTGCTCCCAGCCCTTGCCCCGGTGGGAGGCGGGCTTGCCCGGCATGACGGTCAGGACCCTGTTGAGCAGCAGCACGCCCTGCTCGGCCCACGGGGTCAGGTCGCCGTTGGCGGGACGGGGGAGGCCGAGGTCGGACTCCATCTCCTTGTAGATGTTGAGCAGGCTCCCGGGGATCGGCCGCACCTCGGGCGCCACCGAGAACGACAGTCCGACGGGGTGGCCGGGCGTGGGGTAGGGGTCCTGACCCACGATCAGCACCCTGACGTCGTCGAAGGGCTGGTTGAACGCGCGCAGGACGTTGGGGCCCGCGGGCAGGTACTGCCTGCCCTCGGCGATCTCGTTGCGCAGGAACTCACCCATCAAGGAGATCTGCTCGGATACGGGCTCAAGAGCCTGAGCCCATCCGGCTTCGACGACTTCATGCAAAGGACGACCGGCCATGGCCGTGAAGCTTATCTAGGTCTGGTACGGCTTGCCGCCCAAACGGACGCGCAAGCCGTACCGGAATGATCACAACGACGGCTTGCCGGGCTGGAAGAGCCAGGCGTCGAAGAGGGCGTCGAGCTGCCTGCCGGACACCCGTTCGGCCAGGGCGACGAAGGCGGCGGTGTCGGCGTTGCCGTACTTGTGGTCGTTCGCCCAGGTGCGCAGGATCGTGAAGAACGCGTTGTCGCCGACGGTCCGGCGCAGGACGTGCAAGGTCGCCGCGCCGCGGTCGTAGACGGGGTCGTGGAAGAGCGCGGCGGGGCCGCCGGGGTCGGCGGTGGGCGTCTGCCAGAACTCGTCGTCGGCGGGCCTGGCGTAGACGCCGTCGAAGGACGTCTGCACGGTACGGCTGCCGATCTTCTCCAGCCAGAGCCATTCCGCGTACGTCGCGAAGCCCTCGTTCAGCCAGATGTCCCGCCATAAGGTGGGCGTCACCGAGTCGCCGAACCACTGGTGGGCCAGCTCGTGCGCGAGCAGCGACTCGCCGGGCACCACGGGGTAGATGGGCCGGGTCTGGGTCTCCAGGGCGTAGCCGACGTTCGGCTCGTGGTCCACGATCCCGCCGGTGGAGGAGAAGGGGTACGGGCCGAAGAGCGAGCTGAAGTAGTCCAGGACGGGGGCGTGGCGGGCGGCGAAGTCCGTCGCCTTGGCGGCGAGCTTGGGGTCCACGGCGGTGATCACCCGGTAGCCGCCGGATCTGGTGTCGGTGAGCTGGAACTTGCCGATCGACACCGTGGTCAGGTAGCCGGCCATGGGCTCGCGGGCGTCCCACACGTAGGTGGTCCGGCCGCCGGACGACGTCCTGGCCACCAGGTCGCCGTTGGCCACCGCGACCCTGGTGCTGGGCACGGTGACCGAGAACCGGTAGGTCGCCTTGTCCGACAGGTGATGGTTGCCGGGGTACCAGGTCATCGCGCCCTGTGGCTCGTTGGCGTTGAAGACGCCGTCGCTGGTCCTGATCCAGCCGTCCCTGGAGCCGTCGGGGTCGAGGACGTGGGTGGGCCTGCCGTCGTACCGGACGACGACGGAGAAGCCCTGGCCGGAGGCAAGCGCGGCGGCGGGGGTGACGACCAGTTCGTCGCCGCTGCGGGTGAAGGCGGCGGGCCGGCCGTCCACGGTGACCGAGCGTACGGACAGCGAGCCGGACAGGTCGAGGTCGAAGCGGCTCAGCGCCTGGGTGGCGCGGGCCGTGACGGTGGCGACGCCGGTCAGGACGTTGGAGGAGGGCTCGTAGTCGAGGGCGAGGTCGTAGTGGCCGGCGTCGTAGCCGCCGTTCCCCTGACCGGGGAAGTACGGGTCGCCCGCCCCGGGCGCGCCCGGGGTGCCGCCGAGCGCGGCGGCGGGGGTGAGGGGGAGGGAGATGAAGGCTGCTGCGGCGAGGGCGAGAAGACGCTTCATGAACAATCATCGGAGGTCCGGAAGGACGTGTTACGGGCGCCCGCCTGCCCCCCTCGGGAGGCGGGCGCCCGCCGGGAATGGCCTACTTGACGGAACCGGCCATCATGCCCTGGACGAAGTACCGCTGGAAGGCGAAGAACAGCACCAGCGGGATGATCAGTGACAGGAACGCCCCGGAGGAGAGGATGTCGACGTTCGATCCGAACTGCCGCATCTGGGACTGCAGGGCCTTGGTCATCGGCTGGTTGTCGGTGTTGGCGAACACGAGCGCGATGAGCATGTCGTTCCACACCCACAGGAACTGGAAGATCCCCAGCGAGGCGATGGCCGGCTTGCCCAGCGGGAACACCACCTGGGCGAAGATCTTCCACTCGGGTGCGCCGTCCATCCTGGCCGCCTCAAGGAGCGAGGCCGGGATGCCGACGAAGAAGTTGCGCAGCAGGAAGATGGCGAACGGCAGGCCGAACGCTGTGTGGAACAGCACCACGCCGGGGATCGAGCCGAAGATCCCGATCCCGCCGTAGAAGGCGGCGACGGGGATCAGCGCGATCTGGATCGGCACGATCAGCAGGCCCACCACGACCAGGAACGCCGTGTCCCGGCCGCGGAAGTCCATCCACGCGAACGCGTACGCCGCCATGGCCGCGATGCCGATCACCAGGATCGTGGTCGGCACGGTGATGGCCACCGTGTTCCAGAACGACGAGGTGAAGCCGCTGGCCAGCAGGTTCTTGTAGTTGGCCAGGGTCAGCTCGGCGGGCTTGGTGAAGATCGTCCACCAGCCCTCGGCGTTGTTCACCTTCACCGTGCGCAGGGAGACGACCAGCAGGCCGAGCGTCGGCACCAGCCAGAACAGGCCGAGCACGATCATGATCACCTGGACGGCCCCGCCGCCGAGGCGGTCCACGATCCTGCTCGCCACGCCCCTGCGCGGCGCGCCCGACTCCAGTCCGTGAGAGGCGTTCACGGTCGCGGTCGTCATGTGTCTTCCCTTCTGAACCGGCGGATGTTCATGATCATGAAGGGGAGGACCAGGATGAGCAGGAACACCGCGAGTGCGCTGCCGAGCCCCTGGTTGTTCCCGCCGCCGAACGACACGCGCCACATCTCCAGCGCGACCACGTTCGACTGCGGCTGAACCGAGGCCGGCGCGATGATGTAGACCAGGTCGAAGACCTTCAGCGTATTGATGATCATCGTCACGAAGACGACGAGCAGCACCGGCGACAGCAGCGGCACGGTGATCCGCCGGAACACCTGCCACTCGGTCGCGCCGTCGATGCGGGCGGCCTCCAGGGCGTCCCGCGGGATGGCGGCGAGGCCGGCGGCGATCAGCACCATCGCGAACCCGGCCCACACCCAGACGAACGCGCCGATGATCGCCGGCGTGATGAGCGTCTGACCGAGCCAGGTCAGGCCGCCGTAGCTGGCCTGGAAGTTCGACGCCGGCAGCCGTACGACGTAGGAGCCCGCGGGCAGGCCGTCGAAGCGGAACGTGCCGTCGTCGGCGGTCGTGGCGGTACCGGCCACCTTGCCGTTCTGGACCGCCTCGACGGTGATGCCGGGCAGGCCCTTCTCCGTCGGGTCGACCGCGCCGCTCTGGCCGCCGCCGCCCTGGGTGAAGTCGAACCAGACGGTCCCGGACAGGCCGTCGCCCGAGGGGGCGCGGGCGGTCTGGGCGTTGGACGGCATGGTCTGCGGCTTGACGCCGACGATCGGGATCAGCACCGGCTTGCCCGCCTGGGCGGGCTCCTTGGTGACGACCGCGCCGTTCTGCTCGGTCACCGGAGACTGGTCGCCGCCGCGCGGCCGGGCCTCGGGGTAGCCCTTGGAGGAGGAGAACGTGTCGTGCACGGTGGTGAGCACGGCGTTGGCCAGGCCCTTGTCGGGGCTCTCCTCGTACACCAGGCGGAAGATGACGCCCGCGGCCATGAGCGAGACCGCCATGGGCATGAACACGATCAGCTTGAACGCCGTCGCCCACTTGATGCGCTCGGTCAGCACCGCGAAGATCAGGCCGATCGTGGTGACCACGATCGGCGCCACGACCACCCAGATGAGGTTGTTGCGGATGGTGACCAGCATGCCCTGGTCGCTGAAGATCGTGGCGTAGTTGCCCAGCCCCACGAACCCGCTGCCCGAGGCGTCGAACAGGCTGCGGAAGATGGAGTAGACGATGGGGTAGACCACCCAGACGCCGAGCAGCAGGGCTGCCGGCAGGAGGAAGGCGATGGCGACCGCCGGCGATGGGCCGAGGCGTCGTCTCTTACGGGGGGTTTCAGCCGGTCCTGCGGAAGGCCCGCCCGCGATCTTCGCGGGCGGGGCCGCCGGGCCGTCCAACCGTTCGGTCACGGCCTTACCTCTTTACTTCCAGGCCTTCTTGGCCTCGGCCTCGAGCGCCGCCTGGGCGCCCTTGACGTCGCTCGGGTTGCGCAGGAAGTCCTGGAGGACCTTCCACTCGCCCTTGCCGTCGGTGCCGCCGAAGGCGCTCGGGGCCAGGTCCGACATGTCGTAGCGGACGGCGTCGCCGGCGGAGACGATCGTCTGGCCGAGCTGCTTGGTCAGCTCGTCGGGGTAGTTGTCGGGGGAGACGTTCTTGTTGGGCGACAGGTAGCCGGGGAGCTTGGCCCAGATCTCGCCGCCCTCCTTGGAGGCCAGGAACTGCACCAGGGCCATCGCGCCGGGGGAGTCCTTCATGACCACGGCCACGTCGCCGCCGAGCACGACCGGGGCGGTGTCGCCGGCCTTCGGGAACGGGAAGTACTTGGCGCCCTCGCCGACCTTGGCGCCGTCCTGGGTGGCCTGGGTGGCGACGAAGTCGGCCTCGATGACCATGGCGGCCTTCTTGTTGCCGTAGACCTTGGTCACGCAGGTCGGGAAGTCGGTCTGCAGCGCGCCGGAGGCGCCGTCGAGCACGAACTCCTTCTTGCCCGCGATCTGCGCGATCTTCTCCAGGGCGGTGGCGACGCTGGGGTCGGTCCAGGGGATCTCGTGCTTGGAGAGCTTGTCGTAGTTCTCCGGGCCGGCGCTGGACAGGTAGACGTTCTCGAACAGGTCGGTCAGCGTCCAGCCGGAGGCGCCGCAGAGGGAGAAGGGCGGGGTGCCGGAGTCGGCGATGGTCTGGCCGGCCTTGATCAGCTCGTCCCAGGTCGTCGGCACCTGGACGCCGGCCTCCTCGAACGCCTCGGAGCGGTACCAGACCAGCGACTTGTGCGCCGCCTTGATGAGCACGCCGTACACCTTGCCGTCGGCGGAGCCGAGCTCCTTCCAGTACGGCGTGTAGTTGGTGTCGATCTCCTGGGTGACCTCGGCGGACAGCGGCTTGAGCGCGTCCTGCTTGGCGTACTGCTGCACCAGACCCGGCTGCGGCAGGATCGCGACGTCCGGCGGGTTCTTGCCCTGGATGCGCGGGCCGAGGTAGGCGCCGGTGTCCTCACCCGTGGAGGCGTAGGTGACGGTGGCGCCGGTCTTGTCGGAGAAGGCCTTGAGCACCTGCTCGAAGTTCTTCTGCTCCGCGCCGGTCCACTTGGCCGCGACCTCCAGCTTGACGCCTTCGAGCGTCTTGGCGCCGGCGGCGGAACTGGCCGGCGCCGACTCCGAGGCGGTGGGGGTCGTCGTCGTCGGGGCGTTGCCGCAGGCGGCGACGGCTACCGCGAGCCCTGCCAGGACTACTGCTGCACTGGCTTTACGCATGGCTTGCCTCACTGGGTTCTGATGATCTCTTCGAGTTCTGACTTCATGGAGGCCGCGACGTCGTCGGCGGACTCGTTCTCGGGGTCGGCCAGGGCCTTGGCGACCGAGCTGGCGATCACCAGGCTCACCTGGTTGTAGTTGGCGCTCACCGGCCGTGGTTTGGCGGCGAGGATGCTCTCCTTGAGCACGGGCAGGTACGGGAACCGCTTGATCAGGGCCGGGTCGTCGTACAGCTCGGTCCACACGGGCGGGAAGGAGCCCTCGGTGAGGACGCGGCGTTCGTTCTCCAGGCTGGTGAAGTAGCGGATGAACTGCTGTGCGGTCTGCTGGTGCTTGGAGTAGGCGCTGACGGCCAGGTTGATCCCGCCGAGGGAGCTGGATCCCTGGCCGTTGAGGCCGGGCAGCCGGGTCACCGCGAAGCGGTCGCCCAGTTTGGCCCTGGCCGGGCCGTAGGCGTGCGGCCAGTTGCGGGCGAAGGCCAGCTTTCCGTCCTGGAAGGCCAGCCGGGTCTCCTCCTCCTTGAAGGTCAGCGAGTCGCCGGTGATCCAGCGCTCCCGCAGCCCTTGCATCAGGAAGTCGAGCGCGATCTTCCCCTTGGCCGGATCGAGGGTCACTTCCGTGCCGTCGTGGTTGAGAATCTGCCCGCCCGCCGACTGCACTGCCTCGGAGAAGTTCACGGTCAAGCCTTCGTAGGCCAGGAGTTGGGCCGCATAGCCTCCGATGTCCCGCTTTTTCGTTACTTCTCGTGCTTTATCGCGAAGCTCCGCCCAGGTCTGCGGCGGCTTCTTGATGAGATCGGTCCGGTAGTAGAGCAGTCCCGCGTTGCTGGTGTACGGGACGGCCCAGAGCTTGCCCTTGTAGACGGCCGTGTCCACGACGGGCGGCAGGAACCTGTCGAGCGGGAACAACCCGCGCTCCAGGGGGATGATCCAGCCGTTCTCCGCGAACTCGGCGGTCCACACCACGTCGAGCCCCAGCACGTCGTAGCGGTTGCTCTGGGCCTGGAGGTTGGCCACCATCTGGGCGCGTTGCTCGTCGGCGGCCTCGGGCAGCTCCAGCAGCGTCACCTTCTCGGCCGGGTGGGCCTGGTTCCAGCGGTCCAGCAGGGGTTGCAGGTACGCCGTGGTGTCGCGTCCGGTGGCGAAGGTGATCGGGCCTGTGCCGCCCGTCCCCTTCTCGCCGCTGCCCTCGTCACCCGCCACCGTGCATCCGGCCGCCAGCACGACGACCAGAGCGAACGAAAGCGGGCGCAGCACTCTGTTTCCTCCACAATCTGCGGGGTTACATACGTGTTAGGTAGATGCATTCATGTTATGCACACCTGTAATCTGATGGTCAACGGATACCTACGTAACGCTCACGTAACACAAAGCGGGGAGGTGAGGCGTGCGGCTTCACCTGCTGGCGCTCCTGGCCAAGGAACCGGCCCACGGCTACGAGCTCAAACAGGCCCTTGAACAGACGTTCGGCAGCGCCTACCCCTCCCCGAACATCGGGCAGATATACGTGACGCTCGGCCGGCTGGAGAAGGACGGGCTCGTCAAGGCCGTCGACGTCGAACAGTCCAACCGGCCGAACAAGAAGGTCTACTACCTGACGGCCAAGGGCCGCGACCTGCTCGCCATCTGGGTCGACGAGCCCACCGAGGGGCCTCGGGTGCGCGACGAGTTCTTCATGAAGCTCGTGCTCGCGCCGCTCACCGGCATCGCCGACCGGATGGCGCTGATCAGCCGCCAGCGCCGTCACTACCTGTCGCTCATGGGCGACCTCAACGACCTGCTCTCCCGTACGGCGCCCACCGACCGGGTGGCCCTGCTGCTGATCGAAGGGGCCATGCTGCACCTTCAGGCCGATCTTGACTGGCTGGAGCGATGCCAGGAGGATCTGGCATGAGCTCGGTCCTAAAAACGGTCAATCTGGTCAAAATCTACCAAGATGGCGCAGTGCCGGTGCCGGCCGTGCGCGGGGTGGACCTCCAGGTCGAGCCGGGCGAGTTCGTCGCGGTGATGGGGCCGTCCGGCTCGGGCAAGTCCACGCTCGTGCACATGCTCGGCGGCCTCGACGCGCGCACCAGCGGCGAGATCTGGCTCGACGGGCAGCGGGTCGACACCCTCTCCGAGAGCGCCTGGGCGCTGCTGCGGCGCAAGAAGGTCGGCTTCGTCTTCCAGTTCTTCAACCTGGTCGCCAACATGACCGTCGGCGACAACGTCGAGCTGCCCGCGCTGCTGGCCGGGGCCTCGCCCAAGGTGGCGCGCGAGCGGCGCGAGAGCCTGCTCGGCGCGCTCAACCTGGCCGACCGCGCCGGGGCCTCGCCCGCCCAGCTCTCCGGCGGCGAGCAGCAGCGCGTCGCGCTGGCCAGGGCCCTGGCCAACAAGCCCAGCCTGCTGCTGGCCGACGAGCCCACCGGCAACCTCGACAGCCGCAACACCCGCGATGTGCTGCGCCTGCTCAGCGACGTGCACAAAGAGGGGCAGACGATCGTCATGGTCACCCACGACGCCCGGGTGGCGGGCCTGGCCGACCGGCTGGTGTCGCTGTTCGACGGCGAGATCGTCGACGACGGCCGCATCGCCCGCCGCCGCACCCGCACCGCCGGCGAGGTGATCGACCTCCGATGAGCACCACCCTGGCCGGAAGCCGGTGGATCAAGGCCGACCTGCGGGCCAGGAAGGGCCAGGCGGTGCTCACCGTGCTGGTCGTGGCCGGGATCGTGGCCGCCCTGATCACCGCGGCGACCCTCCTGGAGGACGGCACCAACCCGTGGCGCAGCCTGTCGGCCCAGACCGACGGCGCCCACGTCTGGGTCTACACCGACGACGACCCCGACGTCGCCCTGGGCGGCATCGACGGCGTCACCGGCACCGCCGGCCCCTACCGCTCGGCGCCCGTCACCGTGGCGCAGGAGGGCAAGAAGGAGCCCGCCTCGCTGCGCGCGATGCCCGCCTCGCCGCCCCGGGTGGCCCACCCCGTGCTGGCCGAGGGCAGGTGGCTCGACGGCTCGCAGCCCGACGGCGTGGTCGTCGAGCACTCCTTCGCCAGGTCGCTGGGCCTGGCGATCGGCTCGCCGTTCACCGTCATCGCGCTGAGCGGCGAGCGCCACACGCTGTACGTGCGCGGCATCGCCGACTCCGCCGACCAGGGCTTCTACCCCGAATGGACCCCTGGGCTGGCCTGGGTGCTGCCCGCCACGCTCGACCGCGTCGAGCCCATGCTGGGCCGCAGCGAATGGGTCACCGGGCTGCGCCTGTCCGACCCCGACGCCAGCCAGGTCGTGGCCCAGCGCGTCGTGGTGATGCTGGAGGACAAGCTCCAGCGCGTCTACACCTGGCGCGAGGTCAGGGCCGCGATGGAGCTGGACAACCGGCTGCTCGGCACGCTGCTCGCGCTGTTCGGCGTGGTGGGCATGGTCGCGGCGGCGCTCGCGCTGGCCAACGCCGCCGGCGGCCGGGTGCTCGGCCAGCTCCGCGACCTGGCCACGCTCAAGTCGATGGGCTTCACCGGCGGCCAGGTCGCCCTGCTGCTCCTGGTCGAGCACGGCGCGCTCGGCCTGCTCGGCGTCGGCATCGGCGCGCTGGCCGGCTGGGGGGCGACGGTGGTGGTGCTCGGCACGTACTCGGCCGCGCCGGTGCCGGTGCTGGCCATCGTGGCGGGCACGGCGCTGGTCGTCCTGGGGGCGGTGGGGGTGCCCGCCTGGCGGGGGGCGCGCACGCCGCCGATCCCCGCCGTGCCGGCCTCGCCGCCGCGCGGCCACCTGTCCCGGCTGGCCCGGCTCGGCCTGCTCGTACGCCTGCCGCCCGCCCTGATCCTGGGCACCCGCGACGCCTTCACCAGGCGCGTGCCGGCGTTCCTGACGGCGTTCGGCCTGGCCGTGCCGATGATGATGATCACGATCGGTCTCGGCGTCTGGTCCACCCTCGACAACTTCCTCAGCCACCCCGAACAGGTCGGCCAGCACGCCAGCCTGTACGTCCGTCCCGGCAAGCAGATGGAGTCGGCCGAGGCCCAGCGCATCGCCGAACGCGACCGCGACGTGCGCTCGGTCTACCCCGGCACCGACGTGAACGCCCTGGCCCCCGGCGAGGCCAGGTCGGTCCGGGTGCGGGCGGTCGGCAGCTCGACCGACCCCTACCCGTTCCCCGTCGTGGAGGGCAGGGGCTACGCCGAGCGCGGCGAGGCGGTCGCCGGGCAGGGGCTGCTCGACCTGCTGGGGGTCAGGATCGGCGACCGGGTGCGCCTGACCGTGGGCGGCTCGCCGCTGATCGTCCGGATCGTGGGCCGTACCGTCGAGCCCGACCTGGACGGCGAGGTGCTCTCGGTGGGCCTGGACAGCCTGGCCGCCAAGGACTCCGTGCCGCCCCAGTACTACGCGCTGGCGCTGCGGCCGGGCGCCGACAAGGCGGAGGTGCGCGCCAGGCTGCTGGCCGAGTCGGGGGAGGGCCTCGACGTGCAGGCCGCGGTCAACCCGGCCGACCGGCTGTCGATCATCAGAGTGGTGATCGTGGCGCTGATCGCCGTGCTGGCCCTGATCGGCCTGGCCAACCTGCTCACCGCGAGCGCGATCGGCCTGCGCGACCACGCCTTCGACCTGGCCGTGCTCAAGGCCATGGGGCTGACGCCACGTCAGGTCATGGCCACGCTGGTGACCGGCACCGGCCTGCTGGTCGTGCTCGGCGTCGGCGCCGGCACGGCGGTGGGGGCGTCCGTGGTGGTAGGGCTGATCGACCTGCAGGGTCACACGAGCGGCGTGGGCGCGGGCATCGGCCGCGCGCCCTCGCCGGTGACGCTGGCGGTGGCCGTGCTGACGGCAGTGGGCACGGCCCTCGCGGTGGCGCTCATTCCCGCCCGCCGCGCGGCCCGTGCCCAGGTGCCCGTCACGTCACGCTGATCTGCCCGGGGGCTGTGCTCAGTCCCCGGCCTTCAGCGCGAACCAGTAGAAGCCGTGGCCCGGCAGGGTCAGCAGGTAGGGCAGCTCACCGATCTTCGGGAAGCGCACCCCGCCGCGGGCCTCGACCGGCACCATGCCCTCGAACCTGCGCAGGTCCAGCTCGACCGGCTGCGGGAACTTCGACAGGTTGTTGACGCAGAGCATCACGTCGTCGCGGTCCTCGCGCACGTACGTGAGCACGCACGGGTTGGAGGACCACATTTCGGTGTAGGCGCCGAGGCCGAACACCGGGTGGTTCTTGCGGATCTCCAGCATGCTGCGGGTGAAGTGCAGCAGGGAGCCCGCGTGGCGCTGCTGGGCCTCGACGTTGACCGCCTGGAAGCCGTAGATCGGGTCCATGACGGCCGGCAGGTAGAGGCGGCCCGGGTCGGCCGAGGAGAACCCGGCGTTGCGGTCGGGGCTCCACTGCATCGGCGTGCGGACCGAGTCGCGGTCCTCCAGCCAGATGTTGTCGCCCATGCCGATCTCGTCGCCGTAGTACATGACCGGCGAGCCCGGCAGCGACAACAGCAGCGCCGTGAACAGCTCGATCAGGTCCCGGTTGTTGTCCAGCAGGGGCGCCAGCCGACGCCGGATGCCGAGGTAGGCCCGCATGCGCGGGTCCTTGGCGTACTCCTTGTGCATGTAGTCGCGCTCTTCCTCGGTCACCGTCTCGAGCGTGAGCTCGTCGTGGTTGCGCAGGAAGATGCCCCACTGTGCCGTGTCGGGCAGCTTGGGGGTGCGGGACATGATCTCGGAGATCGGCTCGCGGGTCTCCTTCTTCACCGCCATGTAGATGCGCGGCATCAGCGGGAAGTGGAAGGCCATGTGGCACTCGTCGCCGCCGGTGGTGGGGTCGCCGAAGTACTCCACGACGTCCTCGGGCCAGCCGTTGGCCTCGGCCAGCAGCACCCGGTCGGGGTAGAGCCGGTCGACCTCGGAGCGGATCTTCTTCAGGTACGCGTGCGTCTCGGGCAGCCCGGAGCACGCCGTGCCCTCACGCTCGAACAGGTACGGCACCGCGTCGAGGCGGAAGCCGTCGATCCCCAGGTCGAGCCAGAACCGCAGCACCTCCAGCATGGCCTCCTGCACCGCCGGGTTGTCATAGTTCAGGTCCGGCTGGTGGTGGAAGAAACGGTGCCAGTAGTACTGCTTGCGCACGGGGTCGTACGTCCAGTTGGACTCCTCGGCGCCGATGAAGATGATCGGCGCGTCCGGGTAGCCGGTGGGCTCGTCGGACCAGACGTAGAAGTCCCCGTAGGGCCCCTCCGGATCGTGCCTGGAGGCCTGGAACCACGGGTGCCTGTCGCTGGTGTGGTTCATGACCAGGTCGGTGATGATCCGCAGGCCCCGCTCGTGCGCGGCCTCGATCAACTGGACGAAGTCCCCCAGGTCACCAAAATCCGGAAGGATCTTCATATAGTCCGAAATGTCATAACCGCCATCGCGCAGCGGAGACTCGTACAGCGGCAGCAGCCAGAGGCAGTCGACGCCGAGCCATTCCAGGTACCCGAGCTTCTCGATGAGACCGCGCAGGTCGCCCGTGCCGTCACCGTTGGAGTCCTTGAACCCCCGGACGAGAACCTCGTAGAACACCGCCCGCTTGTACCATCGCGGATCTTCCGAGACGAAAGCCTCAGAGATCGACTCAGGTGATGGGGATGCGTTGATCATGATGTCGCTCACAGGAAGAGATGTGGGCAGGACGAAGTCACCGGTTACCCCGGCGTTCATAGCTGGTGACCGCGCCGCGTGGAGTCGTCATCCCTGCGAACTCCATGCCCTCGAACGAGACCGGATTTGTGATCTGGTGCCCGTTTGTTGCGGCGCTTACGGGCCGAACACTACCAGCCCGGTGGCTTTCCGGAACCCGCTTCTGCTGTGCGACGTGTAATACCCGCGAGATCCGTATGTAATCGCCCTGTTACCCAGAGTTCACTAAAAAGGTGCGGTGACGTCCGGGAGGTCGTTCTCGAAGTCGTTCAGCCAGAGTCCGAAAAGCACCAGCCCGCGCACCCAGAAGCGGTCGTTCCAGCCGTTGAACCGGGTCAGCGCGTCCGGCCCGCCGGCGATCACCTCGTGCAGCTCGTCGGAGAGCATCGCGGGCACGCGCCGGGCCACGACTTCCAGCATGGCGTGGGACCAGGCCCGCGCCGGCGCGGCCGTGGAGCGCAGGGGCACCCGCTGGAGCGGCTGCTTGACCACGTTCGTGGAGGGCAGCGCGGCCACCCTCGGGTTGGCCGCGTGCAGCACCTCGCGGTAGAAGCGGCCCTTGTCCTTGCGCGCGACGCCGACGCTGAGCGCGGCGTCGAAGAAGGCGGGATGGATGAACGGCGCCGCGAACGACGCCTCCGGCCCCACCAGGTTGACCGCCGAACGCGCGATGCCGCGCACGGTCCTGGTGTGCAGCACCGACAGCGGCAGCTCGGCCCGGTGGCCGTGCAGCATCGAGGTGGCCGCCGCGAACTGCTCGCGCACGGTCTCCTCCATCCACTGCGCGGCCGCCTTGGACAGGAACGGCTGCGCGGGCGCGCCCAGCGACAGCGAGCCCAGCAGCGCCGCCGACCGCTCGGCCTGCGTCCTGGCCTCCAGCGCGGCGCCGCTGACCATGAAGTTCTTCAGCAGCGGGCCGCCGGCCAGGCCGTCGACCAGGATGCGGCCCGAGCCGTGCACCTCCTTGGCGAACGGCGCGTACCAGGCGTGGTGCGGCGTCAGGTACTCCAGCCGGCGGGCCACCTCGGCGGCGTCGGCGGGGTAGGCGGCGGCGTCCTGGGTGACGACCCGGTGCGGGATGCCCAGCTCGCGGGTGATCGCCCTGGCGAAGGCGATGTCGGTGTCGGTGCCGTCGTCGGGGCTGGTGGTCCACGACTCGACGTCGGCGCCGCGGGCCATGGCCACACTGGCCAGCAGGCGCGAGTCGTAGCCGCCGCTGACCGGCACGAGCAGCCTGCGGCCGTCGTAGTCCTCGTAGACGTGGTGCAGCAGCTCCACGATCTCCTCGGGGCTGGTCCACGCCTCGTACGGCTCGGTGCGCAGCCAGCGCGGCAACCGGCGCTCGGTGGCCAGGCGGCCGTGCTCGAACACCAGCGCGCTCGACCCCGGCAGCCGCCTGACCTCCCGGTACGGGGTCGCCTCGCCCAGCGGGAACGTCACCTGGATGATCGAGGCCCAGGCGGCCCAGTCGATCTCGATCGGCACCAGGCTGAGCAGCGGCTGGATCAGCGAGGAGAAGTAGACAGCCTCGCCCTGGCGCACGTAGTAGACGTCGACCAGGCCGAGCGCGCCCGCGTGCAGCGTCACCCGCGCGGCGTCGCCGATCAGTCCGGGCGTCTCGTACGTCTCCGCGACCGTGATCCAGTCCTCGGCGGCGGCGGGCTTGCGCTCACCCCACGAGAACGCGAACGCGCCGCCGGCCCGGTGGTACGGCGGCAGCGGCGCGGAGCTGAACAGCGCGGCCTCGTCCGTCTGGAGCGCGGGCCGCACCTTGGGGCCCGCGGCGGTGAGTTTGCCCAGTATGGAGGTGTCGATCCGGCCGAGAGCGCCGCATACGTAGGGTCGCACGTTGAACTGCACCGGATCTCATCCCTTCGAGACGCTTCCTGCAAAAGAGTATCCTTTGCCGGGCTGAGAGAGCGGAGGTCCGGTTGTCTACCGAGCTGGAAAGCACGCGTCGGGCGTTGCGGGAAGCTGTCGCGCAGGCCGAGCGCGCGGCCGAACTGGCCAGGCTGCTGGACGCCGCGCAGTCCAGGCTGGCGGCCGCCGAGGAGAGCGCCGAGGAGGCCAGGAAGCTGGCCGAGCAGCTGAGCGAGACCGAGGAGCGGCTGGAGGCCGAGCGGGCCGCGGCCGACAGGCTGCGCAAGGAGCTGGCCGAGCAGCGCTTCCAGGCCGAGGTGGCCAACTGGAAGCTGTCCTCGATCAAGGTCGCCCGCTGGAACCGGCTCGGCGACGCCATCAAGAGCGGCAAGAACAACCCGATGCGCCTGGCCAAGGGGCTCAGGGGCGCGGCCAAGCCGGTCAAGCGGCCCAGCGCGCCCAAGCGCCGGCCGGTGGCCGTCCAGGGGGCCAGGGAGGCGCGTCCGGGGGCGTCGTTCCAGGCCACCAGCACCACCAGGACGCTGGGCGGGGCCTCGTTCAAGCTCAAGCCGTACCGGATCCCCACCGGGCCCAACACCCGCCCGCACCTGACCGCCGCCGTCGTCGCCGATCCGCACGTCGAGGCGCTGCTGCGCTACGAGTGGCGTCAGACGACCGGGTTCACGCCGCGCGACTTCGCCCGCGTGCTGCCGCTGGAGGTGCCCCACCTGCTCGTGGTGGAGTCCGTCACGCAGGGGCCGTGGCTGGAGGAGCTGACCGGCGAGCCGGGCGAGGGGCTCAGGGCGCTGCTGGCCTGGTGCGCCGAGCGCGGCATCCGTACCGTCTTCTGGCACACCCAGGGCGACGTGGCCGACTACGCCGCCGCGGCCGAGCTGTTCGAGCACCGCTTCACCACCGACATGACGGTCCCGTGGCCGCGCCTGCACTTCGGCGTGCAGCCCCGGGTGCACAATCCGCTGCCGCTGGCCGGCGGGCGGGTCGACCGGGTGCTCACGCTCGACCAGCTCCTGCCGCCGCACCTGGCCTATCCCGACGTGCTCACCTCCTACCGCTGGCCGGCCGCGGCCGACTGCCCGCCGGGCACGCCGCAGTGGCGGCTGGCCGAGATCGCCGCCTGCGGCACGCCGATCGGCACCGAGCCGGACTCGCGGCGCGCGCACGTGGCGCTGCGCCGGGCCTACGGCACGGGGACGATGACCGAGCGCGTGGACGAGCTGCTGGAGGCCATCGGCCTGCCCAGCGCCCGCGCCACCCTCGACACCTCCGTGCTGCTGCCGATCCTCGACCCGTCGCTCATGGAGCACGCGCTGGCCCAGGTGGCCAGGCAGTCCGGCGTGGCCCAGGTGATCGTCATCGGCCCGCCCGAGGCCGAGCTGCGCGCCCGCGACGTGCTGACCGACGCCGAGGTGCTGTACCGGCGTCCCCACCCGGCCATGAGCGAGGGCGCGATGCTGGCCAAGGGCCTCGACCTGTGCGAGGCCGACCTCGTCGCGGTCATGGACCCGCGCGACGTCTACGGCCCGCACTACCTGTCCGACCTGCGGCGGGCCTTCCTGTTCAGCACGGCCGACATCGTCGGCAAGGCCGCCTTCTACGCCCACCTGCGCAAGCCCCAGGCGACCCTGCTCAAGCAGCCCGAGGCCGAGTACGCCTACCTCCCCGAGATCGCCGGGGCCACCCTGCTCGCCCGCAGGAACGCCCTGCGCGAGGTGGGCTTCGCCGACCTCACCGAGGGCTGGGACGAGGTCATGATGCGCCAGTGCCGCACCGACGGCGTCAAGGTCTTCTCCGCCGACCGGTTCGGCTACGTGCGGGTGCGCGACGAGGACCGCTGGCTGCTCGGCGCGGCGCACCTGGTCGAGTACGGCTCGGCGGAGCCGCACGCGCTGATCTGACGCCTACGCTGAGCCGATGACCGACCTGCTCGCCCAGTCGCTGGCGGAGGTGCTGGGCGAGCCGCCGGCGCCCGAGGGCACGTGGGAGCGGGAGGCCGTCTACGTGTCGGCCGCCGCGCTGCGCCGCCGCGTCCCGCCGGAAGAGCTGGCCGCGCGGGTGCGGGCGGTGGACGGCGTGGCCGAGGCGCACGCGCGGCCGAACGGCTTCCTGCGCATCGTCGTGGACGCGCCGGGACGCCTGGTCGAGTCCCTGGACCCGCCCGTCCTGCCCGACCCCGGCTGGCCCGACTTCCCGCGCACGTGGGACAACCCGGGCTTCGTCGTCCGGTACGCCCACGCCCGCGCCTGCGCGGTGCGGCGGTGGGCCGGGGAGCTGGGGGTGCCGCACAGCGGTTTCCGGCCCGAGCTGCTCGACGGCCCCCACGACCGCCGGGTGCTGCGGGTGCTGGCCGAGCTGCCCGGACGCGCCGTCAGCCGCGACCCCGGCTGGGACGCCTTCTCGGTCCGGCTGGCGCTGGCCTACCACGACGCCCACGAGCACGCCCCCGCCGTCCCGATGGGGGACGAGCCGGTCCGGCCGGTGCACACGGCGCGGTTGCGGCTGGCGGAGGCCGTCCGGGGGGTACTGGTTGGGCCGGAAAGATTGTGATGGATCGTAAAATATCCGGCTAAAGCGCGAAATATCGTGAAAATTTTGCTTGTGGACCTTGATCGCGTCTCGATACGTGGGCAGCGGTCCTGGAAGGGGCGGCGGTTCCGATAGCCTCGATCGGGTGAGCTTCGTCCATCCAGCCGGGGACCGGCACGCCGAGATGCTGCCCCACGAGCGCCCCCCGATGGCGCCCGCCGACCTCAACCGGATCGACCCCGCGATCTGGCCCCGAACGTCGACCCGGACCGACGGCACGCTCACGGTCGGCGGCGTCGACGTGCGCGACCTGGCCCGCGAGTTCGGCACGCCGCTCTACGTCCTCGACGAGGCCGACGTGCGCTCACGCATGCGCGACTACGCCACGGCCTTCCAGGGCTCCGAGGTCCACTACGCGGGCAAGGCGTTCCTGTGCAAGGAGATCGTGCGCTGGCTGGCCGACGAGGGCCTCGGGCTCGACGTCGCCAGCGGCGGCGAGCTGGCGGTGGCGCTCAGCGTCGGCTTCCCGCCCGAGCGCATCACCCTCCACGGCAACAACAAGTCCAAGGCCGAGCTGACCCGCGCCCTGGAGTGCGGCGTCGGGCACATCGTGGTCGACTCCTACGAGGAGATCGCCCGCCTGGGCTACCTCGCCGAGCAGCTCGGCAAGCGGCCCAAGGTGATGATCCGGGTGACCACCGGGGTCGAGGCCCACACCCACGAGTTCATCGCCACGGCCCACGACGACCAGAAGTTCGGCCTGTCGCTCAACACCGGCGCCGCCGCCGAGGCCGTGCGCCGCATCCTCGCGCTGCCGCAGCTCGACCTGGTCGGCCTCCACTCCCACATCGGGTCGCAGATCGTCGACACCGCCGGGTTCGAGGTGGCCGCGCGGCGGCTGGCCACGCTGCTGGTGCAGATCAAGGACGAGCACGACGTCGTCCTGCCCGAGCTCGACCTCGGCGGCGGCTACGGCATCGCCTACGTCGAGGGCGACGCGGCCCCCGACATCAAGGAGCTGGCCGACGGCCTGCGCGAGATCGTCACCAAGGTCTGCGCCGACGCCGGCCTGCCGGTGCCGCGCCTGACCGTCGAGCCGGGCCGCACCATCGTCGGTCCGGGCGGCATCACCCTCTACGAGGTCGGCACGGTCAAAGACGTCGAGGGCCTGCGCACGTACGTCAGCGTCGACGGCGGCATGAGCGACAACGTGCGCACCGCCCTCTACGGCGCCGAGTACACCGCCACCCTCGCCAGCCGGTCCAGCGACGCCGCGCCCATGCTCAGCCGCCTGGTCGGCAAGCACTGCGAGAGCGGCGACATCCTCGTGCGCGACTTCCACCTGCCGGCCGACCTGGCGCCCGGCGACCTGGTCGCGGTGGCCGCGACCGGCGCCTACTGCCGTTCGCTGGCCAGCAACTACAACTACCTGCCCAGGCCCGCCGTGGTCGCCGTCGCCGACGGCGCGGCCCGGGTGATCGTGGCGGGCGAGACCGAGGACGACCTGTTGAGGGGGCAGCTGTGAAACCGCTGAAAGTGGCTCTGCTGGGCTGCGGCGTCGTCGGCTCGCAGGTCATCAGGCTCCTGCACGAGCAGGCCGACGACCTGGCCGCGCGCATCGGCGCCCCGCTGGAGCTGGCCGGCGTGGCCGTGCGCAGGCTCGGGCGCAAGCGCGACATCGAGGTCGACCCGGCGCTGCTGACCACCGACGCCGAGTCCCTGGTCACCCGCGACGACATCGACATCGTCGTCGAGGTGATCGGCGGCATCGAGCCGGCCCGCACGCTCATCGTGGCCGCTCTCGAACGCGGCAAGTCGGTCGTCACCGCCAACAAGGCCCTGCTGGCCGAGGACGGCTCGGCCCTGCACGAGGCGGCCCGCCGGGGCGGCGGCGACCTCTACTTCGAGGCCAGCGTGGCCGGCGCGATCCCGCTGCTGCGCCCGCTGCGCGAGTCGCTGGCCGGCGACCACGTCAAGCGCGTGCTCGGCATCGTCAACGGCACCACCAACTACATCCTCGACAAGATGGACAGCACGGGCGCGTCCTTCACCGACGCCCTGGAGGAGGCCCAGACGCTCGGCTACGCCGAGGCCGACCCGACGGCCGACGTCGAGGGCTTCGACGCCGCCGCCAAGGCCGCCATCCTGGCCGGTCTGGCCTTCCACAGCCGCGTCACCGCCGACAAGGTGCACCGCGAGGGCATCACCGAGATCACCGCGACCGACGTCGCCTCCGCCAAGGCCATGGGCTACGTCATCAAGCTGCTGGCCATCTGCCAGCGCTCCGACGACGGCCGTTCGTTCGGCGTGCGGGTGCACCCGGCGATGATCCCGCGCACCCACCCGCTGGCGGGGGTGCGCGAGGCGTACAACGCGGTCTTCGTGGAGGCCGAGTCGGCCGGGCAGCTCATGTTCTACGGCAAGGGCGCCGGCGGCGCGCCGACGGCCTCGGCCGTGCTCGGCGACCTCGTGGCGGTCGGCCGCAACCGGCTGGCCGGCACCCACGGGCCCGAGGAGTCCACCTACGCCGACCTGGCCGTCCACCCGATGGGCGACACGGTCACGCGCTGCCACGTGGCGCTCGACGTGGCCGACAAGCCGGGCGTGCTGGCGCGGGTGGCCGACCTGTTCGCCAAGCACGACGTGTCCATCCAGACCGTCCGCCAGGAGGGGCACGGCGACGACGCGCAGCTCGTCATCGTCAGCCACCGCGCCACCGACGCGGCCCTCACGGCGACCATGGAGGGGCTGCGCGAGCTCGACATCGTCCGCGCGGTCGCCGGCGTGATGCGCGTGGAGGGCGACGACTGACGCCCGCCCCGCCCGGTCAGTGGGCGGGGAAGGCCAGGTCGCGGACGCGGCGCACGGCCCGTTTCAGGACCGTGCGGTCCTGCTGGCGGGCCAGGCGCACCGCCTCGCGCCGCCAGCTCTCGGCCTTCTCCCGCCAGCGGGAGGCGTCCCTGCCGTTCTTGGCGGCCTCCCGGCGGAGCTGGGCGATCTCGGCGCGCAGGGCGGCGACGCGCCTGCGGTGGAGGGTCAGGTCCTTCTCGTGGCGGGCGGCGAGCAGGGCGAGCTCCGCGACCGGCGGCCGGCGCGGCGGGTAGACGTCCGGGCGGCGCCGGAGGCCCCATGAGGCGCCGTCCGCCCATTCCAGGCCGTACAGGGCGTCGATCAGGTCGTCCGGGTGGTCGCCGGGGGTGGCGACCAGGGCGGCCCTGGACAGGGCGGCCGTACGGTCGAGACGGGCGGCGACCACGCCCTGCGGGGTCTCGTCCAGGGCCAGGCACAGGCTGCCGAGGTCGTGCTCGTCCAGGTGGGCGATCAGGCGTTCGAGCGTGCCGGGGGAGAGCGTCCAGCCGGGCGGCACGGTCAGCCGGAAGGGGGCCGTCGTGCCCGCGGGCGGCCCCTGAGGCGGTTCGGCGGCCAGCCGGACCCGCGGGTCGTGCTCGAAGGTGGCCTGGAGCAGGCGCAGGTCCAGGTCGGGGTCGCGCAGGGGCGAGCGGCGTCCGGTGGGCAGCGCGGCCCACGGGCCGGTGAGGGTGAGGCGCACGTCGGGGATGGAGGAGGCGAGCAGGGCGTCCGCGGTGGCGCGGGTGTCCTCGTAGCCGCCCGCCGTCACCACCGCCTCCACGTACGGCACCAGCCACTGCCGCCCCGGATCCGTGCGCAGGTACCGCCGGTAGGGGACCCGGTCGGCCACGTAGGGGTCGTTGTACCGCTTCAGCGCGGCGACGTCGCGCATCGCGGTCGGCAGGCCGACGTGCCAGGCCCGCGCCTGCGGCTCCGGGACGAACACCGCCCCCGCCTGGACGAGCCGGTACCCCAGCTCGGTGTCCTCGGCCAGCACCAGGGAGGTGTCCAGGCCGCCGATCGAGCGCAGCAGCGCCGCCGGGTACGACGCCGTCGCCCCCACGTGCACGCGGGCCGCCGTCGCGCCGGACGCCGTACGCAGGCCGTCGTGGTCGTGGATGATCCGCTCGGCCCAGTCGTGCCGGTGCGGTGACAGGGGGAACAGGTCGTCCTCGGCGCCCGCGTCCAGGGCCCGGACGACCTGCTCCGGCGTGGGCGGCTCGCCGCCCGAGGTGAAGTCGATCCAGCCGAGCACCACCACGTACGGGGCCAGGTGGTGCCACCGGAGCTGGGCCTCGACGTGCCGCCGGTGCGGGACCATGTCGGCGTCCAGCACGAGGACGACGTCGCCGGCGGCGGCGTCCAGGCCCGCCTGCACGGCCCAGGCGCGCCCCCAGCCGCCCGGCGGGCTGGAGATCAGCTTGGTGCCGCCCGGGACGAGCTCGGGCAGGCGGATGGGGGTGGCGCTGCCGTCGTCCACCACGATCACGTCGAGCAGGTGCGCCGGGTAGCTCTGCGCGGACAGGGCGGCGAGCGTCAGGTCCAGGGTCTCCTGGCGGTCGTGCGCCGGGATGACGACCGTGACGGCGAGCTCCGGCTCCCAGGCCCCCAGCTCGGGCGGGTCGAGGACGCCGAAGTCGTTGCCGCGGATGCGCGGGACGGTCATGGGCGGCTGCTCCCCTCCAGCTCCATCAGGGCGTTCGGGCGGAACCCGCGCCACTGGCGCCGGTTGCGGCGCAGGAACGTGCCGATCGGCTCCTGCCAGGTGTGGGCGGAGGCCGGGCCGCGGCGCAGGATGTAGCCCAGGCCGTGGGTGCGGTAGATCTGGCCGCCCGCCGCCTGGAGGGCCTCCTGGAACTGGGTGTCCACCGAGCGGCGCAGCGGCCGGAAGCCGCCCACGGCCTGGAACGCCGAACGCTCCACCAGGATCGTGCCGCCCGCCACGAAGCTGGTGATCTGCTCGGTGACCTGGCTGCGGTGCACGGTGACGTCGATCGAGGCCAGGTAGACGAACTCGGGCACCGTGCCGACCACCTGCGCCCCCGAGTAGGCGTGGGCGAGCAGCAGGTCGGCCAGGAAGTCGGGGCCGTACCAGTCGTCGTCGTCCATCTTGAGCAGGAACGAGCCGGAGGCCCTGGCGGCGGCCTCGTTCAGCACCTCGCCGAAGACGGCGGCGGGGTCGGCCTCGTACACGGTCAGCGGGCCGCCGAAGGCGGCCAGGGCGGCGGCGACGTCGGGGTGCTCCCGCGGGACGCCGTGCAGCGCGAGCACCACTTCGAGCTGGGCGTCGCGCTGGCGGGCGATCTGCCGCAGGGCGAACGGCACCATGTCGGCGCGCCGGGTGGCCAGCAGGACGGAGGTGAGCGGGGGAGCGGGGGCGGGCGCGCCGAGCTGCTCCCACCGCGCCGCCACGCCATGGGTGCGCAGGGCGGCCCTGCGCAGCCGGATGCTGTGCTCCTCGCGCCGCAGCTCGTCGGACAGGTCGGGGGCGGCGGGCAGCAGCGCGACCAGCTCGTCCCCGAGAGCGCCCGCCCAGCGCGGCACGGCTCCGGTGACCAGCGGCACCCCGGCGGCGGCCAGACCGGCCAGCACCCGCACGGCCGCCAGCGGGCCGCTGTGCGGGTGCTGCCAGCTCACCTCGACGCCGCGGATCTGCCGGAGCCTGGCCACGTCGGCGTCGGTGACGCCGCCCGACTCGGCGAACGTCGTCACGACCTTGCCGTCGAGCAAGACCGACCAGCGGCCGTCGCGCTCGGCCAGCGCGGCCATGCCCCGGGACGGGGTGGTCACGAAACCCTGGGGGTTCACCAGGCGCTCGTCCACCGGCGGGACCATCGACGGCTCGCCGAGCACGTCGGGATCGGCCAGCGGCGACCCCGCCCCGCCGGGACGCCCGATGCTCTCCCAGCTCGCGGCGACGATCGTGGGCCGCTCGACGGGCGCCTGATCCCCGGCCCAGCCGATCCCGCCGTGCCCGCCCGCCCAGCCGTTCCCGCCCGGCTCGCCGGACCCGCCCGGCGTCAGGGCCGGGGACGCGTCCTGGGCGCGGCCGTCGCCCGGCGGGCGCAGGGCGTCGCCGGACAGGCCGCGCAGGGCGACGTCGCCCAGCGTGCGGAGCACGACGTCGCTGCCCGGGGCGCCGACGCGTTCGGGGACCGGGCCGCTCACCTCGGCGGGCGTGGCGTTCGGGTCGCCGGGACGCCAGTCGGCCGAGCCGATCCCGGCGATGCCGGCGGCGGGCGCGGCGATCACGTCCAGGCGGTGACCGGCGAAGGCGCGGGCGGTGGCGGTGACCGTGCGGCCGGCGGGCGTCGCGGCCGAGAAGCGGGCGTCCACCACCCACACCCGGCTCCTGGGCTGGTAGACCCGCAGGTCCGTCAGCGACCGCCAGCGGTGCGCGGGGGTCGGCGTGGGCACGGGGGCCGGGTGCGAGGCGGGGGCGTCGAGCACGCACACCACCACCCGCCCGGCCAGCGGGAGCAGCTTGTGCAGGGTCGCCACCCTGCGCAGGTCGGCGGGCGTCCTGGCGAGCACGAGGACGTGGTCGGCCGACTCCGGCTCGGCGGGCGGCTCCAGCAGGTCCCGGTCCAGGTCCACGGCTGCGGCGGGCAGCCCGGCGCGGCCCTCGCCGCCCTCGCCGTGACCTGGGAACGTGTGGCTCTCGATGCCGGCCAGGAACACCCGGGCGTCCGGCAGGTCGGCCAGCAGCGCGGTGACCGTCCGCCGCTCGGGTGACGGTTGACCGGCGCTCATCCGGCGCTCCGCAGGTGCCGGATCAGGGAGCTCAGCGGCCCGGGGGCGGGGTCCTCCGCGTCCTGCGTGCGGGACAGGCGCTCGACCTCGGCGGAGAGCCGGTCGACCTGGGCCCGCAGCTCCTCGGTCTCCGCCAGCCGCCGGGCCGCCAGGGCGCGCCACTTGGCCGGGTCGCCGCCCAGCGGCGGAGGCTCCGCGGCGGTGCCGAAGCCGTGCTCGCCGCCCTCGACCCACAGCACGCCGAACAGCTCGTCCACCAGGTCGTCCACCAGATCGTCGGCCGGATTGTCGTCGGCCGGGCCGCAGAAGCGGGCGGCGCGGGCGAAGGCGGCCGTGCGCTCCAGCCGGGCGGCCACCACCCCGTCCGCGTCCTCGGCCAGCGCGACGCAGAGCAGGCCGAGCAGGTCCTCGTCGGCCAGCCGCACGAGCCGGGCGAGGGTGTCGGCCCCGAGGACCCATCCGGCGGGCAGCCGCAGCAGGAACGGGGTGGGGGCGGCGCTGACCGGTTCGCTTTCCGCGAACGTGACGCGCGGCTCGTGGGCGTACAGGTTGTGCAGCAGCCGCAGGTCCAGCAGCGGGTCGTCGAGGCTGGACCGGCGCTCGCCGGTCAGCCGGCCCCAGGGGCCGACGACGGTGACGGCGGCGTCGGGCAGCGTGCCGGCCAGCGCCGCGTCCACGCTCGCCCGGGTCTCCTCGTACGTGGTGGCGCTCACCACGACCCGCACGTACGGCACCCGCCAGTGGCGCCGGGGATGGCCGCGCAGCCAGCGCAGGTCCGGCACGAGATCGCCCAGGTACGACCAGTTGTGCCGGTGGACCTCCTTCTCCCGCAGCATCACCGTGGACGGTCCCACGTGCCACGCCCTGGCCTGCGGATCGGGCACGAACACGGCCCCCGCCTGGGCCAGCCGGTAGCCCAGCTCGGTGTCCTCGGCCATGTTGAGCGAGGCGTCCACGCCGCCCGCCGCGCGCAGCAGCTCGGCGCGCACCGACGTGGAGGCCCCCGTGTGCAGCAGGTACGCGCTCGTCCCCGCGTCCTTGAGCATCCGGGTCGACTCCAGGGTCCTGCGCGTGTACTCCGGCTGCGTGCCCTCCTCGCCCGGGGCCGTCACGAACCGGATGTCGCCGATCACCACCACGTGGTCGAGCAGGTGGTGCCAGCGCATGTGCGCCTCAAGGTGGTCGGGGGCCAGGATCATGTCGGAGTCCAGCCAGTGGATCACGTCGCCGGTGGCGGCCAACTGGCCGGTCTGCCGGGCCGCGCCGCGTCCCCAGCCGTCGGTCACCCGTACGACGCGGGCCCCCGGCAGCTCGACCGGCGGCGTGCTGCCGTCGTCGGCGATCACGATCTCGACGAGCCCGGCCGGGTAGGTCTGCGCGGCCAGCGCGGACGCCGTGCGCTCCAGCGCCTCCTGGCAGTCGTAGGCCGGGATGACCACGGACACGCGCAGCTCGGGCGTCCAGTCCCCGATAGCGGGCGGGCGCAGCACCCCGTAGTCGTTGTGCCGGACGCGCGTCATGCCAGGCCCTTGGCCAGCGCGCGAACCTCCTCGCGCAGCTCCTCGACCTCGCGGGCCCTGGTCATGGCGTGCACGCGGTCCTCGCCGAGCGAGGCCAGGATCGCCCCGATGTCGTCGGCCCGTCGCGCGGCCGACTCCTCGACCGCCTGGACCAGCAACTCCAGCCGGGATTCGAGGTTCTTGACCGCGGTCGTGGCACGGGCGAGCTCGGCCTCGTGCTTCTTCATGCGCAGGTCGATCCGGTGCGCCTTGCCGTCCACACGGCGGACGACGAGCAGCAGCAGGGCGAGGGCGGCCAGCGTGACCGCGAACGCGGCGACGGCCGCCGCCGCACCGAGGGTGAGCAGGCCGGCCAGGACGAGGAGGGCGAGCACCCCGGCGGCCACGACTGCGAGAAGTGCGGCGGCCGCTGCCAGTCGGCGGGGCGAGAGCATCCGCGCAAACCTTTCATAGTCACGACTAGTCGGGCATAGGAGGATGGGCGGGATATTTGCCACCCTAATAAACCCTGACCACTACCGTGCCATAAGTTCCTGGAGGAAAACTGGGAACCCGGCCTCGGGTCTCATGCCGGCTGCCACCCGAAAGCTGCCTGTCTGTCTACTGACGTGTAAAAACGGGCGTAAGGTAGGCGCCGATCCAGTCCCGTCCGGTCGAGGAGCATCGTCCATGTCCGTCACCCCCTGCGGCTTCACGCGTACGCCGGGCAAGGGGTTCGCCCGGCTGCACTGGGCGGACGGATGGCAGGTGGACGGCGGTCCGCCCGACGTGCCCGCGCTGCGTTCCCGGCGCGGACTGGAGATCGACTGGCCCGCCGCGCCGGTGCCGCTCGACGGCCTGACGGAGCTGGCCGGCGCCGGGATCCCGCTGACCGCCCAGGACGCCCCCGCGTGGGTGCCGGGCGAACTGGCCGCGCTGCTCACCGACCGCGACTGGCTCGCCGAGCCCGCCGACGGCACCGCGCGCTCCCTGGCCGACCTGCGGCGGGAGGAGCACAGCGTACGGCTGCGGCGGCTGGTCCACCGGCCCGCCCGCGCGACGGTCAGCATCGTCATGTCGACCAAGCGGCCCGCCCTGGTCGGCGCGGCGCTGGCGCAGATGGAGCGGCAGCGGGGCGTCGAGGCCGAGGTCCTGCTCGGGCTGCACGGGGTGGCCTTCGAGCAGGTGCGCGCGGCCGTCGAGGCGTGCTCGCTGCCCGTACGGTGGGTCGAGGCGGACCGGACGGTGCCGTTCGGCGAGGTGCTGAACCGGGCCGCCGCCCTGGCCTCGGGCGACTACCTCGCCAAGTGGGACGACGACGACTGGTACGGCCCCGGCCACCTGTCCGACCTCCTCATGGCCCGCTCGTACGCGGGGGCCGACGTGGTGGGCACGACGGCCGAGTTCTTCTACCTGGAGCCGCTGCGCGCCACGATCCGGCGGACGACGTTCGCGAGCGGAGCGGCGTACCCTAGCGAGGTTTGGGCGGATCACGTAGCCGGAGGCACCATTTTGCTCCAAAGCGCGAAATTTCGGGAAATTGGGGGATTTCCCGCTCTCCCGCGTGCGGTCGATCTGGAGTTCCTGAAAGCCGCCCAAAAGATCGGCGCGCGCACCTATCGCACGCACGGCCTCGGCTACGTCCTGCGCAGGGGGCTGACCGAGGAGCACACCTGGCAGCTCCCCCTGGCCCATTTCGTCAGAATCGCCACGAACCAATGGCACGGCTTCCGGCCGAGCCTGCTGATGGAAGCCGCATGAACTACGGCCAGACGCCGCCGGTGCGCGGCAACGACTACCGCGTGCTGCGGCCCGGCGAGGACCTCACCCCGTCGCTCACGGTCAGCGTGATCATCCCGGCCTTCGGCGGCCAGGACAAGCTGGACCTGGTGCTGGCCGCCCTCGCCCGCCAGACCTACCCGGCCGCGCTCACCGAGGTCATCGTCGTGGACAACGGCAGCGTCCCGCCCCTGCGGCTGCCCGACGTCCGTCCCGAGGGCGCCCGCCTGATCGTCTGCGACCGGCCCGGACGCGCCAACGCCCGCAACGCCGGGCTGGCCGAGGCCACCGGCGACGTGATCCACTGGCTGGACTCCGACGTCGTCCTCACCCCGGGCGCGATCGAGGCCCACATGCGCTGGCACCACACGGCCCCCTACCTGGTCGTGACCGGCTACATCAGGTTCACCGGCGCCGAGCTGCCCGCCGAGCTGCCCGCCGACCTGGAGGAGCACTTCGAGCCCGCCGAGCCGCACGCCTGGATCGTCGACCTCGTCGAACGCACCGACGGCCTCACCGCCAACCCCCAGCGGCCCTTCAGCCTGCACGTCGGCGGCGCGACCTCGGTCGGGGCCCGCCTGATCGAGGCCGCCGGCCCCATGGACGACGAGCTGATCCTCGGCCAGGACACCGAGATGGGCTACCGGCTGGGCCAGGCGGGCGCGGTGTTCGTGCCCGAGCCGCGCGCCCGCGCCTACCATCTCGGCCCGACCATGCGCATGCGCGACAAGGAGGCCATCGACCGGGTGAGCCACGCGTTCGTGGCCGACCGCATCCCGGCGTACCGGTGGTTGCGCTCGCATCCGTCCCGGCAGTGGAAGGTCCCGTACGTCACCGCCGTCGTGGACGGCACGGCCGGCTACGACAGCGTGCGCGCGACCGTGGACGCCCTGCTCGCCGGGACCGTTCCCGACCTGTCGGTGCTCCTGCTCGGCCCCTGGGACGAGGTGGGCCGCGAACGCCGCTCCCCGCTCAAGGACTCCGGCCTCGACCTGGCCCTGGTCCACGGGCACTACCTGCACGAAGGGCGGGTGCGCCTGGCCGCGGCCGAGGAGCTGGACCCGGCCACGCCCTTCGTGCTGCGCCTGCCGCCCGGCTGGATCCCCGGCGAGGACACCCTCGCCCGCCTGCTCGACCTGGCCCGCGACGAGGGCCTCGGCCTGGTCGCCGTGCTGCTGCGGGAGTCGTCGCAGGGCGTCGTGGCGGCCCGCCTGGAACGCTGCTCGGCCTTCGCCAGGGCCCGCATGGTGGCCGCCGACGGGCCCGGTGAGCCCGGTGAGCCCGGCGACCTCGACGACGTGGTGGACGCCGTGTCCGGCGTGTCCTGGGTCGAGGGCGAGACCTACGGGTTCACCACGGAGGCGGCGCCGCTGATCGGGCGGCGAGGGGCGTACCGGGCGCGGCTGGAGGCCCAGGCCGAGACCGAGCGGCTGGCGGCGGAGGCCGACCGCCTGCGCGCCCAGGTCGCCAAGTGGAAGGACGAGGCCACCCGATGGCGTAGGACGGCCGTCGAGCTGCGGCGCGACGTGAGCACGCTGCGCCGCCAGCTCGCCGCGGCGAACCGCGCCCAGCAGAGCCTGCGCACCCTGCTGTCGGCCACGATGAAACGGGCGCTGGGCCGCCGCCTGCGCGGCTGACCGGCGGCCCGCCGGCGGCGGTCAGTTCGGGCGCAGGGCCGACTTCAGCCGCCTGAACAGGGTGTTCTCGGCGGACTCGGCCGGGACCGCGACCGTCGCGGGGATGGTGACCGGCTCCGGCTGCGGCGGCGCGGGCCAGTAGCGGTCCGGCGGCTCGTGCCGTACGCCGTGCGTGGTGTCGATGACCTCGTCGAGGTCGGCGCCTGGACCGGCGAGCAGCAGCGCCCGGCCCAGCGCCGAGGTGCGTTCGAGCCGGGCCGTGCGCCCGTCGGGCAGGTCGACGACGAGCACCCCCGTCAGGTCCTTCTGCACCGACTCGATCATGCGCTCCAGCGTCGCCCGGTGCAGCGGCACGTCCACCGGCCCCCGGTAGCGGAACGGCGTGGGCGCGGGCGTGGGGGCGGCCTCGTCGATGAGCCGGATGCGTTCGTCGTGCGCGAACAGGTCGCGCATGAGCCGCAGCTCGAAGCACGGGTCCGACAGCACCGCGCGCCGCCCGTCGTCGAGCCGGGACCAGGGGCCCACCAGCGTCAGCACGACGTCCTGGAGCTTGCCGTCCAGGGCCGCCGCCACCGCCCGCCGCACCACCGACTCGGAGGTGTCGGTGACGTCCAGCACGATCTCCACGTACGGCACCAGCCACCGCCGGCCCCGGTCCTTGCGCAGGTCCCGGCGGAGCGGGATCCGGTGCGCCAGGTACGGCTCCACCGCCCGCACGGCCCGCTCCCGGTCGCGGTGCTGCGCCGGCAGCCCGAGGTGCACGGCCTGGGCGGCCCGGTCGGGCACGAACACCACGCCGTGCATGGCCAGCCGGTAGGAGAACTCGGTGTCCTCGCCGCGCACCACGGTCGGGTCGAGCCCGCCCACGGCGTCGAAGACCTCGCGGGGGAGGGCGAAGGTCGGCCCGGTGCACACGTGGTACGGGTTGCGGCTGCCGCGCAGCCCGTCGGTCTTGTCGATCGTCGCCTCGGTCGAGCTCGACACGGCCCCGGCCAGGTCGAACACCTCCTCCAGGCGGTCGGCGCGGAAGACCTCCCGCGCGGTGACCGGCGGCGCCTCGACGAACTTCTTCATCCCGATCGTGACCAGGTAGTCGGTCACGTGATGCCAGCGGGCCAGGGCCTCGATGTGCTCGCGGCAGGCGACCATGTCGGCGTCGAGCCGCTGGATGATCTCCCCGTCGGCGGCCTTGGCGCCGGTGTTGACCGCGTTGGAGATGCCCCAGCCGTCGCGTACCGGGACGATCCTGGTGTTGACCGGCCGGATCTCCGGCAGCCGGACGGGCGGCGCGCTCCCGTCGTCGACGACCAGGACCTCCATGAGATGGTCCGGGTACGTCTGCGCGGCCAGCGCGGCCAGCGTCAGGTCGAGTTTGTCCTGCCCGCCGTGCGCCGGTATCACCACGCTCACGGACAGCTCCGGCGACCAGGCCCCGAGCTCCGGCGGCACTACTGGTGAATAGTCGTTCTGCCTCAAAGCAGGACGCGCGTTCATGGTGACCCCCTGCCGAGACCTTATCGGGAGATGCTGAGAATTTCCTGAATAGTGATGCTGTCCAACCTCCTGTCCACCCAGTGGACTCGGCTCCGCGCCCGCGCCGCGCACCCCGTACACTCGGTGGCCAACACCGCAGGTAGGGAGTCATCATGGGCAGGTCGTGGCGTGGCCTCATCGAGGAGTACCGAGAGCGTCTTCCGGTCACCACGAAGACGCCCGTCGTCACGCTCCTCGAAGGCGGCACCCCGCTCGTCCCGGCGCACCGCGTGTCGGCGCTGACGGGATGCGAGGTCTATCTGAAGGTCGAGGGGGCGAACCCGACCGGCAGCTTCAAGGACCGCGGCATGACCATGGCCATCAGCAAGGCGGTCGAAGAGGGCGCCAAGGCGGTCATCTGCGCCTCCACCGGCAACACCTCGGCCTCCGCGGCGGCCTACGCCGTACGCGCGGGGCTGACCTGCGCCGTGCTGGTGCCGAAGGGCAAGATCGCGATGGGCAAGCTGGCGCAGGCGCTCGTCCACGGGGCCACGCTGCTGCAGGTCGAGGGGTCGTTCGACGACTGCCTGGAGATGACCCGCAAGCTGTCCTCCAGCTACCCGATCGCGCTGGTCAACTCGGTCAACCCGTTCCGGCTGCAGGGCCAGAAGACGGCGGCGTTCGAGATCGTCGACGCGCTCGGCGACGCCCCCGACATCCACTGCATCCCGGTGGGCAACGCGGGCAACATCTCGGCCTACTGGATGGGCTACCAGGAGTACGCCGACGACGGCGTCTCGACGAAGCGCCCGCGCATGTTCGGCTTCCAGGCCAGCGGCGCCGCGCCGATCGTCGAGGGCGCCCCGGTGACCCACCCCCACACGATCGCCACCGCCATCCGCATCGGCAACCCGGCGTCCTGGGGCCTGGCCACCGCGGCCCGCGACGAGTCCGGCGGCGTCATCCAGGCGGTGACCGACCGGCAGATCGCGGCGGCGTACAAGCTGCTGGCCCAGGAGGAGGGCGTGTTCGTGGAGCTGGCCTCGGCGGCGAGCGTCGCGGGGCTGCTCCAGGCGCACTCCCAGGGGCTCGTGGAGGCCGGGCAGCGCATCGTCTGCACCGTCACCGGCAACGGCCTGAAGGACCCCGACTGGGCCATCTCGGGCGCGCCCGCCCCGGTGGTCATCCCGATCGACGTGCACGCCGCGGCCGCGGCGCTCAACCTCGCCTGAGAGGTCTACGGGGAGTCAGTGAACGACGAGGGAACCGTGGTGAACCCATGACGACGGTGCGAATCCGCGTGCCTGCCACGTCGGCCAACCTGGGGCCGGGCTTCGACGCGCTCGGCCTGGCGCTCACCCTCTACGACGACGTGGAGGCCACGCTCACCGCCGAGCCCGGCGTGCGCGTGAGCGTGGAGGGCGAGGGCGCCGGCGAGGTCGACCTCGGCGAGGGGCACCTCGTCGTCCGGGCGATGCGCGAGGCGTACGCCCGCATGGGGGCGCCGCAGCCCGCGGGCATCGCCCTGCGCTGCGTCAACCGCATCCCGCACGCCCGCGGCCTGGGCTCGTCCTCGGCCGCGGTCTGCGCCGGCATCCTGGCCGCCCGCGCGCTGAGCGACGGCGGCCTGTCCGACGACGAGGTCTTCGCGCTGGCCACCGAGATGGAGGGCCACCCGGACAACGTCGCTCCGTGCCTGGTGGGGGGCCTGACGGTGGCCTGGACCGACCATGCGGGAGCACCGCGTATGGTGAAGCTGGCCCCCGACGAGAGGGTCCGTCCGGTCGCCGTCGTTCCTTCGACGCGGCTGGCCACGGAGACCGCTCGGGGGCTGTTGCCGAAGGACGTGCCCCACAAGGACGCCTCCTTCAACGCCGGCAGGGCCGCGTTGCTGATCGCCGCGCTGACCTCGCGGCCGGAACCAGAGCTGCTGCTCGCCGCCACCGAAGACCGTCTCCACCAGCCTTATCGCGCGCCTGCCATGCCGGAGAGCGCGCGTCTGGTAGAACGTCTGCGTGCCGTCGGCGTGCCCGCGGTCGTTTCGGGGGCGGGTCCCACGGTTCTTGCGTTTTCGTCACCGGATACGCAGGATTTGATCGCGCCAGAAGTGGGTAATGACTGGCACATCCAGCAAATGGACGTCGACCCGGTTGGTGCGAACGTTCAGTTCCCCGAGACACGCTGATGCCTCTTTAGACCTTCAGGGAATAGCCGTGTGCGCTGGTGATGTTAGGCTGATAGCCGCACCAGATGCCCCCTTGGTGGGTGCGTGCTTGTCAGCCATACATCGCTGCATCATGCTTCACGTCGCGAGGCGTGGGCAGCGCGGCTGTCTCCCCGGAATCCGTTGCCTCCGGTTGGCCCACACCCGGTTGGCCCAACGTGAGGCGGCGACGACGGGGACCTGCGCGTTCGACGCACATCGACATCTGGTTGGCGACAGCAATCTGGGGGGTGTCAGCCACGCGCCACGGTCCTGTGGCGGCCTGGACGAACCCCTCCCCAAGAGTGGCGGCCGTCCGCGACAGCCGAAGATCGCAACGTGCACCCCGACCCGGTCTGTCCCGCCGGGTCGCAAGCACCTCCGGGACGCCCGGCAGAACAAAACCGGCGCCCGACCCCTGGGAAGGACCTTTTAGTTGAGCGACACCACCGAACTCCTCTCCGACGCACCAGGCGCTCAGCCCGCGTCCGGCGACACCCCCACCCGCGCCGCGGCCAAGCCTCGTGCGCGTCGCTCCGGCACCGGCCTGTCCGCCAAGGTGCTGCCCGAGCTGCAGAAGATGGCCGCTGAGCTCGGCATCAGCGGCACCGGGCGCATGCGGAAGAGCCAGCTCATCGCGGCCATCCAGGAGAAGCAGGGTGGCGCCTCCGGAGACGGCGCTCCGGCGGCAGCCGTGGTTGAGGCGGCGCCCGTCCTGACGGAGGCCGCGCCTCCCGTGGCCGAGCGGCCCACCCGTACGCGCAGGGAACGTTCCCGCACCAAGGCCGCCGACGAGGCTGCGCCGCAGGCCGCCGAGCCGGTGGCCGCGGCCCCCGAGCCCGTGGCCGCGCCGGCCGAGCCGGCCGTCGAGCAGCAGGCCCAGGTCGTGGACGCCGGTCAGGCCGACACGCGGGGCGAGCGCGAGAGCCGTCGCGAGCGGCGCAGCCGCGGCGAGCGCCGTGAGCGTGGCGACCGCGGCGAGCGCGGTGAGCGCAGCGACCGCGGTGAGCGTGGCGACCGTGCCGACCGCGGTGAGGGCGGCCGTGCCGAGAGCAGCCGCGGCGACCAGCGCGCCACGGACGCCGGCGGCAGGGGCGACCAGCGCGGCGACCAGCGCAGTGACCAGCGTGGCGACCAGCGTGGCGGTGACCAGCGCGGCGGCGACCAGCGCGGTGACCAGCGTGGCGGCGGCGACGACGACGACCGCGGGCGTGGCCGCAGGGGCCGCTTCAGGGAGCGCAACCGCGGCCGCGGCCGTGACCGCTTCGACAGCACCGAGCCCGTCATCGGCGACGACGACGTGCTCATCCCGATCGCCGGCATCCTCGACATCCTCGACAACTACGCGTTCGTCAGGACCAGCGGCTACCTGCCAGGCAGCAACGACGTCTACGTCTCGCTGGCCCAGATCCGCCGCAACGGCCTGCGCAAGGGCGACGTCATCACCGGCGCGGTGCGCCAGCCGCGCGACGGCGAGCGCCGCGAGAAGTTCAACGCCTTGGTCCGCCTCGACACCGTCAACGGCATGGACCCGGAGCAGGCCCGCAACCGGCCCGACTTCAACAAGCTGACGCCGCTCTACCCGCAGGAGCGCCTGCGCCTGGAGACCGAGCACAACATCCTCACCACGCGGATCATCGACCTCGTGTCGCCGATCGGCAAGGGCCAGCGCGGTCTCATCGTCTCGCCGCCCAAGGCCGGCAAGACGATGGTGCTGCAGGCGATCGCCAACGCGATCACCCGCAACAACCCCGAGTGCCACCTGATGGTCGTCCTCGTGGACGAGCGTCCCGAAGAGGTCACCGACATGCAGCGGTCGGTCAAGGGCGAGGTCATCCACTCGACCTTCGACCGTCCGGCCGAAGACCACACCACGGTCGCCGAGCTGGCCATCGAGCGCGCCAAGCGCCTGGTGGAGCTGGGCCACGACGTGGTCGTCCTGCTCGACTCGATCACGCGACTCGGCCGCGCCTACAACCTGGCGGCCCCGGCCTCCGGTCGTATCCTGTCGGGTGGTGTCGACTCCACGGCGCTCTACCCGCCCAAGCGCTTCTTCGGCGCCGCGCGCAACATCGAGAACGGCGGCTCGCTGACGATCCTCGCCACGGCCCTGGTCGAGACCGGGTCCAAGATGGACGAGGTCATCTTCGAGGAGTTCAAGGGCACCGGCAACATGGAGCTCAAGCTCAACCGCTCCCTGGCCGACAAGCGCATCTTCCCCGCGGTCGACGTCGACGCGTCCGGCACGCGCAAGGAAGAGATCCTCATGGCCAAGGAGGAGCTGCAGATCGTCTGGAAGCTGCGGCGGGTGCTGCACGCCCTGGACATGCAGCAGGCTCTGGAACTTCTCCTGGAGAAGATGAAGGAGACCAAGTCCAACGCCGAGTTCCTGCTGCAGGTGCAGAAGACCACGGTGAGCAACGACCGCGACTAGCGGCCACGCGCCTTGAGGGGCGGCGGGGAGGTTCTCCCGCCGCCCCTTTCGCGTGCTCGGGCAGGTCGCGGGGCGGGGTGGGGTTAACCCCACCCGCGGACCGGACGTCTGCTCCATTCACCCCGTCCGCGCCGCCGGGCAGGCTGGGGGCATGCGATCGGTGAGGCTGAAGGACAGGGTGCGGTTCGGGCCGAAGGGGCCGTTAGGGGTGCTGGTGGACCCGATGACCTGGCGGGCGGCTCCGTACCTGCTGGTCAGCGCGGTGTTCGGGATGGCCTGGTTCGTCGTGGTGGCCCTGGCGACGACGGTGGCGGTGCCGCTGGTGGTGGTCTGGGTGGGGCTGCCGCTGACGATGGCGACCGTGCTGATGTGGCGCGGCGGGGCCATGCTGGAGCGGCGGCTGATGGGGGCGGCGTTCGGGGTGCGGATCGCCGACCCGTACCGCGGCAGGCCCGAGGGCGGGCTGCTGTCGCACCTCACCTGGCTGCTGGGCGACAAGGCCACCTGGCAGGACCTCGGCTACCTCCTCATGCTCCTCCCGCTGGGCCTGGTCGAGTCCGCGCTGTCGCTCGCCCTGTGGACGGCGACGGCGACGCTGCTCCTCGCGCCGCTGGCCCGCGTCCTGTACGTCCTGAGCGACGGCCGCACCGGCCTGATCATCGACGACTGGGCGGGCGCGCTGGTCGCGGGTGCGGCGGGCGTGGCGCTGCTCGTCGTGACGGCCTATCTCGTACGGGGCATGGCCTGGCTGCACGGCACCCTGGCCACGGTGCTGCTCGGCGGCAGCGAGGAGGAGCGGCTGCGGGCCAGCCGGGCCAGGGGGATCGACGCGGCCGAGGCCGAACGCCGCAGGATCGAGCGCGACCTGCACGACGGCGCGCAGCAGCGGCTGCTGTCGGTGGCGGTGGACCTCGGACGGGCGCAGGCCAAGTTCGACACCGAGCCGGAGGAGGCCAGGGCGCTGATCGTGCAGGCGCACGCGGGCACCAAGGCGGCCATCGCCGAGCTGCGCGACCTGGCCCGCGGCATCCACCCGGCCATCCTCACCGACCGCGGGCTCGACGCGGCGCTGTCGGGGCTGGCCGCGCGGGCCCCGGTGCACGTGGACGTCTCCGTCGAACTGACCGAACGGCCGCCGGCCGCGGTGGAGAGCATCGCGTACTTCATCGTCGCCGAGGCCCTGGCCAACCTCGCCAAGCACTCGGGCGCGACGGAGGCGTCGGTGGCGGTGTTCGGGGGCGAGCGCGGCGTGGTCGTGGACGTGTGGGACAACGGCATCGGCGGCGCCGTCGTCACCCCGGACGGCGGGCTGTCGGGCCTGGCCGACCGGGCGGCGACCATCGACGGCGTGCTCGTGCTGCACAGCCCCGCCGGGGGGCCGACGATCGTGCGTGCGGAGCTGCCCTGCGAATGGTAGTCATGTGCACATGCGCGTGGTCATCGCCGAGGATTCCGTACTGTTGCGCGAGGGGCTGGCGCGGCTGCTCGCCGACGGCGGTTTCGAGACCGTCGCGGCGGTCTCCGACGGGCCCGCGCTGGTGGCCGCCGTCCGCGAGCACGAGCCCGACCTGGCGATCGTCGACGTGCGCATGCCGCCCACCCACACCGACGAGGGGCTGAAGGCGGCGCTGCGGGTCCGCGAGGCCAGGCCCGACTTCCCGATCCTGGTCCTGTCCCAGTACGTCGAGGAGCGCTACGCGGGCGAGCTGATCGGCAAGGCCGTCGGCTACCTGCTGAAGGAGCGGGTGGCCGACGTGGCCGAGTTCATGGAGGCGGTGCGCGAGGTGGCGGCGGGCGGCACGGTGATCGATCCGGAGGTCGTCGTGCAATTGCTCAGCCGCAGGCGCAGGGGCGCGCCGCTGGACCTGCTCTCCCCCCGGGAGCGCGAGGTCCTGGCCCTGATGGCCGAGGGCCGCTCCAACACCGCGATCGCCTCCAGGCTGGTCGTCACCGAAGGGGCGGTGGAGAAACACGTGTCCGGCATCTTCGCCAAGCTGGCCCTCGGGCCCGCGCCCGAGGACCATCGGCGGGTTCTCGCCGTCCTGACGTATCTGGGTCGCTGATACGGCCTGCACCCGGGGTTGGGGATGCGGGCCGTACCCGCTACCTCACGTCCACGAACTCCTGCGGCGACAGGGAGGTGCGCGTCTTGCTCGTGCCGGGCACCTTGACCTGGAAGTAGCCGTCCTTCTTGGCCTTGAAGGTCTTGCTGTACTTGCCGGTCGAGGTGGCCTTGGCGTACCCCATGAACTTGTACGTCTTGGTGCCCTTGGCCTTGAAGTACACCTCGACGATCTTGTTCTTGTACGCCTTGGTCCCGCGGTAGACCTTGCCGTAGACCTTGAACGCGCGGCCCTTGGCGACCTTGTTCGGGGCCGAGATCGTCACCCGGGTCTTGGCCTTCTTGGACGCGCCGCCGGTCGGGGCGACGACCGAGAAGGACGCCTCGCCCTTGAGCGTCTGGCCGGCGCGGGTGGCGTACACCTCCAGCGTCCAGGCGCCCTCGGTGGTGTCGTCGGTGAAGTACGTGACGCCGCGGTAGTAGCTGTCCGACTCCTTGGCCAGCTCACCGAGGTCGTAGTACTCGCTGGTGGTGTCGCTGACGAGCTTGGCCGAGACCGTGCCCGCGTCCTTCACCGACGCCTCGACCGTGACCTTGGTGTCCTTGCCCTTGACGAGCTGGACGGGGTCGGGGGTGACGTTCGCGCCGGAGATGCCCTGCTTGCCGGACACCTTGACGGTGAAGGTGCTCGGGCTGCTCCCGCCGCCCGAACGGGCGACGTTGACGGTGAGCTTCCAGTCGCCCGCCGGGTCGTCCTTGGTGATCGTCCACTTGCCGGTGATCGTCTTGTCGGCGGCCGGCGACGGGGTGGCGGTCGGGGTGGAGGTGGGGGTGGAGGTGCTCGGCGTGAAGTCGAACGAGACCGTCTTGGCCGACTTGCCGGGCGGCTCGATGGACCCGGTCACGCCGGTGACGGTGTCCGGGTTCTTGAGCTTGAGCGTGACGGTGGCGTCGACGTCCTTCTCCAGCGGGACGTACGCGCTCGCCGACGCGTCGCCCGTGAAGTCGTCCGCCAGCGCGTACGCCGAGGCCGACGCGCCGGTGGCCGAGAGACCGGCGCCTCCGAGGAGAACGGCGGCCCCCGTGGCGGCCGCGAGGAGCAGCCGCACCCTTCTCTTCATCAGTTGGATGATCCTTTGGCTAAGTCCCATTTGTGGGAAAAGTGATGGTTTGTGCGAGGGAGCCTAGTGTGGCGCGCGTGGCCGCGTCATGAAGATCGCGGGAATGCCCCATGGCCTGGGCAGGTTGCACGATCTGGCACACTGGTAGCTGACCATTTTGCGGTTCCGGTTCACGCCATGCGTGAAGGCGACCCGGCGGCCGCAGCCCGAAAGGACAGCCATGAAGCCCGACATCCACCCCGATTACCACGTGACGCAGGTCTCCTGCTCCTGCGGCAACACGTTCACCACCCGCAGCACCGCGAAGAACGGCGTCATCCACGCCGACGTGTGCTCGGCCTGCCACCCGTTCTACACGGGCAAGCAGAAGATCCTCGACACCGGCGGCCGGGTGGCTCGCTTCGAGAAGCGCTTCGGCAAGAAGGCCACGGGCAAGTAGCTTCACCGACGCCGACCCGGCCGCACCACGTGCGCCGGGTCGGCGTTGTTGGTGAAACGGCATTCAAACCACTGAAGGACCCACGGTGAACCTCGACGAGTTGCTCAAGGAGTATTCCGAGCTGGAGCTGCAGCTTGCCGACCCCGCCGTGCACGCCGACCAGAACAAGGCCCGCACACTCGGCCGGCGCTACAGCCAGCTCACCCCGATCGTCACCACCTACCGCGAGCTCGACACGGCCCGCGAGGACCTGACGGCGGCCAAGGAACTGGCCGGCGAGGACGAGGGGTTCGCGGCCGAGGCGGCCGAGATCGAGGAGCGCATCCCGCAGCTTGAGGAGAAGCTCAAGCACCTGCTCATCCCGCGCGACCCCAACGATGACAAAGACATCATCATGGAGATCAAGGCGGGCGAGGGCGGCGAGGAGTCCGCGCTGTTCGCCGGCGACCTGCTGCGGATGTACCTGCGCTACGCCGAGCGCCTCGGCTGGAAGACCGAGATCATCGACACCCAGCCCTCCGACCTCGGCGGCTACAAAGACGTCACGGTCGGCATCAAGGCCAAGGGCGACGAGGGCGTGTGGTCCAGGCTCAAGTTCGAGGGCGGCGTCCACCGCGTGCAGCGGGTGCCCGTCACCGAGTCCCAGGGCCGCATCCACACCAGCGCCGCGGGCGTGCTGGTCTACCCGGAGGCGGAGGAGGTCGACGTCCAGATCGACCCCAACGACCTGCGCATCGACGTCTACCGCTCCAGCGGTCCCGGTGGCCAGAGCGTCAACACGACCGACTCGGCCGTGCGCATCACCCACCTGCCCACGGGCGTGGTCGTCTCCTGCCAGAACGAGAAGAGCCAGCTCCAGAACAAGGAGTCGGCGATGCGCATCCTGCGCGCCCGGCTGCTGGCCGTGGCCCAGGAGCAGGCCGACGCCGCGGCGCAGGCCGAGCGCAAGTCGCAGGTGCGCACGGTCGACCGTTCCGAGCGCATCCGCACGTACAACTTTCCCGAGAACCGGATTTCTGACCACCGCGTAGGCTTCAAGGCGTATAACCTCGACCAGGTTCTCGACGGCGAGCTCAACGCCGTCACCCAGGCACTCATCGACGCCGAGATGGCGGAGAAGCTCGCACAACACTCATGACATTTCTGCTGGACGAGATCGCTCTCGCCACCGCCCGGCTCGCCGAGGCAGGTGTGCCTTCGCCGCGCACCGACGCGGAGGAGATCGCGGCGTTCGTCCACGGCGTGCGCAGGAGCGAGCTCCACACGGTCAAGGACTCCGACTTCGACGCGCTGTTCTGGGAGGGCATCGCCCGGCGCGAGGCGCGTGAGCCGCTGCAGCACATCACCGGCCACGCCTACTTCCGCTACCTGGAGCTCGCGGTCGGCCCCGGCGTGTTCGTGCCGCGGCCGGAGACCGAGGTCATGGCCGGGTGGGCGATCGAGACCCTGCGCGCCATGGACGTGACGGCGCCGCTCGTCGTCGACCTCGGCACCGGCTCGGGGGCCATCGCGCTGTCGATCGCCCAGGAGGTCGCGCTCGCCGAGGTGCACGCCGTCGAGGTCGACCCCGCGGCCTACACCTGGGCCAAGCGCAACATCTCCGAGCTGGGCCAGGGGCGTACGCACCTGCACCCGGAAGATCTCGCCGAAGCCCTTCCCGAGCTCAACGGCAAGGTCGACCTGGTGATCTCCAACCCGCCGTACATCCCGCCCGGCGCCATCCCGCGCGACCCCGAGGTCCGCGACTACGACCCCTCAAGGGCCCTGTACGGCTCCGGCGACGACGGCCTCGGCGAGGTGCGCGCGGTCGAACGCACCGCCCGCCGCCTGCTGCGCCCCGGCGGCTGGGTGGCCGTCGAACACGCCGACGAGCAGGGCAGGGCCGTCTATCTGACCTTCCCGGAGGACAACGGCTGGCGCGACGTCCGCCTGCGCCAGGACCTCACCCGAAGGGACCGCTTCGTCACGGCCAGACTCGGCCAGGACTAGGATGCACGCCGTGGGAAGACGCTTTGACTGCTCCGACCTCGACCAGCGCGCCGAGGGCCTGATCGAGGCCGCCACCGCCGTGCGCCGCGGCGAGCTGGTCGTGCTGCCGACCGACACCGTCTACGGCATCGGCGCCGACGCGTTCATGCCGCCGGCCGTCACCGCGCTGCTCGACGCCAAGGGCCGCGGCCGCGACATGCCGCCGCCCGTGCTCGTGGGCACCGTCAGAGCCGCCACAGCGCTCGTGGACGACCTCGGGCCCTACGGGCAGGATCTCATCGACGCCTTCTGGCCCGGGCCGCTCACGCTGGTCTGCAGGGCCAACAGGGCCCTTTCCTGGGACCTGGGCGACACCAAGGGCACGGTCGCCGTCCGCATGCCGCTCCACCCGGTCGCCCTCGACCTGCTCAAGGAGACCGGCCCGATGGCCGTCTCCAGCGCCAACCGCTCCGGCGCCCCCGCGGCGACGACGGCGGAGGAGGCCGAGGAGCAGCTCGGCGACTCGGTCGCGGTCTACCTCGACGGCGGCAAGACCACCGACAACACGCCCTCGACCATCCTCGACCTCACCACCGCGGTGCCCCGGATGCTGCGCCGCGGCGCGATCCCCGTCGAGAAGCTGCGCGGCATCATCGGCTACGTCGCCACCGACGACTGACGTATACCGTCTTTGCATCCCGGCTGCGGCGACGCCACGGCCGCGATTACCGTGAGTCCCGGAACGGCGACACGTCCGGGAGTGGCCCATGGGCAAGTTCGACGGCATGGATCCGCAGCTGGTCCGTGACCTGCTGACCGAGGTCAAGCACGCGTCCTCGGCGCTGCGCACGGCCGAGGACCAGGTCAGGGCGGCGCTGAGCCGTGCCGGGCTGTCCGCGCGGAGCACCCACCGTCCGGTCCAGGTGGCCGACTCTGCCGATCACATGGTCAAGGACGTCAACGCGCGGCTGGCCGTACTGGAGAAGCGCGCCGACGGGAAGCTGGGCGACACGTCGAAGACGGGCGGCGGCGGCACGGCCGACGAGCCCAAGGAGTCGCCGGGCAGCCGCGACGACAAGTACGGCAACCCGCGCGCCGACGTCCCGCCCAAGCACAGCGACCCCGCGCACCCCGCCGACCCGAAGCCCACCCACCCCTCCACCCCGAAGGACCACGACCCCAAGCCCACCGACCCACCCCCGAAAACCCCCGACCCCAAGCCCACGGACCCACCCGCCCCGAAACACCCCGACCCCAAGCCGACGGACCCGCCCGCGTCGAAGGACCACGACCCCAAGCCGACGGACCCGCCGACGCCGAAGGAGCCCGACGGCAAGACCGGCGACGACGGCGTCCGGGCCGACCGGGACGGGAAGGCGTGCGACGGCGCCGACAAGGACACCGGGACCAGCGGGAACGACACCAGGACCGACGAACGGACCGGCGACCGCACAGACGGCCGGAACGGCGACGCCTCGGCAGCCGACGACCCCAAGGCTCCCGACCAGGACAGCAGACGCGACCGGGGAGCGGAGGCCGACACCGGCACGACCGACGTCCCCGCGAAGGACCAGCCGGACGACCCGCACAAGCCCCAGGTCGTGGTGGTCGACGGCGTGAAGGTCCTCCAGGTCCCCATCGACCCGCCCACGGCCGAACAACTGGAATCCCTGCTCAAGAACGTCGACAGCGTGCAGCCCGCCGACATGCCGACCGTGCACGCCGACGGCGCCGCGGCGACGGCGGGCGGAGGCGAAGGGCTGTCGGTGCCGACAGGAGAGGGCGGCACCGACCCCTCGACACCCTCCTCAGACACCACCAGCCACCCGTACGACACCACCACGGGCCACCCGTACGGCACCACCACGGGCCACCCGTACGGCACCACCACGGGCCACCCGTACGGCACGTCGGAAGGCACGGGCGCCCACTACGGCACCGCAGGCGACACGACCTCCCACAACGGCACCCAAGGCGATGCGGCCACCCACTCCGGCACCACCGGAGACACCTACCGCGGCACCACTGGGGACCAAGGCGCCCACCAGGGCATCCCAAGGGACGCGGGCACCGCCCACGACACCCACGCCGACGGCACCTCCTCCACCCCAACCCGCCCTGACGCCACCACAGGCACCCAGCCCATCGGCGACACCGGCCGGGCCGACGGCGCACATGGCCACACGGACACCGGCACAGGCCGCACCGACGGCTCAGGTGGCGGCGCGAACACCGACAACGGCCGCTCCGACGGCGGCACGAACAGCGATAACGCCCGCTCCGACGACGGGACCAGGGACGCGGGCCGCACTGACGGCACCGCCTGCGCCGACGACAAGGCCACGAACGACAGCCGCACCGACGCGGGCACCGCCCACGGCAGCCGTGATGCCGGCAGCGGCACCCATGGTGGTCGTGCCGATGGTGGTCGCGCCGACGCGGGAACCGGTGGTGGCGCGGCGGACGCTGGGCGCGGCGGGGTAGACGGTGGTGGGGCTGGGCGGGGTGATGGCTCTGCTGGGGTGCGGATTCCGCCTACGGCGCCTGGGGGAGGAGCGGCTGTATCGGGTGGAGGGGACGTATCGGCTGGTGGTGGGGATGCCGGAGGGCATGGCGCGACTGCCTATGGCGCTGGGGGGCACGGCGCGGCGGCCTTCGGTGGCGGGGGGCATGGCGCCGGGAGTCATGGTGATGGTGGGGTGCAGGGCTTGGACGGCGGGGGCGTCGGTGCGAAGTGGGTGAGTGAGGGGGACGGGGTTGTGGCCGTGGACGTGTCCGCGGCCGGACCGGAGGCGATCAGGACGTTGATCGACAACGTCCGCGACATCCAGCCGCTCGACATGCCGTCCGTGGACGTCCCGCCCGGTAAGTACGGCGAACAGGGCGAGTGGGCGCTCCGGGACATCAGGCCGGACGGTCCATCGGGTGAGGTCGATCCAGGGACGCCGGGAAGGAGCGTGTGATGTACGTCGACCCGCCCGCCCCCAGGCCCAGGAGCAGGGACGAGATGCCGCCCGTCACCGCCGCGGGCCCGCTGGACAACCAGCCGCTGGCCTACGAGTTCAACCCCGACTACGAACGTCTCGTCACCGCCTGGAACACCGTCATGCCCATGCTGGAGAAGCTCAGCACGGCCCTCGACAAGGCGTACGCGCTGGCCAAGAGCCCACAGACCTGGGACGCGCCGGTCGGCGACCGATATGTGCAGGACATCCGGGAATGGCGGTCCAAGCTGGCCCTCTACCGTCACGCCGTGCTCACCGCGATCAGCGACCAGGCCGACGACACCCCGAGGTGGATCCCCAGCCAGACCGGCGCACCGCACGCCTTCCCCTGACCGCCGCCTTCCCCTGCCCTCCCACCCTCCGCCGGCCCCTCGCAGTCCCTGTGCTCCGGTCTCCGCATGTGGAAGCCCTCATGCACGCTGACGGTCACAGACCTCCTCGCGGGTGAACGTCCTCATGCCCGCTGACGGTCACGGCCTCCACGCAGGTGAACGCCCTCATGCCCGCTGACGGTCACGGCCTCCCTCGCAGGACCGGTTATCTGGGCAAAACGGACATGCGGTCGTACAGTGGAGGAATGGGTGGGGAGCCGTACTACGGGCCCGACTTCGGGCGGTTGCGGCGGCAGGATCCGGAGCTGGCGCAGGTGCTGCTCGACGAGCTCGACCGCGAACGCGCCGGCATCCAGCTGATCGCCGGCGAGAACTTCACCTCCCCCGCGGTCATGGCCGCCCTGGGCTCCACCCTCACCAACAAGTACGCCGAGGGCTACCCCGGCAGGCGCTACTACGGTGGCTGCGAGGTCGTCGACCGGGCCGAACGGCTGGCGGTGGAGCGGGCGCGCAGGCTGTTCGGGGCCGAGCACGCCAACGTCCAGCCGCATTCCGGCGCCAGTGCCAACCTGGCCGCCTACGCCGCCCTGCTCCAGCCCGGCGACACCATGCTCGCCATGGCGCTCCCGCACGGCGGCCACCTCACGCACGGCTCGAAGGTGAACTTCTCGGGACGATGGTTCGACGTCGCCTCCTACGGCGTGCGGCGCGACACCGAGCTCATCGACTACGACGAGGTGCGGGACCTGGCGCTGCGACGCCGTCCCAAGGTCATCGTGTGCGGCGCGACGGCGTACCCGAGGCTGATCGACTTCTCGGTCTTCCGCGGCATCGCCGACGAGGTGGGCGCGTGGTTGCTGGCCGACGTGGCGCACCCGATCGGGCTGATGGCGGGCGGTGCGATCCCGTCGGCGGTGCCGTACGCGGACGTCGTGACGATGACCACCCACAAGGTGCTGCGCGGGCCGCGCGGCGGCGCGATCCTGTGCACGGAGGAGCTGGCCGCCAGGATCGACCGGGCGGTGTTCCCGTTCGTGCAGGGCGGGCCGCTGATGCACGCGGTGGCGGCCAAGGCGGTGGCGTTCGGGGAGGCGCTGCGGCCGGAGTTCGCCGAGTACGCGGGCCGCGTCGTCGCCAACGCCCGCACGCTGGCCGGCGCGCTGGACGCGGCGGGCATGCGTCCGGTCACCGGCGGCACCGACACCCACCTGGCCCTGGTCGACCTGCGTGAGCTGGGCGTCTCGGGCGCGGAGGCAGAACGGCGCTGCGCGGCCGCCGGCCTCACGCTCAACCGCAACGTCATCCCGTACGATCCGGAGCCTGCGGCCGTCACCTCCGGGATCCGGGTGGGCACGGCGTGCGTGACCACGCAGGGCATGGGCCCGCGCGAGATGGAGGAGGTGGGAAGTCTGCTGTCGATGTCCGTGCGCGATCCGGCGGTCGCGCCCGAGGTCAGGGAAAGAGTGGCGGCGCTTCTCGCCATCCATCGGCCATATCTCAGCGAATATTAAGCTGGTCTGTGTCGGTTTCCGGTCACAGCTGGCCGGAGCATCCGGGAAACTAGGTCCGTGCGCGAATACCTGTTCATGGCGCTCATCTCGGCAGCGGTGACGTACCTGCTGGTGCCGCTGGTGCGCCGCTTCGCCATCCGCATCGGCGCCATGCCCGAGGTTCGCGAGCGCGACGTGCACACCACGCCGACGCCGAGGCTCGGCGGCCTGGCCATGTACGGCGGCCTGGTGGTCGGCCTGCTGGTCGCCAGCCAGCTGAAACACACCGGCGAGGCGCTGTCGCAGTACGACGGCAGAGCCGTCACCGCGCTGATCGTCGCCGGCGGCCTGATCACGCTCACCGGCTTCCTCGACGACTGGTGGGGCATGGACGCCTTCATCAAGCTCGGCGGGCAGATCGCGGCGGCGGGCGTGCTGGTCTACTTCGACCTTCGGCTGCTCTACATCCCGCTGCCGAAGGACTGGGGCGGTTCCACCAGCCTCGACTACACGCTGAGCACGATCATCACCATCATGATCGTGGTGGTCACCATCAACGCCGTGAACTTCGTCGACGGGCTCGACGGGCTCGCGGCCGGCATCGTGTGCATCGCCGCGATGGCCACGTGGGCGTACTCGATCCTGCTGGCCCAGAGCATGAGCGTGGGCAACATCACCACGACGGCGGCCATCGCGGCCGTCCTCATCGGCACGTGCCTGGGCTTCCTGCCGCACAACTTCCATCCGGCCAAGATCTTCATGGGCGACACCGGGGCGATGCTGATCGGGCTGGTGCTCGCCTCCTCGATCGTCACGGTGACGCCGCTCGACCCGGCCGCCATCGAGGACATGAACAAGGTCCCGGTGCTGCTGCCGCTGATGCTGCCGGCGGCGGTGCTGGTCCTGCCGCTGATCGACCTGATCACCGCCGTGGTCCGGCGCACGTCCCACGGCATGTCGCCGTTCGCGCCCGACCGCGGCCACCTGCACCACCGCCTGCTGGACATCGGCCACTCGCACCGCCGCTCGGTGCTGATCATGTATGCCTGGGCGTTCCTGTTCGCCTTCGGCCTGGTGGCGATGTCCCGCGAGGGCGTGCCGGTGCTGCTGTTCGTCGTGGTCATCGTGCTGGCGCTGGCGGTGCTCGTCCTGATGGCGGCGCCGCGGTGGCGGGGGAGGGGCGGCGCGCACGCCGCCACGCGCAACAAGCAGCCCGACGACGACGGCCCGCCCACCGGCCCGATGCCGCCGATCGGCCCGGACACCGAGGTCAGGCGGCAGATGCCGCCGCAGGGCGGCCCTTCGGCGCAGGAACGCGCGAGCGCAGAGGGCAAACCGGTCATTCCTGCATTTCCGAGTCGTCCGTGATCGGGAACTAGAAACGGCAGGTAAAAGCGGTCTTCCGTGAGCTTGTGATATCTTTCACGAGCAGGGACCTCCAGACGCACATGTTCTGGAGGTAGCAAACGCTCGCTTGACAACATGCTGATGGAGCACCGATGCAGGCCAACGACGTGCGCGTACTCAAGAGCGCCGCTGTTCCGACCTTCGCGGTCGGGGTGGTCGCGGTCATCGTGGCGTTCCTTCTCGCAGGCGGCAAGGGAGCGCTCGGCGCGGCCCTCGGCACCTTGCTCGTCGGGGTTTTCTTCAGCATCAGCGTGGTAGCGGTCTCCTATGCCGCCCGCGTCTCCCCGCAGATGATGGCGATCGCGGCCATGGTCAGCTACCTCGTCAAGGTCATCGCCATCATGGCGGTGCTCGCCGCCTTCCGTGAGACCACCGCCTGGAACACCCAGGCCTTCGCGTGGTCCGTGGTCGTGTGCACGCTCGTGTGGACCGGATTCGAGGTCCGCGCGTTCATGAAGACCAAGATGCTCTACGTCGACCCCGATGCCTCCGTCCCCGGAAAGGGCGACTCATGAGGCAGGTAAAGGGATGGGGTCCGATATGACTAGTCCTCCACTCGCCTGCTATCGTCGGGGCCGCGATGAGCGCACAGGAACGCCGGCCGGAACACGACGGTCGCGACTTCTCCGATGCCATGTGGTCAGTCCCCAGCTATCTGCTCGCCGGGATGGCGGTCTATGGCGGTCTCGGGTGGTTGCTGGACCGGTGGCTCGACATGTCCGCGTTCTTCCCCATAGGCGTGGTCCTTGGGGTCGTGCTCGGCGGCTACGCGGTCTACCGGAAGTTCGGTCGCTAACCCGACGCAGCGATCGCCTCGCTGAGGAAACCCTTGTGATCCACTACGACGTTGAAGGGAACGCCGCGTGATTGCGCTGACGGTCCTCGCCCCCGAAGACAACTTCCGGGCGCCATCGCCCGATGAGCTGTTCAATTCGTTCACGCCGATCATCCCTGGGGTGAGCTGGTTCACCAAGCCGGTGCTGCTGGCGATGCTGAGCGCGCTCGTGGTGATCGCGGTGTGCTGGGTGGCTTTCGCCAAGCCGAAGCTCGTGCCGAGGGGCACCCAGAACGTCGTCGAGTACGGCTACATGTTCGTCCGTGACCAGATCGCCCGGCCGTTCCTCGGCAAGGACGCCGATCGGTGGATGGGCCTGCTGGTCACGCTCTTCTTCCTGGTCCTGTTCTGGAACATCCTCGGCGTGATCCCGCTCGCGCAGTTCCCGGTCGCCTCGCACATCGCGTTCCCGGCCGTCCTCGCGCTCTCGATCTACGTGATCAAGATCTACCTGGGCGTCAAGCACCAGGGCGGCATCGGCTACTTCAAGAACATGATGTTCCCGCCCGGCCTGCCGAAGCCCATCTACTTCCTTCTGGCGCCGATCGAGTTCCTCTCGAACATGATCATCGCGCCGTTCACGCACGCGGTCCGACTGTTCGCGAACATGTTCGCCGGTCACATGCTGCTCGCGTTCTTCAGCATGGTCGGCTTCTGGTTCCTGTTCGAGAAGCTGACTCCGATGGGCGCCGGCGTCGGCGTCCTGGGTGTGATCATGACGATCATCCTGACCGGGTTCGAGATGTTCATCCAGTTCCTGCAGGCCTTCCTGTTCGCGATGCTGGCGTCGATGTACATCGGCGGCGCGCTGCACCCGGATCACTGAGAACCACATACCGGAATATCCATGACCGGTGGGACTCCCTTCACCGGCCGTCCAGTAAAGGAAATAGCAATGAGCGTTCTCGCTGAGGTCTCCGGCAACGTCACCGCCATCGGTTACGGTCTCGCCGCCATCGGCCCCGGCATCGGCGTCGGCATCATCTTCGGTCAGGGCGTGCAGGCCATCGCGCGTCAGCCCGAGGCTTACGGCCTGATCCGCCAGAACATGCTCCTCGGCTTCGTCCTCACCGAGGCCCTTGCCCTGATCGGTCTGGTCGCGCCGTTCATCTTCCAGGCCCTCTAAGACCAGAAGAATCCCTGACGAAAGGCTGCACCCATGATTAAGGCAGCTACGCTCCTCGCGCAGGAGGAGGGTGCGAACCCGCTCCTTCCGCACACGTTCGAGCTCGTCGTCGGTATCTTCTCGTTCCTCGTCGTCCTCCTCGTCGTCGGCAAGATCCTCGTACCGCGTATCCAGAAGACGCTGGCCGAGCGGACCGACGCGATCGAGGGTGGCATCAAGAGGGCCGAGGAGGCCCAGGCCGAGGCGCAGAACCTGCAGCGGCAGTACGCGCAGCAGCTGGAGGAGGCCCGCCGCGAGGCCGGCCGGCTCCGCGAAGAGGCTCGCGAGCAGGCCGCGCAGATCAAGGCGGAGCTCCGCGAGGAGGCGCAGGCCGAGGCCCGTCGTCTCGTCGAGGCCGCGCACGCCCAGATCGAGGCCGACCGCGCCGCCGCGTTCGCGCAGCTCCGCACGGAGATCGGCCGTCTGTCCACCGACCTGGCCGGCCGCATCGTCGGCGAGTCCCTTGAGGACGAGGCCCGCCAGAGCCGGATCGTGGACAGGTTCCTCGACGAGCTCGAGAGCAGCAACGCGCAGGCGGTGCGCTAATGAGAGGTCTGAGCAGGACCTCGTTGGCAGAGGTCGAGGAGCGCTTCAACGCGGTCGCGGGCAGCGCCGACCTCGGCGCGCTCTCCGACGAGTTGTTCGCCGTCGCGGATCTGCTCGACCGCGAGCACGGCCTGCGCCGGGCGCTGTCCGACCCGGCCAGGCCCGCCGAGCAGAAGGCGGGCACCATCCGCGCCCTGCTCGGCGGCAAGGTCTCCGAGGCGGCCATCGCCACGACCGAGGCCGCGGTCTCGGTCCGGTGGTCGCGCGCGGGTGACCTGGCCGACTCGCTCGAACGGCTCGGCGTCGTCGCCGCAGCCGCCGAGGCGGAGGGCCAGTCCAGGCTCGACGACGTGGAGGACGAGCTCTTCCGCTTCAGCCGCATCGTCGCCGCCAACCCCGACCTCCGACGCGCGCTCGCCGACGCGGCCGCGCCCGCGGAGGGCAAGCGGCAGCTGCTGGGCGACCTGCTCGGCGGCAAGGTCGCCCCCACCAGCCAGCGCCTGATCACGCAGCTGGCGGTGCACCCGCGAGGGCGTAGCCTGGAGACGGGCTTGGAGGAGTTCGGTCAGCTCGTGGCCCAGCAGCGCCGGCGCCTGGTGGCGGTCGTGCGCAGCGCGGTCGAGCTGTCCGACGCGCAGAAGCAGCGACTGGCCGACTGGCTGCGCACCTCCTACGGTCGCGACGTGCACCTGAACGTCGAGGTGGACAAGCGAGTGCTCGGTGGGTTCTCGGTCCGCATCGGCGACGAGATCATCGACACCACGATCGTGGGACGAATTGAAGAAGTCCGCCGCCGGTTGGCCGGCTGAGGCGCAGTGAGCGCCGAATGAATAGGGAGACAGAGTAGAGATGGCGGAGCTTACGATCCGGCCGGACGAGATCCGGGACGCGCTTGAGCGCTTCGTCCAGGCGTACGAACCGGAAGGCGCCGCGCGCGAGGAGATCGGGACCGTCGTCGACGCCGGCGACGGCATTGCCCATGTCTCCGGCCTTCCCTCGGCGATGGCGAACGAGCTGCTCGAGTTCGAGGACGGCACGCGCGGCCTGGCCCTGAACCTCGACCCCCGAGAGATCGGCGTCGTGGTCCTGGGCGACTTCAGCAAGATCGAGGAAGGCCAGACGGTCCGCCGGACGGGCGAGGTCCTGTCCGTGCCGGTCGGCGACAACTTCCTCGGCCGTGTGGTCGACCCGCTCGGCAACCCCCTCGACGGCAAGGGCGCGATCGAGTCCGAGAGCCTGCGCGCCCTCGAACTGCAGGCCCCCTCGGTCGTCCAGCGGCAGCCGGTGAAGCAGCCGCTGCAGACCGGCATCAAGGCGATCGACGCCATGACGCCGATCGGCCGCGGCCAGCGCCAGCTGATCATCGGTGACCGTGGCACGGGCAAGACCGCCGTGGCCGTCGACACCATCCTCAACCAGCGTGACAACTGGCTCTCGGGCGACCCCGAGAAGCAGGTGCGCTGCGTCTACGTCGCGGTCGGCCAGAAGGGCTCGACGATCGCCCAGGTGCGCTCCCGCCTCGAAGAGGCCGGCGCCCTGGAGTACACCACGATCGTCGCCGCCCCGGCCTCCGACCCGGCCGGTTACAAGTACATCGCCCCCTACACCGGTTCGGCCATCGGCCAGCACTGGATGTACCAGGGCAAGCACGTCCTCATCATCTTCGACGACCTCACCAAGCAGGCCGACGCCTACCGCGCCGTCTCGCTGCTGCTTCGCCGCCCGCCGGGCCGCGAGGCGTTCCCCGGTGACGTCTTCTACCTCCACTCCCGTCTGCTGGAGCGCTGCGCCAAGCTCTCCGCCGACATGGGCGGCGGCTCGATGACCGGTCTTCCGATCATCGAGACGAAGGGCAACGACGTGTCGGCGTTCATCCCGACCAACGTCATCTCCATCACCGACGGCCAGATCTTCCTGGAGACCGACTACTTCAACGCCGGTATCCGTCCTGCCATCAACGTCGGTATCTCGGTCTCCCGAGTCGGTGGCTCGGCGCAGATCAAGGCGATGCGCAAGGTGGCCGGCACGCTGCGTCTGTCGCTGTCGCAGTACCGCGACCTGGAGGCCTTCGCGGCCTTCGCCTCCGACCTGGACGCGGCCTCCCGCGCCCAGCTGGAGCGCGGTCAGCGCCTGACCGAGCTGCTCATCCAGCCGCAGTACTCGCCGTTCTCCGTGGAGCGGCAGGTCGTGTCGGTGTGGGCGGGCACGACGGGTGAGCTCGACGAGGTTCCGATCGAGGACATCCGCCGCTTCGAGCAGGAGTTCCTCGACTACCTGCAGAGCAGCCACAAGGGCATCTTCGACAGCATCCGCGAGACCAACGAGCTGACCGACGACGCGGTGACCTCTCTCAAGGACGCCGTCACGGAGTTCAAGAAGGGCTTCACCACCTCTTCGGGCGAGCTCCTGGTCAAGGACGAGCCGGTGGCGCCGCTCGAGGCCGACGAGGTCGGCCAGGAGAAGATCAAGAAGGTCGTCCGCCCGGCGACGGAGAAGTAGCTCATGGGTGCCCAGCTAAGGCTGCTGCGGCGGCGGATCAGGTCGGTCAAGTCGACCGCCAAGATCACGCGCGCCCAGGAGCTCATCGCCTCCTCGCGGATCGTGAAGGCGCAGATGCGGATGCAGGCGGCGCTGCCGTACGAGCGTGAGATCACTCGCGCCGTCACGGGCGTCGTCAGCAACGCGGCCAGCGTCGACCATCCGTTGACCGTGGCGAAGGAGAACCCCGCCAAGGCGGGCGTCCTCATCGTCACCAGCGACAGCGGGTTCTGTGGCGGCTTCAACGCCAACGTCCTGCGCGAGGCCGAGGCCCTGCGCGGGCTGCTGGAGAGCCGTGGCCTGACGGTGGTGCCGTTCGTCACCGGCCGGAAGGGTGTCACCTGGCACACCTTCCGCAACCGCACGATGGGCGGCCAGTGGGTCGGCTTCTCCAGGAAGCCGGCCTACGCCGACGCCAAGGAGATCGCGCAGACGCTGATCGACTCCTTCAAGGAAGAGGCGGGGATCGACGAGATCCACATCGTCTCGACCGAGTTCGTCTCGATGCTGACCCAGAACGTCGTGGTCAAGCGCGTGCTGCCGCTGGAGGTCGAGGAGACCGAGGCGACGGCCGGCGAGACGATCCCGCCGTACTTCGAGTTCGAGCCCACCGCGGGCGACGTGCTCGAATCGCTGCTGCCGCGCTATGTGGAGTCCCGCATCTTCACGGCGCTGCTGCAGTCGGCTGCTTCGGAGGAGGCTGCGCGCCGCCGCGCCATGAAGTCCGCCACGGACAACGCCAACGAGCTGATCCGCGTGTTCACCATGCAGATGAACCAGGCTCGCCAGGCCGAGATCACCCAGGAAATCAGCGAGATCGTCGGGGGCGCCAACGCGCTGGCTGACGCCGCAGCGGGGAAAGAGTGAAATGACTGCAGAGGCTGTTGAGACTGTTGAGCCCACGTCGGCCGGTGCCGGTCGTGTGGCCAGCGTCAAGGGGCCCGTCGTCGACGTGGAGTTCCCCGTCGAGGCGATGCCCGAGATCTACAACGCGCTCAACGTCGAGGTGACCCTCGGCGGCGAGACCAAGACCCTGACCATGGAGGTCGCCCAGCACCTGGGTGACAACCTGGTCCGCGCCATCTCCATGCAGCCCACCGACGGCCTGGTCCGCGGTACGGCCGTCACCGACTCCGGCCACCCGATCTCGGTGCCCGTCGGCGACGTCGTCAAGGGTCACGTGTGGAACGCGCTCGGCGAGTCGCTCGACGTGCCGACCGCTTCGCTCCAGGTCACCGAGAAGTGGGGCATCCACCGGCCGTCCCCGCCCTTCGACCAGCTCGAGTCCCGTACCGAGATGCTGGTCACGGGTATCAAGGTCATCGACCTGCTCACCCCGTACGTGCAGGGTGGCAAGATCGGCCTGTTCGGCGGCGCCGGTGTGGGCAAGACGGTTCTCATCCAGGAGATGATCCGCCGTGTCGCCCGCAACTTCGGTGGCACCTCGGTGTTCGCCGGCGTCGGCGAGCGCACCCGTGAGGGCAACGACCTCTGGCTGGAGATGGACGAGGCGGACGTCCTCAAGGACACCGCCCTCGTCTTCGGCCAGATGGACGAGCCGCCGGGCACCCGTCTGCGGGTGGCCCTGTCCGCGCTGACGATGGCGGAGTACTTCCGCGACGTGCAGAAGCAGGACGTGCTGCTGTTCATCGACAACATCTTCCGCTTCACGCAGGCGGGCTCGGAGGTCTCCACCCTCCTCGGCCGCATGCCGTCCGCGGTGGGTTACCAGCCGACGCTGGCCGACGAGATGGGTGTGCTCCAGGAGCGCATCACCTCGACGCGCGGTCACTCGATCACCTCCATGCAGGCGATCTACGTGCCCGCCGACGACATCACCGACCCGGCCCCGCACAACGCGTTCGCGCACCTCGACGCGCAGACCGTTCTGTCCCGGCCGATCTCGGAGAAGGGCATCTACCCCGCGGTGGACCCGCTCGACTCCACCTCCCGGATCCTCGACCCGCAGGTCGTGGGCGAGGAGCACTACCGGGTGGCCCAGGAGACCAAGCGGATCCTGCAGAAGTACCGCGAGCTCCAGGACATCATCGCGATCCTCGGTATCGACGAGCTGTCCGAAGAGGACAAGGTCACCGTGCAGCGGGCCCGTCGCATCGAGCGGTTCCTGTCGCACCCGATGTACGCCGCCGAGGCGTTCACCGGCCAGCCGGGCGAGAACGTCCCGCTGGACGAGACGATCGCCTCCTTCAAGGGCCTGTGCGCCGGCGAGTACGACCACCTGCCCGAGCAGGCGTTCTTCATGGTCGGCGGCATCGACCAGGCCGTGGCCAAGGCCAAGGAACTCGAGCGTCGCTGATCGCCCTACGGTAGTGGCACGGGCATGAGAACCCGTGCCGCTACCTGATCGGAAAGGAACCTGCTGAAGTGGCGAAGCTACGCGTAGGGGTTGTCTCACCCGAGCGTGAGATCTGGTCGGGCGAGGCCGACATGGTGATTGCCAAGACCGTTGACGGCGAGATCGGTATTATGCCGCAACACGCACCCGTGCTCGGCGTCCTGGTCGAGGGCGGCGTGCTGCGCGTCAAGCGGGAAGGTGAGCCCGAGCTCGTCGCGGCCGTTCACGGGGGGTTCATCTCCGTGGCCGATGATGAGGTGTCGGTGCTCGCCGAGGTCGCCGAGCTCGGTTCCGAGGTCGACGTCGCGGCCGCCCGAGACGCTCTCGACCGGGCTCAGGCCTCGATCGAGGCCAACCAGGAGGACGCCGACGCGGCGATCGAGGCCAAGCGGGCCAGGGCCCGGCTGCGCGCGGCGGGCGAAGAGGTTTAATACATACAACGGGATTCAGGGGGCGGCCATGGTGGCGACGGTTTCGGTTTTGTTGTTGCTGCTGGTCGCCCTCGTGGTCCTGCGGGGGGTGACGCTCGCCCGTTCGCGCGGTAGCGTACCCTGCCGGCTGAAAGTGGGCAGCCGAGGGTGGCAGAGCGGGGTGGCCCGCTACGCCGACGGTGAGCTCCACTGGATTCCGCTCATGGGCGTCCGACTGAGGCCGCGCCACGCGATCGCGAGGCGCGGCCTCGTCGTTTCCGCCCGGCGTGAGATCGACGGCGGCCTCTACGCCGTCGACTGCGGCGGCACGACGCGCGGGCTGTCGCTGGCGATGAGCGCCGACGCCCTCACCGGCTTCCTCGCCTGGCTGGAGTCGGCGCCGCCCAGCGCGTACCTCGACGTCGCCTAGCGGGTGCCGCCGGGCTTCCAGAGGATCTCGTTGCCGCCGTGGGCGACCCGGCAGACGATGAAGAGCAGGTCGGACAGCCTGTTGAGGTATTTGGCGGTCAGCGGGTTGACGTCGTCGTGAGCCTGGAGCGCCGCCCATGTGGTGCGCTCGGCCCTGCGTACGGTCACCCGGGCCAGGTGCAGCGCGGCCGTGGCCGGGTCGCCGCCGGGCAGGATGAAGCTGCGCAGCGGCTGGAGCTCGGCGTTGAGCCGGTCGCACTGCTCCTCCAGCCGGTCGATGTAGGACTGCTCCACCCGCAGCGGCGGGAACTCCGGCTCCTCCACCACCGGGGTGGCCAGGTCGGCCCCCACGTCGAACAGCTCGTTCTGGATGCGCACGAGGAGCGCCACGAGGTCGGCGGACAGGGTGCCGTGGGACAGGGCCAGGCCCAGGCAGGCGTTGGCCTCCTCGACGTCGGCGTAGGCGGCCAGCCGGGTGTCGGTCTTGGCCGCGCGGCTCATGTCGCTCAGGTTCGTGGTGCCGTCGTCGCCCGTACGGGTGTAGATGCGGGAGAGGACGACGGGCTTGTCCTTGTCGGCACGCGTCATGAGCCCAGCGTAATGACAAATGTCATCCGAACGGGACGCGCTTTCCATGTCGCGTCCATGATTTCCACGACTACCAGGGCGAACGCCGCCAAAGCCACAATCTACCCATGACGAGAGAGAGGACCTGATGCTCGAGATCAGCGAGCTGCGCAAGCGCTTCGCGGGCGGTCCCGACAACCCCGGTGGCAAGGTCGCCCTGGACGGGATCAGCTTCACGGTACGTCCGGGTGAGATGTACGGCTTCGTGGGCGCGAACGGTGCGGGCAAGACGACGACGATGCGCATCGTCATGGGCGTGCTCCAGGCCGACTCCGGATCGGTGCGCTGGCGGGACCGCGCGCTGGGCTACGACGACCGCACGCGGTTCGGTTACATGCCGGAGGAGCGCGGGCTGTACCAGAAGATGCGGGTCGCCGAGCAGATCGAGTACTTCGGCCGGCTGCACGGGCTCGCCCCGGCGGCGGCGAAGAAGGCCGCCGACGAGCTCATCGAGCGGCTCGGGCTGACCGAGCGCAGGGGCGACGCGGTGCAGACGCTGTCGCTGGGCAACCAGCAGCGCGTGCAGCTCGCCGTGGCGCTGGTGCACGACCCCGAGGCGCTGGTCCTGGACGAGCCGTTCTCCGGGCTCGACCCGCTCGCCGTGGACGCCCTGGCCGGGGCGCTCCAGGAACGCTGCAGGAGCGGCGTGCCGGTGATCTTCTCCAGCCACCAGCTCGACCTGGTGGAGCGGCTGTGCGACTCGGTGGGCATCGTCTCCGGCGGCAGGATGGTCGCAACGGGCACGGTGGCCGAGCTGCGCGCCGCCGAGGGCGACACGTTGCGCGTGGAGGTCCGCGACCCCGCCCCGGGCTGGGCCGACGGCCTGCCGGGCACGGTGACCGTCCACGGCGACCTGCACACCCTGCGGACGACCGAGGGCGACGACCAGGAGATCCTGCGCCGCGCCGTGAAGGCGGGCCGCGTCGAGCACTTCGGGGTCGAGCAGCCGACCCTCACCGAGATCTTCAAGGAGGCCGTGGCGTGAACGGACTGATGCTGGTCGCCCGCCGCGAGATCGTCACGCAGGTGCGCACGAAGACGTTCCTGGTCGGCCTGCTGGTGACCGCGCTGCTGGTGGCGGCCGTCTCCTTCGCGCCGAAGCTCATGGGCGGGAGCGACTCGTACACGCTGGGCACGGTCAACTCCCAGCAGCTCCCGCTGAAGGCCGCCGCGCCGGACGCCGAGTTCGAGTGGCGCTCCTTCCCCGACGAGGCCGCCGCCAAGAAGGCCGTGCTGGCCGGTGACGTGGACGCGGTGCTGGTCGACGGCGACAAGGTGCTCACCGACGGCGAGATCGACAGCAAGCTCGGCGTGCTCATGCAGAGCACCAACCGGGAGATGCGGCTCGGCGCGGCTGGGGTGACGATCCCGCCGCTGCAGATGGTCTCCGTGGGCGTGGACACCCGCTACCAGGCGGCCAAGACCGGCATCGCCGTGGTGCTGGTGCTCGTCCTGTTCATGCTGCTCATGGGCCAGGTCATGATGGTGGCCATGGGCGTGGTGGAGGAGAAGGGCAGCAGGATCGTGGAGATCCTGCTCGCGGCGGTGCGCCCGTGGCAGCTGCTCGGCGGCAAGATCGTCGGACTGGGCGTGCTCGGGCTGATCAACCTGCTCACCATCCTCGCCGTCGGCCTGGTCGCCACGTCGGTGTCGGGGTTCGCCGCCGACTTCCCGCCGGGCGTGCCGGGGCTGGTGGTGGCCGTCCTGGTCTGGTTCGTGCTCGGGTACGCGTTCTTCGCCACGCTCGCGGCCGCGTTCGCCTCGCTGGTCTCCCGCCAGGAGGAGGTGAGCAGCGTGATGTCGCCGCTGACCATGCTCATCATGGTCACCTACTTCGTGGCCTTCTACGCCACCAACGACCCCACGGGCACGCTGGCCACGGTGATGTCCTACATCCCGCCGTTCTCCTCGATGATCATGCCGGTCCGCATGGCGGCGGCCGACGTGCCGATGTGGCAGGTGGCGCTGTCCATGGCGGCGATGGCGGTGGCCGTGCTGGCGGTGCTGTCGTTCGGAGCCAAGGTCTACGAGCGGGCGGTGCTGCGCACGGGCGCCCGGCTGAAGCTCGGCGACGTGCTGCGCGCCGGCTAGATGGACGCGATCACGCGGGCGCGGCGGCTGGCCCGCCGGATGCTGAACTCGACGCTGGTGATCATGTGGATCTTCCTGGTCGCCTCGACGGTGTTCAGCCTCGGCTCGGGGGCGGCCGGCTGGCCGCGCCTGCTGCTCGCGACGATCGCGGCGCTCGCCTTCACCTGGCTCTACGTGCGAGTCGTCGCCGCGGTCATGGAGCGCCGGTATCCCACGAGGGAGGTCGTGTGGACCGGCGCTCTGGCGTTCCTGTCGTCGGCGCTGGGCGGGGCCGACCCGATGGGCTGGGGGTTCGTGCCCATGGTCTGGCTGTCCGTGGCGGTGATCGGGCTGCCCGCCCGCAGGGCGCTGGCGCTGGGCGCGGCGACGTGCGCGGCCTGCGTCGGGCTCGGCGCGCTGTCCGTGGTGGACGGGACGGGCCTGCTGGCGCTGAGCGGCGACACCTTGCTCGTCTCGCTGCTCGTCATCGCCGCCCTCGACGTCATCTGGGCCACGGCGCTGCCCTGCACCAACAGGATGTGGGCGTGGATCTGGTCGCTGGCCGTGCAGGCCCACGACGGCCGCGAGGCGCACACCAGGCTGGCGCTGGCCGAGGAGCGGCTGCGCTTCGCCAGGGACCTGCACGACCTCGTCGGCCACCAGCTCTCGGCCATCGCCGTCAAGACCGAGCTGGCCGTACGCCTGGCCGACGCCGACGGCAAGGCCGCCAGGGACGAGATGGCGGAGGTGAACGCGCTGACCCGCAAGGCCCTGCGCGAGCTGCGCCAGGCCGTGCGCGGCTACCGCGAACTTGACTTGACCGCTGAGCTGAATAGCGTGAAGGGAGTGCTCGAAGCGGCCGGCGTCCGCTGCGAGGTGCGCCTGCCGCACCGCGAGCTGCCCCACGGCGTCGCGCCGGTGTTCGCGTACGCGGTGCGTGAGGCGGTCACGAACGTGCTGAAGCACAGCGCCGCGACCTTCTGCGACATCACCCTGCGCTTCACCGACCAGGAGGCGGAACTGGCGGTCCGCAACGACGGCGTGGCCCGCAGGCAGGCCGACGACCTGGGCAGCGGGCTGACCGGCATGGGCGAGCGGATGGCCGCCGTGGGCGGGCGCATGACGGCCCGTCCCACCGGCGACGGACAGTTCCTGCTGACGGCTGTCGTGTCACTCCCGATAGATGGGTAGGGGAGGAAGAGCGGGGGTTTCGATCCCGGCGACCACACGCCGTGTGCGTGATTGAGGAGGTGGCATGCGCGTCCGGCGCAATCCACGAGGCCAGACGGTGCGGATCGGCGCCCGGCTCGACGCCGGCACGTCGGCCGGCGTGCGCGAACGGCTGCACGCCGCGCTCGACGCCGGCGAGGGCGACCTCATCCTCGACCTCTCCAAGCTGGAGATGATCGACGCCACCGGGCTCGGGGTGCTGGTCGGAGCGCATCGGCGCGCGATCAGCGTGCAACGCCGCCTCGTTCTTCGGGGGGTGCCCCCGCGGATCATGCGGATCCTGGCGGTGACCCGGCTGAATCGGGTCCTGCACGTCGAGGTTCCCGCGGCCGCGGTGGCCTGAGGTCACATATCGGGCCGGGCGCCGATCAGCCGTCGCCCGTGCCTTTCACGAGCCGAATATAGAGGGAATGTAGATTTCGGCTGGACCTCTATCACGGGCGTGGGCACTCGGAAAGAACGATGAAGTGATTATTCTGTGACCCCATCACTGCGGGTAATCGGCGGGTCACGACGGACTGAGGCTGCGGATGAAGATGTGCACCGCCACCTCGACCAGATCGTCGATGGCCGGCTGCTGGTCGGCCAGTATCCATTCGATCAGCAGCTCTTGCAGCGCGCCAATTACGCCAAGTGCCACCAGGCGCCGATTCAGCGAGCGGGTCTGCGGGAAATCCGCCGACGCCTCCTCCACGAGCCGGGCGAAGGAGTCCACCGCCCGCTGACGCGAGGCTGTCAGGACGTCACCCGACCTGCGCACCTCCAGGTGCATGATGCGGGCCCGCCGCCAGTCGGCGGCGGCGAACTCGATATAGGCGCGAATCCCCGCCTTGACTCTTCCGTCAAGCGTGCCCGGCGCCTCCTGTAACGCTTTGGCCACAACCGCGAGGCTTTCCTCCACGCACCGCTCGTGCAGCGCCTGGAGCAACTCCTCGCGGCCGCCGAAACATTCGTAGAAGGCCCGGTTGGAGATCCGCGCCTCCGAGCACAATCTTTCGATGGTCGTCGCCGCGAAACCTGGTTTCGCGTATAGCGTGTAGGCGGCCGTCATCAGCCGCTCGCGTCTGTCCGCCAGCCTTTGCTCAGCCGACATTCCCCGGTAAGACCGGTTCACATTCCACCCGTCCAACATGATCGTGGCCCCCAGAGCACACAATTATGGACGGATGATCGGATTTGGGAAAGAGCGCGATGATTATCTTTTACGTCGTCCGTGCAAGAACGTGACAAGCCTGATCAGTCGCTCAAGCTCGTCGGGCCCCCTCCTGAACGAGGTCAGGTTCATGCCGGGCAGGGCGAAGCGCTGCCGGGAGACCGCCTTCGGCCTGGTGAACTCGCGCAGGCCGTCGGCTCCGTGGATGCGGCCGAACCCCGAGTCGCCGACCCCGCCGAACGGCAGCGCGGGCACCCCGGCGAAGGAGATGACCGAGTTGACGGCGGTCATCCCGGTGCGCATCGCCCGCGCCAGCCGCGTCGCCCGGCGGGCGTCCCGCGAGAAGATCGTGCCCGCCAGCCCGTACGCCGAGGCGTTGGCCAGCTCCAGCGCCTCCTGCGCGTCGCGGGTGCGCCGGACGGTGATCGTCGGCCCGAACGTCTCCTCGCGGACGGCCGGGGAGTCCTCGGGCACGTCCGCCACGATGACCGGGTCGATGAACGGCGCCCGTACCGAGCCGGGGCCGCCGATCACCACTTTTCCGGACTTGGTGGCGTCGTCGATGTGCCGCCGGATGATGTCGATCTGGGCGGGCATGGTGATCGGGCCGTAGTCCTGGCCGGCCTTGACCCCGGCGGCCCGCTCCGACAGCTCCCGCATGAACGGCTCGTACACCGCGTCCACCACGTAGACCCGCTCGACGCCCGCGCAGGTCTGGCCCGCGTTCGACATCGCGCCCCACAGGCAGGCGTCGGCCGCGGCGGGCAGGTCGGCGTCGGCGTCCACGATGAAGGCGTCCTTGCCGCCGCACTCGGCCACGATGGGCGTCAGGTTCTCCGCGCACGCCGCCATGACCCGCTTGGCGGTGGCGGTCGAGCCGGTGAAGGCCACCTTCCGCACCCGGGGGTCGGCGGCCAGCGCCGCGCCGGTCTCGCCGAGCCCGGTCACCGTCTGCAGCACCGGCTGCTCGGGCACCGACTCGGCGAACAGCTCCGCCAGCCGCACGCCCACGCCCGGGGTGAGCTCGCTGGGCTTGAACACGACCGCGTTGCCGGCGGCCAGCGCGTACGCGATGGACCCCATGGGAGTGAACACCGGGTAGTTCCACGGGCCGATCACGCCGACCGCGCCGAGCGGCAGGTATTCCAGGGTGGCGGCCAGGTTGAGGCCCATCATGCCGGTCGCCACGCGGCGGCGGCCCAGCACCTTGGCGGCGTTGCGGGCCGCCCAGTCGAGGTGCGTGACGGCCAGCACGATCTCCAGCGTGGCGTCGCCCACCGGCTTGCCGGTCTCCTCGTGCACCAGCGCGGCCAGCTCCCGCAGGGCCCGCGTGATGACCGCCTTGTAGTCGAGCAGGCGGCGCCTGCGCTCGCCCGCGGGCAGGGCCGCCCACCACTCCGCGGCCGCCTCGGCCCTGGTCACGGCCTCGCGCACGGCCCGGGCGTCGTTCTTGGGATGACTGCCGACGACCTCGCCGGTAGCCGGGTTCAGTGAGTCGAACGTCAGCGTGGTCATGACGTCACGATAAACCGGTAAGCCGTCGCTTACTAGCGCCGGGGCGGGCGCAGCATCCCCCACACCGGCGGCCCGTCCGGCAGCGTGAACCGCTCGGTGACCGCGAACCCGAACCGCTCGTAGAAGGGCACGTTCGACTCCTTGCTGCTCTCCAGGTAGACGGGCAGGCCGCCGCACCTGGCCAGGCCCGCGCGCAGCAGCGCGCCGCCCACGCCGGTGCCCTGGAGCTCGGGCACGGTGCCGAGCTGGGCCAGGTACCAGTAGGGGCCGGCGGGCTTGTGCCGGGCGAACTCCTCCTCCAGCAGCAAGCCCTGGCGCACCCGGTCGCCCATGGCCGCCACCAGGCCGGGCACGGCCGCCTCCGCGTCGGCCCGGTGGCCCGGCGGGTCCCACAGCGCGACCCCCGCCACGGCGCCGCCCCCGCTGAGCGCCGTATCGGTGAACGCGTGCATGTGACGGGCGATCGTGGCGAACATCCCCGCCGCGCCGCGACCGCCGGGCAGCAGCCAGCCGACCACCGGATCGTCGTGGAAGGCCCTGGCCAGCGCGTCGCCGGCGGCGTCGAAGTCGCCGGACTGCCTGATCTCCACCCGTCAGCCCTCCGCGAACCACGAGCCGTGGAAGCCCGCCGGCACCCGCCTGGGCAGCCGCACCGACGCGACGCCGGACAGGTCGCCGGCGTCCAGCACCAGCAGCTCGGACGACTCCCCGGAGGTGACGATCGACAGCAGCCACCCATCGTCCTCGCCCGTGGCCCCCTCGGCCGGCACGAACACGGCCTCGCCGGTGGCGCCGCCGGTCTTCCTGACCTGGGCCGAGCCGTCGCGCAGGTCGTACTTGACGACGGCGTCGGCGCCCACCGTGTAGAGGTGGCGGCTGGGCCGGCCGAGCAGGTCCTCGTTGAACGTGGGGAACTCCACGCCGCGGTCGTCCAGCGCCTCCTCCGTGGCCGTGCCGGTGGCCGGGGCGAGGGTCCAGCGGTGCAGGGAGGCAGCGCCGGCGGCGCCCGCGTGCCGGGCCGGGTCGGCGGCGCCGCCGATCTGCTTCCAGACGGCGGACCACGCGCCGGGGGAGTAGCGGGCGGCGTTCAGGACGACGCGCCCCCGCTCGTCCTCCCAGGCGTTGCCGACGTGGAACACGTAGCAGGGGTCGACGTCGAACCAGCGGGTCGGGCCGCCCGTCCGGGGGGTGACGCCGATCCTGGCGCCGTAGTCGTCCTCCCAGGCGTACGGCATGCCGCTGCGGTTCAGGTCGAACACCACCGGCAGGTCCAGCCAGAGCAGGTGGTGCTCGGTGACGGCGAAGTCGTGCATCATCGTCGGCCCCGGCACCTCGATCTCCCTGCTCTCCACCAGCTCGCCGGCGGCCGAGAGCCGGTGGTAGGTGAGGAACGGCGGGAAGTACCCGTAGCCGAAGAAGTGCAGCTCGCCGGTGAGCGGGTCGTGCTTGGGGTGGGCGGTCATCGCGGTGGTCAGCCGCCCGCCGAAGTCGCACGGGCCCACGGTGGCCAGCTCGGGCGTCACCTCGTGTGGCAGGCCGTTCTCCACCAGCGCCAGGATGCGTCCGGCGTGCCGGACGACGTGCGTGTTGGCGGTCACCGCGGCCCGATCGACGCCGGTGTCGGTGACGAACGGCGCGTCGTCGGTGAACTTGCTGGTCCGCACCCAGCGGTTGCGGTACCACTCGGCCCGCCCGTCCCGCAGCCGGACGCCGTGCAGCATGCCGTGCCCGGCGAACCAGTGGCCGGGGTCCTCGCCCGGCCGCGGGTTGGGCCCGTTGCGGAAGTAGCGCCCGGTCAGCTCGGCGGGCAGCGCGCCGGTGACCTCCAGGTCGTGCGCCTCGATCTCGTCGGGGACGGGCGCCAGGTCGCCGCTGAGATACGCGGGAACGTCCATGAACACTCCAATCTCGATAGGTCGAAACTAGAACGTCCATGAGAGACGTGTCAACACTGGAATGTCGGGCCATGGGAAATCCCGGCCCGCTACGAGGCCGGGACGGCTAGAAGAGGGTCGGGTTCTCCGGCTCGATGCCGCGCAGGGCGTCGTAGTCGAGGGTGACGCAGTCGATGCCCCGGTCGGCGGCCAGCACGCGCGCCTGCGGCTTGATCTCCTGCGCCGCGAACACCCCGCGCACCGGCGCGAGCAGCGGATCGCGGTTGAGCAGCTCCAGGTAGCGGGTGAGCTGCTCGACGCCGTCGATCTCGCCGCGCCGCTTGATCTCGATGGCCACCGTCGCGCCCAGCGCGTCGCGGCACAGGATGTCGACCGGACCGATGGCCGTCATGTACTCGCGGCGGATCAGCGAGTAGCCCTCGCCCAGGGTCGTGATGTGCTCGGCCAGCAGCTCCTGGAGGTGGGCCTCCACGCCGTCCTTGATCAGGCCGGGGTCGACGCCCAGCTCGTGGCTGGAGTCGTGGATGATCTCCTCCATCGTCAGGACCAGCTTCTCGCCGGTCTTGCCGTGGGTGACCGTCCAGGTGCCGCCGTCCTCCTTGAGCTTGCACGGCGGGTTCATCCAGTTGAGCGGTTTGAAGGCGCGGTCGTCGGCGTGGATGCTGACGCTCCCGTCCGCCTTGATGAGGACGAGCCTCGGCGCCATCGGCAGATGCGCCGTGAGCCGTCCGATGTAATCCACGCTGCACCGCGCGATGACCAGCCGCATGACGGTCCACCTTAGCGGCTCTGGAAAACTGGTCGCATGGCGTTTGAAACGGTGGGAGTTGTCGGGCTCGGCACGATGGGCGCCGGGATCGCCGAGGTCTTCGCGCGTGCCGGGCTCCGGGTGATCGGCGTCGAGGCCGACGTCGAGGCGCTGGCCAGAGGCCGCGGGCACGTCGAGCGCTCCACGACCAGGGCGGCCGACCGGGGCAAGCTGACGGCCGCGCAGCGGGCCGAGATCCTTGGGCGCATCACGCTGACCACCTCGCGCGAGGACCTGCGCGAGGCCGACCTCGTGATCGAGGCGATCCCCGAGGTGCTCGACCTGAAGATCTCGCTGTTCCGGGACCTCGACCGGATCTGCAAGCCCGGGACGGTGCTGGCCACCAACACCTCCTCGCTGCCGGTCACCGCCGTCGCCGCCGCCACGGGCCGGCCCGGGCGCGTGGTCGGCATGCACTTCTTCAACCCGGCGCCGGTCATGCGGCTGGTCGAGGTGGTGGGCACGGTGGTGACCGCGCCCGGAGTCGTCTCGGAGATCTGCGAGCTGGCCGGGCGGCTGGGCAAGACCGCCGTGCCGGTGGGCGACCGGGCCGGGTTCGTGGTCAACCGGCTGCTGCTGCCGTATCTGAACCACGCCGCCGTCCTGCTGGAGCTGGGCATCGCCACGCGCGACGGCATCGACGACGCGATGCGGCTGGGCGTGGGGCTGCCGATGGGGCCGTTCGCGCTGCTCGACCTGATCGGGCTGGACACCGCGCACGAGGTGATGGAGGTGCTGTTCGACGAGACGCGCGACCGTCGGCACGCGCCCTCGCCGCTGCTGCGCGAGCTGGTCACCGCCGGGCGGCTCGGCCGCAAGAGCGGCCACGGCTTCTACGGGCCGCAGGAGCCGCCCAAGGAGCCGGAGAAGTCCACGGTCATCACGTTCGGCATCGACGGGCCCGACGTCCACGGGCTCGGCGAGCGGTTGCGGGCCTCCGGGTTCGGGCCGTCCGACGCGCCCGACACCGTGCTGCGCTGCACCGACCGTCCGGTGATCGAGCACGCCGTACGCCTGTCCGACCCCAGCAGGATGGTCGGCGTGCACGTCGTCGGCGACAAGGTGGCCGAGCTGGCCGGCACCGCGCTCACCTCGCCCGGGGCCGCCAAGGCGGCGCGCGACCTGATGCGGGTCGCCGGTCTGGTGCCCGTCCCGTGCAAGGACCGGGCCGGGTTCGTGGCCGACGCGCTGCTGTTCCCCTACCTCAACGACGCCGTCCGCATGTACGACGCCGGCTACGCCTCCATCGCCGACATCGACGCCGCCATGCGGCTGGGCTGCGGCTATCCGGCCGGCCCGTTCGAGATGCTGGGCTACCTCGGCCTGGCCAGGGTCCGCGACGGCCTCAGGGCCCTCTACGCCGAGTACCGCGAGCCCGCCTTCGCCCCCGCCCCCCTGCTCGACCAGCTCGTCACGGCCGGTGTGGGCGAGTTCCCCCGCTCATGAGCCCCCGCCGCGCCCGCCGGAGGGACGACTCCCGCCCTCTCGGCCTTCCCACCGGCAACGACAAGGTGGAGGAATGGCCGGACGGCGACTGGAAGGTGCGCATGCTCACGGGCGCGTCCTCGACCAAGACCTACCGCTGCCCCGGCTGCGACCAGGAGATCCTGGGCGGCAGGCCGCACCTGGTCGCCTGGCCCGACTGGCCGGGCGGCGACGAGGAGCGCCGCCACTGGCACCCGGCCTGCTGGCGCAAGAGACTCGACCGCGGCCCCGGCCGCAGCCGCTACTAGGAGGACCCCCGTGGAGATTCGCGCGGCCACCGTGCTGCCCGCCAGGCGTGAACCGATCGAGCTGCAGACGGCCGACGGCCTGACCCTGGTCGGCGAGCTGGCCCAGCCCCTCGACCGGCCGCCCGTGGCGACGCTGGTGACCCTGCACCCGCTGCCCACCCACGGCGGGTTCATGGACAGCCACGTCTACAAGAAGGCCGCCAACCGGCTGCCCGCGCTCGCCGACCTCGCCGTGCTGCGCTTCAACACCCGCGGCACCAGCTCCGAACGCGGCACCTCCGGGGGCGCCTTCGACGGCGGCGAGGGCGAGCGGTTCGACGTGGCGGCGGCGCTGGAGTACGCAGAGTTCAACGACCTGCCGCGGGTGTGGGTGGTGGGCTGGTCCTTCGGCACCGAGCTGACCCTGAAGTGGGCCCACGACCCCCTGGTCGAGGGCGCGATCCTGCTCTCGCCGCCGCTCCACAGGGCCACCGACGACGACCTCGACGCCTGGGCCCGGTTCGGCCGGCCGCTGGTGGCGATGGTGCCCGAGTTCGACGACTACCTGCGTCCGGAGGAGGCCCGGCGGCGCTTCGCCAGGGTGCCGCAGGCCGAGGTCATCGGGGTCGACGGCGCCAAGCACCTGTGGGTGGGCGAGCCGTACGTCCGGATCGTGCTGAACGAGATCGTCCGGCGGGTCAATCCGGCGGCGTACCCGCTGCCGACGGACATCTGACGGTCACCTCCAGCCCGCCCTGCGGCCGCGCGACCACCTCCAGCGTGCCGAGATGGGCCTGGACGACGGCGGCGACGATCGACAGGCCGAGCCCCAGCCCGTCGCCCGTCGCCCGGCGGCCGCCCGCCAGGCGCTGGAACGGCTGGAGCAGCGTCGCGACCCGGTCGGGCGGGATCACCGGGCCGCTGTTGGCGACGCTGAGCGTGGCCAGGCCCGCCGCCACGCCGGTGGTCACCGTGATCCAGCCGTCCGGCACGTTGTGCCGCGCCGCGTTGTCCAGCAGGTTCACGACCAGGCGTTCGAGCAGGTCGCGGTCGCCGGAGGCGGGCGCGGGCCGCAGCGCCGCCTCCACGCGCAGCGGTGAGTCCGGCCGCCGGTCGAGCGCCTGCCCGGCGACGGCGGCGAGGTCCAGCGGCTCCCGGTGGTCCAGCCCCTGCTGGCTCCTGGCCAGGACGAGCAGCGCCTCGATGAGCCGTTCCTGGTGCCGGCCGGCCGCCAGCAGGCGGTCGAGGACGCGGCGCAGCTCGGCGGCGCCGGCGTCCGGGTCGGCCAGCGCGACCTCGGCCATGGCGCGTTGCAGGGTCAGCGGGGTGCGCAGCTCGTGGGAGGCGTTGGCCACGAACCGGCGTTGCGCGGTGAAGGCGGCCTCCAGCCGGTCGAGCAGGTCGTCGAAGGTGTCGGCCAGCTCCTTCAGCTCGTCGTCCGGGCCGGCGGCGGCCAGCCGCCGGTCGAGCCGGTCGGCCGTGATGCGCCGGACGGTCGCCGTCATGTCCCGTAACGGGCGCAGCACCCGTCCGGCCGTCAACCGGCCCAGCAGCACCGACGCGAACGCCATGACCACCAGGGCGATCGCCGAGTTGACCAGCAGCCTGCGCAGCCCGGCCGCCTGCTGCTCGGCCAGGTACGCCACGTCCGCCCGCGGCTGCGGCACGACCTGGCCGGGCACCGGGGGCAGGACGGGCGCGACCGGCGCGGCAGGGAACGGCGAGTGCGCGACCAGCAGGTAGATCAGCGCGACGAGCAGCAGCCCGGCGGCCAGGAACAGGCCGCTGTAGAGCAGCGTCAGCCGCAGCCCCACGGTCCGCCGCACGCCGGGTCACCTCCGTCCGAGTCCGGCGCCCGCGCGGGGCCGGCCATCCGGTACCCGGCCTGCGGCACGGTCTCGATCAGCGGCGGGTCGCCGAGCTTGCGGCGCAACCGGCTGACCGTGACCTTCACGGTCTGGGTGAACGGGTCGGCGAACTCGTCCCACCCGCGTTCGAGCAGCTGCTCGGCCGAGACGACCGCGCCGCCCGCCGACAGCAGCAGCTCCAGCACCGCGAACTCCTTCGGGCTGAGCGCCAGCCGGCGCCCGTCGCGGGTGGCCAGCCGCGCGGCCGGGTCGAGCCGCAGCCCGCCGTGGACCAGCACCGCGGGCAGCGCCGGACGCGCCCGCCTGGCCAGCGCCCGGATCCTGGCCACCAGCTCGGCGAACGCGAACGGCTTGGGCAGGTAGTCGTCGGCGCCGATGCCCAGCCCGCTCACCCGGTCGTCGATGGTCCCGGCGGCGGTGAGCATCAGCACGCGCGCCGGATGGCCGCCGGCGGCCAGGCTGCGGCACACGTCGTCGCCGTGCAGGCCGGGCAGGTCGCGGTCGAGCACGACCACGTCGTAGTCGTTGACGGACGTGCGTTCCAGCCCGGCGGGCCCGTCCAGCGCCACGTCGATGGCCATGCCCTCGCGGCGCAGGCCGGCGGCCACGGTGTGGGCGAGCTCCTCGTGGTCTTCGACGATCAGCACCCTCATGGTCCGCCCAGCATGCCCAGAGCGGGGTTACAGCGGGGTAACCGCCGTCGTTCCCGGGCGGTAACCGGGGGCGGGGTTCGCTGGGAGCGTCGGAAAGCGTCGGACGAAAGCGGAGGAGTCATCATGAAGGGTTCGATCACCGGGCGGGTGGTCCTGGCCGCCCTGGTCTTCGCCGCCGTGACGGGCGGGGCGGCGGCGTCGTACGGGGAGAGCGGGCCGGACGACGGCGGGAAGGCGTTCACCGCCTGCGTGCGCGCGCACGGGCTGCCGGCAGCGCCGCAGGCTCCGGCCGCGCCCGCGGCGCCCGTCCTGTCGTGATTTGGGGCGGTACGGGCATGGCGTGGGCCGGGCAAGCTTTGTAGAATCTTGTTCGGTTCCGAGCGAGGAGGCAGTGTGGGCGCGTTCGACCTGTCCGGCAGGACGGCTCTGGTCACCGGGGCGTCGAAGGGCATCGGGCGGGCCATCGCGCTCGCCTACGCCGCGGCGGGCGCCGACGTCGCCCTGGTCAGCAGGTCGGCCGAGCCCCTGGCCGAGGTGGCCAAGGAGGTCCAGGCGCTCGGCAGGCGGGCCGTCGTGATCCCGGCCGACCTCACCGACCGCGCGGCGGCCGCCGCGGCCGTCGCCGCCTCGATCGACGGGCTCGGGCACCTCGACGTCGTCGTCAACAACGCCGGCGGCTCGAACTTCCTGGTCGAGTTCAAGGACCTGCGCCTGTCCGGCTGGGACAAGCTGATGCGGCTCAACCTCGACTCCGCCATGGCCGTCTGCCATGCCGTCGCGCCCCACCTGCTGGGCCGCGGCTCCGGCTCGGTGATCAACGTGGCCTCGGTGGCGGCGCGCGGCGCGCCGCTGCTCGCCCCGTACGCCGCCGCCAAGGCCGGGCTGGTGGCCCTGACCAAGACGCTGGCGGCCGAGTGGGCGCCGGCGGGCGTCCGGGTCAACGCCCTGTGCCCCGGCTGGACGGCCACCGACCTCAACCGCAACCTGTGGCAGGACGAGGCCGCCGCCGCGGCCACGGTCGCCGGCGTGCCGATGCGGCGCTGGGGCACGCCGGAGGAGATGGCCCAGCCGGCCGTGTTCCTGGCCGGGGAGGCGTCGGCGTACATGACCGGGCAGGTGCTGTTCGTCGACGGCGGGGCCACCGCGATCGGCTGACCCCCCGTGCGCCTGGGGCCTCAGACGGCCCCGGGCTCGCCCGGCGGCTCGAACACGAGGACGACGTACGTCTCGAACGACCGGCCGCCGTTTCCCGCCACGCGGCCGGCGCCCATCCGGGTGGTGCCCGCCCGGACGAGCCGGCCGAAGTCGCCGGTGGCCTCCGCCCGGCTGTCACCGGCCGCCCGGTCGTGCCAGGCGGCGACGGCGTCCCCGGCGGTGGCGTCACCGGGGTGCCAGAAGAGGCACTCGCCGGTGCCCGCGCGCAGGCCGTCGTGCCCGGCGCTCAGGCCCTCGTGCTCGGAGCGCGAGGCGGCCCTGGACCTGGCGTACCCGACCAGCAGCGGGTCCATCGTGAGCGGGGGCGCGTGGTGCTTGGCCCGGTGGGCGTTGACCTCGTTGAGCGCCTCCTGCAGGAAGGCGTTGTTGGTGGCGTCGGGGAGGGCGGGACGGGTTCCGGCCATCGCTATCACCTCGCCTGGAATTGTGCGTGCCGGCGCCACCGTAGGGCAACGTCCGGAAGCGGTCGGGCTTATCGCGGTATACCGGCATAGGTCAATAAGTGAATGTGTCCGTGAACCGGGCTACCGTGTGGTCCGTGCAGCTCTACACGAGATCGGCCGGGAGCGGACTCCCGGTTGTGCTGCTTCACGCGTTCCCGCTGTCGTCGGCGATGTGGCTGGCCCAGCGCGAAGGGCTGTCGGCCGTCTGCCGGGTCATCACCCCCGACCTGCGCGGGTTCGGCGGCTCCCGGCTGGGCGACGACGAGCCCTCCCTCGACCTGATGGCCGACGACGTCGCCCGGCTGCTCGACGACGAGGGCATCGACCGCGCGGTGGTCGGCGGCTTGTCGATGGGCGGCTACGTGACCATGGCCTTCTGCCGCCGGCACCCCGACCGGGTGCTGGGCGTGGTCCTGGCCGACACCAAGGCCGGCACCGACCCGCCCGCCGCCAGGGACAACCGGGAACGCATCGCCCGCGCCGTGCTGGACGAGGGCAGCGAGGTGCTGGTCACCGAGGTGCTGCCGGCGCTCATCGGGCCCACGACCAAGGAACGCAGGGCCATGGTGTTCGGCCGGGTCAAGGGCCTGGTGCAGTCGGCCCCGCCGGGCGCCGTGGCCTGGGCGCAACGGGCCATGGCCGCGCGTTCCGACTCCTTCGGCACGCTGGGCGAGCTCAAGGTGCCCCTGCTGATCGTGGTGGGGGAGGAGGACGAGCTGTCACCGCCCGCCGACGCCGAGGCCATGGCACGGGCCGCGCCCGACGGCCGGCTGGAGGTCATCCCCAAGGCCGGTCACCTGAGCGCGGTCGAGCAGCCGGAGGCGTTCAACGCGACGGTGGCCGAGTTCCTCAGGACCGAGCTTGGCGGGGCAGCACGATCTCCCGGATGATCAGCGCGATGGCCGCCGCCACCGGGATCGCCAGCAACGCCCCGACGATGCCGAGCAGGGCGCCGCCGAACAGCGCGGCGATCACCGTCACGGCGGGCGTCACGTCCACCGAGCGCTTCATCACCCTGGGGTAGATGAAGTAGTTCTCGACCTGCTGGTAGACGACGAAGAAGACGGCGCAGGCGATGCCGGCGGGCAGCGACTGCAGCAGCGCGACCCCGGTGACCAGCACCGCGCCGATCGTGGCGCCCACCAGCGGGATCAGGTCGGTCAGGGCCACCACGAGGGCGAGCGCGAGCGCGTACTGCACCCCGGCGATCGACAGGAAGATCCAGGTCAGCACGCCCGCGATGACCGAGATGAGCACGTTGCCCGCGACGTAGCCGCCGATGCCGGTGAGGATCTGCTCGGTGATGGCCGACGTACGCGGCCGGCGCGAGGCCGGGACGAGCTTGAGCAGGTACTCCTTGATCGTGTGCAGCGAGCCGAGGAAGTACAGCATGAGCACCAGCAGCGTCACCGTGGTGAACACGCCGTTGAGCACCACCAGCCCCGCGCCCATGATGCCGCTGGCCAGCGCGGGCCCGAGCGTGCTGGTCACGAACTGGCGCACCTGCGCCAGCACGTGGTACTCGGCCTCGATCTGGCGGACCGTCGGATGGTTGCTCAGGTCGGTGATGTAGCCGGGCACGGCCGCGATGAACTCCGACAACTGCTGGCTGACCGGCGGCACCACGGCCAGGCCGAACAGCGCGAACGCCACGACCACCCCGGTGAACACGATCGAGATCGCCGGCCGCCTGCCCAGGCCGCGCCGCTGCAACGCCTCGACCGCCGGGTTGAGGCCCACGGCCAGGAACATCGCCACGACGATGAGGATGATCGTGCTGAGCGACTTCTCGATCATCTGCGCGAGCGCGATGGCGGTCAGCACGCCCAGCCCGCCCACCAGCCCGAACAGGAACGGCCCGCGGGCGAACGGCTTGCCCGGCAGCCCGTACGGCGCCGGCTCCTCGGCGGGCCCGGCCTCCTGGGACGACTCGGGCTCCTCGGCCTCCGCGGCGGTCCTGGGCTCGGTTTCTGCGGACACGGGGGGCTCCTAGGGGGACGGGAGGTGTCGGTGAAACAGAAAGAGAGCCTAGCGACCCAAGGTCACCAGGCTCTCTCTCCAACCGTTCGCTGCCCCCGTGTGCGGTCTCCGACTAGCCCGCCGTCACTCCTGCCACCACTCCGCGTCGTCCTCGCTCTTGGCCTCGACCTTGGGAGCGGGCGTCGTGGGCGGCGCGACCGGCTCGGCGGCCGGCGCGGCGATGGCCGGCTTGGCCGGGGCCGCGGCGACCGCGGGCTCCGGCTCCAGGCCCGGCAGGGCGGCGCCGCCGAGCAGCTGGCGCAGCTGGGCCAGGTGGCTGGTGATGCTGTCGCGCTGCCTGGTCAGCTCGTCGACCTGGCGCTGCATCGTGGTGCGGGTGCGCTCGGCGTCGTTCTTCGCCTCGGTGACGATCGTCTCGGCGCTGGTCTTGGCCTCCGACATGATCGTCTCGGCGCTCTTGCGGGCGTTGGCGACGAGCTGCTTGGCGTGCAGGTCGGCCTCGCGGCGCGTCTGCTCGGCCTGCTGGGTGGCCTTCGTGGCGCGCGACTCGGCCGTGGCGGCCCGCTGCTCGGCCTCGGCGACCATCTTCTGCGTGTTGGCCTGGGCGGTGGCGTGGCGCTCGGCCTCCTGGCGCTCGGCCTCCTCCCGGCGGGAGGCGAGCTGGATCTCGAACTCGGCCTCGTCCTGGGCCCGCTTGGCCTCCGACTCCTCCAGCACCCGCTGAGCCTGCGCGCGCATCTCGTCGGCCTGCCGCTTGGCGGTGGTCAGCACCTCGTCGCGCTCGCGCTTGGTCGAGGCGCGCAGCTGCGCCACCTCGCGCTCGGTGGTGGTGCGCAGCTTGGCGATCTCGCGCTCGGCGTCGGCCCGCTTCTCGGCCACCTCGTGGTCGGCGGTGGCCCGCAGCTTGGCGGCCTCGCGCTCGGTGGTGTTGGTCAGCTCGTCGGCCTCGCGGCGGGCGGTGGAGCGGATCTCCTCGGCGTCCCGCTCGGCGGTGGAGCGCATGTCGTCGCTCTCCCGCGTGGCCTGGGCCCGCTTCTCGGCGGCCTCGGCCTCGGCGGCGGCCCGCAGGTCGGCGGCCTCGACCTTGGCGGCGGCCTTGATCTCGTTGGCCTCGGTCCGGGCGGCCTGCACGAGCTCGGTGGCCTGCTCCTCGGCCAGGCGCAGCAACTGCTCGATGCGGGCGCCGAGACCGGAGTACGTCGGACGCTCCTGCTCCTGCAGCTGGCGCTGGGAGTCGGACAGATCGCGCTGCAGGTTGGTGACCTGCTCCCTGGACTGGCGTAGCTCCAGGTCGAGCTGCTTGAGGTGGTCGTGCACCTGGTGCCGGTCGTAGCCCCTGAGCACGACGTCGAACTCGCGTGCCGGGGCGTCCTCGAAGAAGTTGTTGAGCTGGGCGTCGATGTCGGACTGCATGGAGGCTCGATCCTGGGTTGTCGAGACGGCTACACGGGCCGGACGGGGGGTTCGGGGCAGCCGAGCCAGGAGCCTGTGCCTCGCGGCAGGCTCCCTGTCCGGTGGGAAGCCAGCGTACTCCGCTGGTGCCACCTTCGGGCCCCGTCCAGCTTTCTGCGTGACTAGTTACTTATGAACGATATTTCCGTTTGTTAGCGCGAGGCCGCTTGGACCAACTCGGTGAGCATTCCTCCCACATCTTTGGGGTGCAGGAACGCGATCTGCGACCCCATCGAACCGTGACGCGGACGTTCGTCCAGCACCCTCACGCCCTTCTCGTTGATCTTAGTCATGGCCTCGGCGACGTCGGAAACCCCAAATGCCACATGATGGACACCTTCGCCCCGTTTGGCGAGGAATTTCCCCACCGGCGAGTCGTCGGAAAGCGGTTCCAGGAGCTGGATGTAGGAGCCCCCGCCCTCGCCGTCGGCGATGTGCAGCATCGCCTCCTTGACGCCCTGCGCCTCGTTGACCTCGCGGGCCACGACGGTCAGCTCGAACGTCTCCGAGAAGAACGCGATCTTCTCCTCCAGGTCGTGGCAGGCGATCCCGATGTGGTCGATGCGCATGAACATTGTGTGGCCTACCTCCATAGCGGGCGAGCTCCTACTCGTGGGTATGGTGTCAAAGAACCCCTCGTGAGCACAGGAGGCCGCCGCCAATGTCCAGTTCCGTCATCGTCGCCGGAGCTCGTACCCCCATCGGCAAGTTGCTCGGCGCCCTGTCCGGGCTGTCGGGCGTGGAGCTCGGCGGCATCGCCATCAAGGCCGCCCTGGAACGTGCCGGAGTGGCCCCCGAGGCCGTCGAGTACGTGATCATGGGCCAGGTGCTCCAGGCGGGCGCGGGCCAGATCCCCTCCCGCCAGGCCGCCGTCAAGGCCGGCATCCCGATGACCGTGCCCTCGCTGACCGTCAACAAGGTCTGCCTGTCCGGCCTCGACGCCATCGCCCTGGCCGACCAGCTCATCCGCGCCGGCGAGTTCGACATCGTGGTCGCGGGCGGCATGGAGTCCATGACCAACGCCCCCCACCTGCTGCCGGGGCTGCGCAAGGGCGTCAAGTACGGCGGCTCCGACGTGGTCGACTCCATGGCCCACGACGGCCTGTTCTGCGCCTTCGACCAGTGCGCGATGGGCGAGTCGACCGAGCGGCACAACGCCCGGCTCGGCATCGCCCGCGACGAGCAGGACGCCCTGTCGGCCCGCTCCCACCAGCTCGCCGCCGCCGCCACCAAGAACGGCGTCTTCGAGGAGGAGATCGTCCCGGTCGAGATCCCGCAGCGCCGCGGCGAGCCGGTGGTCGTCCGGGAGGACGAGGGCATCCGCGGCGACACCACCGCCGAGACGCTGGCCAAGCTGCGCCCGGCCTTCGCCGCCGACGGCACCATCACCGCCGGTTCGGCCTCGCAGATCTCCGACGGCGCGTGCGCCGTGGTGGTCATGTCGAAGGCCAAGGCCGAGGAGCTCGGGCTGCCGTGGCTGGCGGAGATCGGCCGGCACGGCAACGTGGCCGGGCCCGACGCGTCCCTGCAGTCGCAGCCGGCCAACGCCATCAAGCACGCGCTGTCCAAGCAGGGGCTGACCCCCGACGACCTCGACCTGATCGAGATCAACGAGGCGTTCGCGAGCGTGGTCCTGCAGTCGGCCAAGGAGCTCGGCGTGCCGCTGGACAAGGTGAACGTCAACGGCGGCGGCATCGCGCTCGGGCACCCGATCGGGGCCTCGGGGGCGCGGATCGTGCTGACGCTGGCCTACGAGCTGAAGCGGCGGGGCGGCGGCCTGGGGGCGGCCGGCCTGTGCGGCGGGGGCGGGCAGGGCGACGCGCTGATCATCCGCGTGCCCTGACCCGTCCTGGCCCACCCGATCGCTGTCGTCGGGTGGGCCTGTCTTCTGCCCCCTGATCGCGCGGTCGCCGGTCAGAGCGCGGTCAATGAGCCGCGCCCTTGCCCGTGTGCCGCCCGCCCGCCGGGACCAGCTCGCACACGCCGTCGGTGCACTGGCGCTGCATGCGTCCCATCGAGACGAGCTGCACCAGCGCCATCACCCAGCACGCCGGGCACCCGCGCAGGGCGATCGCCCCGACGACGGCGAGCACCAGGCTGACCGGCCCGGTCCACGGGATCAGCGCGACCGAGGCGATCAGCGCGCCGAAGCCCAGCGCGCCGCGGGCCAGGTGACGGGGGAGCGACGTCCCCGCGGTGGGCTCAGTCATGGAGGGCTCCTTGGGACAGCAGGCCGTGCACGGTCGCACGGGCGCGGTGCAGGCGGGACTTCATCGCCGGGACGCTCAGCCCGAGGGCGTCGGCGACCATGCGGCCGCTGAGCCCCTGGACGTCCCGCATGATGAGCACCCGCCGCTGGTCGGCGGGGAGTGCCGCGATGGCCTCGGCCACCCGCGCGGCCTCCAGCCGTTCGAACATCTCCTCCTCTGCCGACTGCGCGGCGGCCGAGGAGGGCGCCGGCGGCCCGGGGCGCAGCATCAGGCGGGCCCGCCTGATGCACTCGTTGCGGATGATCCGGAACATCCACGAGGCCAGCGCCCCGGACGCGCGCAGAGTGCCGATCTTGCGGTACAGGACGATCAGCGCCTCCTGGGCGGCGTCCTCGGCGTCCTCCGGCGTGGCGCACAGCGTGTGGGCGAAGCGCCGCACGTGCGGGTGGGCGCCCGACACCAGCGCGGCGATCGAGTCGGCGTCGCCGGCCCGGGCCGCGTTGATCAGCTGCTCGTCCGACCAGGCGCGCCCGCCGCCGGCCGGCTCCGGCGCCGGGGCGCCGGGCCCGGCCGCCGTGCCGAGGCGCCGGGGGTCAGCCACGTTCCTTGCTCCTTCGCCGCAGGACGACCACGCACGTGCAGATCAGTACGGCCGCAGCCCCGGCCGCGATGGCGATCACCATGACGTTCTCCCATTGTCTCGTTCCGTTGTACGGACATGAGAGGCATCGACCCCCGAAAAGGATTCAGGAGAGGCGGGTGAAGTCGGCCGTCCAGTTGGTCTCCCAGGTCGTCCCGCCGTCGGGGGAGAAGCGCTGCTCCCAGCGGCACGAATCGGCGGCGATGTCCGACCAGACGTAGGCCACCTGGATCGGCCGGCCGTCGTACACGTCGTCGCAGGTGAACAGGCCGACTCCGGTGTCGTCGAAGCGGCCCGTGACGGGCGGCAGCGACATGCCGGTGGCGCTGCCGGCCCAGTAGAGCGACCAGGTGCCGGCCGCCTTGTCGTACAGGCGTAAGGTCACCCCGGCCGAGCCCTCGCCGGGGAAGGTGACCTCGTCGATGTTGCCCGCGCCGTCCAGGACGCTCCAGCACCTGGTGTGGCCGGTGAACTCGTACCATTCGTCGCTGCCGGCCAGCGCCTTGCGCAGCCGCCGCTGCCGTGAGGTCCAGGTGCCGACGAAGAAGTCGAAGCCGTTGTCCATGCCCGGACGGTATGCGCCGATCCCTGACATCTTCCGTCAGTGGCCCGCGGATGCCGTACGAGCCCCCGCGACGTACGGCGTGAACGCGCGACACCCCGGTCCCACCAGGAACGGGACCGGGGTGTCGCTGACGCTGCGCGCGGGCCGGCCAGGAATCCGGCGCCGGGCGCGCCCCCCTAAGGGGGCATCTCAGCCCGGCCGCGAGGGAGGCTGCGGCCGGGCTGCTTGTGGACGGTCATGAAGCCAGGAACTTGGCGAAGACCGAGCGGTGGCGACGCTCGGAACGCTGTCCCTTCAGCGCTTCCCGTACGCGCCGCTGCTCGGCGGCGGCCCGACGGAGTTCGGCGGCGTGGTGCTGCATGACGGTGTACTCGAGTTCGGCGTTCATCCGATGCTCCCGCTGTTCGTGTTCCTTGTTCCCTGCACTCTTAAGACTCCTCCTAAGGCCCCTCCCGCCACATCGGGCGGATGTCCTATCTGCCGGGGTTCGGGCAGGTAGGGAGGTACTTAGGCAGGCGCGCCCATGGACTTAGGACGCCTCGGCATACCTAGGCGGGAACGCGGACGGGCCGCCCCGCCCGAGGTGGAGCGGCCCGCGGGGCAGGTAAGGACGCCCGTCAGGGCTCGTCGGTGAACTTCACGCTCACCTTGGAGAACCCGAGCGACCTGAGCATGCCGGTGAGCATCGACCTGGTGTTGGCGTCGGCCCGCGCCCGCAGGTCGCTGGCCACGGCCGCCTCGGTGATCTTCTTCTCCGCCAGCAGGTACAGCTCGCGCTGGTCGCCCGGGGAGCCCGACAGGAAGTCCTGGACGCGGTCGAGCAGGCCGCGCTGCTGGGCGAACACGTACGAGCGGCTGTTGTCCAGGTTGGGCTTCTCCAACTGGGCGCGCGGCAGGCGGACGGTGGCCTCGGTGCGCTCCTTGTTCACGGTCACCGCGCCCGCCCCCATGGCCGAGAAGTCGACATAGGCGTCGACGCCGCCCGCGCCCACGAACAGCGTGCGGGTGCCCTTGACCGCGTCGGGCAGGAAGTTGGCGTCCTTCTCCAGGTCGACGACGACCTGGAAGGTGCCCGTGGCCGCCTCGAACCGGCTGAGGTCCTTGATGGACTGCAGCAGCACCGGCTGGCTGCGGTCGACGGTCTGCTCTCCGAACGGGTTGAGCCAGGTCCAGGCCAGCCGGCCGCCCACCACGAGCAGGACCGCCAGGACGAGGAACCCCGCCGCATATCGCCACCTGCGCCGCCGCCGGGGAGCCAGGTCCGGCGACGTCGTCTGGGAAGTCGTCATGGGGCATGACTACCCGCTCGGCGATCATCATTGCCAGCCGCGGGGTGACATCTTCGTCCTCAGCCGGTGGTGCCCGCCGTGCCGGGGTCGGGATAGACCGGGTAGACGTGGCTGCTCTCGGGCGTGGCGCCGGTGGGGGGCGTGATGACGGCGGTAGGGGCCGGACCGCCGCCGAAGTGCGTGCTGGACAGGCGGCACGCCTGGAAGTCGCTGTAGAACATGCGCAGCCACTCCCTGCGCTGGTGCTCGTCGAGGCCGGAGAACCAGGACGCGGCGTACTGGTGCTCGGGCAGCGGGCCGCCGGGCAGCGGCTCGCCGCGCAGCCAGGCCATCACGATCTCCCGGTAGCCGTCGGCCGGCGTGCCGGGGCAGCGGGCGGCCAGCGCGTCGATGTACTCGTAGGCCGCCTCCTCGGCGAACCCCGCCGACAGGTCGGGCACGTGGATCGGCGCCAGGCCGTTGGAGGGCTTCAGCGGCTCGTCCAGCGGCCGCTGCTCCACCCGCGTGAACGCGGCCGGCGTGCCGGCCAGGCGCGAGGCGATCTGCGTGAACACCGCGCCCAGCTCGGTCTGCCCCGCCCGCATCCCGGGGTGCAGGCAGACCGTGATCGGCCACTCCTGGCAGGCGTAGGCGATGTCCTCGGCCGCGGCTGGCTTGGGATGGGCCAGCATCCGCGACACGCCCATGCCCGCGGCCAGCACGGCCAGCAGCGCGCACGCAAGCACCAGGGCCTGCCTGGTCACCAGCGCCGCCCAGCCGAGCAGCAGCGCGCAGGTGATGCCGAGCAGCCAGATCGTCTGGTCGAAGAACGGCGCCCCGCCCAGCCCCTGGAACAGGTCGTACGGCTCGCCCGTGCCCGGCACCAGCCGGTCGGCCAGCCCCCGGTCGTCGGCCAGCCAGGAGAAGGCGACGTAGCAGGCCAGCCCCGCGATCGGCGGCGTGAGCGCCTTGGGCACGACCCAGCCGGCCACCCACCCGATCACCGCGTAGAGCGCCAGGCCCGCCATGCCCATGCCCAGGCCGGACAGGCTGAGCCGCCCCGCCTGGTCGGTGAGCACGGTCTTGACCGCCAGCACCAGCACCGTCGCGCCGAACGAGCCCAGCACCACCACCACGATCGCCAGCGGCGCCTTGAGCGCCCGCCACGTCGTGAGCGAGCGCCCGCGCAGGGCGCGCCGCTTGCGCAGCGCCACCCACGCGGCGAACGCCGCCGCCACCGGCCCGGTCATCCGCAGCGAGCCGATGACCGCGGCCAGGATGTTCTCCCACGCGTCGACGCCGGGTATCAGGACGTTCCACGCCGCGACCAGGCCGAGAGCGAGCAGCACCGCCACTGTCACGGCCGCGCTGTGCTTCAGCTCCTCGCGTGTAACGCCCGCGTGCTCACGCACCCTGTATCCCGTTGATGTTCACCAAGCACCCCCCGTGCCCTCGGCAAAGCGGAAGAATGCCAGCCCAGACCCGTCCCCACGGCAGATGGACTTGGCTTCCGCGTCACCTTACGTGAGAGAACCATAACGGAGCGTGATGATTGACGGTCGGATTCTTGGTCAAGCGGTGAAGCCTGTCGCTCCAGGTGGCCCGACGAAACCGGGACGAGAGGCACGCTACCGTAGCGCTGTGTCCCAGCCGAAGCCGCTCAATCTGCCGTTCGATCCCATCGACCGCGCCGCGGAGAGCTGGCGTGCCCGCTTCGGGCCTTCCTCCGCGATGGCCGCGGTCACCTCGATCATGAGAGCGCAGCAGATCCTGCTGTCGCAGCTCGACTCCCTGCTCAAACCCCACGACCTCACCTTCGCCCGCTACGAGGCCCTGGTGCTGCTGACGTTCAGCCACACCGGCTCGCTGCCGCTGTGGAAGATCGGCGAACGGCTCATGGTCCACCCCACCAGCGTCACGAACACGGTGGACAGGCTGGAGAAGTCCGGGTTCGTCTGCCGCCTGCCCAATCCCCGCGACGGCCGCGGCGTGCTGGCCGAGATCACCGCCAAGGGCAGGGAGGTCGTGCGCCGGGCCACCGACGACCTGATGGCCGCCGAGTTCGGCCTCACGATGTACGTCGAGGACGAACTCCGCCAGATCTTCGACCAGCTCCGCACGCTGAGGGTGGCGGCGGGTGACTTCGCGGGCCCGTCCATGCGGCAAGATGAGGAGCATGGCGGACTTCTCTAGGCCCGGGTCGCTCTACGGAGCTGTGGACCTGGGCGCGCGCAAACAGGCACTGGAGGCCCAGGCCCGGCGGGAGGCCGCCGGTCCCCAGGGGGCCACCTCGGCCTCGGTCGTCGACGTGACCGAGGAGACGTTCACGACGGACGTCATCGACCGGTCGATGACCGTGCCGGTGGTGCTCGACCTGTGGTCGCCGAGGGCGCCCGGCAGCGCCCAGCTCAGCCCGGTGCTGGAGAAGGTGATCGGCGACCTGGGCGGCCGGGCCGTGCTGGCCAAGGTCAACGTCGACGCCAGCCCCCAGATCGCGCAGGCGCTGCGGGTGCAGGCCGTGCCGACCGTGCTGGCCATCTTCCAGGGGCAGGCCGTCACCGGCTTCCAGCAGGTGCTGCCCGAGCAGGAGGTGCGCCGCTGGCTCGACGAGCTGATGGGCGCGGTCGAGCAGTTCTACCAGGCCAACCCCGACGCCCGGCCGCCGGCGGCCGAGGAGGGGCCGCAGGCGCCCGACGGGCCGCCCGCCGACCCCGACCTGGTGGCGGCCGAGCAGGCCATCGACGCGGGCGACCTCGACGCGGCCGAGGCGGCCTACCAGCGCCTGCTGGCCCGCGTCCCCGGCGACGAGGACGCCAAGATGGGCCTGGCCGGCGTCGGGCTGATCAAGCGCACCTCCGAGGCCGACCCGGCCGAGGTGCAGCGGCGCGCCCAGGACCCGTCCGACATCGAGGCGCAGCTCCTGGCCGCCGACCTGGAGATGCTCTCCGGCGCGGTCGACGAGGCGTTCGAGCGCGTGGTGGCCGTGGTCAAGCGCACGTCGGGCGACGACCGCGACCGGGCCAGAAAGCACTTGCTCGGCCTTTTCGACGCGTTGCCGTCAGACGACCCATCTTTGGCGAAAGCGCGTAGAGCATTGGCGAGCGCCCTGTTCTAACCTGGGGGTATGCGGGTCGTCACGATCTCCGCGGCCTACGGCACGGCCGGCAGCCTCATCGGCCCGGCCGTCGCCGAACGGCTCGGCGTGCCCTTCGTCGACCGTGCCATCCCCAGCGCCGTGGCCAAGGAGCTCGGCTGCACGCTGGAGGAGGCGCTGGCCCACGACGACCGCGCCGAACACGGCCTCGGCAGGCTGCTGTCGGGCGCCATCCGGCTGCCCACGGTCACCTTCGGCGGCGTGGACATGTACGTCCCGGGCGCGATGCCGCTGCCGCCGGAGGAGTTCGTCCGGCGCACCGAGCGCATGATGAAGGAGATGGCCCTGGCCCAGGGAGGCGTCTTCCTGGGCCGTGCCGGCGCCCTGGTGCTGGCCGACCACCCCGGCGCCCTGCACGTCAGGCTCGACGCGCCGCTGAATCGCCGGGTCCGCCAGACGGCCACGCTGAGCGGCACGAGCGAGCGGGAGGCGCGGGCCGTCATCGAGGACAACGACCGGGCCAGGACGGCCTACGTCCGCCACTTCTACCGGGCGGATCCGGGTGATCCGTGCCACTATCACCTTGTGCTCGACAGCACGACGATTCCCGTCCCCGCGTGTGTCGATCTCATCGTCACCGCAGCGACGGCACTGGGTTGACCTGATGCCCCCTATCCTTGGATGACTTCTTGGTCAGTCCCGAAGGAGCGATTGACGTGGCGACCGTCCCGAGTGTGTCGTACTCCATAACCGTGCGTCTCGAGGTGCCCGCAGGCGGCAAGGCCGTGAGCCAGCTCACCCACGCCGTAGAGTCGGCCGGAGGCGTGGTGACCGCCCTCGACGTCACCAACGCGGGCCACGAGAAGCTCCGCATCGACGTCACCTGCGCCGCGCGCGACACCGACCACGCGCAGGCCATCGTCGACCAGCTGGAGGCGGTCGAGGGCGTCGTCATCCACAAGGTCTCCGACCGCACGTTCCTCATGCACCTCGGCGGCAAGATCGAGATGAAGTCGAAGGTGCCGCTGCGCAACCGCGACGAGCTGTCCATGGCCTACACCCCGGGCGTGGCGCGCGTGTCGATGGCCATCGCCAGGAACAAGGAGGACGCGCGGCGCCTGACGATCAAGCGCAACTCGGTGGCCGTGGTCACCGACGGGTCGGCGGTGCTGGGCCTGGGCAACATCGGGCCGGAGGCCGCGCTGCCGGTCATGGAGGGCAAGGCCGCCCTGTTCAAGCGGTTCGCGGGCATCGACGCCTGGCCCATCTGCCTCGACACCCAGGACGTCGACGAGATCGTCCGCACGGTGCAGCTCATCGCGCCCGGGTTCGGCGGCATCAACCTGGAGGACATCGGCGCGCCGCGCTGCTTCGAGGTCGAGCGCCGGCTGCGCGAGCTGCTGGACATCCCGGTCTTCCACGACGACCAGCACGGCACCGCGATCTGCGTGCTGGCGGCGCTGACCAACGCGCTGCGCGTGGTGAACAAGTCCATCGAGAACGTCAAGATCACGATGGCCGGCGCCGGCGCGGCCGGGAACGCGGTGCTGCGGCTGCTGCTGGCCGCCGGCGCCCGCAACGTGGTCGTCTGCGACTACCTGGGCGCCGTGCACAAGGGCCGCGACGACCTCGACGACTCGCTGCGCTGGATCGCCGAGCACACCAACGCCGACGGCTACGCGGGCGACCTGCGCGGCGCGGTCAAGGACGCCGACGTGTTCGTGGGCGTGTCCGCGCCCGGCATCCTGACCGGCGACGACATCGCGACGATGGCCAAGGACTCCGTGGTGTTCGCGCTGGCCAACCCCGAGCCCGAGGTCTCGCCCGACGACGCGCGCGAGCACGCCGCCGTGGTGGCGACCGGCCGCTCCGACTACCCCAACCAGATCAACAACGTGCTGGCCTTCCCGGGCGTGTTCCGCGGCCTGCTCGACGCGCAGGCCGGCGGGGTGACGCAGGAGATGCTGCTGGCCGCAGCGGGCGCGCTGGCGGCCGTGGTGACCCCGGAGGAGCTGGGCCCCAACTACATCGTGCCGAGCGTCTTCCATCCCGACGTGGCGACGGCGGTGGCCGCCGCGGTCCGCGAGAGCGCCGGCGGCCGGGCCCGCGGCTTCACCGAGGCGTGATCCCGCCCGGGGCCGGTTCCGACCCGGTCCGGCCCCGGCGAGCACCCCACCCGGAGGGCCCACAGAGCGCACCGTCACGGCGGCGCGCCGGTGAAGGGTCAGAGGGCGTGCCCTGGAAGGCCACCAGCCGAAGTACGGCGGGTGGCTGGACCACGCGAAGCCGTAAGGACAGAAAAACGCGAAGGGCCCGCGCGGACGGAACCCCAAAACGGAGGTCCGTGAAGGCGGAGGCTCCTGAGGGCCAGAGGTCCGTGAAGTCGGAGGTCCCGTGAAGGCGGAAGCTCCTGAGGGGCGGAAGCCCCTGAAAGCGGAGGCTTCTGAAGGCGCGGAGAGCTGTCTACGTGTGGGTTACGGCGGGGATGAGGCGGTAGCTCTCCTGGAAGACCAGGTTGTGGGCGTCGGCGGCGGCGATGGCGCGCAGGGTGGTGAGCTGGCCCGCCGCGTCCGAGTGGTCGAAGACGTTCAGCGGCCAGTCGCCGACGGTGTTGCCGCGCAGGTGCGGGTGGTGGAAGTCGGCGCCGTAGTGGGCCACGATCGCGATCGGCAGGATGTCCTTGTCGCGCTGCTCCGGCCACGTGAGCGACCACATGGCGTTGAGCCCGCCCTCCTGCGACCTGGTGAGCCCGCTGGCCACCACCTGCCCGGTGCCGAGGAGCAGGTCGGCGTTGAACTCGTCCAGCGTCGCCCGCGCCACCGGGTCGAGCAGCTCGACCGCCGTGGCGAACAGGCGTTCCTTGTCCTCCCGCGCGGTGACGCCGCCGTGGACGCCGTCGCGCAGGTCGGTGAAATGCCTGATCAGGGCCTCGTTCATGGCAGTGCGCATGCCTACCCCCTTCCCCCGGGACGGGGGCGACACCCCGTGCGGCGGCGATCCGCCGCACGGGGACGCGCCGGTCAGGCGGCGAACGGCGCCGGACGCCGGTCGCGGATGCTCAGTTCGTAGATCTTCTCGTAGCCCATGGCCATGCCGAGCGCGTCGAAGTTGCGCTTGACGTGCATGCGGCAGTCGGCCGGGTTCAGGCCGCCCGCGGCCTCGACCGCCTCGGCCAGGTCGGCGGGGTCGTCGCAGACGTAGCCGGTGATGCCGTCCACGAGGACCTCGCCCACGGCGCCGCCGCGCAGTGCGACCACCGGGGTGCCGCTCGCCATGGCCTCGATCATGACCATGCCGAACGCCTCCTCCCGGCGGCTGGGGAAGAGCAGGCAGTGGGCGTCGGCCAGCAGCTCGCGCTTGCGCGGGCCGTCGGCCTCGCCGACATAGACGGCGTCCTCGCCGAGCCGGGGGCGGATGTGGCTGTCGAAGTACTCGTGCTCGGACGGCTCGTTCAGCCGGCCGGCGAGCAGGATGCGCCGGCCGGCCCGCCGGGCGGCGTCGATGGCCAGGTGGGCGCCCTTGCCGGGGCTGAACCGGCCGAGGAAGAGCGCGTAGTCCTCCTTGCGCTCGCGGAAGGGGAAGCTCTTCAGGTCCACGCCGTTGTGCACGGTGCCCAGCCAGTTGAGGTCGGGGGCCTGCATGCGCTGGAACGTCGAGGTGGACACCAGGCCGACGGAGTCGCCGAGCCGGCGGTAGCGCTCGGCCTGCTCGCCCGAGGCCGGGCCGTGCACGGTCGTCACCGTCGGGATGCGGGGGTTCAGGGCGGTCACCGAGCCCGCGGGGGAGTGGTCGTGGACGACGTCCACGTCCAGGTCCGCCGGCCGGACGTCGGGGACCGCCGTCCCAGGGACGGGTTCGTCCAGCGGGTGGGAGGGCGGCTGGGTGTAGGCGGCCAGGACGTGGGGGGAAGTGCCCGACCGGCCCGCGCCGATCAGGGTGACCTGGTGGCCCAGTCTGAGCAGGGACCGGGCGAGGTCGTCCATCATGACCTTGACACCGCCGTACGAGCGGGGCGGGTTCTCGAACCGCGGGGGAGCCACCATCGCGATGTGCAGCCGGGACTTGGCGGACATGACGTCACCTCCATTGGGGCGGCAGAAGAGGGTTCGGCCGGTAGGCGCTCCGACGCCGGCTCTGGGGCCCGGGGGTCCTCGGCGACGGATGCGACATATCGGATTCCCCGTACCGGCCGCCTCGAACCTGTGATCTGCGGTGACGTTCGTCGCAGCCGCGGCGGCGGAGGGCCGCCGCGGCCCGGGTGACGGTCAGGCGAGGAGCTGCTCGATGCGGGTGCGGACGTCGGGCGTGTCGAGCCCCCGCACGGTGAGCGTGGTGCGGCGGCGCACGACGTCGTCGACGGTGGCCGCCCACTCGTGGTCGCGGGCGTAGACGGCCTGGGCCCAGATGTCGGGCCCGTCGGGGTGGATGCGCTCGCCGAGCGAGGGGTCGTCGCGGATGAGCCGGGCCACGTCGAAGGCGATCGTGCCGTAGTGGGTGGCCAGGTTGCGGGCGACCAGCGGGTCCATGCGGGCGCCCGGCTCGCGTTCGGTCCACAGGCGCATGGCGACGGCGTCCGGGCTGGCCAGGCCCGGCAGGGGCACGGCGGGCAGGATGTCGGCCAGGTCGTCGCCGAGCGGCCGGCCCGGCAGGCGGGAGAGGGTCTCCAGGACGTGCCTGCCGATGTGCCGGTAGGTGGTCCACTTGCCGCCCGCGACCGACAGCATGCCGCCGGCGCCCCTGGTCACCACGGTCTCCCGCTTGGCGGCCGACACCTGCCCGGGGCCGCCGGGCAGCACGCGCAGCCCGGCGAAGGCGTAGGTGATGTCCTCGCGGCGGAGCTGGCTGTCGCGCACGGCGTGACCGGCCTCGTCGAGGATCTGGGCGATGTCGGCGTCGGTGGCGCGCACGTCGGCCGGGTCGCCCTCGTACGCCTCGTCGGTGGTGCCGAGCAGCAGGTGGTCCTCCCACGGGATGGCGAAGGAGACCCGGTACTTGTCGATCGGCGTGGTGAGCGCGGCCTTCCACGGGTCGTGGCGGCGCATCACCAGGTGGGCGCCCTTGGAGAGCCTGATGCTCGGCGCGGCGTGCGGGTCCTCCATCCGGCGCAGGTGGTCCACCCACGGGCCGGTGGCGTTGAGGACGAGCCGGGCGTCCACCCCGAACTCGGTGCCGTCGAGGCGGTCGCGCAGCTCGGCCCCCGTCACGTTGCCGGTCACGCTGCCGCCCGACTTGCGCAGCCCGACGACCTCGGCGTGGTTGAGCACGACCGCGCCCGCGTCGACGGCCGCGCGAACGGTCATGACGGCGACGCGGCTGTCGTTCATCTGGTGGTCGCCGTAGACGGCGGCGGCGCGCAGGCCCTCGCTGCGCAGCGCCGGGACGCGGGCCATGGCCTGGTGCGGCGTGATGACCTTGCCCATGCCGTCGCCGAAGACCGACAGCGCGGAGTACAGGAAGACGCCGGCGCCGAGCTTGGCCGCGCCGTGCGGGCCGCCCTTGTAGATCGGCACCAGGAAGTTGAGCGGTTTGACCAGGTGGGGTGCGATGTCGCCGGCCAGAGCGCGGCGTTCGCGGTGGTTCTCGGCGACCAGCTTGACGTTGCCGGTCTGCAGGTAGCGCAGGCCGCCGTGGACCAGCTTGGACGACGCGCTGGAGGTGGCCCCGGCGAAGTCGCCCGCCTCGACCATCGCCACCCGCAGCCCCGCCTGCGCGGCCATCCAGGTGACGGAGGTGCCGAGGATGCCGCCGCCGATCACCAGCAGGTCGTACGTGGCGCGGGAGAGCTCGTGCCGGACCTCGGCCCGGTCGGCGCCGATGGCGATGTTCATGAGGTGCTCCAGTCCTACTGTTCGACCCAGTCGAGGGTGCGGGCCACGGCCTTCTTCCAATTGCGGTACTCCCGCGCGCGGGCCTGTTCGTCGATCTCCGGCCGCCACTCCGACGCCTTGTGCCAGTTGGCGCGCAGGCTGTCGAGGTCGGGCCAGTAGCCGGTGGCCAGGCCGGCGGCGTACGCGGCGCCGAGGGCGGTGGTCTCGGCGACCATCGGCCTGATCACGGGGACGGCCAGCACGTCGGCCAGCGTCTGCATGAGCAGGTTGTCGGCCGTCATGCCGCCGTCGGCGCGCAGCGTGGTCAGGTCGAGGCCGGAGTCGGCGTTCATCGCGTCGACGACCTCGCGGGTCTGCCAGGCGGTGGCCTCCAGGACGGCCCGCGCGATGTGGCCCTTGGTGACGAACCCGGTCAGCCCGGCGATCACGCCGCGGGCGTCGGAGCGCCAGTGGGGCGCGAACAGCCCCGAGAAGGCCGGGACGAAGTAGCAGCCGCCGTTGTCGTCGACGGTCTTGGCCAGCGTCTCGATCTCGGCGGCGCTGGAGATCAGGCCCAGGTTGTCGCGCAGCCACTGCACCAGCGAGCCGGTGACGGCGATCGCGCCCTCCAGCGCGTACGTGGCCGGGCCGTCGCCGATCTGGTAGCCGACGGTGGTCAGCAGGCCGTGCCGGGAGACGACGGGTTCCTGGCCGGTGTTCATCAGCAGGAAGCTGCCCGAGCCGTAGGTGCTCTTGGCCTCGCCGGGCTCGAAGCAGGTCTGGCCGAACAGCGCCGCCTGCTGGTCGCCGAGCGCGGAGGCCACCGGCACGCCGGCCGCGGTGTGGCCGTAGACCTCGGCGGACGGGCGGATCTCCGGCAGCATCGCGCGCGGCACGCCGAGGGCGGCGAGCAGGTCGTCGTCCCAGCTCAGCGTGTGGATGTTCATCAGCATCGTGCGGCTGGCGTTGGTCACGTCGGTCAGGTGGCGGCCGGTCAGGTTCCACAGCAGCCAGCTGTCCATCGTGCCGAACAGCACCTCGCCGCGCCCGGCCCGCTCGTGCAGCCCGTACGCGTCGAGCAGCCAGCGGATCTTCGGCCCGGAGAAGTACGTGGTCAGCGGCAGGCCGGCCTTCTCCTTGAACAGCCCCTCGTGCTCGGCGAGCATGCGGGTGAGCGCGTCGGTGCGGGTGTCCTGCCACACGATCGCCGGGCAGACGGGACGCCCGGTCTCCCGGTCCCACAGGACGGTGGTCTCGCGCTGGTTGGTGATGCCCAGCGCGGCGATGTCGAGCCCCTCGGTGGCCTCGGCCATGACGGTCCGCACCGACTGCCAGATCTCCTCGGCGTCGTGCTCGACCCAGCCGGGCTTGGGGAAGATCTGGCGGTGCTCGCGCTGGGCGACGGTGACGATGTTGCCGGCCTGGTCGAAGACGATGCACCGGCTGGACGTGGTGCCCTGGTCGATGGCTGCGATGTAGTGCGGTCGAGGCACGAGGTTCCTCGCTTGGGAGTCGGGGTTCGACATTGTCGAACGATGTGAGCGATGTTACGTGTTTGCCCCGGTGTTGTTCAACCGGTCATCTGGCCAGATCGCGGGTGATCGCGCGGGCGGCGTCGCGGACGTAGGAGACGTACTCCATGGTCAGGGCGCCGTCGGCGGTCAGCCGTTCGACCGCGCCCCGGATGCCGATGGCGCCCACCACCAGGCCGCGCGGGTCCTTGATCGGGGCGGCGATGGCGACCTCGCCCTCGGTGAGCTCCTCCATCTCGGCCGCCCACCCCCTGGCCCGGACCTGCTCCAGCTCCTCCTCCAGCTTGGCGGCGTCGACCAGCGTCCGGTCGGTGCAGGCCGGCAGCGGCGGGGCCGCGAGCGACTCCCCGTACGGGTCGTAGGCGAGCAGCACCTTGCCGAGTGCGCTGGCGTGCGTCGGCAGGTAGGTGCCGACCTGGAGGGTCTGCATGCTGTCGTCGGGGCGGAACACGTGGTGGATCACCAGCACGTGCCCCTCGTGCAGGGTGCCGATCCAGGCGCTCTCCCTGCTCCGGCCGGCCAGGGCGTCGGCCCAGTTGATCGAGCGGGTGCGCAGCTCGTTGACGTCGAGGTAGCTGCTGCCCAGGTGGAGCAGGGTGGCCCCGAGCCGGTACTTGCCGGTCGCGGCGTCCTGCTCGACGAAGCCGACGCGGACGAGCGTGCGCAGGATGCCGTGGAGCGTGCCCTTGGGCAGGCCCAGCGCCCTGGCCAGCTCCGCCACGCCGAGCTGGCGGGGGCCGGACGCGAGCAGGCGCAGGATCGCGGCCGCCCGTTCCACCGATTGAATCGTCTCTCCCACGGCGGCCACCCTAGCGCAGATCAGTTCGACATTGCCGAACGCGTGCGGGAAATCAGCGCTCCGCCGGCCGTGAGCGCGGCGTTGACGAGCACCGCCACGATCACCCCCTGGAGCACGGTGCCCATCGCGGCCGTGGCCACAGCGCTCATGACCGGGATGCCCATGGTGATGCCGACCTGCTGGGTCATCGTCGCCAGGCCGGCGGCCAGGCCCTGCTCGGAGTCCGGCAGACCGGACGTGGCCGTCACCATGAACCCGACGATCGCCACCATGTTCCCGGCCCCGCCCGCGAACGTGGCCGCCAGCAGCAGCCAGATCCAGCCGGGACCGGCGCCCAGCAGCGCCAGCGACGCCGTCGCGACGGCCTGGAGCCCGAACCCGGCCGCCAGCGCCCGGCCCCTGCCGAGCCGGCCGAGGACCCGGGGCGCGAGCACGCCGTCGAGCACGGTGCCGAGCCCCAGCACCCCGAACGCCGGCCCGGTCGCCAGGGCCGAGTAGCCGAGCACCTTCTGCAGGTAGAGGGTCATGAGGAAGACGAGGGACGTCTCCGTGGCGAAGGCGATCAGCCCGGCCAGGTTGCCCCAGGTCACGTTCGGCCTGGCCGGGATCGAGACGGGCACGAGGGGCGCGGCGGCGCGGCGCTCGACGTACCAGAAGGCGACGAGCAGGGCGGCGCCGCGGCCAGCGCGCGGAGGCCGAGGGGGTCGGCGAAGCCGTGCTCGCCGGCCCTGGTGAGGCCGAAGACCAGCGCGAGCAGGCCGGCGGTCACGCTCACCGCGCCGGGCAGGTCCATCCTCGGCCGCTCGGCGCCCGCAGCGGCCCTTCGGGGAACGACGTGGTCAGCAGCGCGAGCCCGGCGGGCGTGACGACGGCCCGTGGCCAGGCCCTGGGCGACCCGGGCCGCCAGCAGCATGCCCGGCGAGACGGCCAGGCCGCCGGCCGGCGAGGAGACCCCCAGCAGCACCATCCCGGCCAGGAACAGCCGGCGCCGCCCGAACAGGTCGGCGATCCTGCCGAAGAGCAACGTGAACCCGGCGGCGGCCAGCGCGAACGCCGTGGCCACCCACTGGAGGTCGGACAGCGCGAAGCCGAGACCTGAACCGATCACCGGCAGCGCCACGTTCAGAATGGAGAAGTCCACGGCGAGCATGAACTGGGACCCCAGCAGGAGCACCAGAACCAGCCGTTGCCCGGACGTCATGCGATCGGATCGGGGCCGATCGGCGAGTACGGTCATGCCATCCCCCTAATGGGACGAAAGTCCCTTTAAGATGCGGCATGACGATAGCACGAAAGGGGCGTTAATGGAACAAGAGTCCCGTTTGGCGGGGACTGTGCGGCCAGGGGGCCGCACCGCGCGCGTGCGCGCGGCCGTGCTGGAGGCCACTCAGGACGAGCTGGTCGAGCACGGTTTCCATGGGCTGACCATGGACCAGGTGGCGGCCAGGGCCGGCGTGGGCAAGACCACGGTCTACCGGCGCTGGGGCAGCAGGGCCGGGCTGGTGACGGACCTGATGACCGAGCTGGCCGAGCAGTCGTCACCGCACGCCGACACGGGATCCATCGAGGACGACCTGCTGGCCAACGCCGCGGCCGTCGTGGGCGCGGTCACCGACCACCGGCTCGGGGCCACGTTCCAGGCGGTGATCGCGGCGGGCACCTCCGACGCGCAGGCCGTCCAGGCGTTGCGCGCGTTCTACCTGCGGCGCATCGAGGAGTGGGCAAAGGTCGTCGACCTCGCGGTGAAACGGGGTGAGCTGCCCGAGGGCACCGACGGCATGGAGGTGATCAGGGCGATCTCCGCGCCGCTCTACTACCGCCTGCTGGTCACCAAGGAGCCGGTGGACCTGGCGGTCGCCCGGGACGCGGCGCTGCGCACGCTGGCCGCGGCCCGCGCGGGCGCGTTCGTCCCGCGGGACGCCTGACGCGGCACGACGGGGCCTCACGCGCGGGCGAGATCGCGGGCAGGGGCGCGGGCGGGATCACAGGGGGCCGTCGGGGACCGAACGGGGCCAGACGGAGCCGTACCACCACAGGATCCCGCCCATCACCACGAGCCCGGCCGCCGTGGCCAGCTTGCCCCACAGGTCGGACGGCGGCCCGGTGTACGGCAGGCGGCCGTGCCTGCGCTCCCGCCCCCAGGAGCAGTCGTTGCGCACCCGGGTGGAGTCGATGAGCGTGTCGGGACGGGCGTCGGTGACCGAGAACGCCTCGATCTCGCGGGTGGTGCCCCGGTCGATCCGGACCGTCCTGACCACCTGCTTGCGGGCCGGGATCGAGCCGGTCGCCACGCTCCTCGCGTCCACCCGCAGGTCGAACCGGGCGAGCTGCGGGGTCTGGTTGCGCAGCGTGACCCGTACGGACCCCGAGCCGCACGCGAGCCGGTCGGTCGTCATCGTGAACGGGTCACCCCGGTCGGGCAGCGGCCACGCCTGCGCGGACGACGGAAGCAGCACGGCCGCGCCCACGGGAAGGGCGGCCAGGACGAGGCGTGTACCGATGCGCATGTGCTCCTCCCGAGCCCCGCAAGCGTGATCTTTGCCACAGATCGTGCCCATAAGTGCACAGAAAGTAACATGGCCGAGCCGGGGGAGCGGAAGCCCGTCACACCCATCATGATGGAGGTATGGCGGAAGCGATCTACGTCGGCGGTTTGTTGGTGGCGACGCCGCTTCTTGACGACCCCAACTTCCGGCGTAGCGTCGTGCTCATCCTGGAACACGACCACGACGGCGGCACGCTCGGCGTGGTGCTCAACCGGCCGAGCGACATCTCCGTCACACAGGTGCTGCCGGTCTGGGACCCGCTGGTGACCGGGCCGCCGGTGCTGTTCGAGGGCGGCCCCGTCCAGACCGACAGCGCCCTCGCCCTCGCGGCGGTCCCGAGCGGGGAGGAGCCGCTCGGCTGGCGCAGGCTGCACGCGGGCACCCCGGCCGTCTCCCGCCTGGGCACGGTCGACCTCGACGCGCCCCCGGAGATCCTCCAGGGCGAGATCGCGCAGATGCGGATCTTCGCCGGATACGCCGGCTGGACCTCCGGCCAGTTGGAGAGCGAGATCGCCGAGGGCGCCTGGTACGTCGTCGACTCCGAGGCCGGCGACACCTTCCACGGCGACCCCGGCTCGCTCTGGCGGCACGTGCTGCGGCGCCAGCCGGGCGAGCTGGCCTTCGTGGCGACCTGCCCCGACGACCCCACGATGAACTAGGCCGCCGGGCGGGTGTCCCAGCCGGGCCGCAGCGACGCCTCGGCCAGCGCGACCGCCTCGGAGATGCGCGAGACGATCTCCGGCATGGTGGTCTCCCTGCGCGGGCACTCGAAGCCGATGCGCATGGTGGACATCGCGAACGCCACGATCAGGTACGTCAGCTGATCGTCCTCGGGGGCGACGCCCCTGCGGGCGGCGACGGCCTCGGCCAGCCGCATCTCCGTGACGGCGCCCCGGGCCACCGACTGTCCCACCAGATGTGGATATTTATCGAATAGTTGCCGCAGCTTCAGGAACCTCTCGGTGTCCTCCGGCGTTGACCCCTGCATGTCGTCCACCATGGCCCGCAGGCCGTGCATGAGCGACGTGAACGGGGGCTCGTCCGCGGGACGAGCGGCGAACTCCTCCAGCAGGATCTCCTCGCCGTGGTCGTGGAACCACAGCACGAGATGGTCCTTGCCGGTGAAGTAGCGGAAGAAGGTGCGGGGAGAGACTTCGACGACCCCCGCTATCTGCTCGATCGTGGTGGACTCGTATCCTTGTTCGAGGAACAGGTCGAGCGCCGCGTCGAGGAGCGCGAGGCGCGTCTTCTCCTTCTTGCGTTCCCGTAGACCCACAGCGGACACCCCTTCGCCACCTTTCTGTCACAGTGTGCCAGAAGTCATGCAGCGTCTTTTTAAAATCGTTTGTCATAAGTCATCGCCTGACATACCCTACCTGAGGCTTACGAGACCTATGCCGCAGTTGAGCGGTATGTGACTGAGGGGGACCTTATGGCTAACGCGAAGGCGGTCGTCGAACCGTCGTCGCCCGGCCTCGGTAAGACGGGGACAGGTGGCGGAAACCCGTGGCTGGTGCTGTTGGCGGTCAGCCTCGGCGTCATCATGGTGATGCTGGACGGCACGGTGGTGGGCATCGCCAACCCCGTCATCCAGATGGAGTTGAAGGCGTCGCTGTCCGACCTGCAGTGGGTGACCAGCGGTTACCTGCTCGCGCTGGCGGTGTTCCTGATCACGGCGGGCAAGCTCGGCGACCTGTTCGGGCACAAGCGCGTCTTCCTGATCGGCGTGACCGGCTTCGCTCTGTCCTCGGTCGGCATCGGTCTCAGCCAGGAGCTGGCCGACATCGTGCCCGGCGTGTCGCCGGTCGGCGCGCTGATCGGCCTGCGGGTGCTGCAGGGTCTCTTCGGCGCCCTGCTCCAGCCGGCCGCCCTGGCCCTGCTGCGTGGCGCCTTCCCCGGTGAGAAGCTGAACCAGGCCATGGGGGCCTGGGGTGCGATCATCGGCCTGTCCAGCGCCGCCGGCCCGATCGTGGGCGGCGTGCTGGTGGAGAAGGTGAGCTGGGAGTCGGTCTTCTTCATCAACGCCCCGGTGGGCGTCATCGCGCTGATCATGGGCATTTTCCTGATCAAGGAGAACCGCGTCCAGACGTTCGCCAGGATCGACTGGCTCGGCGTGCTGCTGCTGTCGGGCGCGATGTTCTCGCTGGTCTGGACGATCATCAAGGCCCCCGAGTGGGGCTGGGGCGACTCGACGACGCTGACCTTCATCGGCGCGTTCGTGGTGCTCATCGCCGCGTTCATCTTCTGGCAGAGCAGGGCCAAGCAGCCGCTGGTGCCGCTGTCGCTGTTCAAGAACGCCTCGATCTCGATCGGCACCCTGCTGATGATGATGGTCGCGTTCGCCATGTTCGGCGCGATGTTCTTCCTGGGCTTCTTCTTCCAGGGCGTGCACGGCCTGACCCCGCTGGAGGCCGGTCTGCGCATGTTGCCGATGAGCGCCGGCATGATCGTGGCCTCGCCGCTGGCCGGCATGGCGATCGGCAAGCTCGGCCCGAAGATCACGATGGCCGCCGGTCTGCTGATCACCGCGTGCTCGATGTTCCTCATGTCGCGTCTCAGCATCGACGCCTCGTTCATCGAGAGCGGCCTGCCGTTCGTGCTGCTTGCCTTCGGTCTCTCGCCGGTGTTCGTCGGCGCGACCGAGATCATCGTGGGCAACGCGCCGGTCGAGCTGAGCGGTGTCGCGGGCGGCGTGCAGCAGTCGGCCATGCAGGTCGGCGGCGCGCTCGGCACCGCGATCCTGGGCGCCGTGATGGCCGGCGAGATCGCCGACACCCTGCCCGGCTACCTCGGCCCGGCGGCGCAGGCGATCCCGCCCGCGCAGCTCCCGCTGCTGGAGAAGGCCGCCGCGTTCGGCGCGGCGCCGCCCGGGCTGCCGCAGGTGGTCACGGACGCCGTGCACCACTCGTTCATGGACGGCATGCACCTCGCCTTCCTGGTCAGCACCGGTGTCGCGGTGCTGACGGCCCTGCTGACGCTGTTCGTCAAGGCCGGGCGCAAGAGCGAGGGCGCGCCGGTCCACATGGGCTGACCGCGTCCCGCCGGAACGGCCCCCGCCCAAGCGTGGCGGGGGCCGTTCCGCTGTCCGGGCCCGCGTGTGCGGGGGTGACGGTTGTCCGGGCCCGGTTGTGCGGGGGTGACGGTTGTCCTGGTCCGGTTTATGCGGGGGTGACGGTCAGGACGACGCGGCCCGAGGTCTTGGTGGTGACCGTCAGGATGCGCCTGGCGGCGTTCCACGTGGCGGTGCCGCCGTCCACCCGGGCGCCGTTCGGGAAGCCGCGTTCGGGCAGGTAGATCTCGGTGGGGCCGGTCTCGTTGGCGTCGAAGGTCACCTGGAGGCGGTTCTCGCCGTACGTGACGCTGACCGGGACGCCGCCGATCGCCCTCGGGTACGCCCTGACGTACGCGCCCGGCAACGCGGTGGCCTTCCCCTTGACGTCGTACGGCCCCCACGCGTCGGCGTCCCGCGACCAGTAGGCCATGCCGGTGCCCACCTCGTCGCTCACCCCCTGGACCTTCCGCACCAGGTCGGACGCGCCGGGCCGGGTCATGTCCAGCCCGAACTCGCCCAGCAGGACGGGCGCCCCCATGCGCTCGGCCGTCCGCGCGATGTTGTCGCGCCACCAGCCCAGCGTGCGGTCGGTCCACTCCTTGGAACCGGCGGCGTAGTCGTCCCCGAGGTCCAGCGGCAGCGGGTAGACGTGCGGGGCGAAGGCGATGCGCGGCGGCCCGCCGCGCGGGTCGTCGAAGCGCGGCAGCGACGACGGCAGCCCCCAGTTGACGCCCACGGCCTGCGGTTCGAGGAAGATCCAGCTGTCCTGGTCGACGGCCCTGATCCGGTCGATGCTCTTGCGGTAGAGGGTGGCCAGGGGGCCGGTCTCGAACGCCGCGCCCTGGACCGAGCCGCCCCACGGCTCGTTCATCAGGTCGTAGCCGAGAACGCCCGGCACGTCCTTGAAGCGGGCCGCGACCGCCGCCCACGCCCCGGCGTAGTGGTCCATCAGCTCGGGGTGCTCGCCGGTGGTGTTCCAGAAGTGGTCGAAGGCCCGGATGACGCCGGGCTCCAGGTAGTACATCTCCCAGGTGAAGTGCTCGGTGGCCACCGGCAGGCCGTCGGTGTGGGTGGCCCAGCCGGGCGCGCCGTTGCCGGCGACGCCGCTGGGGGTGATGCCGTTGCCCCACAGGTCCTGGTGCATGTCGAGCATGACCTGGTAGCCGCGGTCGGAGTACCACCGCACCCGCTCAGCCACCTTGTCCAGATATTTCGTGTCATAGGTGCCGGGGGAGGGCTCGACGGCCCGCCACTGGATGAGGAACCGCACGAAGTTCGTGCCCATGTCACGGTACTCGCGGTCGATGTCGTCCGGGGTCAGCTCGGGCAGGGCGTCGGGGGCGCCCTTGGCGCTGCCCGCCGTGTTGAAGCCGTGCAGGATCAGCGCCCGTCCCCGGTCGTCGGTGACATAGCGGGGCGTGGAGGAGGGAGCGTCCCTGGTCGCGGCGGCGACGGCGCCTCCGGCCAGCAGGACGAGCACGGCTGTCGTCGCGAGCAACCTGGCACGCTTCATCTGATCTCCGCAGATGCCGGGAAATGGGGTCTTCCATCAGAATCATGGACGCGGCTAGCCTGCCGAACATGAGCCTTGTTCGCAATAGCCTGCCGGCGATCGTCGCCTTCTTGATCGTCCTGGGGTTCGGTCTGTTCGGCGCGGCCCTGGTCACGAGGGTCGGCTACCTGGCCGTGCCGTCCGCGGTCGGGGGCCCGTACGCGCTGCCGGGGCTGCGCGTCGTCCCCCTCGGCGAGACGACGTGGCTGCTCACGCTCGCCGACACGGTCCTGGCGCTCGCCCTGGTCGGCGCGGTGGCGGCCACGCGCGGCGGCTTCTGGCGCACCTGGGGCAGGTTCGTGGCCGCCGCGGTCGCGGTGAACCTGCTGCGCGCGGCCCTGCTCGCCACGGTCGCGCAGGCCGGGATCGGCGCCTATCTCGGCTATCTCGGCGGCGGCCTGGCCCTGGGGCTGATCTGGGGAATCGTGCTCGGCTGGCTTCCGGGGCTCGCCGCGCTGCCACGCCGGCGCGCAACGCGGGACCGCTCGCCGGCGGGCATAAACTCGATGGGGTGAGCACGAAGATCCTCCCCGAGCAGGAGACCACGCCGCGCACCTCTCACGGTGACGGCGACCACGAGCGCTTCGCCCACTACGCGGACAAGCACAAGATCACCGAAAGCATGGTGACGGGCACACCGATCCGCGCCCTGTGCGGCAAGGTCTGGGTGCCCAGCCGGGACCCGAAGAAATACCCGGTCTGCCCCGAGTGCAAGGAGATCTACGAAGGTCTCCCGTCGGGCGGCGGGGGCGACGACGAGAAGCAGTGAGTGTTGCTGAAGCCCAATCCCCTCGGGTAAGGCTACGGTCGGTAATCTGACCAGCCCATACCGTCACGGGGGGATTGCATGGCCCGGCGCGCGACCGCCGTCTCGTTGGCATGCCTGCTGGCGGCCGGGCTCGCCCCGCCGCTCCCGCTCGACGCCACGCCGACGTCACGCTGCCCGTCGTCGGCCGCGCGCCTGACCGCGCACCCGGCTGTGCAACCGGCCGTGCACCCGGCCGTGCCCTCGGCCGGGCGTCCGGCCATGCCCCCGGCCGCGGGCCCGACGCGGGGCATGCCGAGGGCGACCGGCCCGCGCTCGCCGCTCCCCGAGGACGTCGCCAAGGTCATGGCCGAGCTGAAGGTCCGGCTGCGCGGGGTGGCCGTGCCCGCGCGCATCACCGTGCCGACCCGGGTGGTCGTCCTCACCGACGGCCGCCGCAAGGTCTCCGAGCAGGCGGTCAAGGCCCAGATCGACGTCCTCAACGCCGCCTACGCGGGCCGCAACGGCGGCGTCGACACCGGCGTGCGCTTCAAGCTGGAGTCGGTCTCCGTCAAGGAGAACGCCGGCTGGTTCACCGACCCCGTCGGCGGCGAGAAGGACATGAAGACCCGCCTGCACAAGGGCGGCGCCCAGACGCTCAACCTCTACATCGCCCAGCTCAGCGAACTCATGCTGGGCTTCGCCAGCTACCCCTACTGGTACGCCGGCGCCCCCGCACTCGACGGCGTCGTGATCGACTGGCGCAGCCTGCCCGGCGGCCCGATGACCAACTACGACAAGGGCTTCACCGGCGTCCACGAGATCGGCCACTGGCTCGGCCTGTTCCACACCTTCGAGAACGGCTGCGACGAGCCCGGCGACGGCATCGCCGACACCGCCCCCGAGGCCCGCGCGACCGAGGGCTGCCCCGAGGGCAAGGACACCTGCCCCCACACCGGCGCCGACCCGATGCGCAACTACATGGACTACACCCACGACCGGTGCATGTCGGAGTTCACCCAGGGCCAGGCCGACCGCATGCACGAGATGTGGACGGTCTACCGACGCAGCGCGGATGCGTAGTTTGGGGCCAATTACGATGTGCAGGTGACAGCACCGAAGGCAATCGACGCTCCCGACACCTCACCCCCGATCCTCGGACCCCAGTACCGCACCGCCACCTTGGGGATCCTTCTGGTGGTCACGCTGATCGCCTTCGAGGGCATGTCGGTCGGCGTCGTCATGCCGGCGGTCTCGGCGGACCTCGACGCGCTCAACCTCTACGGCATCAGCTTCTCCGCCTTCCTCATCGCCAGCCTGTTCGCCAACGTGGTCGCCGGGCTCTGGTCGGACCGGCGCGGCTACCCGCTGCCGTTCCTCGTCGGGGTGGTGCTGTTCGTCGCCGGGATGGCGCTGGCCGGCGCGGCGGACGCCAAGGAGCTGTTCCTGGTGGCGCGGGCCGTCCAGGGGCTGGGCGCCGGTTCCTCGATCGTGGCGCTGTACGTGATGATCGCGCGGGTCTACCCGGCGGTCGTGCGGCCCAAGGTCTTCGCGGCGCTGTCGGCCGCCTGGGTCGTGCCCTCGATGGTCGGGCCGGCCGTGGCGGGGGCCGTCGCGAACCAGTGGGGCTGGCGATTCGTCTTCTACGGGATCATCCCACTGGTGGTGCCCGCGCTGGTGATGCTCGTCCCCGCCCTCCGGATGGCCTCGCCCGGGGAGGCCGATGGGAGCCCGCGCGGGCCGCGTTCGCAGCCGCTGGCGATGACGCTGGCCGCCACCTCCGCCGCCGGCGGCGCGGGCGTGCTGCTGTGGGGCGTGGACGAGCTGCACAAGCAGCCGGTGATCGGCGCGGCGGCCACGCTCGGCGGGCTGGGCTTCCTCGCCTACGGCCTGTACCGGCTGCTGCCGCCGGGCGCGCTGCGGTTCGTGCGCGGGCTGCCCACGACCGTGCTGCTGCGCGGGTTCTTCTCGGCCGCCTTCTTCGGGGTGAACTCCTTCATCCCGCTGGTGCTCACGTCGGTCAAGCTCTTCGACGCCAGGGCCGCCGGGATCGCGCTGACCACGGGCGCGCTCGGCTGGTCGGCGGGCTCGTTCCTGCAGAGCAGGCGGACCGCCGAGCCGCACCGGCGGATCAGGCTCGGGGCGGTGTGCGTCACGGCCGGGATCGTGATCGCGCTGTTCGCGGCGCTGCCCGCGGTGAGCGGCTGGATCGCGGTGCCGGCCTGGATCGCGGCCGGGTTCGGCATGGGCCTCGGCATGACCACGGTCAGCGTCACCGCGCTCAGGCAGTCGCCGGTGAGCGAGCAGGGAGCCAACTCCGCGGCGCTGTCGGTCACCGACATGCTGGGCTCGGCCCTGACCGTGGGCCTGGGCGGCGCGGTGATCAACTTCATCGGGCACGGCCCCGGGCAGATCGCCACCGGATTCGTGGTGATCTCGATCCTCATGGCGCTCATCGGGCTGGCCGCCACGTTCCTGGCCGCCCGCACCCGCTGATCGTGTGATTCTGCCCCTCCCGCCACAACGATCACGGATCGCCAGATCTTCGTCCCGAGGAGTGATAGGACAACGGGACGAGGAGGTGTCATGGAGGATGATCACCGGGTCTGGCCCCCCGCTTCCGGGCCCCGCCACCGCCGCACTCCTCCCCAGGACGCGGACTTCCCGGACGACTCCGACAACGACGACGACGACGGCAGCGGAGACGCTGACGAGGAGGCCCCCTGGCCGCCGCGCCGGGGGCGCGACCCGTACGAGCGGCCGGCGTGGAACCCGCGGATCCGCAGGACGGTCCCGTTCGACCCGCCGCCTCCGGCAGGCCGCCCCGCCGCCCCCTCCGACCCGCTGCCCCCCTCGGCCCGCCGCCACGCGACCCCCTCCGAGCCGCTGCCTCCCTCGGCCCGCCTCTACGGCACCCCCGCCGACCCCGGACCGCTGGAACAGGCGCCGCGGCGCGGACGGCGTCCGGCGGGCGTCCTGGTCGCCCTGGTGGCGGCGGCGGGGCTGGTCGCGGGGGCGAACGCGGTGGCGTCCCGGCTCACCGCGCCGCCGCCCCGGCCCGACCGGCTGAGCGACGCCGTGGCCGGCGTGACGCTGCGGCTGCCGCCCGGCTGGAGCGCCGGGACGGTCCCGCCGGTCACCGGCTTCACCTCGGTCGCCAGGGACGGCAACGGCGCGCTGGTCATGGCCAGGCGGGTCGCCGAGCCCGTGCGGAACGTCAAGAAGGCCGCGGGGGAGGCCGCCGAGCTGTACTCCAGGCTGCTGCTCAAGGGCGACAAGGTCACCGTCGTCGACGACCGCGACATTCCGCAGGGACACACCCGGGCCCTGCGCGCCGAGTACCAGGACGTCGTCAACCGGCCCGCGTTCCTGCGCGTGATGCTTCTCACTCGCGCGGGCCGCGCCGTGCTGCTCGTCGGCCTGCTCCAGCCCGAGGCGGCCACCGGCAGACAGGCGCTCGACGCGGTGATGACGAGCTTCAGATAAGCCACATAGCACGTAGGGAAGACCTTGGCCAGAATCCTCGGTGCACGGCACGTCTTGTCGGTGAGCCCGATTACTCTTGGGTCACTGTGAGAGAGCGAAGCACACGAACCCCAGAGGTGATGCGGTGAGCACCTTCGCCGCGTCCCACCTTTCGCCTTCCTATCCAGACCGCGCCGCGTGGGGCACCGCGCCCAAACTGCGCGCCTGGCAGCAGCAGGCGTTCGACCTGTACTTCAGGCGCGAGCCGCGTGACTTCCTCACCGTGGCCACCCCCGGCGCGGGCAAGACGACCTACGCCCTGCGCATCGCCAGCGAGCTGCTGGCCAACGGGGTGATCAGGGCCGTCACCATCGTCACGCCCACCGAGCACCTCAAGCGCCAGTGGGCCGACGCCGCCGCCCGGGTCGGCATCGGCATCGACCCGGAGTTCAAGAACAGCCAGGGCACGACCTCGCGCGACTACACCGGGGTGGCGGTGACCTACGCGCAGGTCGCCATGCACCCCGCGCTCCACCGGGCGCGCACCGAGGCCCGCAAGACGCTGGTCATCTTCGACGAGATCCACCACGCGGGCGACGCCAAGTCGTGGGGCGACGGCGTGCGCGAGGCGTTCGAGCCCGCCACCCGCCGGCTCCAGCTCACCGGCACGCCGTTCAGGTCCGACGACAACCCGATCCCGTTCGTCGGCTACGAGGAGGACGCCGAGGGCGTCAAGCGCAGCGTCTCCGACTACTCCTACGGCTACGGCCCGGCGCTCGACGACGGCGTCGTCCGTCCGGTGATCTTCCTGGCCTACTCCGGCGAGATGAAGTGGCGCACCCGCGCGGGCGACGAGATCGCCGCGACGCTCGGCACCCCGCTCACCAAGGACCAGCTGTCCCAGGCGTGGCGGGCCGCCCTCGATCCCAAGGGCGACTGGATCCGCCAGGTCATGCAGGCCGCCGACCGCCGCCTGACCGAGGTCCGCCGGGGCGTGCCCGACGCGGGCGGCCTGGTGATCGCCACCGACCACGAGACCGCCCGCGCCTACGCCCGCCACCTGCGCAACATCACCGGCGAGGGCGCGACGGTGGTCCTGTCCGACGACCCGGGGGCGTCCAAGAAGATCAAGCAGTTCGCCGCCTCCGAAGACCGGTGGCTGGTGGCCGTCCGCATGGTCTCCGAGGGGGTCGACATCCCGCGTCTGTGCGTGGGCGTCTACGCCACCTCGACCTCCACCCCGCTCTTCTTCGCCCAGGCCGTGGGCCGGTTCGTACGCGCCCGCAAGCGCGGCGAGACCGCCTCGGTCTTCCTCCCCTCGGTGCCCACCCTCATGGGGCTGGCCAACGAGATGGAGGTCGAGCGCGACCACGTCCTCAACAGGAAGCCCCCGGAGGACGGCCTCGACGACAGCCTGCTGGAGCAGGCCAACCGGCAGAAGGACAACCCCGACGTCCTGGGCGACGAGCTGCCGTTCGAGACGATGGAGACCTCCGCCACCTTCGACCGCGTGCTGTTCGACGGCGGCGAGTTCGGCACCGGCGCGGAGATCGGCTCGGCCGAGGAGGAGGACTTCCTCGGCCTGCCCGGCCTCCTGGAGCCCGACCAGGTGGCCACCCTGCTCCGCAAGCGCCAGTCCGACCAGCAGGCCGCCAAGCGCAGGCAGGGCCCGGCCGAGCAGCCCAAGGAGACGCTCGCCCCGCACGAGCAGATCGCCGAGCTCCGGCGCGAGCTCAACGGCCTGGTCGGCGCCTGGAACCACCGCACGGGCCAGCCCCACGGCGTCATCCACGCCGAGCTGCGCCGCACGTGCGGCGGCCCGCCGATCGCGCAGGCCACCGCCGAGCAGATTCAGGAGCGCATCGACGCCATCCGCCGCTGGGCCACCCAGCGGCGTTAGCCGCGCCCCCCTTCGCCGGTTCCCCGCGAACCGGCGAAGGGGGGCGGCGGGGGTCCGGCAGGGGACCCTGCACATTTGGACACAGAGCAGTGACCTTCCGTTAGAGAGCCGGCCAGAACGGCAACAACCCTCTTGGCTGTCTTGGGATACCAGAAGGATCTTGCCCATGTCGTCTGAGGCCCCCGGCAGGTCGACGCTCACCGTCGCCTGCGGCCTCTCCCGAAACGCCGTCATCATCCGGCTCGAAGGCGAGCTCGACGTCTACGCGGTCCCGGTCCTGCGCGAGCACATGCAGCGCGTCTGGGAGCTGCCGGCCGAGCCGTTCCTCATCCTCGACCTCGGCGCGGTCGCCTTCTGCGACTCGATGGGCATGAACGAGCTCGTCGAGGTCATGCAGCGGTGCGAGTCGAGGGGCACCAGGCTGCTGCTCGCGGGGGTGCACGGGGTGATGGCGCGGGTGTTGTCGATCACGGGGCTGCGGCACGCGTTCGAGGTGTTCGCCAGGTTCGACGACGCCCTGCGGCTGGCCGTGGCGACCCTCTAGAGGGCTCTAGAGGCCGGCGGGGGCCGGGATCCTCCTCCCGGAGCGGCCGTCCACGGGGACGTAGCGCTCCTTGCCAGGCAGCGGCACGGTCAGCGCGGCCCGGCCGTCCTTGACGCGGACGGGAAGGGTGCGCACCCCCTGATGGTCGCCGCTCAGCGGGCCCTCGTGCACCCACACCAGCAGCCGGCGGCCCTCGGGACGCGCGATCACCTTGGCCGTCGCGCACTCGCGCGGCGCGGCCGACCACGACAGCACGAGCTGCCGGCCGATCTTGGCCCACTGGGGGATCGGGGTGCGCTCGTCGCAGGCGGGCAGCGCGGGCGCCGGCGGCATGTCGTGGGCCACGACGGCGGGGCCGCGGCCGGAGGGCACGTCGCCCATCGCGACCGTGGCGGCCTCCAGCAGCGCCAGCGTCACGACGGCGCCCACCCGCGCCCCCGGACGGCCCTTGACGAGCACCCAGAGGGCGAGAGGGGCGAGCAGCAGCCAGGCCACGCCCAGGGAGATGGCAAGCATGAGGAACCTCGCACAGGATGAAGAGATATGACTCTACGTACTACTTCGACTGCGGAGAGGTTAGGTCATCCTTGAATATCACATGACCGCAGGGTTGCGCACTGTGTACCGTGCGTGATCACGCCCGGCGGCGGCGCACCCCGGGCCGTCCCGGGGCTGTGGCCGGTCAGCCCGCCTTGGGCGCGCCCTCCAGCGTCACGCCGGCGGCCTCCATCTGGGCCAGGGCCGACTGCGTGGTCGCCGGGGAGACGCCCGCGGTCAGGTCGAGCAGCACGCGCACGGCCAGCCCGTTGGCCGCCGCGTCGAGCGCGGTCGCCCGCACGCAGTGGTCGGTGGCGATGCCCACCACGTCGACCTCGGTCACCCCGCGCTCGCGCAGCCAGTCGGCCAGCGGCGCGCCGTCGCCCGAGGCGCCCTCGAAGCCGCTGTAGGCCGCCGCGTGGGCGCCCTTGCTGAAGACCTCCTCCACCTCCGACACGTCGAAGGAGGGATGGAAGTCGGCGCCGGGGGTGCCGGCCACGCAGTGGGCGGGCCAGGACGTGACGTAGTCGGGGGTGTCCGAGAAGTGGGTGCCGGGGTCAACGTGGTGGTCACGGGTGGCCACGACGTGGTCGTAGCCGTGGTCGCCGAGATGGCGGGTGATCGCGGCGGCCACCTCAGAGCCGCCTGCCACGGCCAGGCTGCCACCCTCGCAGAAGTCGTTCTGCACATCGACGATGATCAACGCGGTGCCCATAAGAGCACGATACGTCAGACGAACTCCGTGGGGATCGCCGCGTACCCCCTCCCGAGGTGCAGCGCCTCCTGGGGGAGCAGCGCGACGGCGGCGGCGTGGCGCTCACGGGCGGCGGACAGGGGCTCCCGGCCGACGACCTCGCCGTCGCGCACCAGCTCGTGCAGCAGGGGGATGCCGCCTTCGGGGACGACGCCGCCGGTCGTGATCAGCTCGGTCTCGACGTGCCCGCCTGCGTCGAGCAGCCGGTACGCCTCCTTGCGCCCGCCGCGCGACGGCTTGCCCACCGACCGCTTGGCCACGGCCTCCAGCCGGCCCGCGCCCGTCTCCCGCGCCACCAGCTTGTACACCAGGGCCGCCGTGGGGACGCCGGACCCGGTCACCAGGGAGGTGCCCACGCCGTAGCCGTCCACCGGGGCGGCGGCGAGCGCGGCGATCGCGTACTCGTCGAGGTCGGAGGTGACCACGATGCGGGTGTCGAAGGCGCCGAGCGAGTCGAGCAGCTCGCGCACCTCCTGCGCGGCGGCGGCCAGGTCGCCGGAGTCGATGCGGACCGCGCCCAGCTTGCTGCCGGCCAGCTCGACCGCCGTGCGCACCGCCTGCTCGACGTCGTAGGTGTCCACCAGCAGCGTCGTGCCCACGCCGAGGGAGGCGATCTGGGCCTCGAACGCGTCCCGTTCGGAGTCGTGCAGCAGGGTGAAGGCGTGCGCGGCCGTGCCCGCCGTGGGGACGCCGTACACGTGGCCGGCCATGAGGTTGGAGGTGGAGGCGAACCCGGCGATGTAGGCGGCGCGGGCGGCGGCGACGGCGGCGTACTCGTGCGTGCGGCGCGAGCCCATCTCGATGAGCGGGCGCTTGCCGGCGGCGTTGGTCATCCGGGAGGCGGCCGAGGCGATGGCGCAGTCGTGGTTGAGTATCGACAGCGTCAGCGTCTCCAGCAGCACGGCCTCGGCGAAGGTGCCCTCGACGATCATGATCGGGGAGGCGGGGAAGTACAGGTCGCCCTCGCGGTAGCCGTAGACGTTCCCGGAAAACCGGTAATCGGCGAGAAACGCCAGAGTCGATTCGTCGACCACCTCCTGCTCGCGGAGAAAGGTGAGTTCTTCGTCACCAAAACGGAAGCGTTCGAGCTCGTCCAGGACGCGTCCGATGCCGGCCACGACCCCGTACCGGCGGCCGCCCGGCAGGTGTCTGGCGAACACCTCGAAGACCGCGCGCCGGTGCGCCGCGCCGCTGCGCAGTGCCGCCTGGAGCATCGTCAGCTCATAGTGATCTGTGAGCAACGCAGTGCTCATGGTCATTCTCACGACTCGAAGACTACGACCCAGATAGGGCAGACTCGGGGATGTGGGTAGCACCGCTCCAATCACCGTCGAGCGTCCGTCATCGGACGTCCGGCCCGATCTGCCATGGGTGACCATCGTCTGGAACGACCCGGTCAACCTCATGTCCTACGTGACCTATGTCTTCCAAACCGTCTTCGGCTACACCAAGGAGAAGGCGGAGAAACTGATGCTGGACGTCCACCACAAGGGCAAGGCGGTCGTGTCCAGTGGCACGCGCGAAGAGATGGAACGCGATGTGCAGATTCTTCACTCCTACGGCCTGTGGGCGACGGTCCAGCCGGATTCGGTCAAGTGAGGCGGCGGCGGTGAGTTCGGGGTTCTCGGCCGGGCGGAACGGCTCGGTCATCGCGCAGTTCGAGGCCGCGGAGGTCTCGCTGCTGCGCTCGCTCGTCTCGATGCTGCTCGGCCTGGTCGCGCCGGGGGAGACCAGCGACGATCCGCTGGAGCGGGCGCTCGGCATCGGGGCGGCCCAGGCGCCCACCGACCCGGTGCTGGCCCGGCTGTTCCCCTCGGCCTACGAGGACGAGCAGGAGGCCTCGGAGTTCCGCCGCTACACCGAGGCCACACTGCGCGACGGCAAGCGCGCCGACGCCCAGACCGTCCTGGACACCGCGCGGCCCGGCGGCGCCGAGCTGACGCCGGAGCAGGCACAGGCGTGGCTGCGCTCGCTCAACGACGTGCGCCTGACGCTCGGCACCAAGCTCGACGTGACCGAGGAGATCCACGACGAGATCGCCATGATGTCCGAGGACGACCCCCGCTACCCGGCCTACGTCACCTACGACTGGCTGACCTACCTCCAAGACAGCCTGGTCCGCGCCCTCTGGTAGCTTCCGGGCATGCTCACGATCTCGCAGGAACTGGTGGACAAGATCGTCGCGCACGCGCGGGCCGACCATCCCGACGAGGCGTGCGGGGTGATCGCGGGGCGCGACGGCGTGCCCGAGCGATTCGTCCCGATGGAGAACGCCGAGCGTTCGCCCACCTTCTACCGGTTCGACTCCATGGAGCAACTGCGCGTCTGGCGGGAGATGGACGACCGCGACGAGGAGCCCGTCGTGATCTACCACTCCCACACCGCCACCGAGGCGTACCCGTCGCGCACCGACGTGTCCTACGCCTCCGAGCCGCAGGCCCACTACGTCCTGGTCTCGACCAGGGACGAGAACGAGGTCGAGTTCCGCTCCTACCGGATCCTCGACGGAGTGATCGAGGAGGAAGAGGTAAGATTCCTCCCATGATGGTCCGGCCGGTGCAGAGCTACCTCTTCGCGCACACCCCGGCCGTCGTCGTCTACGACTGTCGCTGATCTGGAATCCGTACCAAGCCATCGGTGTTGCCGCCGATGGGACGACGACCAGATAAGAGGAGAATGACCGCGATGGCCATCGAGGTTCGCATTCCCACCATCCTGCGCACCTACACCGACGGCGCCAAGGCCGTCGACGCCGAGGGCGCCACCCTCGACGAGCTGATCAGCAACCTTGAGTCGCGCCACCCCGGCATCAAGGACCGCCTGGTCGACCAGGGCAGCCTGCGCCGCTTCGTCAACGTCTACCTCAACGACGAAGACGTGCGCTTCCTCGGCGGCCTCGGCACCCCGGTGTCCGACGGTGACACGGTGACTGTGCTGCCCGCCGTCGCCGGCGGGTGACATGCGGTTCGACTCGCTGATCGACTCGGTCGGGCGCACGCCGCTCGTCGGGCTGCCCCGGCTGTCGCCCTCGCCCGAGGTGCGCGTCTGGGCCAAGCTGGAAGACCGCAACCCGACCGGGTCGATCAAGGACCGGCCGGCGCTGTGGATGATCGAGCAGGCCGAGAAGGACGGCCTGCTCACGCCCGGCTGCACGATCCTGGAGCCCACCAGCGGCAACACCGGCATCTCGCTGGCGATGTCGGCCAAGCTCAAGGGCTACCGGCTGATCTGCGTGATGCCGGAGAACACCTCCGAGGAACGCCGCCAGCTCCTGCGCATGTGGGGCGCGGAGATCATCTCCTCGCCCGCCGCGGGCGGCTCCAACGAGGCCGTCCGCGTGGCCAAGGGCCTGGCCGCGGAGAACCCGTCCTGGGTGATGCTCTACCAGTACGGGAACCCGGCCAACTGGCGCTCCCACTACGAGACCACCGGCCCGGAGATCCTGGCCGACCTGCCCACGGTCACCCACTTCGTCGCCGGGCTCGGCACGACGGGCACGCTCATGGGCGTCGGCCGCTTCCTGCGGGAACGGGTGCCCGGCGTGCAGATCGTCGCCGCCGAGCCGCGCTACGGCGAGCTGGTCTACGGCCTGCGCAACGTCGACGAGGGCTTCATCCCCGAGTTGTACGACGAGTCCGTGCTGACCACCCGCTTCTCCGTCGGCTCGGCCGACGCGCTGCGCCGCACCCGCGAGCTGCTGGCCGCCGAGGGCATCTTCGCGGGCGTCTCGACGGGCGCCGCGCTCCACGCCGCGCTGGGCGTGGCCGGGAAGGCCGTCAAGGCGGGCGAGCGGGCCGACGTCGTCTTCGTGGTGGCCGACGGCGGCTGGAAGTACCTGTCCACGGGCGCCTACGACGGCACCCTGGAGGAGGCGGAAGAGCGCCTGGAAGGGCAGCTCTGGGCCTGACGACATGAACAAGGGGGCGGCCGGAACGGCCGCCCCCTTGTTCATGGTCAGTTGAACAACACCCGCAGCGAGAAGTCCGCCTCGGTGGCGCTCTGCTTGCCGCTCAGGCCGACGGCCCGCAGGACCTGCGCGTTGGCCTTCTCGTCGCCCTGCATGCTCTGCAGGTACAGGTGCTCGACCTTGTCGAGGTCCACGAAGAGCGCGAAGGTGGCCTCGCCGGCGTCGGGGATCGCGGTCTGGAACGTCTCGGAGTCGCCCAGGGTGCCTTCCTCGGCCAGCTTCTTGGCGTACTCCTCGCTCGTCGCCGCCGTGAAGACGCCGTCACCGGGCACCTTGGCGAGCTGCGGTGCGGGCTGCCCGCTGGCCGCCAGCGCCTTCTCGATCTTGCCGACCACCGCCTGGGCCTTGGCCGGGTCGGTGACCACGCGGACGCCCGCCTTGATCTGGTCGCCGTCCAGGCCCTGGCTGTCCACGGCGACCGTGAAGTTCTTGCCCAGCACCGTGGCCAGGTCGCCGGGCAGGTCGAGGCCGAACTTGGTCTTGGCCTGGTCGAGGAGCTGCTGGACCTCGGCGCCGCCGCCGGCCGCGGCCGACTTCTGGATCTGGGCCCACTGACTGGTGATCATCTGGTCCAGGCCGGAGACCGACAGGGCGCCGGCGGTGCCGGCGGGCAGCGTGCCCAGGGCGGCGGGCTGGAGGTCGTCCGAGGTCACGCCCTTGGCGCCGCGGACCAGGCCGGCCAGCTCGACGTAGGCGCTGTCGAAGCGCAGCGCGCCGGCGAACCGGGCGTCCTTGATGGGCTCGATGCTCGCGGCCTGCTCGGCGGGGATGGGGGTGAGCTTGGCCAGCGCGCCCATGTCCGCCCAGAACGACAGCACGCCCTGCTCGCCGACGTCGCCCATGTCGTCGTTGAACTCGCTGTTGTCGGCGAGGGTGGCCTCGCCCTTCGCGTACTTGTCGGCCAGCGCCTGGGTCGAGGACAGCAGCGCGTAGTCGTCGCGGAAGGCGATGCCGTACTTGTCGCCGTCCATGAGCTTGGCGATGCCGGCCTTGGCCTGCGCCTGGTCCTTGACCTGCACGGCCACCGCGAAGTCGGGCTCGGGCTTGCCGGAGGGCACGGCGGCGAAGCCGACCCTGCTGCCCAGCCACGGGTCCACGTCCTTGGCGAAGTCGACCTTCTTGTCGCCGCTCTCGTTGACCAGGTTGAACAGGGCCTGGCGGGGGTCCTCGCCGGTGAAGGAGCCCTTGGTGACCGTGAACTTCCTGGCGAGCTGGAACAGCGCCAGCTTCTGGTTCGCGGCCGGGTCGAGGTCGAGGCGGGCGTAGGCGATCGCGTTGGCGGGCAGCACCTCGTTCGGCTGCGTGCCGCCGCCGCCGATCGCGCCCACGGCCCACACCGCGCCGCCGCCGAGCAGCACCACCGCGAGCGCCGCCGCGCCGGCGATCAGCCAGCCCTTGCGGCCGCCCTTCTTCGCCGGCTGGGGCGGGCCGAAGCCCTCGGGGCCCTGCTGCTGCCAACCCTGCTGTCCGTACTGGTCCTGCTGCTGCCAGCCCTGCTGTTGCTGCTGCTGGGCGTAGGGGTCCTGCTGCGGCCACCCCTGCTGCTCCTGCTGCGGCCAGCTCTGTTGTGGCTGTTGCTGTTGCTGCTGCCAACCCTGCTGCGCCTGGCCGCCGTACGGGGCGCCGTAAGCGGGCTGCTGGCCGTAGGCGGACTGAGGGCTGTAAGCCGGCTGCCCGTACGAAGCTCCCTGCCCCGGCTGCGGGGCCTGCTGACCATAGGGCTGCTGGTACGGCTGCTGCGGTTGGTACGGCTGCTGCTGCTCCTGCGGCTGGTCCCAGCCTCCTCGGTACGCCGTGGTGCGCTCAGGATCCTGGCCAGGTGGGGGATTATTCGCAGACATCACTCAACTCACAATGTGGACTTTTGACCACAGAGAAGGTAGCTGATGTTGCTAGATGGCCGCTTGCAATGTGCTGAAGTCGGGATCAGGCCCGGTTCAGCTCCTTTTTCAGCACATCGAGGTGAACTTCGCCATCCGTCCAGTCCGTCACGCAGGCCCAGGGGACGAACGTGCACCCTGCGTACACCGTCCGCGCCAGCGTCTTGGACAGCCAGGGGGAGCGGCCCTGACGGTCGCGGGTGAGCCCGAGCAGGACGGGCGCCCGCCGTCCCGAGACGACCAGGCCGTAGACCGTCTGGCTCTGCTGGAGCCCGCCCCTGTGCTTGTGGGCGCGGATGTCGACCACGTGACCGACCCAGATCCCGTTGCAGTCCCACACCGACTGACCGATGAGTTCGGTGACAGTTGCCATGATCGAACTGTCCCATCCGGGTGGTGTTTCCGCAGGTAGGCGCGCTGATATCGGAACGGCGTGGTGCGAACGCCGCAGCCCCGCGTAAAGTGGGGGACTACTAGAATATAGTTCCGTACGGTGAAGGCAGGGCGGGATGACCAAGTTCGACGAGGCCACACAGGCGATCCGGGTCGACGAGACCACCTATGACGTGTGCCTCGACCCCGGATACTCCATCGGCGGCCCGCTCAACGGCGGCTACCTGATGGCCGTGATCCTGCGCGCCGCCGTGGACGCCTCGCCGTTCGAGCACCCGGTGAGCACCACCTCGCAGTTCCTGCGCTCACCGGTCGCCGGCCCCGCCCAGGTCCGGGTCGAGCCGCTGAAGTCGGGCCGCACGGCCGCCTTCGCCAGGGCCACCCTCGTCCAGGACGGCGTGCCGCAGATCGAGAGCCTGATCACCACCGCCACCCTGGCCGGCGCCGACCCCGCCTACACCGACGCGCCCTCGGTCGTCATGCCGTCCGTCGAGGAGTGCGTCAAGCTGCCCGACCCCAAGCCCGAGAACAACATGACCCTCAACGCCCAGATGGACATGCGCTTCGACCCGCCCACCATCGCCTGGCTGGCCGGCGAGCCGACGGGCAGGCCGGAGTCGCGGGCGTACTTCAGGATGGCCGAGCCGCAGGACGCCGACCCGTACGTGCTGGCCCTGGCCGTGGACGCGCTGCCGCCCGTGGTCTTCTCCGCCGGCGCCCGCGGCTGGGCGCCCACCGTCGAGCTCACCTGGCACCTGCGGGCCCTGCCCGCCCCCGGCTGGCTCACCCTGATCGGGAGCGGCCGCCTCATTTCGGACGGCTGGTTCGACGAGGAGGTCGAGGTCTGGGACTCCGCGGGCCGGCTCGTCGCCCAGTCCCGCCAGCTCGCCAGGGTCGGAAGAGGCTGAGGCGCGCGACACGACAGGCGCGTCTTCGTCAGGTGTGAGCATTCTTACGCGGTGTTGATCGAGCAGGTCGCCTACCCTCTAGAGCGTGCCGGACGAGAGTATTGGGATCTTCGACAGCGGGGTGGGCGGCCTGACGGTCGCCCGCGCGATCATCGACCAGCTCCCCCACGAGTCGATCACCTACGTGGCCGACACGGCCCGCCAGCCGTACGGGCCGAAACCTCTCGCGCAGCTGCGCGCCTACGCCCTTGAGGTGATGGACCACCTCGTCGAGCAGGACGTCAAGATGCTCGTCATCGCGTGCAACAGCGCCAGCGCCGCCGTGCTGCGCGACGCCCGCGAACGCTATGACGTGCCGGTCGTCGAGGTGATCCAGCCCGCCACCAGGCGGGCCGTGCGCGCCACCCGCACCGGCCGGGTCGGCGTGATCGCCACCCAGGCCACCATCACGTCGCTGGCCTACCACGACGCCTTCACCGCGGCCCCCGACGTGCAGCTCACCGGCGTGGCCGCGCCCCGGCTGGTGGAGTACGTCGAGCGCGGCGAGACGATGAGCAAGGAGCTCATCGACGTCCTGCGCGACTACCTCGAACCGATCAGGGCGGCCGGCTGCGACACGCTCATCCTCGGCTGCACCCACTACCCGCTGCTCACCGGCGCGATCTCCTACGTCGTCGGCGACGGGGTCACGCTGGTCTCCAGCGCCGACGAGACGGCCAAGGACGTCTACCGGATCCTGCACGACCGCGGCCTGGCGGCGGGAGGCGAGGCCACCCCCCGGCACCGCTTCCGCGCCACCGGCGACTCCCAGCTCTTCGCCCGCCTCGGCAGGCGATTCCTGGGCCCGGAGATCGACGTGGTCGAAGTCGCGCCAGTGGGGGGTACTACCTTGAGCGGGAGGCCCATATGAAGGTGACCATCGTCGGATGCTCGGGCAGCTACCCGGGCCCCGACAGCCCCGCGTCCTGCTATCTCGTCGAGGCCGAGGGGTTCAGGATGCTGCTCGACCTCGGCAACGGGTCGCTCGGCGCGCTCCAGCGCCACATCGGCCTCTACGACGTGGACGCCATCTGCCTGTCCCATCTGCACGCCGACCACTGCCTCGACGTCTGCGGCTACCACGTGGCCCGCACGTACGGGCCCGACGCGCCGTACCCGCCCGTGCCGGTCTACGCGCCCGAGGGGGCGCCGGCCCGGCTCGCGGCCGCGTACGGGATGCCGGACGAGCCCGGCCTGGAGACCGCCTTCGACTTCACGCCGCTGTCGCCCGGCTCGTTCGAGGTGGGGCCGTTCGTCGTCACCGCCGGCCTGGTGAACCATCCGGTCGAGGCGTACGGGTTCCGGGTGGCCAGCGACGACGTGTGCATGGCGTACTCGGGGGACACCGGGGAGTCGGCGGAGCTGGTCAAGCTGGCCGCGGGGGCCGACCTCCTGTTGTGCGAGGCGTCGTTCGTCGAGGGGCCCGATCTGCCGCCCGACCTGCACCTGACCGGCCGTCAGGCGGCCGAGCACGCGGCCAAGGCCAACGCGGGCAAGCTCGTGCTCACCCATCTGGTGCCGTGGAACGACAACGCCAGGGTGCTGCAGGACGCGTCGAGGGGCGGCTACGCCGGGCCGATCGAGCTGGCCCGCAGCGGCGCGGTCTACGACCTGGCCTGAACGTCGTCGAAGTCGCGTAATCGGGGCAGCGGCGAGAACAGCAGCGGCACGAACGACACGACCCGGCCGATCATGAACACCCATAAGGCCGTCCGCACGCCGAACTGCTGGGCGACGATCCCGCCGAGCAGCGCGCCGAGCGGGACCGAGGTCCACGTCAGCGACCGGAACGAGGCGTTGACCCGGCCCAGCAGCTGCTCGGGGACCGTCGTCTGCCGGTAGGTGATCTGGCCCACCGCGGCCAGCGCCGAGCTCCACGACAACGCGATCGAGGTGACGGCGAAGAACGCCACCCGCCAGTCGGCCTGGGTCATCGGCAGCAGCAGGGCGAAGGGCGCCGGCACGGTGAGGGAGAGCCAGGTGATCCTGGCCGTGCCGACCTTCCTGGCCAGCAGCGCGCCGAGCAGGCCCGCGGCCACGCCGCCGAACCCGCCGGACATGAGCAGCACGCCGATGAGACCGGGCGCCAGGCCCACCTCCTCGGCCAGGAACAACACCGACAGGCCGAGCACCGCGCCGACCGTCAGGTTCGCCATCACCGAGGACGCGGCGAACATGCGCAGCAGGCGGTCGCGCCACACGTAGCGCAGGCCCACACCGATGCCGCGCAGCAACGGCTCGGGCTCGCCCGCCACCGGCGGCTTGTCCGGGGTCTTGATGGCGCTGAGGAACAGCGCCGACGTCAGCGAGCCCAGCGCGGTGGCGAGCATCGTGAACGGCGCCCCGACGAGCTGCACCAGCAGGCCGCCGACGCCCGGCCCGGCCAGGAAGCCGCCGGAGCGCACCACTTCCAGCTTGGAGTTGCCGTCGCCGAGCTGCCGCGCGCTCACCAGGCTGGGCAGGTACGTCTGGTCCGCGACGTCGTTGAAGACCTGCGCCACACCCACCAGGAAGGCGACCGCGAACATCATCCCGATCGACAGCACGCCCAGGTACGCCGCCAGCGGAATGCTCGCCAGCAGCACGAACCTGGCCAGGTCGGTGACCATCATCACGCGGCGCCGGCGCATCCGGTCGACCCACACCCCCGCGGGCAGGCCGAGCACGAGGAACGCGGCGGTCTGCAGCGCGGACAGCAGAGCCACCTGGGCCGGCTGCGCGTGCAGCGTGACGACCGCCACCAGCGGGAGGGCCACGCGCGAGATATTCGCTCCCAGTTCGTTCCCCACGTGCGACGTCAGGAACCGGAGGAAGTCAGGGTTTCGCAACACCCCCGTTGTCATTGCGTAAGGATCCATGTGTCGGACACATTTGGTCAAGAGTGTCGTGCCACGGAGATAGGGTGATCTGCATGTCCCGACAGGATGGCCGCAACCCCGACCAGCTACGCCCCATCACCATCACCCGGCAGTGGCTGGCGCATGCCGAGGGTTCGGTCCTCGTCGAGTTCGGCGGCACGAGGGTGCTCTGCGCGGCGTCGGTGCAGGACAGCGTGCCGCGCTGGCGCAGGGGCAGCGGGCAGGGCTGGGTCACGGCCGAATACGCGATGCTGCCGCGGGCGACCAATACCCGTAATGACCGGGAATCGGTCCGCGGCAAAATCGGCGGGCGCACGCACGAGATTTCCCGGTTGATCGGAAGATCACTTCGCGCGTGCGTCGATTACAAGGCGCTGGGCGAAAACTCCATTCTGCTCGACTGCGACGTTCTGCAGGCCGACGGCGGCACCAGGACCGCCGCGATCACCGGTGCCTACGTCGCGCTCGCCGACGCCGTCGCCTGGATGAAGGCGCGCAAGATGTGCCCCGGAGACCCGCTGATCGGCTCGGTCGCGGCCGTCTCCGTCGGGGTCGTCGGCTCGGTCCCCATGCTCGACCTGTGCTACACCGAAGACGTCGCGGCCGAGACCGACATGAACGTCGTGATGACCGGCGAGGGCGCCTTCGTCGAGGTCCAGGGCACCGCCGAGGGCGTGCCCTTCGACCGCGCGGCCCTCGACCAGCTGCTCGACCTGGCCGCCGCCGGGTGCGAGGAGCTCACCCTGATCCAGCAGGAGGCGCTGGGCGCATGAAGATCGTGCTCGCCACCCGCAACCCGGGCAAGATCGCGGAGCTGCGGCGCATCCTCACCGGGTTCGAGATCGTCGGCCTGGAGGAGTTCCCCGAGATCGGCGAGGTCGCCGAGACCGGCGTCACCTTCGAGGAGAACGCGCTGCTCAAGGCGCACGCCGTCGCCAACGGCTCCGGGCTGCCGGCCGTGGCCGACGACTCAGGGCTCTGCGTCGACGTGCTCAACGGCATGCCCGGCGTCTTCTCGGCCCGCTGGTCCGGCCGCCACGGCGACGACCAGGCCAACCTCGACCTGCTGCTGGCCCAGCTCTCCGACGTGCCCGCCGAGAAGCTGTCGGCGCACTTCGCCTGCGCCGCCGCGCTCGCGCTGCCGTCCGGGGAGCACCGGGTGGTGGAGGGCACGCTGCCCGGCCACCTGATCACCACCCCGCGGGGCACCAACGGCTTCGGCTACGACCCGATCCTGGTGCCGCTCGGCCACGATCGCACCACCGCCGAGCTGTCGCCCGACGAGAAGGACGCCATCAGCCATCGGGGCCGCGCCTTCCGCGCGCTGGCGCCGATCGTGCGCGACATCGTCGGCTCGTAACCACCGCGTAAGAACCTGCTGACCTCGGGCGACGTAACGTCGTACCGTGCAGAAGAACGAGACAGTACCCGCGCGGGGGCCCGCCGGGGTGCCCGCGTGGGCCGGTGCCGTGGCGGGGCTCACGGCGGGCGCGCTGGCGCTGGGGATCGCGCAGCTCGTCGCCGGGCTCATCGGTCCTGAGACCTTTCCGGTGGTGGCGGTGGGGGACGCCGCCGTCGACCTGACGCCGGCGCCGGTGAAGGACTTCGCGATCAACACGTTCGGGGAGAACGACAAGACCGTCCTCGTCGGGGGCGTGCTCGTGGTGCTCGCCGGGATCGCGGCCGTCGTCGGGGTGCTGGCGCGGCGGCGGCTCGCGTACGGGTACGCGGGGCTGGCCCTGTTCGGGGTGGTGGGGGTGGCCGCGGTGCTCACCCGTCCGGGGGCGGGGGCGGCGGACGTGCTGCCCACGGTGGCCGGGGTCCTGTGCGGGGGGCTGACGCTGGGGTGGCTGCTGCGGCGCGCGGGCGGTCGCCGCGGCGCGGTCGCGGTCCCCGGGGTCGGTGGCGGTGCGATCACCGAAGCCGGTGGTGAGCCGGCTGGCGGGGTTGGTGGTGCCGTCCGTGATGCCGGTGGCGAGCAGGATGCCAAGGGCGGCGGTGCGGTTTCCGAGGGTGGTGAGGGGGCTGTGGAGCGGCCTGCCGTGATGCGTCCCGGGGCGGGGGAGCGGGGGTTCGACCGGCGGCGGCTGATCACCGGGGTGGCCGGCGGGATCGTGGTCGCGGGGGCGTCGGCCGCGCTGGGGCGGCAGCTCGGCGGGCGGCGGGAGCTGGCCGCGACGCGGGTGAACCTGGCGCTGCCCAGGCCCGCGACGCCCGCCCGTCCCCTTCCCGCCGGTACGGACTTCCGCATCCCCGGCCTGTCACCCTTCATCACGAAAAATCAGGACTTCTATAGAGTTGATACGGCGCTCGTCGTCCCCCAGGTGGACCCGCGCGCCTGGAGGCTTCGCATCCACGGCATGGTGGACAGACCGGTCGAGATCACCTACGCCGAGCTGCTGAACCTGCCGCTCACCGAGGCCGACATCACCCTGACCTGCGTCTCCAACGAGGTGGGCGGCCCGTACGTCGGCAACGCCCGCTGGCTCGGCGTACGCATGGCCGACCTGCTGCGCCGTGCCGGGCTCCAGCCGGGGGCCGACATGCTGCTGTCCACCTCCGACGACGGCTTCACCTGCGGCACGCCCGTGGACGTCGTGATGGACGGCCGCGACGCCCTCTTCGCCATCGCCATGAACGGCGAGGCGCTCCCGTTCGAGCACGGCTTCCCCGTACGCCAGGTCGTGCCCGGCCTGTACGGGTACGTGTCGGCCACCAAGTGGGTGGTGGACGTGAAGGTGACCCGGTTCGACCGGGACCAGGCGTACTGGACGCCACGCGGCTGGGCCGCCAAGGGGCCCATCAAGACGGAGTCGCGCATCGACGTCCCGAGGAGCGGCGGCTCGCTGAAGGCCGGGCGCACGACCATCGCCGGGGTGGCGTGGGCTCAGCACATCGGGGTGGACGCCGTCGAGGTGCGCATCGATCGCGGCGAGTGGCGGCAGGCGCGGCTGGCCGCCGTGCCGGGGCCCGACACCTGGCGGCAGTGGGCGCTCGACTGGGACGCCACGCCCGGGGAGCACACGATCGAGGCGCGCGCGACGGACGCGGCGGGTCACACCCAGACCGAACAGCAGGCGCCGCCCGCGCCCGACGGCGCCAGCGGGTGGCCGGCCGTGACGGTCCAGGTGGCCTGATTCGCGGACGTTTGCGCAGGTAAAGGCGTCGTCCACGACGGATAATCTTCCCCACTTCCCCCTCTCGGACGTGACGGCGGCCCTACGATCGGTCGTCCAAGCAGGACAGGAGGCAGGACGTGGTCCGCGAACGCAAGTCGAGCGTCCGAGGGGTCCTTCCGGAGGGGCAGTACAACCCGGTGGTGGGAGAGGGGGTCCGGTGGCTCGACTACGAACGCGCCGCCGAGGACGTCCCCGGCGAAGCGCCCGCCACGACCGAGGTCCCCTCCTCCCGTGAGGGCTCGGCCCCCTTAACGCCCGCCGCCTCCAGCGCCCCCGACGAGGAGCCGCCGCCGCCACCCGGCCTCCGTACGCAGGCCCCTGCCCCCTCCCATCCGTCCCCCCGGCCCGCCGCGGCCCCCGCGCCCGGTGTGGCCTCCGCTCTGGACGTGCTCACCGGTCTCGCCACCCGCCCGGCCCCGGCCCGCACCGATTCGCCGTACGGCCTGACGTTCAGCCTGAACACCCTCAACCGCCTCGCCGCCACCCTCCCGGACGGACGGGAGGACGCGCGCTCCGGCTTGCCGGCGGGCGTGCCGGACGGCACTGCGCCGCCTTCCACCGAGCCGTCCGGCTCCGACGGTGACGCGGCGAGCGGTGAGCCGGCCGGCACAGAGGCGCCGAACGCCGGGGAGGCGCACGTCGGCACGTCCGGCCACGCGGAGGGACGTCCTGACGCGCCCGGCGACCGGGAGCTCCCGGAGGCGGAGGCGTCGCGCACGACGGCTCACGCGGCCCGCGATCCGCACGGAGCCGCACCCGCACCGGCCGCCCCGCCCGACATCGGCCTGAACGGAGCCGCCCCGCAGGCAGGCGCGGCCCGCGGGAGCGCCCTGCGGGAAGCCGCCCCGGAGGCGGAAAGCCTGCGTGCGGTCAGTACGGACAAGGGGAGCCTGCGCGCGGCCGGTCCGGAGGCGGGGGAGTTCCCAGGGGGCGGGAGCGGTGGGCCGGAGAGGCCCGGGGGCGCGGTGACACGGGGTTTCGGGGCGGCGGTCAGCGGGATGCGGCGGCTGGAGTTCGGGGAGAGTGACGGGGCCCGCGGCGCGGACGGACGGCATCCGCTGGAGGCCCGGATCGACCGGGCGAGGAACCGGGCCACCGTCGACTGGTTCGAGGGCGAGCGGCGGCCGCCGAGGCTGGCCGACAGCCGGCCGTACGGGCTGCCCGGCGGGCTGGCACAGCCGGACCCGCAGGTGGAACGGGAGCTGAGGCAGGCGCTGGAGCCCGGCGTCCGGTTCCCCGACCCGCGTGGCACCTGGGTCCGGCTGATCAACGGCGGCGGCCCGGCGGACGACCCGTTCCGGGCCTCCAACGCCGCCGACTGCGCCCTGGCCGTGCTGTCCACCTGGCACGGCGAGCCCGCCACCGCCGCCCCCCGGCTCCCCGAGTACGACGGGATCGGCCGGCCGCTGCTCACCGGCGAGAAGGGCGGCGCGGCCCGGATCGAGCGGTGGACGGGACAGCGGTTCCAGTACGCGGGCCAGGGGCGGCACGCCTACCCCATGATCGCCCGGCGGCTGCTGGAGGCCGGGCACGGCGCGAGCGCGGTCATCGTGGTGCGCTGGCCGGGCGGCGGGTCGCACGTCTGGAACGCGGTCAACTCCGGCAGCGAGGTGATCTGGATCGACGCCCAGCGCGGGCACATGTCGGTCGAGCCGCCGTACGCGACGGTGACGGGGGTGTTCTGCATGATCCTCGACCGGCAGGGGCGGCCGCGATGAACATGGACCAGGCCAGGGCGCTGGCGGAGGAGTACGTCAACGGGACGCGCCCGCCGGACGAGCCGCTGTCGGTGGGCCTGTACGGCTTCCACGACGGGTACGTCGCCTGGATCCGGGAGCTCGACCCCGACGACCCCACCACCCTGCCGGACACGATCGGCGGGGCGTGCATCGTGATCGACAAGGCGTCCGGGGAGGTCGTGGTGCGGCCGCTGCTGGATCCGGAGACCGTCGCCGAGCTGTGGCCCGGTCGCACCCCGCGCTGACCGCGTGACGCACCCGGCGGGGCCGGGCGCCGCCCCCATGGGACGCCCGACCTGGCGACACGTGCCAGGCCGCACCTCCCGTGGGGGGCCCGGCCCGGCGGCACGTGTGTGGCCGCGCGGCCTCGGCGTCCCCCACGACACCTGTCCCATGAGGCCGCGCAGCCCCTGCACGCACCCTCTATCCTGATTTTTCGCTTTTATTCGCTTTTATCAGGGATTACCCCGTAGCCAGCGAGCCGACGATCGACGCCCTGGCCGCCCGCCGGGCCGGCACCACGGCGGCCAGCACGCCCGCCAGCCCCGAGAGCACCACGAACAGCGCGATCTGCCCGATGGGCGCGGAGAAGACCGCCCCCGGCAGCATCGCCCGTACCGCGGCCCAGCCGAACACGCCGCCGAGCACCACGCCGACCAGCGCCCCGATCAGGCCGAGCAGCAGCGCCTCGACCGAGAGCATCCGCCGCAGCTGCGGCCGGGTCAGCCCGAGCGCCCGCAGCAGCGCCGACTCCCTGGTGCGCTCGTGCACCGACAACGACAGGGTGTTGGCGATGCCGAGCAGCGAGATCAGGATCGCCAGCCCGAGCAGCCCGGTCACGATCATGAGCAGCATGTCCAGGGTCTCGTCGAACTGCCCGCGCACCTCGGTCGAGCTGGCCATCTGGACGGTGGGATGGGCCGCGATGGCGGCCCTGACCACCTCGCGGGCCTGGTCGGTCGCGACGCCGTCGCGGATGTTGATCATCACGCGGGCGTCGGGCACCTGGTCGTAGTAGGTGTCGAACGGCCGCTCGGCGACGGTGAGCGGCGGCAGGGTGGAGTTCGTCCCGGCCAGGACGGCGACCACCTTCAGCGGCACGGACCCGGCCAGCTCGGTCCTGACGGTGACCGTGTCGCCGACCTTGACGCCCAGGGCGGAGGCCGCGTAGTCGAGCAGCGCGACCTGCCCGGCCGACAGGCCCGCCATCGAGCCGGACAGCACCTCGGGGGCGAGGGTCCCGTGGTAGGTGCCGATGTCGAAGCGCCGGTCGCCCACCTTGCCCGGTGTCTCGCGGACCTGCAGCACCGAGGCCAGCTCGGGCCGGCCGCGCAGCTTCTCGGCCACCGACCTGGGCACGCCGCTGTCCTGCACCTGGCCGGTCAGCATGTAGTCGACCGGGAACTGCTCGTCGAGCTTGTTCCACACGGTCAGCCGGGTGGAGGCGCTGAGCACCGAGATCAGCGTCATCAGCGTGACGCCGATGGTGAGCGCGACCGTGGTGGTCGCGGCGCGCCGGGGGTTGCGGGCCGAGTTGTCCAGGGCCAGGCGTCCGGGCACGCCGAACAGCTTGGCCGGGATCCAGCCCACCACCGCGCTCAGCGGCCCGACCAGCACCGGCCCGAGGATCAGCACGGCCAGGAAGACCAGCGCGCCGCCGGCCATCACGACGAACAGCGTGCTCGTCTCGCCCGCCGGCAGCCCCGCCACGCCGAACGCGGTCAGGCCCGCGCCGCCCAGCAGGAACAGCCCCGCGAACACCGAGCGCAGCAGGCCGGTGCGGAAGTCCTGCTCCTCCGGCTGGGCGCGCAGCGCCGCGACCGGCGGCACGCGGGTGGCCGCCCGCGCGGGCAGCAGGGCCGCGAACAGGGTGACCACCAGGCCGACGGCCAGGCCGATCCCGATGGTGGCCGGCGTCAGCGCGACCGCCGCGTCCGTGGGCATGGGGGCGTCGAACGCGGCCAGCAGCGTCAGCGCGAGCACCGCCAGCCCGTAACCGGCCAGCAGGCCGAGCGCGGAGGCGAGCAGCCCGACCGCGATCGATTCCAGCACGATCGAGCCGAACACCTGCCCGCGTGTCGCGCCGATGCAGCGCAGCAGCGCCATCTCCCGGGTGCGCTGGGCGACCAGGATGGTGAAGGTGTTGTAGATGACCAGCGCGGCCACCATCATCGCCACCGCCCCGAACAGCAGCAGGCCGATGGTCAGCGTGCGCATCGACAGCCCGGCCGCGGCCGCCAGGTCGTCGGCCAGCTCCGCGCCGGACTTGACCTCGTACGCCTCGCCGAGGGCCGCGGCCACGGCCTGCTTCAGCCCGGGGGCCGAGCCGGCGACGTCGATCTCGCGGTAGCCCTTGGCGCCGGTCATGCGCTGCGCGGTGGCCGCGGTGAAGCCGACCGCGCCGGTGAAGGAGAGCTCCTGGTCCACCCCCGGGTCGAGCAGGCCGACCAGCCGGAACTGGTGGCGGGCCTGCTTGCGGTCGAGCACGGTGATCGTGTCGCCGAGCCGCAGGCCCTGCGACTTCGCGGTGTTCTTGTCCAGCACGGCCGCCTGGTCGTCGGTGCCAGGGCCGGTGCCCGCGACGATCGAGACGCGGTCCAGCGGGCCGGGGACGATGGACAGGGCCGTGGTCGGGCTGCTGCCGACCGCCCTCCCGTCCTTGCCGAGCAGCGGCGCGGGGTCGCGGATCAGGCCCTGCGCCTCGGTCACTCCGGCCAGGGCACGCACCCGTTCCAGGGCCTTCTCCGGCAGCACGTCGTCGCGCTCCTTGGGCAGGACGGCCACGTCCACCTTGTCGGCGTCGGCGGTGACGCGCTGGGAGAAGCCTGCCTGGATGGTGTCGTTCAGCACGAACGTGCCCGCGATGAAGCCCACCCCGAGCGTGATCGCCAGCGAGGTGAGCAGCAGCCTGAGCGTGTGCGCGCGCAGCCCGGCCAGCGCCGTCTTCAGCACCTCAGCCCTCCAGCTTCACGAGGGTGTCCAGGACGGCCTGCGGCGACGGCGAGGTGATCTCGGTGACCAGCTCGCCGTCGCGCAGGAACACCACCCGGTCGGCGTAGGCCGCCGCGACGGGGTCATGGGTGACCATGACGATGGTCTGGCCGAGCTCGCGGACCGAGGTGCGCAGGAAGGACAGGATCTCCGAGCCGCTGCGCGAGTCCAGGTTGCCCGTGGGCTCGTCGGCGAAGATCACCTGCGGCTTGCTGATCAGTGCCCTGGCCACGGCCACGCGCTGCTGCTGGCCGCCGGACAGCTCGGTAGGCCGGTGCGCGAGCCGGTCGCGCAGCCCGACGGTGTCGATGACCCGGGCGAACAGCTCCTCGTCCGCCTGCCGGGCGGCGATGTCCAGGGGCAGCCTGATGTTCTGCTCGGCGGTCAGCGTGGGCAGCAGGTTGAACGCCTGGAAGATGAAGCCGATCCGCTCCCGGCGCAGCAGCGTGAGCTGCCGGTCGGCCAGGCCGGTCAGCTCGACGTCGCCGATGTGCACCGTGCCCGAGGTGGCGGTGTCCAGGCCGGCCAGGCAGTGCATGAGCGTGGACTTCCCGGAGCCGGAAGGGCCCATGATCGCCGTGAAGGCGCCGGTGGCGAAGGCCACGTCCACGCCGCGAAGGGCGTGGACCTGGGCGTCGCCCTGGCCGTACACCTTGGTCAGGGCCTTGGCCACCACCGCGGGCGGTGCCGCGCGCCAGGACTCGGTGAGGGTCACTTTCACTCCTTGTCGCAATTTCTCGTCGCGACCAACGTTAGGAGTGGAAATTTCAGGAATTGTGGGCCCTGAGGAGGGACTTCGTGTAGGACCTCAGACGACCCCCGTCAGCCTTTCGGCCGATGCGAGGGCACGACGAGCCCAGCCTCGTACGCGTACACGACCACCTGGGCCCGGTCCCGCAGCCCCAGCTTGGCCAGCACCCGGCCGAGATGCGTCTTCACCGTGGCCTCGGCGACCTCCAGGCGGCCCGCGATCTCCATGTTCGACAGGCCGCGGGCCACCATGAGCAGCACCTCCCGCTCGCGCGGGGTCAGCTCGGTCGCCGCAGGCAGCTCCTCCACCGGCAACTGGGCGGCGAAGCGGTCCAGCATCCGGCGCAGCGTGCGCGGCGAGACCACGGCGTCGCCCGCGTGCACCTGCCTGATGGCGTTGACCAGGTCGGCGGGCGGCACGTCCTTCAGCAGGAACCCGGCCGCGCCCGCCTTGATCGCGGCCAGGGCGTACTCGTCGAGGTCGAACGTGGTCAGGATGAGCACCTTCGGCCCGTCGATGCGCCTGGTCGCCTCGACGCCGTCCATGCGCGGCATGCGGACGTCCATGAGCACGACGTCCACCTCGACGCGGTCCAGCAGCTCCAGGGCCGTGACGCCGTCGGCGGCCTCGGCCACCACGTCGACGTCGGGCTGGGCGCCGAGCACCATCCGGAACCCGGCCCGCAGCAGCTCCTGGTCGTCGACCAGCATCACCCTGATCATCACGCCGCCCTGGCCGTCGGGAGGCGGGCCAGCACCTCGAAGCCGCCGCCGGTCAGCGGGCCGGCCGAGACCGCGCCGCCGTACATGCCGACGCGTTCGCGCATGCCGATCAGGCCGTGCCCGTCGGGGCTGCGCGGCGCGGCCGCCCCCCGGCCGTCGTCGGTCACCCGGACGACCAGCTCGGGCCCGCCGTAGTCGATCTCGACCCGCGCCTGGACGTGCGGGCCGCCGTGCTTGAGCGCGTTCGTCAGCGCCTCCTGGACGATGCGGTAGACGGCGAGCTGCTGCCCTTCGGGAAGGTCGCCGGGCACGCCGCCGATCCGCAGGCTGGCGGGCACGCCGGCACCGCGTACCAGCTCCTCGAGCTGGCCCAGGCCGGGCTGCGGGGTGTAGTCGGTGCCGTCGTCCTCGTTCTCGCGCAGCACGCCGACCATCCTGCGCATCTCGGCCAGGGCCGCCCGCCCGGTCTTGGAGATGTTCCGTACGGCCAGCCGGGCCTGCTCGGGATCGCTGTCGAGGGCGAAGCCCGCGCCGTCGGCCTGCACCACCATCACGCTGACATTGTGCGCCACCACGTCGTGCAACTCCCTGGCGATCCTCGTCCGCTCGGCCGCCGCGGCCATCCTGGCCTGCTGGTCGCGTTCGCGTTCGGCCCGCTCGGCGCGCTCCTCCAGCCCTTCGAGGTAGCGGCGGCGGGTGTTGGCGTACAGGCCGGCCAGCCAGATGGTGACGACGAAGATCGAGCCGCTGAAGAACATGCCGAAGGTGGCGACCGACCAGTTCACCAGCGCCAGGAAGATGCCCAGCTCGGCCACCAGCCCGGCGGCCAGCGCCCACCGGAACGCGCACTCGGAGGCGACCGTCCACAGCGCCACCATGACCGCGAGGTTGGCGGGCAGCGGGTCGACGTGGGCCAGCCACTGCCCGAAGGAGGCCAGCGAGATCACCGCGTACGCCGCCAGCGGCCTGCGCCGCCACAGCAGCGGCGCGATCAGCAGCACCGAGAGCGCGACGTAGCCCGCCACGCCCAGGTACCGGCTGCCCGGCGCCGGGGTGAGCGAGGCGTAGGGGATCGCCAGAAGCAAGCTGAAGACGGCGAGGGGGGCGACCCGCAGGACGCTCACCAGCCCGCCGTGGCGCCTCGACCACGCCCGTACCCTGCCGAACACATCATCACGATATGTACGCCAGGCCGGGGGTTTGTCCGCCTGGAGGGGGAAGTCCGCGTACGACCCAGGTCTTACATGGGTCTTACGGAGGACCAGGCATGGTGGTACACGGGAGCGCCCCTCGTGGGCGAGTAAAGGGAGATCGTGATGGCGGATCATGATCGAGACGCGGGTCGCGCGGTGAAGAGGAAGCACCGCGCGACCCGGCCCCCCCGGACGGCGCGGCCCGCGCGGCCGCCGCGTGTGCGGGCGGGGGGACTCGAACCCCCACAGTGTCTCCACCAACAGGACCTAAACCTGCCGCGTATGCCATTTCGCCACGCCCGCGATCCCGCCGAGGCGGGCTGGGAACAGCTTAGCGCTCCGGCCGTGACCGGGCAGCCTTCCACGACGACCGCAGGCCCCTGACGGCGGGCCCCTGACAGCGGGTCCCTGACTGGCGGGCCCTGGCAGCGGGCCCCTGACGGCGGGGCCCGCGAGCCGGGGTCAGGCCAGGCCGAGCTTCTTCTTGAGCGAGGCCACGTGGCCGGTGGCCTTCACGTTGTAGAGCGCCTGCTCGATCTTGCCGTCGGCGTCGATGACGAACGTCGAGCGGATCACGCCGATCATCTCCTTGCCGTAGAGCTTCTTCGGGCCGTACGCGCCGTAGGCCTGGTGGACGGCGAGCTCCGGGTCCGACAGCAAGGGGAAGGTCAGGGCGTCGCGGGCGACGAACTTGGCCAGCTTCTCCGGCTTGTCCTTCGACACGCCGAGGACGACGAAACCCTCGCCGGTCAACTGGCTGAGGTTGTCGCGGAAGTCGCAGGCCTGCTTGGTGCAGCCGGGCGTCATGGCGGCGGGGTAGAAATAGAGGATCACCCTCTTGCCGCGCAGGCTGTCGAGGGAGACGGCGCCGCCGTCGGCGGTGGGTAGCGTGAACTCGGGCGCGGCGTCGCCGGGCGCGAGCTTGGTCTCTGTCATGGGCCCTCCTGAGTTCCTCCGGCAAACCTACCGGCCCGGCCGCTGTGCCGTACGGCGCGCCGACCTGACAGACTGATCACGACCAGAACGGACGGAGCTCGCGACGGACAACGTAGCGGGCGCGACCACGCGTACGGTCGAAAGGAGAGCCATGGCTGACACCGATCCCGACGAGTTGGAGCGGCGGATCGCGCGTACGCGCGCGGAGTTGGCGCAGACGGTCGACGCCATCGCCGACCGGGTGAGCCCCAAGCGGGTCGCCGAGCGTACGGTCGCCGATGTCAAGAGCCGGGCGGGCCACTTCGTGGCGTCCGTGGGGGACGCCCTCGGGGTGACCGCCCGCCCGGTCGACTACGGCGACAAGCCCGAAGGGGTGTGGGAGGACGAGCAGCCCAACCTGGCGCCGGTGCTCATCGGCGTCGGCGCGGTGCTGGTCGTCGGCGCCGCGATCGTGCTGTTCCGGCGCAGGCGCCGCCGCCGCTGAGCGCGGGCCGGGGCCGGGGCCGTCGTCACAGGAACGTCCGGCCCTCGCCCCGGTACGTCGGCACCGACTCGGCGAGGGTGTCGCCGTCCACGAGGTGGAGGGTGTCGAAGCGCTCGCACATCTCGCCCGCCTTGGCGTGCCGGAACCACACCCGGTCCCCGACCCGCAGCTCCTGGGCCGCCTGGCCCAGCAGCGGGGTCTGCACCTCGCCCGCGCCCTCGTCCTGCGCGTACCGCAGGCCGGCGGGCAGGTACGGCTGCGGCAGCCGGCTCGGCCCGGGAGGGCCGGAGGCGAGGTAGCCGCCGCCCAGCACCGTCACCGTGTCCGGGCCGGGCCGGCGGACGACCGGCAGCGCGAACAGGGCCGCAGGACGCCCGGTGAAACGCCGGTAGAAGTCGAACAGCCGCGGGTGGAAGAAGCCCGATCCGGCGGCGACCTCCGTGACCGCCTTCTCCCTGACGGTCGTCTCGATCGAGCCGGTGCCGCCGCCGTTGACGAACTCCAGGTCGGCGACCTGGCGCACGGCGTTCACGACGCGGCCGCGGCGGAGGATCAGCTCGCGGGCCGAGCGGGCCTGCATGACCCGCACGACGCGGGCGAAGGCGGCGTTGCCCGGCGGGGCGTCGCCCACCCCGGCGATCTGCGCCTCGTAGGCCATGAGCCCCACCAGGCGCAGCCCCGGGCGCTTGGCGATGGCCGTGGCCAGGTCGGCGGCCTCGTGGGGCTCGCGCACGGGGGAGCGGAGCGCGCCGGCCCTGAACCTGCCGCCGAGGGCGACGTAGCCGGCGTCCAGGTCGAGGGAGAGCCGCAGCTCGGCCCTGGGATGCACGCCCGACACGGCCTTGTCGACGAAGTCGAGCTGCTCGCGGGAGTCGACGGTGATCGCGATCTCGGCGGCGGCCCGCGGGTCGGCGGCCAGGGCGCGCAGCGCCTGCCGGTCGGCCGTGGGGTAGGCGACCAGGATGTCGGTGAAGCCCTGTCCGGCCAGCCACAGGGCCTCGGGGAGGGTGAAGGCCATGATGCCGCGGAAGCCGTCCATGGCCAGGATGCGTTCGAGGACCGGGCGGCTGCGCACGGACTTGCTCGCCACCCGGATCGGCTTGCCGGCGGCGCGGCGTACCAGGTCGGCCGCGTTGGCCCGCATGGCCGCCAGGTCGAGGATCGCGAAGGGCGGTTCGAGCGCGGCGGTGGCGCGGTCGTAGCGCCGGCGGTCATCCATGTCAGCAGGGTAACGGCATATCGGGCGAATGAATATGAGTGGGGTTCATATTCATTGGCGGAGCGGGGGAGAGGTTCACTTTCCTTGGTGCGGCCGTAATGATCGGGCAAACGGGCGGCGAGGGCGCGGTCGCGGCCCCCGCGGATCCATGTACGTCTGTCGTTGTGATGACCACGCTTCAGCAGATGGTGCCCGCAGCCATCACCGCCCAGCACCACACCGGGCTGCGCCGGGCGAGAAGGGCGCTCAGACCGGCGCGCACGCTGCCCGGCGCGCTCGTCGCGCTCGTCTCGGCGGCCGTGCTCGGCGCGACGACCGCCGAGGTGGTGACGTCGCTGCTCGGCAAGCCGCTGGGCTGGGTCCCGGTCGACGAGGCGGTCGAGCTGGCCGGCGCGCGGACGTGGCCGCAGGTCTCCTCGGCCGCGCTGCTCACCGCCGGGGCCGGGCTGCTGATGCTGCTGCTCGCGATCGTGCCGGGACGGTCCAGGACGGTCCCGGTCGAGACGTCCGACCCGCTGATCGTCATCGGCATCACCCGCGCCGGGCTGCGTCGCACCCTGCGCGCGGCCGCCCAGAAGGTGAACGGCGTGGACCGGGCCCGGGTGCGGCTGCGCCGGCGGACCATCGAGGTCACCGTCGTGACCGGGCCGGAGAGCTCGGGCGCGATGCTCCGGCAGGTCGGCACGGCGGTCGGCGACCGGCTGGCCGGCGTCGGCACGCTCGGCACCGGCGAGGTCGTCGTCCGGCTGCGCAGGAAGGGCGTGTGATGCGGCAGTACACGGGCAACCGCGTCGGCCTGGCCCTGGTCGGCCTCGCCCTGCTCGCCGTGGGCGGCTACGGCTGGCTGCGCGGCCGGGGCCTGCTGTTCGACCTGCCGCGCAACGCCAAGGTGCTGCCCGCCGAGTTCGCCCGCACGCTGGCCGCGGACCCCTGGACGTTGTGGCTGCTGGCCTTCGCCATGCTGATCCTGGCCATGCTCGCCGTGCGCTGGCTGCTGCTCAGCCTGGGCTGGGGCCGCCGGGGCGCGGCCAGCGGCACCGGCACGGCGATGCTGTGCGTGGGCCTCAAGGGCGTGGACGGCCTGGGCCGGGCGGGCGTACGGGTCGCCGACAACGGCCTGCGCGTCGCCCTGACCTGCCCCTCCGACGCGGACGTCGGCGCGGTGGTGACCAAGCTCGACCAGGACATCGTCGGCCGCATCCGCCGCGAGGTGCGCGACGACGAGACGCCTGCGGTCGTCCGCGTGCACGTCCGCCGCCAACCGGCCGAGCGCCGCTGACCAGTCAACCGGCTGCTCGTAGCTGAAGGAAGAAGGCGCGACTCGGCGCCTTCGTCGTCGAACCCGATCGGGAGGTCGTCATTCACCGCATCATCGGCGCGTTCGCCGCCGCAACCCTCGCCCTCGCGCTCGCCGCGCCCGCCGCCCACGCGGCGACGGGCGACGGCTTTCCGCTGATCCCCTGCAAGATCGGGGAAGACGGCCAGATGCAGTGCGTCGGGGATCACCTGCCCGGCCTGCTGGCCAGGGCGCTCAGCCCCGCGGTCGGCCTGGTCTGCGTGAACAGCCACACCACCACGGTCATCTGCCGCTCGTCCGCCTGAACCCCGGCCCGCCCGGCCCCTCCTGCGCGGAGGGTCCGGGCGGACCGCCGCGTCTCTACTCGTAGTGGTAACGAGCCTGCAGGACGACGATCTCGTCGTGTGCGACCAGGTACACCAGGCGATGCTCGTCGGTGATGCGCCGGGACCAGGCGCCCGCCAACGCGTACTTGAGGGGCCCGGGCTTGCCGATGCCCTCGTAAGGATCGCTCAGGACATCCTCGACGAGCCGGTCAATGCGCTTGAGCACCTGCCGGTCAGCCGTCTGCCAGTGGACGTAGTCCTCCCAGCCCTGGCTGGTGAACGCCACCTTCACCGAGCAGCCTCGTCGCCCAGCAGCTCGTGCCGCTCATGACGCCCTTGGACCGCTTCCTGACAGGACTCGATCAGCCGGCGGGCGTTGGCCGGGGAACGCAGCAGGTAGGCCGTCTCCTGCAGGGCTTCGTACTCCTCTGCGGCCACCAGGTAGGCGCTGCCGCTCTTGGACACGATCTCCACGGCGGTGCGGTCGTCGTTGACCTCTTCGATGAGAGGGAACAGACGACGGCGAGCCTCGCTGGCGGTGATGGACATGGTCGCCTCCTCCGAGTGGTACAACTTCACGGTACCACTCGGAGGCGGGTCAGCACTCGATGACGTTGACGGCCAGGCCGCCGCGGGAGGTCTCCTTGTACTTGTCGAGCATGTCGCGGCCGGTGTCGCGCATGGTCTTGATGGCCTTGTCCAGCGCCACGTAGTGGCGGCCGTCGCCGCGCAGGGCGATCCTGGCGGCCGTGATGGCCTTGTTGGAGGCCACCGCGTTGCGCTCGATGCACGGGATCTGCACCAGGCCGCCGATCGGGTCGCAGGTCAGCCCGAGGTTGTGCTCGATGCCGATCTCGGCGGCGTTCTCCACCTGCTCGGGGGTGCCGCCCATGACCTCGGTCAGGCCGGCCGAGGCCATCGAGCAGGCCGAGCCCACCTCGCCCTGGCAGCCGACCTCGGCGCCGGAGATCGAGGCGTTCTCCTTGAACAGCACGCCGATCGCGGCCGCCGTGAGCAGGAAGCGCACCACGCCGTCGTCGTCGGCGCTCGGGACGAACTTGGTGTAGTACGTCAGCACGGCCGGGATGATGCCCGCCGCGCCGTTGGTCGGGGCGGTGACGATGCGGCCGCCCGCGGCGTTCTCCTCGTTGACGGCCAGGGCGAACAGCGCCACCCAGTCCATCGCCTGCAGCGGGTCCTTCTCGGCCGACTCGGCCTGCAGCCGCCGGTGGAGCTGGTTGGCCCGGCGCTTGACCTTCAGGCCGCCGGGCAGCACGCCCTCCTTGCTGATGCCGCGCCGCACGCACTCCGACATCACCCGCCACAGGTTGAGGATGCCCGCGCGGATCTCCTCCTCGGTGCGCCCGAACGCCTTCTCGTTCTCCAGCATCAGGGCGGAGATCGACAGGCCGGTGTTCGAGCAGTGCTTGAGCAGCTCCTCGCCCGAGGCGAACGGGTAGGGCAGGACGGTGTCGTCGGGCTTGATGCGGTCGGCGCCGGTGGCCTTCTCGTCCACGACGAAGCCGCCGCCGACGGAGAAGTAGACCTTCTCGCGCACGGTCTCGCCCTGCTCGTCGCGGGCGGTGAAGCGCATGCCGTTGGGGTGCTCGGGCAGGGAGATCTTGCGCTCGAAGACGAGGTCCTGGCCCACGACGAAGGGGATCTCGCGCTCGCCGTAGAGGTTGACCGTGCCCGAGGCGCGCATCTCGGCCAGGCGGGCGTCGACGGAGTCGACGTCGACCAGCTCCGGCTTCTCACCGGACAGGCCGAGCAGCACCGCCTTGTCGCTGCCGTGGCCCTTGCCGGTCAGGCCGAGCGAGCCGTACAGGATGACCTCGACGCGGGCCACGCGGGGGAGCAGGCCGTCGTCGTGCAGCCCGCGGGCGAACTTGTGCGCGGCGGCCATCGGGCCGCCCGTGTGGGAGCTGGACGGTCCGATGCCGATCTTGAAGAGGTCGAAGACGCTGATCGCCATTGATGGGCGCCCTTCAGTTCAGGAAGTGCCGGGGCCCGCCGCGGGCCCCGGCGGTGGTGTCAGGACTCGCCTGAGGTGAGCGCCGTGTACTCCTCGGCGGACAGCAGGTCCTCCGCGTCGCCCTCCATGCGGACGCGGAACATCCAGCCGTCGCCGTACGGGTCGCTGTTGGCCAGCGACGGGTCGTCGGCCACGGCCGAGTTCACCTCGACGATCTCGCCGCCGACGGGGGCGTAGATCTCGCTCACCGACTTGGTGGACTCCACCTCGCCGACCGAGTCACCCGCCTCGACGGTCGAACCGACCTCGGGGAGCTGCACGAAGACGACGTCACCAAGAGCCTCGGCGGCGAAGGCCGTGATGCCGACGGTCACGGTGATGCCGTCGTCCACGCCCGACACCCACTCGTGCTCCTTGGTGTAGTTCAGGTCGTCAGGGATGTTGCTCACTTGTTCCTCCTGTAGAAGGGCAGCTCGACCAGGTCCATAGGTTCATGGCTGCCCCGGATGTCCACGGCCAGACCTGTGTCGGCCCCGGCGTTCACGTAGGCCATCGCGATGGGCTTGCCCAGGGTCTGGGAGGGCGCACCGCTGGTGACCTCGCCGACGACGGCGCCGTCGCGGGTGACCGGGTAGCCGTGACGCGGCACCCGGCGGCCCTGGGCGACCAGGCCGACGAGGCGGCGGCGGGGCTGGTCGTCCTTGACCGCCTCCAGCGCCGCCCTGCCGACGAAGTCACCGGGCTTGTCGAATTTCACCACTCTGCCCAGCCCCGCGTCGAACGGGGTCAGGTCGGAGCTCAGCTCGTTGCCGTAGAGCGGCATGCCGGCCTCCAGCCTGAGGGTGTCGCGGCTGGACAGACCGGCGGCGCGCAGGCCGTGCGGCTCGCCCGCCGCCTCCAGGGCGCGCCAGAGCGGCACGGCGTCCTGGTTGGCGACGAAGAGCTCGAAGCCGTCCTCGCCGGTGTAGCCGGTGCGGGCGATGAGCGCCTGGCGGCCGTCGACCACGCCGGGCAGGCCCGCGTAGTACTTGAGACCGTCGAGGTCGGCGTCGGTGAGCGTGGCCAGGATCTCCTGGGCCTTGGGGCCCTGGATCGCGATGAGGGCGTACTGCTGGGAGCGGTCATCGACCACCGCGTCATACGACTTAGTACGATTTTTCAGCTCATCCGCGACTTTGTCGGAGTTCGAGGCGTTGGCCACCACCATGAACTCCTCGTCCGCCAGCCGGTAGACGATGAGGTCGTCGAGCACCCCGCCGCGCTCGTCCACGATCATCGTGTACCTGGCCCGGCCGGGCGCGAGCGCCGACAGGTGGCCGACCAGCGCGTAGTCGAGGGCCTCTCCGGCCTGCGGACCGGTCAGGAAGATCTCGCCCATGTGCGAGAGGTCGAACAGCCCGGCCGCCTCGCGGACGGCTTTGTGCTCCGCGGACTCGCTGCCGTACCGGAGCGGCATGAGCCAGCCGGCGAAGTCGGTCAGCGTGGCGCCTAGGGCCTCGTGGACGTCTCGTAGCGGCGTAGGTCGGGACATTTGTCGCACCTCAGGACAGGATTGGATGCCAGCATCCTCCCCCTCTGTCATGGATGCCTGAGAGCTTCGCCCGAGTTTTACCGGACTTTCACCTTCGGCGAGGCCCCGGGGGCCTGCTTTCCAGAGGTCACCTCCCCGTAAGAACGCCTTACAGGGCTGCCGCGCGGTCCTTTGCCTTGAGAGGTTCGCGGGGAGGGCTTGCTCCTTCAGGGACCCTGACCGGCTGTCAGGGTGCTCTCCCGCACGGTTTCGCCGGTGATGTCCGTCAGCCTAGTGCCGTCATGGGGGTGTTGTCGCGCTTCGCCCCCCGCCATCCGCGGCATCCGCGGCATCCCGCACGCAGCGAAAAGCGGCCGCGGCCCCGGAGAGGCGGGGTCGCGGCCGCGTTGGTGGCCGCGCGCGAGCCGGTCATGGCAGGTCAGCTCGCACGCGGCAGCTCTGGGCGGGCCGGCCGGGACCGGCCCGCGGGGGATCGAACCCGGGATCAGGCCCGAGGATCAGGCCCGAGGATCAGGCCCGAGGGTCAGGCCCGAGGATCAGGCCCGAGGGTCAGGCCCGTGCCCAGAGGGCGGGCACGTTCGGCGGCTCCCAGCCCGGCAGGCTGGTGTGCGCCTGGAGGCAGCGGTAGCTGACCCCCTGGTAGGTGACGACGTCTCCGGCCGTGTACGACTTGTAAGCCGTCCAGGTGGTGCCCTGGCCGTCCCCTCCGACGGTCAGGGTGAAGGACGCGGAGTGGTCCGCCGTCGTCCCGTCGCCGTTGATCCCTATGGTGTACGTCCCCGCCACGACGCCGCTGGCGGTGGCGATCGTGACGGTGGACGACTGGCCCGCCTGAACCGTGGACGGGCTGAAGGAGACGGTGACCCCGCTCGGCACGTTCCCGGCGGAGAGCGCGACGCTCTGCGCCTGGCCGGACGTGACCTGGGTACTGACCGCCGCGGTAGCCGACTGACCGGCCTGGACCGACGCCGACGACGGGGTCACCGAGATCGAGTAGTCGTTCTCCGTGGGCGTGCTGGTGCCCACGGCGAGCTTCCATATGGCGTACGCGATGGCGTCGGAGTTGCGGTCGAGCGCCGTGGTGTTGATGGCGCTCGGGTAGCTGTCGCAGGCGCTGTGGTAGCAGCGGTCGAACGCCTGCCCGGCCGAGCCGCCCCACTTGGCGGCCTGGGCCGAGCTCTTGACCGCCCCGGCCCCGGTGGCCAGGCCGCCGACCCGGACGCCCGCGCTCTTGAAGGAGGCGTGGTCGCTGCGGCCGTCGCCCTCCCTGTCACCCTCGGTCTGCAGGCCGATGGTGGCGAAGTAGTCGTTGAAGGTCCGCTGGATCGCCGCGTCGTCGTCGTAGACGAAGTAGCCGGCGTTGGTCGAGGCGATCATGTCGAAGTTCAGGTACACCTCGACGCCGCTCGCGCCGCCGTTCTGCACGTAGTACCTGGACCCGACCATGCCCGCCTCTTCGGCGCCCCACCAGCCGAAGCGCACGTGCTTGGTGAGCGTGGGCCTGCGGGCGGCGAGGGTGAGGGCGTTCTCCAGGAGGGCGGCCGAGCCGGAACCGTTGTCGTTGATCCCGGGGCCGGCCGCGACGCTGTCGAGGTGGGCGCCGAGCATCACGGTCTGGTTGGCAGGGCCGCCCGGCCAGTCGGCGATCAGGTTGCTGCCGCCGCTGAAGTTCTGCACGCGGGTGGTGAAGCCGGCCGCGTCCAGCTTGCCCTTGATGTAGTTCATCGAGGCGGTGAAGCCCGGCCTGCCCGAGGCGCGGTTGCCGCCGTTGCTCGTGGCGATGGACTGCAACTGGCTCAGATGCGCCGTCACGTTCGCGACGGGGATGTCGGGCGCGGGGTCGGCGGCGGCGCCGGCCGGTCCGGCCGGCGTGGTGAGGGTCAGGGCCAGCGCGGCGGTGGCCGCGGCGCCCAGCCTGAGCATGGCGTTCACGTTCTGTGGCTCCTCAAGGGGGTTGGGCGGCCACCCCGGCGTGGCCGCCCAGGTCGAGCGACTTAGACCGGCTGCCAGAGGGCAGGGGTGTTGGGCGGCTCCCAGCCCGGCAGGCTGGTGTGCGCCTGGAGGCAGCGGTAGCTGACGCCCTGGTAGGTGACGGTCTGTCCGGCCGTGTAGGCCGTGTACGTCTGCCACGTGGTGCCCTGGCCGCCGCCCACCGTCAGGCTGAAGGAGGCCGAGTGGTCGGCGCTCGCGCCGTCGGCGTTCAGACTGATCGTGTACGTGCTCGGCGTCACGCCGCTCGTGGTCGCGAACGTCACCGTGGACGACTGCCCGGCGGTGATCGTGGACGGGCTGAAGCTGACCGTCACGCCCGCGGGCACGTTGCTCGCCGACAGGGCGACGCTCTGCGCCTGACCGGCGGTGACCTGCGTGCTGACCGTGGCCGTGGCCGACTGCCCGGCCTGCACCGAGGCCGACGACGGGGTCACGCCGAAGGAGTAGTCGTTCGGCGAGCTCTGCCCGATCTGCAGGTTGTAGGTGGCCTGGCGGTCCACGTCGGCGCCGTCGGCCGTGATCGCGATCGAGTGGCTGCCCTGCGGGCTGCTCGCCGAGGTGCTGATCGTCAGCGTCGAGCTCTGCCCCGCGGTGATGGTGGCCGGGCTGAACGAGGCGGTCACGCCGGCCGGCAGGGTGCCGGTCCGCAGGGTGATCGACTGCGCCGAGCCGCCGGTCACGGTGGTGCTCACCGTGGTCGTGGTGCTCTGGCCCGGGGTGACGCTGCCGGAGGCGGGGTTCAGGTTGACCGAGAAGTCGTTGCTGCCCTGGGTGCAGGTCGGCTCGCCGGACTGGGCCCGTACGCTGACGCCGTCCCAGGCGTTCTTGACCACGTTGAACTCGGTGCAGCTGCCCGGGTACAGGGTCTTGGCGGCCTGGAGGGTGGCGACCCTGGCCTTGGCGTGCGTCCACGGCTGGGTCTTCATGTTCAGCGCGGACATGAACACCTCACCGGCCTTGCGTATGCCGATGCCGGTGATCGCGGCGCCGTTGTCGCAGCGGGTGCTGGCGGGCTTGCCCGAGGGGTTGGTGCCCTCGGCCACGAGGTAGAACCAGTGGTTCTGCGGGCCGGCCGCCGCGTGCACCTCGGTGTTCGGGATGGAGGCGCTGTAGCAGTTCGGGTGGCTGAGGGCCGACGGGTTGTACATGTTGCGGATCGGCCCGGACCCGGAGAGGTTGACCTCCTCGCCGACCAGGTAGTCCGGCGGGTCGTTCGGGTTGTTGGCGTACGCCTCGGTGAGCGCGCCGAAGATGTCGCCGGTGGACTCGTTCATGCCGCCGGTCTCGTTGCCGCTGCCCGAGCCGCCGCTGGTGAACTGGAAGATGCCGTGGCCGAACTCGTGGCCGACCACGTCCATCGACGTGAGCTGCTGGGAGTTGGCGGAGTTGTGGCCGAAGGAGCCGTACTGGCCGTTCCAGTAGGCGTTGACGTCGGCCAGGCCGACGCGGGCCGGGTAGCCGCCGCCCTGGCCGTTGATGCCGTTGCGGCCGAGCCAGGCGCTCAGCATGTCCCATTCCCGCTGCGCGGCGTAGAGCGCGTCGACGCAGGCGGTCTCCAGGTTCGTGCCCGAGCCGTTGCCCCAGGTGTCGGTGGTCTTGGTGTACGGCGAGCCGTTCTGGCCGCCGCACGCCACGCCGCTCCTGCGGGGGTCGCGCATCGTGTACGAGGGGCTGGTGTCGATGGTGACGGTGCCGACGTAGTAGCTGTTGCCGGTGCCGTCGCGCACCTCGTCCCAGTCGTCGATGACCCTGCCGGTGAGGGCGTCCACGTAGACGTGGAGCTTGGTCTCGTGACCGGCGGCGGTGGCGCCGGTGACGAGCACCTCCCAGGCCAGCCGCGGGGTCGTCGTGGTGGCGTGCACGGACAGCACCGGCGTGGCGACGGTCTCGACCCTGGCCACCTTGGCCCTGGCCGTCACGGCGGCCTGGGCCGCGGTGACCTTCGCCTTCGTGCCGATCCCGATCTTCGTGCGCTGCCCGGTGGCGACCGTGTCGACCACCGCGCCGGAGGCGTCCGTGGCGACGACCACGTCGCCGCCGTAGACGGGCAGGCCCGCGTGCTTGCGGGCGTAGGTCAGGTACTGCAGGCCGCGGACGCCTTCGACGGTCGACGTCAGCGTGAACGTGTCCTGCTCGGATGCCAGCAATGCCGCCGAGTCGGCCAGGATCGCGTTGTGTGCGGTGGCGATCGCGTTCCTGCGCTCGTCGGGGCTGGGAGGATCGGCCACCTGCGACGCTTGGGCTGTGGCGCTCGTGGCGCCCACCAGCGAGCTGGTGGTCAGGGCTAGCGCGAGCATTGCGGCAGCCCCCAACCTGAGTTTGGGGTTCACTCTCTGGCTCCTCAGGGGGGTGTGGAGTGGAAGAGCCCCGGCCGGCTGGGGATGAACACAGGGTGACACCGGGATGGCGCGACCCGGTACCCAACAAGTTTCCTATAACGCGGTGGTATGGCCCCCTGAGCTGGGATTTCGCGGGATTTTAGGGCGCAGAAAAGGTAAAGAAGCTTTCCAGTAACGGTCTCAGCAGGCCGCCGTGAACGCCTCGAAGAGCGCCGCCCCGTCGCCCGCCTCCGGGTGCCACTGGACCGCCGCCGCGAAACCGCCGGAGTCGAGCTCCACCGCCTCGATCGTCCCGTCGGCGGCCGTGGCGGTGACCGTGAGTCCGGGGGCGAGCCCGTCGATCGCCTGGTGGTGGTAGTGCGGGACCGCCACCGGGTCCGTGCCGAGCGCCTTGGCCAGGCGGCTGCCGGGCACGGGCGTGACCGGCAGGTGGCCGAACTCGCCGGGCGCGGGGGAGTGGCCGGTGTGCCCGGTCACGTCGGGCAGGTGCTGGTGCAGGGTGCCGCCGAGCAGCACGTTGAGCACCTGGAGGCCGCGGCAGATGCCCAGGAACGGCAGCCCGGCCTCCAGGGCCGCCGCCAGGAGGGCGAACTCGGCCTCGTCCCGGAACCGCCGGACGTAGCCGGTGCGCTCGTGCGCCGCGCGGCCGTACCTGGCCGGGTCGACGTCGCCGCCGCCGGCCAGGACGAGACCGTCGAGCCGCCCCACGACCTGGGCGGGATCGCCGGCCGGCGGCAGCAGCACGGGCTGCCCGCCGGCCTGGACGATCTTCTCGACGTACATGTACGGCAGCAGTGCGACGGGCAGGTCCCACACGGTGAACCGGGCGGGCTCGACGTACGTCGTGACGCCGATGACCGGACGGGTCACAGCGGCGTCACGTACGCGCCGGAGATGCCGCCGTCCACCAGGAACTCGGCCCCCGTGATGAAGGAGGCGTCGTCGCTGGCCAGGAACGCCACGGCGGCGGCGATCTCCGACGCCTCGGCGAAGCGGCCCACCGGAATGTGCACCAGGCGCCGCTGGGCCCGCTCGGGGTCCTTGGCGAACAGCTCCTGCAGCAGCGGCGTGTTCACCGGCCCCGGGCACAGCGCGTTGACCCGGATGCCCTCGCGGGCGAACTGCACGCCCAGCTCGCGCGACATCGCCAGCACGCCGCCCTTGGAGGCCGTGTACGAGATCTGCGACGTGGCCGACCCCATCACCGCCACGAACGACGCGGTGTTGATGATCGACCCCTTGCCCTGCCGCCGCATGTACGGGATGGCGTGCTTGCAGCACAGGTACACGCTGGTCAGGTTCACCTCCTGGACGCGGCGCCAGGCGTCGAGGCCGGTCTCCAGGATCGAGTCGTCGTCGGGCGGCGAGATGCCGGCGTTGTTGAAGGCGACGTCCACGCTGCCGTAGGTCTCGTGGGCCGTGGCGAACATCCGGACGACGTCGTCCTCGCTGGTCACGTCGGCCTTGACGAAGAGGCCGCCGACCTCGCCCGCGGCCTTGGCCCCGGCCTCCTCGTCGATGTCGACGCAGACGACCTTCGCGCCCTCCTGCGCGAACCTGCGCGCCGTGGCCAGCCCGATGCCGCTGCCCGCCCCCGTGACGACGGCCACCCGATCCTGCAATCGCTGCACTGTCACTCCCATGAGATGAAGACGTTCTTGGTCTCGGTGAAGGCCGTCAGGGCGTCCGGGCCGAGCTCGCGGCCGAGGCCGGACTGCTTGAAGCCGCCGAACGGCGTCCAGTAGCGCACCGAGGAGTGCGAGTTCACCGACAGGGCGCCCGACTCCACCGCGCGGGCCACCCGCAGCGCCCGCCCGACGTCGCGCGTCCAGATGGACCCGCTCAGCCCGTACGGCGTGTCGTTGGCGATGCGCACGGCCTCGGCCTCGTCGCTGAACGGCACCACCGACACGACCGGGCCGAAGATCTCCTCGGTGAAGGCGCGGTCGGTGACCTCGGAGGTGAGCACGGTCGGCGGGAACCAGAAGCCCTTGCCCTGGGGGCAGTCGCCCTGGAGGTAGGGCGTGCCCTCGACGAAGCCGCGGACGCGTTCCAGGTGCTCGGCGCTGATCAGCGGGCCCATCTCGGTGGACTCGTCGAGCGGGTCGCCGACCTTGACGCCGCGCACCGCCGCCGACAGGCGTTCCAGGAACTCGTCGTACACCTCGGCCTGGACGAGGATGCGCGAGCGGGCGCAGCAGTCCTGGCCGGAGTTGTCGAAGACCGCGTAGGGAGCGGTGCTGGCCGCCTTGCCGAGATCGGAGTCGGCGAAGACGATGTTCGCCGACTTGCCGCCCAGCTCCAGCGTCACCCGCTTGACCTGCGCCGCCGCCTTCGCGGCGATCTCCTTGCCCACCTCGGTCGAGCCGGTGAACACGATCTTGGCCACGCCGGGATGCTCGACCAGCCGGGCGCCCGCGACCTCCCCTGCCCCGGGCAGCACCTGGAGCACCCCCTCGGGCAGGCCCGCCGCCAGGGCCAGCTCGGCCAGCCGCAGCGCCGTGAGCGGAGTCCATTCCGCCGGCTTGACGATCACCGTGTTGCCCGCCGCCAGCGCCGGGGCCACGCCCCACGACATGATCAGCATCGGGAAGTTCCACGGCACGATGACGCCCACCACGCCCAGCGGCTCCTGGAACGTGACGTCCACGCCGCCGGGCACCGGGATCTGCTTGCCGTGGTTGCGCTCGGGGGCGGCGGCGTAGAAGTGCAGCACGTCGCGGACGGCCCCGGCCGCCCAGCGCGCGTTGCCGATCGGGTGCCCGGCGTTGTCCAGCTCCAGCCGGGCCAGCTCCTCGCCGTGGGCGTCCACCAGGTCGGCGAAGCGGCGCAGCAGCCGCGCCCGGTCGCCCGGCGCCACCTCCCGCCAGCTCCGGTACGCCTTCGCGGCCCGCTCCACCGCCCGGTCGACCTCGGCCGCGTCCGCCATCTCGACCTCGGCGACGACCTCTTCCGTCGCCGGATTAACGATCCTCATGCCTACCGTCACATTCGCTCGAAACCACGGAACAGCTCCCAGTCCGTCACCGCCGCGTCGAAGGCGGCCAGCTCCACGCGCGCGTTGTTCGCGTAGTGCTCGACCACGTCGTCGCCGAACGCCTCCCTGGCCAGCTTCGACCCCTCGAACAGGGCGAGCGCGTCCCGCAGCGTGTGCGGCACGGTCTCGGCGCCGGAGTCGTAGGCGTTGCCGGTGAAGGCGTCCTCCAGCGGCAGCTCCCGGTCGATGCCGTCCAGCCCGGCCGCGATCAGCGCCGACACCGCCAGGTAGGGGTTGACGTCCCCGCCCGGCACCCGGTTCTCCACCCGCAGCGACGGCCCGTGGCCCACCAGCCGCAGGGAGCAGGTGCGGTTGTCGACGCCCCACTTGACGGCGGTGGGCGCGAAGCTGCCGGGCACGTAACGCTTGTAGGAGTTGACGTTGGGCGCGTACAGCAGCGTGAGCTCGCGCATGCGGGCGAGCTGCCCGGCGATGAACCGCGCGCCGAGCGGCGAGAGCCCGTACGGCCCCTCGCCCGCCATCGCCAGGCCGCCGTCGAGGCCGCGCAGCGAGATGTGGATGTGGCAGGAGTTGCCCTCGCGCTGGTTCGGCTTGGCCATGAAGGTGATCGAGCGGCCCTCCTGGGCGGCGATCTCCTTGGCGCCGTTCTTGTAGATCGAGTGGTTGTCGCAGGTGCGCAGGGCCTCGTCGTAGCGGAAGGCGATCTCGTGCTGGCCGAGGTTGCACTCGCCCTTGGCCGACTCGACGTACATGCCGGCGCCCTCCATGTCGCGCCTGATGCGCCGGAGCAGCGGCTCGACGCGGGCGGTGCCGAGGAGGGAGTAGTCGACGTTGTAGAGGTTGGCGGGGGTCAGGTCGCGGTAGGCGCGCCGCCAGGCGTCCTCGTAGCTGTCGTCGTAGACGACGAACTCCAGCTCGGTGCCCACGTACGCGGCCAGGCCCCGCTCGGCCAGGCGGGCGAGCTGGCGGCGCAGGATCTGCCGGGGGGAGGCGGTGACCTCGCCGCCCTCCTCCCAGGCCAGGTCGGCCATGACCAGGGCGGTGCCGTCCTGCCAGGGGACCCGGCGCAGGGTGGACAGGTCGGGCTTCATCGCGAAGTCGCCGTAGCCCCGGTCCCAGGAGGACATGTCGTAGCCGGCGACGGTGTTCATGTCCACGTCGACCGCGAGCAGGTAGTTGCATCCCTCGGATCCGTGGTGGAGCACCTCGTCCAGGAAGTAGCGGGCGGAGAGCCGTTTGCCCTGCAACCTGCCCTGCATGTCGGCGACGGCGAGCAGCACCGTGTCGATCCGGCCGGAGGCGACCTCGCCCCGCAGTTCCTCGACGGACAGGAATCCGTTGCCCGCTGCTTCGCTCACCCTAGGTCGCTCCGATCTGCTCTGAAGCGCTTTCCCGTTGATTGGGCTAGTCTCAGACCATTGATGTGCATGCCGGGATCGCTTGTCAAGACCTGAGGACACCTTGGACGATTCGGCGCGTTTGATGACAGTGCTCCGCCCGGTGAGGGCGGGAAACGCCTTCGAGGAGACCGTGGAACGGCTGCTCCAGGCGATCAAACTGGGCGTGGTGCCGTACGGCGACAAGCTGCCGCCCGAGCGCGAGCTCGCCGTGCGGCTGGGCATCAGCAGGGTCACCCTGCGCGAGGCCATCCGCGCCCTTCAGGACGCGGGCTACCTCGACGTGCGGCGCGGCCGGTACGGCGGCGCGTTCGTCACCTATGTCCCGCCGCGGCCCGACGCGGGCGACCTGCGGCAGGCGGTGGCCGCCATGGGCATGGCCGAGCTGTCGGACGCGCTGACGTTCCGGCTGGCGGTCGAGTGCGGGGCGGCGCAGGTGCTGGCCGCGGCCGAGCTGACCCCGGCTCAGCGGGAGGTGCTGCCGCGCCGCCTGGCCGAGCTGGACGAGGCGCCCCTGGAGGACTACCGGCGCCTGGACACGGCCTTCCACCTGTCGATCGCCGAGCTGACCGGCTCGACGCTGCTCGCGGCGACGTGCGCCGACGCCCGCTCCCGGGTGAGCGACCTGCTGAACGCGATCCCGATGCTCCAGGTGAACATCGAGCACGCCGCCGCCCAGCACCGGGCCATCGTGGACGCCATCCTGGCCGGCGACCCGGACGCGGCGCGCCGGGCGATGGCCGAGCACCTGGAGGGCACGGCCGCCCTCCTCCGAGCCTTCCTGGCCTGAGCGCCCTTCCCGGCCTGAGGCTCTTCAGCGGGGGCCGGGGCCGTCAGGCGGTGCGGGCGTCCGGGGGCCGCACCCGGAAGGTGTGGCGGGCGCCGTCGGGCCAGGTCAGCGTGATGTCGTCGGCCGTCACCGCCGCCGTCGGCACCTCGAAGGGGTCGCCGCCCAGGACGGCCGCGCCGACCGCCCAGCCGTCGGCCGCCACCCCCTCCAGCACGGGCACGGCCGCCGGAGCCCCGAAGGCGCTGCCCTCGGGGTCGGCGGCGACGTGGGCCCGGCTGTAGCCGCGCATCGCGACCAGCTCGGAGACCAGCCCGTCGCCGTCCCGCACCCGCGCGCCGGGCCCGCCGGCCGGGTCGGCGGGCGCGACGAGCGCCCACCCGCTCTGCCGGACCGCCGAGCCGGGCGCGACCCGGTGGACGCGCACCTCGACGGCCCCCCTGACCACGCTCAGGCTCTCCACGCCCGCGCCCGCCGACGCGGCCCACGCCAGGTCGCCCGCCGAGCCCGCCCCCCGAGGGATGATCGTGCCGCGCCCGGCGACCGTGCCGTCCGGGCCGACGACGCCGAAGTGGTTGTCGGGGACGCCCGTGGTCGGCGCGGTGCGGGTGGAGTAGGCGTAGCGGTCGTACAGGGGGTCGCCGGGGTGGTGCTGGCTGCCGTGGTTGAGCAGCCGGGCGACGTCGCCGGTGTGCTGGACGACCAGCCCGGGGCCGGGCAGCGCGGCGAGCCCGGTGGGGCCCGGCTCCTCGGGCGCCGTCCACACCGGGTGGCCGGCCGGCAGCAGCAGCCCGAGGAACGCCTTCGAGGCCCAGTACGGCGACGCCGAGCCGGAGTAGGACTGCAGCGAGGGCTCGTGGGGGCCGTGCCAGCCCAGCGTGAGCAGCCCCTCGGGGGAGAGCGCGCCCTCGTCGAGGAAGCGGCGCAGGACGCCGGAGGCGATGCGCCGGGTCTGGCCGGGGGACAGCGGGGTGGCCTCCAGCAGGGCTCCGGCGAAGAGCGAGGTCGCCGAGGCGAAGCGGTAGGTGAGGGAGCGGCCCTGGTAGAGCATGCGGCCGTCCTGGTCGAAGGTGAGGGCGTAGCTCTCCAGGAAGCGGCGCAGGCGGGGCCCCGGGGAGCCGTGGCCCGACAGGTGGGCCAGCAGGGCCGGGTAGAGGTGCATGGCCCAGCCGTTGTAGTGGTCGAAGGAGCGGTTGTCGCCGTCGGTGTACCAGCCGTCGCCGGCGTACCAGGGCTCGATGCGGGCCAGGCCGCGTTCCACCGCCGCGCCGGCCTCCTCGGCGTGCAGGCCGGCGGCCGACAGGAAGCCGCCCACCATGGCGGGGAACAGCCACCAGTTGTTGTCCACCGGCTCGTGGCGCAGGGCCCCGGCCAGGTAGGCGGCGACGCGTTCGCGGGTGGCGGCGGGCAGGCGGTCCCACAGGCGCTCGCGCGTCAGCCAGAGCGACAGGGCGATCGAGGCCGCCTCGACCATGGGCTGGGTGCGGTCCTCGATCGGCTGCCAGACGCCGGGGCCGGACTCCAGGCCGCGCGCGTACGGGGCCAGCAGTTCCTCGGGGCCGCCGCCGGCCACGCGGAAGGCGGCCAGCAGGAAGGTGCGCGCGTACCCCTCCAGGCCGTCGCAGCGCGACCAGCTCTCGCGTCCCGGCAACGTGATCACGGCGCCGTCCGCGGAGCGGTACGGTTCCACCGCGGCCAGCAGCCCGTCGGCCACCGCCTCCCAATGGGCGCGGGTCCAGCCGGTGTACGGGCTGAGCGTTCGATCCTCCGGCGGAAGCGGGAACATGCGGCACTCCAAAGGGACGTCCGGTCTCCGGCGGGACCTTAGCATCCTGATCGAACGAAAGCATCCGTTCAAAAACGAAAGCACTTCCCGCTAGGATCGCAGGGTCGAGTCAGAAGGAGTCGCGGTGTTCGCCGAACAACGTCATGAACTGATCCTGCGCGAGGTGCGCGAGCGCGGTTCCGTACGCCTGGCCGAGCTGGTCGACCGGCTCAACGTCTCGATGGTCACCCTGCGCAGGGACGTCGAGCACCTGGCCGGACAGGGCCTGGTCAACCGCGTGCACGGCGGCATCACCCGGCCCGAGTCCGCGCCCGCCCCGGCCAGGGAGCGCTCGCTGACCCTCGGCATGCTGGTGCCCTCGGCCACCTACTACTACCCGGCGGTCATCAGGGGCGCCCGCGAGCGGGCCGAACGGCTGGGCGCGCGGCTCGTCCTCGGCGTCTCGCGCTACGACGACGAGGAGGACCGCACCCAGGTCAGGCAGCTCGTGGACGGCGGCATCGAGGGCCTGCTGCTCACCCCGAGCAGGCAGCCGGACGCCTCGCACGAGGACTGGCTGGCCGAGCTGGGCGTGCCGGCGGTGCTCGTCGAACGGCGGGCCGAGCTGGGCGGGCCCGCCTCGCTGCTGGACGCGGCGGCCTCCCATCACGCCCACGGGGCCTTCCTCGGCACGCGGCACCTGGCCGAGCTCGGGCACCGGCGGCTGGCCATGGTCTCGCGGGACAGCCCGACGGCCCCCCGGGTGCGGCACGGGTTCCTGGCCGCCGTCCGCGACCTGGGGCTGGCCGAGCCCGTCCACCTCGACGTCGCGCAGGAGGGGCCATCGCGCGAGCAGGTGGCCGACGTGGTCGCGGCGATCAGGGGCGGGGTCACGGCCATGCTCGTGCACAACGACGAGGACACGTTGCTGCTGGTCCAGCACCTGCGCACGGCCGGGGTCCGCATTCCCGAAGAGGTGTCGCTGGTCGCCTACGATGACGAGGTGGCGGCGCTCAGCGACCCCCCGCTCACGGCCGTCGCGCCTCCCAAGGCCGCGGTCGGCCGCTGTGCCGTCGACCTGCTGGTGAGCCGGATCCAGGAGGGCCCGCGGCGCCCTGCCCAGCACGTGGCGCTGCTGCCTGAGCTGAGGGTCCGGGAATCCACGGTCGCGCCGCGTCCGTGACGTTACGCATCCATTTCGTTATTGATCGATTTGTGGCCTCTCTCTAGACAAGCGATCGAGTATGAGCGAATGATGCCTTATCGATCGAAAGCGATGAGGAGCCATCGATGGGACGCAAGAGCGCCGGCATTGCCGGACTGCTGGCCGGTATGAGCCTGCTCGCCGCCGCGTGCGGCAGCACGGAGCCGGCGCAGCCCGCGGGCGAGGCGGGCAAGCCCGCCGAGGTCACCTTCTGGGGCTGGGCCAAGGGCACCCAGCAGGTCGTGGACGCCTTCAACAAGTCACACAAGGACGTCCAGATCAAGTACGAGGAGATCCCCTCGGGCAACGCGGGCGGCTACGCCAAGTTCTCCAACGCCGTCAAGGCCGGCAACGCCCCCGACGTCATGTCCGTGGAGTACCCGCAGCTCCCCGACTTCGTGAACCAGGGCGCCCTGCAGGACATCTCGGCCGACGTGGCCGACGTCAAGTCCAAGTACCCGGCCGAGGTCTTCAGCCTGGTCGAGCTGGGCGGCAAGGCGTGGGCGCTGCCCATGGACGCCGCGCCGCAGGTGTTCTTCTACCGCAAGGACCTGTTCGAGAAGAACAAGATCGAGGTCCCCAAGACCTGGGACGACTTCCGCGCCGCCGCCGAGAAGGTCAAGAAGGCCGACGGCAAGTCCCGCATCGCGACCTTCTTCCCCGACGACCCGAGCGTGCTGGCCGCGCTGTCGTGGCAGGCGGGCGGCAAGTGGTTCGGCACCGAGGGCGACGCCTGGAAGGTGACGATCAACGACGAGCCCAGCAAGAAGGTCGCCGAGTACTGGCAGGGCCTGGTCAAGGACGACCTGCTGAAGGTCCAGCCGTCCTTCAGCCAGGAGTGGAACGCCGCCTTCGAGGACGACACCCTCTGGGGCTACGTCGGCGCCAACTGGGGCGCGGGCGTCATGAAGGGCAACCACGCCGGACAGTCCGGCAAGTGGGCCATCGCGCCGATCCCCAACTGGGGCACCCCGGCCAGCGGCATGCTCGGCGGCACCACGTTCGGCGTGAGCAAGGGGTCGAAGAACGCCAAGGCCGCCGTCGAGGTCGTCAAGTGGCTGACCGGCTCGGAGGAGGCGTGGACCGCCCGCCTGTCCTCGGGCACCTCCAGCGGCTTCCCGGCCATCGCCGACCTCGTGCCGGTCGCGGCCAAGAGCTTCGACGCCTCCTTCTACGGCGGCCAGGACATCTACGCGCTGTTCTCGGAGTCGTACAAGACGGTCCAGCCCGGCTGGACGTGGGGCCCGAGCATGGTGCAGACGCTGACCACGTTCAAGGACGCCCTCGGCAAGGTGTCCAGCGGCGGCACCACCATCCCCGGCGTGCTGGACGCCGCCCAGACGGCCACCGTCGGCGAGATCAAGAGCCGCGGCCTCAACGTCGCCCAGCAGTAGCACGACGCGCGCGGCGGAGCGCCGGCTCCGCCGCGACCCACCGAAAGGCAGCTTGTGACTTCTCCCCTAGGAAGCGGTCGCGGCGGCGAGGGGTGGCGGCGGCGGGGGGCGATCCTGCTGTTCGTCGGGCCGTTCTTCGCGCTGTTCGCGGCCGTGATCGTGGCCCCGCTGGCCTACGCGGTCTACCTCAGCCTGTTCAGCGAGAAGTCGTCGGGGCTCGGCTTCGGCGGCGCGGAGACCGTGTTCGTCGGGCTCGGCAACTACCTCGACACCCTGAAGGACTCCGCCTTCACCGACGGCTTCCTGGTCATCCTCGGCTACTGCGTGCTGTACATCCCGCTGATGATCGGCGGCGCGCTCACGCTGGCGCTGCTGCTGGACTCCGGGCTGGCCAGGCTGGGCAAGTTCTTCCAGCTCGCGCTGTTCATGCCGCACATCGTGCCGGGCGTGATCGCCGGGCTGATCTGGCTCTACCTGTACCTGCCCGGCATCAGCCCCATCGTGGACCTGCTCGGCGACGTCGACTTCCTCGGCGGCGACCACGTGCTCGGCTCGGTGGTCAACATCGCGCTGTGGGAGTGGGTGGGCTACAACATGATCATCTACTTCGCGGCGCTCCAGGCCATCCCGGCCGAGGTCGTCGAGGCGGCCAGGATGGACGGCGCCGGCCCGCTGCGCGTCGCCCTCCAGGTCAAGGTGCCGCTGATCCGCGGCGCTGTGGTCACCACCGTGCTGTTCACGATCATCGGCTCGCTGCAGCTGTTCACCGAGCCGATGGTGCTCGACAACGTCAGCGACGGCGTCGTCAGCACCTGGACGCCCAACATGTACGCCTACAACGAGGCGTTCGGCAACAACGACTACGGCCAGGCCGGCGCGGCCTCCATCCTGCTCGCGCTGCTCGCCGCCGTGCTGTCCTACGCCGTCACGAAGTGGGGGAACCGCCGGTGAAGTGGATGTCCCGCGCCACGGTCAACGTGCTGCTGATCATCTCCGCGCTCTACACGCTGCTGCCGCTGACGTGGCTGCTGTTCGCCTCCACCAAGTCGCTGTCCGACCTGTACTCGACGCCCGGCTTCTCCTTCGCCGGCTTCAACCTGTTCGAGAACATCAGGGCGGTCGCGCAGGAGGGCGACGGCGTCTTCTTCCGCTGGTACCTCAACAGCGTCCTGTACGCCGGGGTCGGCGCGGCGGTCAGCTCGTTCGTCACCGTGATGTGCGGCTATGCCTTCGACAAGTACTCCTGGTTCGCCAAGGAGAAGATGTTCGGGCTGGTGCTGCTCGGCGTCCTGGTGCCGACCACCGCCACCGCCGTGCCGCTCTACCTGCTGGCCTCGAAGGTCGGCGTGGTGAACACGTTCTGGTCGGTGTTCGTGCCGGTGCTGGTCCATCCGTTCGGCGTCTACCTGGCGCGGGTGCTCTCCTCCGGGTACGTGCCCGGCGAGGTGCTGGAGGCGGCCAGGTCAGACGGGGCCGGCGAGCTGCGCACGTTCGCGTCCGTGGCGCTGCCCATGCTGCTGCCCGCGTACGTGACGATCTTCCTGTTCCAGTTCACCGCGATCTGGAACAACTTCTTCCTGCCCCTGGTCATGCTGAGCGACCAGCGGCTCTACCCGCTCAGCCTCGGCCTGTACGGCTGGGAGAAGCAGGGCAACGCCTTCCCCGAGTTCCACAGCCTCGTGATCACCGGGTCGCTGCTGTCCGTGGTGCCCCTGCTGCTGGTGTTCGTGTCCCTGCAGCGGTTCTGGAAGGCCGGGATGACGGCGGGCAGCGTCAAGTGAACGAGCTCTCGGGGGAGAACATGAACAAGCCGGTGACGGTCGTCGCCATGGCCGCCGAGGTCGCCGGGCGCATGCTCACCGGCGAGGTGCGGGCCCGGCTGGCCCGGGTGGCCGACGTGCGGGCCGAGGTCGCCGCGTTCGGCGACGCCGACCTGTCGGAGGCCGAGGTGCTGTTCACCTCGTGGGGGTGCCCGCCGGTGACCGCCGAGGTGCTGGCCCGCGCGCCCCGGCTGCGGGCGATCGTGCACGCGGCCGGCTCGGTCAAGCACCACGTCACCGACGCCTGCTGGGAGCGCGGCATCGTGGTCTCCTCGGCCGCCTCGGCCAACGCCGAGCCGGTGGCCGAGTTCACCCTCGCTGCGATCCTGTTCGCGAACAAGCGGGTGATCGACATCGCCCGCGCCTACCGGGCACGGCGGGCCAACGACGACTGGGACGCCCGCTTCCCCGGCTTCGGCAACTACCGGCGGGTCGTCGGCGTCGTCGGGGCCTCCAGGATCGGGCGGCGGGTGATCGAGCTGCTGCGGCCGTTCGACTTCGAGGTGCTGGTCAGCGATCCGTACCTGGCCGAGGACCTGGGGGCGCGCCCGGTCGGGCTGGACGAGCTGGTCGCCCGCTCCGACGTGGTCAGCCTGCACGCGCCCGACCTGCCCGAGACCCGCCACCTGATCGACGCGGCCCGGCTGGCCGCCATGCGCGACGGCGCCACGCTGATCAACACGGCCAGGGCCGCCCTGGTCGACCAGGACGCGCTCATCGCCGAGCTGACCTCAGGACGGCTGTACGCGGTGCTCGACCACACCGAGCCGGAGTTCCTGCCCGCCGGGTCGCCCCTGTACGACCTGCCGAACGTGCTCGTCACGCCGCACGTCGCCGGTTCGCTGGGCGGCGAGCTGGCCAGGATGGCCGACCTCGCGCTCGACGAGCTGTCCCGGCACGCCCAGGGCCTGCCCTTCGAGCACGGCGTCGAGCCCGACACGCTGTCCCGGTCCGCCTGAAGCCCTCTGAACCGCTCTGAACTGCTCAGAGTTCGCCTGAAACACCCCCGGAGAGTAAACATGCGCCTTCAGTTAGTCGCGGCCCTGGTCGTGGCGGCCGGACTGGTCGCCACCCCCGCGCAAGCGGCCGCCGCCCGGAACTTCTTCGTCGACTGCCAGGCGCCGGACGGAGGCTCGGGGCGCAACGCCGCCGGGCCGCTGAACAGCCTGGCGGACGTCAACGCCATCACCTTCCGCGAGAAGGACACGATCAAGTTCAGGGCGGGGACCGTCTGCGCCGGCCGGCTCGAACCCGTCGGCTCCGGCACGGCCGCGCACCCCGTCGTCTTCACCTCCTACGGCGAGGGTCCCAAGCCGATCATCCAGGGCGACGGCGGCGAGTGGGCCGTGCACCTGGTGGACAACAGCTACCTGACGCTGGAGAAGCTGCACATCACCAACCCGGCGGCCACCACGGCCAAGCGGACCGGCGTGCAGTACAACTCCACCACCCCCGAGCCGAAGGCCGGGCTGGTCCTGCGGGACCTGGAGATCTCCGACGTCGCCGGCTGGGGCAACAAGACCGGGGCGAACGGCTCCTGGTTCTCCTACTCGGCGGGCATCAGCATCCAGGCGCTGCCCGAGGGCAAGGTCGGCTACCTCGACGGCATCACGATCACCGGCAACTACGTGCACGACACGGGCGGCGGCGGCATCAAGATCAGCCGTAAGGGCACCGACTACCACCGGAACGTGCTCATCGCCCGCAACACCATCCGCGCGGTCGGCGGCGACGGCATCGTGGTGCACGCCTCGGACCGGCCGCTGGTGGAGCAGAATCTGTTCGACGAGGGCGGTGCCGGGAAATACCCGTACGTAGACGGAAATTTCGCGGGAATGTGGCCGATCAACTCTGTTGACCCGGTGTTTCAGTTCAACGAGGTGACCCGGCAGCGGCCCACCATCTTCGACTCCACCGCCTGGGACTGCGACGGCGGCATCAAGGGCTCGTGCGTCTACCAGTACAACTACTCGCACGACAACGCGGGCGGCTTCTACCTCGGCTGCCAGAGCTGCACCGAGTTCCCCAACTACAAGGCCACCGCCATCCTGCGGTTCAACATCGCCCAGGACGACTGCCGCATCGCGGGCAACGCCTCCGGCGACAACACCAGCCCGCTGTGGCTGTACAACAACACGTTCTTCTGCCCGTCGCAGAAGCTGGACGTGGCCGTGCCCACCGGCAACTCGAAGATCGTCAACAACATCTTCTACGCGCCGTCCGGCACGCTGCCGGCGGCCCCCGGCATCGGCTACGACTCCAACGTCTACCACGGCGGCGTGGCCGTACCGGCGGCCGACGCCCGCGCGGTGACGGCCGACCCCGGGCTCGCCGCCCCCGGCACCGCCGACGGCGCCACCGACGTGGACGGCTACAAGCTGCTCGAAGGCTCGCCCGCGCTGGCCTCCGGCGCGCTCGTGGACGGCCTCGGCGACCGCGACTACTTCGGCAACCAGGTCGCCGGGACGGTCTCGCGCGGGGCCTACAACGGGCCCGCCGCCGCGCCGGTCGTGGCCGGCTCGGTCGAGGAGGCCTACAACAACGTCGCGGTCAGCTCCGACCTCAACCCCAACGTCGGCGGCTTCTCCACCAGCGGCCGCAGCTACTCCGGCCAGGCGCTGGAGAAGGCGGGCCTGACGCCGGGCCGGACCGTGAACGTGCTCGGCGCCGACTTCGTCTGGCACCGGCGCCCGTACGGCATGACCGACAACGTCAAGGCCGCCGGGCAGACGGTCGCGCTGCCGGGGCAGGGCGCCAAGCTGGTCCTGCTCGGAGCCGGTGGCCTGAAGGCGCGCGAGGGCGTCTTCAAGATCACCTACACCGACGGGACGACCGAGGACAAGACCGTCAGGTTCGGCGACCAGTGGGACGCGACCGCGCCCGCCGGCGGCGTCCTCGTGGCCCGCGCCGACTACCACAACATGACGCAGACCAGCTACAAGAACCCGGCCACCGGGCAGACGCGCGAGTCGGGCGTGTCGGTGTTCGGCTACGCGGTGCCGCTCGACGCCTCCAGGACGGTCGCCACGGTGACCTTCCCGGCGGGCAGCCCGCTGGCGAACGCCGGGTTCCACGTCTTCGACATGAAGATCGCGAGCTGACGCCGTGACGAGCACCCCGGCCACCGGCCGGCCGCGCCGGGCGTCCGGCCCGCGTCCGAGGTTCCCGGCGCGCGGGCGGGTCGTGTGGGCGGCTCTCGCCCTGGCCGGGGTGCTCGCCGGCGGGCTCGCCGCCGGCGTCGCGGTGGCCGGTGAGCAGGCCGGGGGCGGCGTTCCCGCGCGGACGGCGTCCGCGGGCGTGGCCGAGGTGCTCGGGATGCGTCCCGGGGACACGGTCGTCACGTTCGAGGGGGAGCCGGTGAGCGGGGCCGAGGTGCTCAGGGCGGCCGAGACCGTGCGCGCCGAGGTGATCTCCGAGTTCGCCGCCCAGGGGCTCGGCCCCGGTTTCTGGGACCGTCCCCGCGAGGGCGTCACCCCGGCGCGGCGGCTCAGGGAGCGGGCGGTGCGGGCCGCCGTGCTGGACAAGGCGCGGCGGATCTGGGCCCGCGAGGCGGGCCTGCTCGCCGACGTCAGCGAGCAGGGGTTCCAGCGCGAGCTGGCCGCCGAGAACGCCCGCCGCGCGCAGGCCGCGCGCTCGGGCCGCCCGATCCCGGGCGTGCCCTCCTACGACCAGTACACCTACGCGCGGGTGCGGGCCGCCGAGCTGGACTCGGCGCTCGGCAAGCTGCACGCGGCCACCCTCGACCTGTCCGAACGCCGCCTGCGCGACCGGTACGCCCGCACCGCAGCCCCCGGCGCGCCCCCTTTCGACCAGGTACGCGACAACATCAGGCGGCAACTCGTCATCGAGGGCTACGAACGGGCCCTCCGGGCGAGAGCCGCCTCATGAGCCGCCCGGCAGCGGACATACAAGGCTGTTCCGGCTCGTACCATCGACTTCTAAGGTCATGGGGAACTGGTTCCAGAGCAACATCGTCACCACAGGACGGCTGCCGCTGTTCTGTTACTTCGTCACGCTCATCGTGGCGTTCATCGCCACCCGCATCAACGTCCGCCTGATCAGGGCCAAGGTCGGCTGGTTCCGCAACGTGAACGTGGGCGAGATGCACATCCACCACGTCGTGTTCGGCGTCGTGCTCATGCTCATCGGCGGCGTGACCGGGCTCATCGTCAACGGCGCCGCGCAGGCCGGGCAGGTGGTCGCCGCCTGCGTGTTCGGCGTCGGCTCCGCGCTCGTGCTGGACGAGTTCGCGCTGATCCTGCACCTGCACGACGTCTACTGGGAGGAGGAGGGGCGCACCTCGGTGGACGCGGTCTTCATCGCCGTCGCCGTGACCGGCCTGCTCCTCATCGGCCTGCGCCCGCTGACCTGGGACTACGGCACGCCGGTCAACCCGGCGGTGCTGATCGTGGGCAACCTCGCGCTGGCGGTGGTCACGCTGCTCAAGGGCAAGATCTGGACCGGGATGGCGGGGCTGTTCCTGCCTTTGCTGCTCGTGGTGGGCGCCGTGCGCCTGGCCCGTCCCGGTTCGCCGTGGGCCCGCTGGTTCTTCCGCGGCGGACGCTCGCCCCGCAAGCTGGCCACCGCCGTCCACCGTGAGGAACGCTGGCGGCGGCCGGTCATCAGGGCCAAGATCGCCTTCCAGGAGTTCCTGTCGGGGCGGCACGACCTGCCCTCCAGCCGGCGCGGCCGTCGGCATACTTGACCCATGACACCGCTCGCGCCCCCCGTCGCGCTCTGATGCGCTTACCGCCGTTCCCCGAGCGCCTGCTGCGGGCCCTGTCGCCGGCCGGCGAGCGGCACGGGCTGCTGCTGGCCGGCGGCCACGCCCTGCGGGCCCACGGCTTCACCGACCGCCTGGTGGAGGGGCTCGACCTGGTGACCGCCGCCGAACGGCCGCTGCCGTCCGCCGCCGACGACGTCGTGGCCGCGTTGCGCGCCGGCGGGCTGGTCGCGCAGGTCGCCGAGAGCGCCGCGTGGGCGGCCCGCCTGACCGTCACGGACCCGGCCGGCGGGCGCGAGGCCGAGATCGTCCTCACCCGCGAGGCGCTGCGCGAGCCCCCGGTCGTGTGCGACGGCCTGCCGGTGGCGGCCCCGGCGGACGTGATCGGGCTGCGGGTGCGCGACCTGCACGAGAGGGGGCTGCCCGCCGACGTCGCCGACGCGGCCTCGGCGGCCCACGTGTTCTCCTTCCGCGACCTCGAACGCCTGGCCGCCGTCCACCTCGACGACTTCTCGCCGCAGGAGCTGCTCATGCGGCTGGAGTTCGTCGAGCTCATGAGCGACGAACGCTTCGAGGCCCACGGCCTGGACGAACGGCACATCGCGGACATCCGCGCCTTCGCCCGCGAGTGGGCCGAGGACATCAAGCTGCGCAGGGCCGACGACGGCGACGCCGACTACGACGACCCCGACCTGCCCGAGGTCGACTGATCCGGCAGGCCCAGGAGCACCGGCGCGAGCGCCGGGCGCTTGCACACCCGGCCGTCGCCCGACGAGCGGCCCCGCAGGCGCCGGGCGATCCACGGCCCGGCGAACGAGCCCAGCCAGCGGGCCTCGGCCGCCGCCGTACGCAGGCGGCCGGGCGGGGGCAGCACGGGCAGCGGCAGGTTCCAGCTGTCGTCGCTGCCGGGCAGCTCCAGCGCGTACGCCACCGCCGCGGCGAACCTGGCGTGCCCCGCCGGGCTGGCGTGCAGCCGGTCGGAGCTCCACAGCCGCGCGTCGGTCACCGCCGTGTCGGGGAAGGTGTCCACCAGCGTCACGCCGTGCCGGGCGGCGGCCTCGCGCACCCGGGCGTTGAGGTCGAGCACGCGCGGCAGCAGCGGCCTGGCCAGCGGCGCGATCCTGCCGATGTCGGGGAACGTCACCGTCACCACCCGCGCGCCCGCCCCGGTCAGGGCCGCGAACATGTGCTCCAGGTCGGCCGCCACGGCGGCGGCGTCGAAACCGGGACGGATGACGTCGTTCATGCCCGCCATCACCATGGCCAGGTCGGGACGGAGCTCCAGCGCGGCCGGAAGCTGCTCGGCGCGGATCTGGGCGGCCACCCGGCCGCGCACGGCGAGGTTGGCGTAGAGCAGGCCGGGATTGCCGCGGGCCAGGTGCTCGGCCAGCCGGTCGGCCCAGCCGCGGTGGCCGAGGACGTCGTCGCCGTCGCCGAGGCCCTCGGTCTGGCTGTCGCCGAGCGCGACGTAACGGGTGTAGGTCACGGGTTCTCCTCCGGGGTGCGGGCGGCACGCTCGCCGAGCGTCCGGGCGGTGCTCAGGCACCAGTCGCGCATCTCGCGCTCCAGGCGGCAGCCCGCCAGGCAGGACAGGTACGGGCCGACCCGCTCGCCCTCGCGCAGGAACGACTCCTCGTCGCGGTCGCCGCGCAGGCGCAGCAGGGTCTTCTCGAAGAAGGCGAGCTTGGCGGCGGCCTCCCCGGCGCGGTCGAGGAGCTGGGCGATCAGCGGCGCCGGGTCGAGCCGGTCGGCCGCGTGGACCTTGACGGCCAGGTCGTCGCGGAGCAGCAACGGCTTGGCCGGGGCCGCGGCGAAGGCGGCCAGCTCGTCCAGGCCGGCCGGGGTGACGGCGAACAGGCGCTTGTTCGGACGGCCGCGCTGGACCACCTCCCGGCCGGTGACCAGGCCGTCGGCCTCCAGCCTGGTCAGCTCGGCGTAGAGCTGCTGGGGGGCGGCGTACCAGAAGTTGGAGACGCCGACGTCGAAGATCTTGGTGAGCTGGTAGCCGCTGTACTCGCCGTCGAGCAGCGCCGCCAGCACGGCATGCCGCAACGCCATCAGCGACGCTCAAGAACATGACTACTCATGGACATGACTATAGGGCCGCCGCCGATCCCGGTGCCAGGGGGGCGGCGATCACCCGCGCGTCTCCTTCTCAAGGAGGAGGCGTCAACGAAAGTTGACATACTTTGGTCGTCAATCTAAGTTGACCCTGGCGCGGCGGTGCGGATCGTGCTGCGCCGTTCGTTGGGGAATTTCGAGAAATGTCGTGAGAGGAGTCGGGGTGCTCAAAGAGCTGCTGGCCTACATCAGGCCGCACCGGAAAGTCCTGATCGCGGGCGGTCTGCTTGGATTGATCGGCTCGGTGGCGGGGCTGGCGATGCCCCTGCTGGCCAAGTACGTCGTGGACGCCTTCGGCGAGGACCAGTCGCTGGCCGCGCCGCTGTTAGGACTGACCGTGGCGGTGCTCGTCGGAGCCGTCGTCTCGGCCGGGGGCAACTACCTGATGGAACGCACCGGCGAGGGCGTCGTGCTGGGCGCGCGGCGCAGGCTCGTCGACCGGATGCTCCGGCTCAGGGTCGCCGACGTCGACCGGCTCAAGCCCGGCGACCTGATGTCGCGGGTGACGAGTGACACGACGCTGCTGCGCGCGGTGCTGACCAACGGCATCGTGGAGTCGGTCAGCGCGGTCTTCATGCTGGTCGGCGCGATCGTCATGATGGCCACCATGGACGGCGTGCTGCTGCTGGTCACGCTGCTCGTCGTGGTGGTGATCGGCGGCCTGGTCGCGCTCATCATGCCGCGCATCCAGCGGGCGCAGACGCAGGCCCAGGAGGCCGTCGGCGAGATGGGGGCCGTGCTGGACCGGGCGCTGCAGGCGTACCGGACGGTCAAGGCCAGCGGCGCGGAGGAGCGGGAGATCGCGGTCGTCGGGGAGGCGGCCGAGCGCGCCCGCGACCGCGGGCTCCAGGTGGCCGGCTGGACGTCGCTGGCCGGCGTGGCGACCTGGATGGCCGTGCAGATCGCCTTCCTGTGCGTGCTGGCCGTCGGCGGGTCGCGGGTGGCGTCGGGCGTGCTGGAGGTCTCGTCGCTGATCGCGTTCCTGCTCTACCTGTTCTACCTGGTGCCGCCGATCGGGCAGCTCGTCCAGGGCGCCGTCCAGCTCCAGAACGGGCTGGCCGCGATGCGGCGCATCAAGGAGATCGAGGACCTGCCCGGCGAGCCGGTCAGCGCCGCCGTCCCGGCCGCCGCGAGCACGCCGGTGGGCCTGCGCTTCCAGGACGTCGTCTTCCGGTACGGCGACGACCGCCCCGCCGTGCACGACGGCGTCACCTTCGAGGTGCCCGCGGGCGGGCTCACGGCGCTGGTCGGGCCGTCGGGCGCGGGCAAGTCCACGGTGTTCGCCCTGCTCGAACGGTTCTACGAGCACCAGGACGGCCTGATCTCCATCGGCGGCAGGGACATCCGCGACTGGCCGCTCGGCGAGCTGCGGGCCGCGCTCGGCTACGTCGAGCAGGACGCCCCCGTCCTGGCCGGCACGCTGCGCGAGAACCTGCTCTTCGCCGCCCAGGACGCCACCGAGGACGAACTGCGCCGCGCCGTCACCCGCACCCGCCTCGACGACCTGGTCGCCCGGCTGCCCGAAGGGCTCGACACGGCGGTGGGCCACCGCGGCGTGCTGCTGTCCGGCGGCGAGCGGCAGCGGGTCGCCATCGCCAGGGCGCTGCTGCGCAGGCCCAGGCTGCTGCTGCTCGACGAGGCCACGTCCCAGCTCGACGCGGTCAACGAGCTGCGGCTGCGCGAGGTCATCGCCGAGGTGGCGGCCGAGACGACCGTGCTGGTCATCGCCCACCGGCTGTCCACCGTCACGAACGCCGACCGGATCGTGGTGATGGAGGCGGGCGGCGTACGGGCGGTCGGCACCCACGCCGAACTCGTCGCGGGCGACGACCTCTACCGCGAACTCGCCGCCACCCAGTTCCTCACGAGCTAGACGAGGCCAGCGGACCGCTGCCTGCACCGCTGAGCGTCTCCGGGACCGTAGGCGCAGGCTTCGCCTGCCGTCTACGGTGGACCGCTGCGCGTTGGGGACCGTAGGCGCAGGCTTCGCCTGCTGCCTGCGGTGGACCGCTGCGCGTTTGAGGACCGTAGGCGCAGGCTTCGCCTGCTGCCTGCGGTGGACCGCTGGACGCGGTCCACCGTAGTCTTCGGGTGACAAAGGTGAATGTGTTCATTCAGGAGGGTCACCATGAGCCGCAGCGTGCGCGCACCGCGAGGCACCACGATCACCGCGAAGGGGTGGCCGCAGGAGGCGGCGCTCCGCATGCTCCAGAACAACCTGGACCCCGAGGTCGCCGAGCACCCCGAGCAGCTCGTCGTCTACGGCGGCTCCGGCAGGGCCGCCCGCGACTGGCCCTCCTTCGACGCCATGGTCAGGACCCTGACCACGCTGGAGGGCGACGAGACGCTGCTGGTCCAGTCGGGCCGCCCGGTGGGCGTCTTCCGCACCCACGAGTGGGCCCCGCGGGTGCTCATCGCCAACTCCAACCTGGTCCCCGACTGGGCCAACTGGGAGGAGTTCCGCCGCCTGGAGGCCGCCGGCCTCACCATGTACGGCCAGATGACCGCCGGCTCGTGGATCTACATCGGCACCCAGGGCATCCTCCAGGGCACGTACGAGACGTTCGCCGCCGTCGCCGCGAAGCGGTTCGGCGGCTCGCTGGCCGGCACGATCACCCTCACGGCCGGCCTCGGCGGCATGGGCGGCGCCCAGCCGCTGGCCGTCACCATGAACGGCGGCGTCGCGATCTGCATCGACTGCGACCCCCGCTCGGTCACCCGCCGCATCGAGCACCGCTACCTCGACGTGCAGGCGGCCTCCCTGGAGGAGGCGCTGCGGCTGGCCTACGAGGCCCGCGACGCGCGCCGCCCGCTGTCCATCGGCGTCGTGGCCAACGCCGCCGAGGCCCTGCCCGAGCTGCTGGCCGGGGGCGCCGAGATCGACATCGTCACCGACCAGACCTCCGCGCACGACCCGCTGATGTACCTGCCGGTCGGCGTCGCCTTCGAGGACATGGCCGCCGAGCGCGACAAGGACCCGGCCGGCTTCACCGAGCGGGCGCGCACGTCGATGGCCCGGCACGTCGAGGCCATGGTCGGCTTCAAGGACGCCGGGGCCGAGGTGTTCGACTACGGCAACTCCATCCGCGGGGAGGCCCAGCTCGCCGGGTACACGCGGGCCTTCGACTTCCCCGGGTTCGTGCCGGCGTACATCAGGCCGCTGTTCTGCGAGGGCAAGGGCCCGTTCCGGTGGGCCGCGCTGAGCGGCGACCCGGCCGACATCGCCGCGACCGACCGCGCGATCCTGGAGCTGTTCCCCGACAACGAGCCGCTGGCCAGGTGGATCGCGCAGGCCGGCGAGAAGGTGCACTTCCAGGGCCTGCCCGCGCGCATCTGCTGGCTCGGCTACGGCGAGCGCAACGTCGCGGGCGAGCGGTTCAACGACATGGTGGCCTCCGGCGAGCTCCAGGCGCCGATCGTGATCGGCCGCGACCACCTGGACAGCGGGTCGGTGGCCTCCCCCTACCGGGAGACCGAGGCCATGGCCGACGGCTCGGACGCCATCGCCGACTGGCCGCTGCTCAACGCCATGCTCAACACCGCCTCCGGCGCGGCCTGGGTGTCCATCCACCACGGCGGCGGCGTGGGGATCGGCCGGTCCATCCACGCCGGGCAGGTCACGGTCGCCGACGGCACCGCGCTGGCCGGGGAGAAGCTCAACCGCGTCCTCACCAACGACCCGGGCACGGGCGTGATGCGGCACGTCGACGCCGGTTACGAGGAGGCCGCCGAGGTGGCCGAGGCCCGTGGCGTGCGCATCCCCATGCGCGAGTCCTGACCCCGCCGTCGCCGTCCCCCGCGCGGCGCGGGGGATGAGAATGCCGGTGGCGCAGTGTTGGAGGTGGCGTGGCTGACGGATATCACGGTGGGCTCGGCGTGCTGCTCGACGGCCGGAGGTTGTCGCCGGTGCAGCGCAGGATCGCCCACTACCTGGGCGAGCACCTCGACGAGGCGATCTTCCTGTCCAGCGTCGAGCTGGCCGAGCGGGCCGGGGTCAGCCAGCCGTCGGTGACCAGGTTCGCCATGGTGCTCGGCTTCGCCGGCTACCCCGACCTGCGCCAGGCGCTGCGCCCGCTGGTGCTCGGCGGCGGCGTGGTCGCGCCCCAGGAGAGCCTGCTGCGCAACGCCATCGACAGCGAGATCCGCAACCTCGCCGTGGTCCGCGAGCGGCTGGCCGCCCTCCCGCTCAAGGAGCTGGGCGAGCAGCTCGCCGCCACCGAGCCGCTGCCGGTGCTGGGCCTGCGGGTCTCCTGCGGCCTGGCCACCACCTTCGCCTACTACGCCAGGCGCATCCACCCCGACGTGCGCCTGCTCACCCACGGCGGCTCCGAGCTGGTCGAGGGGCTGCACGCGGCACGGCGGGCGGGCGCGGAGTGGGTGGTGGCGGTGGTGCTCCCGCGTTACCCGGCCGAGGTCGTGCAGGCGCTGGAGTACGCCGGGAAGCTCGGCCTGCGCGTCGCCGCCATCACCGACAGACCGGACTTCCCGGCCGAGGTCGTGCTCGACGGCCCGGTCGGGGACCGCCTGGTGTTCGACTCCCACGCGGCCCCTCTGGCCCTCGCCATGGCCCTGGTCGAGGCCATGGCCGACGCCGCCCCGCTGCGTACCAGGGCCAGGCTGGAGGAGTACGAGCGGATGACCGACGAGGCCGGCACGTTCCTACCCGGCGATCCTGCGTAGCGACCGCATCGACCAGATCGTCGTGAGCACCGCGAGCACGATGAACAGCCCGAACGCGATCGGGATCGACGAGTCGCCGAGCCGCCCGGCGAACAGCGCCCGCCCGGCCTCGACCGCGTGGTAGAGCGGGTTGACCGGCGCGATCGCCCGCATCCAGCCGGGCGCGAACGAGATCGGGATGAACAGCCCGGCCAGCAGCATGATCGGCAGCATGAACAGGTTGAGCGTCTGCGACATGCCGTTCTCGTCGCGCACGGTCAGCGCCAGCCCCTGCGACAGCCCCGAGGCGAACAGCCCGGTGGCCGCCATGAGCGCCAGCACCAGCACCAGCTCGACGCCGCCGATCCGCACGCCCATGGCCACGGCCACGACCAGCACCAGGACCGCCTGGCAGACCAGCACGACCATGTCCTTGGCCACCCGCCCGAGCACGATGGCCGGCCGCCAGGCGGGGCTGACGGCGTACCGTTCGAGCGAGCCGTTGCGCAGCTCGGCGATCAGGCCGAACCCGGAGAACAGCGAGCCGAACACGGCGATCATCATCATCGACGCGGGCGTGAACATGCGCAGGGCGTCGACCGTGCTGCGGCCCGGCGTCAGGTCCTTGAGCAGCGGCGCGAACATCAGCAGGTAGAGCACCGGCTGCAGGATGCCGAACAGCGGCCAGACGGGGTTGCTGAAGGACTTCTTCAGCTCGTAGCCGGTGAACAGGGCGATGTGGCGGATCATGCGGCGGCTCCGGTGTCGCGCAAGGACCGGCCGGTCTTGGCCAGGAAGACGTCGTCGAGGGTGGAGCGGTCGAGCGCGATCGAGCGCAGGCCGATGCCCTGCTCCTCAAGGACGCGCAGCAGCGCGGGCAGCGTGTGCTCGCCGTCGTCGACGTAGACGCGCAGGGCGTCCTCGTCCAGGCGGACCTCGCGGGCCAGCGGCCTGAGCGCCTCGGCGGCCCGCTCGGGCTCGGCCAGCCGCAGCGTGACGACGTCGCCGGAGACCTCGCGCTTGAGCTCGCCGGGCGTGCCCTCGGCCACGATGCGTCCGTGGTCGACGATCACCAGCCGGTCGCAGAGGGCGTCGGCCTCGTCGAGGTAGTGGGTGCTGAGCAGCACGCTCGTGCCGGCCTCGCGGAGCTGCCTGATGCGGTCCCAGAGGTTCGCCCGGTTCTGCGGGTCGAGGCCGGTGGTGGGCTCGTCGAGGAAGAGCAGCGGCGGGGCGTGCACCAGCCCCAGCGCGACGGCCACCCGCCGTTTCTGGCCGCCGGAGAGCGTGCGGCCGGGCCGGTCGGCCATCTCGGCGAGGTCGAAGCGGTCGAGCACGTCGGCCGTCGCCTGCCGCGGGTCGGCCACGCCGTGGATCTTCGCGGCCATCATGATCTGGGCGCGGGCGCTCGTGGTGTCCTCCACGCCGCCCGCCTGGCTGACGTAGCCGAGCCGGCGGCGCACGGCCTCCGGCTCCTTGCGCAGGTCGTGGCCGGCGACGACGGCGGTGCCGGAGTCGGGCGTGATCAGCGTGGCCAGCATGCGGATCGTCGTGGTCTTGCCGGCGCCGTTGGGGCCGAGCACGCCGAAGATCTCGCCCTTCTCGACGTCGAGGTCGATGCCGCGCACGGCCTCGACGGTCTGGGAGCCCTTGCGGCTCCTGGTGGTGAACGTCTTGCGTAACTCACGTGCCTCAATGATCATTTTTCTCCTCAGGGCAGTTCGTCCTTCTCGACCCGGCCGATCGCGCCTTCCACCCAGTCGAGCTGGGCTTGGAGCATGGCCTGGGTCAGGCGGAGGTTCTCGTCGAGGTGGCGGGGCTCGCCGTAGCGCTGCTTGGTGCCGTACGCGTGGTCGATGGTCTCGATGTTCAGTCGCAGTTGCCGAATCCTGCCATGCAGGGCGTCGAGAATCTCCTGCTTTTCCATCCGGTGCATGAACGTCAGCGCGACCTGGAAGGGGTCGACGACGGGTCTCACCTCGGACCAGCTGTGCATGAGCAGCCGGTGGAACTCGTAGCGGCCGGCCTCGGTCAGCTCGTAGACGACCTTGCCGCCCTTGCCGGCCTCGACGACCGCGAGCAGCCCCTCGTCGGCCATCTTGCCCAGGCCGTGGTAGATCGAGCCGAAGGCGACGTTGGCCCAGGTGTCGGCGCCCATCATCTCCAGCCGGCGGCGTACGCCGTAGCCGTTCATGGGGCCGTCGAGCAGGGAACCGAGGATCAGGATGCGCGTGGACGCCGACATGTGCTCAAGTTTGTACTCAAATTTGCATAGCCGTCAAGGTCATAAACTCGGCACCATGACTGAACGACCGACCGCGCTGGTCACCGGCGCTTCCCGCGGCGTGGGCGAGGCCGTGGCACGGGCGCTGGGCCCCACGCATCACGTCATCCTCGGCGGCAGGGACGAGTCCGCGCTCGCCAGGCTGGCCGGCGAGCTGCCCGACGCGCGGCCCTGGCCCGTCGAGCTGACCCGGCTCACCGAGGCCGACGTCAGCGGCGTCGAGCGGCTCCACGTGCTCGTGCACAGCGCCGGGATCGCGCTGCTCGGCCGGATCGCCGACCAGCCCGCCGGCAACTGGCGCACGACCATGGAGCTCAACGTCGTCGCGGTCGCCGAGCTGACCCGGCTGCTGCTGCCCGCGCTGCGCCGCGCCCGGGGGCACGTCGTCTGCGTGAACTCCGGGGCGGGGCAGCGGGCCAACCCCGAGTGGGCCTCGTACGCGGCCAGCAAGTTCGCCCTGCGCGCCTTCGCCGACGCGCTGCGCCTGGAGGAGCCCGAGCTGCGGGTCACCACCGTCTACCCGGGCCGGGTGGCCACCGACATGCAGCGCGGCGTACGCGCCCAGGAGGGCGGCGCGTACGAGCCGGACAAGTACCTCACCCCGGAGAGCGTCGCGCGGGCCGTGCTCGCCACGATCAACGCCGGACCCGACGCCCACCTCACCGAACTGACCATCAGACCGAGCGCGGGCCCGGCCAACTGACATGTGAATGAATCCATTCACTACAGTGGACCCATGCTTGAACCACTCGCGCACATAGGACGAGATCCCCGCTCCGGCGGATACGTGAGAGACGCCTGGTCGGCCGCCGACATGGAGCTACGCGGGTGGTTCGCGGGCGAGGCCGCGCGCCGCGGGCTCGACCTGCGGGAAGACCGCAACGGCAACCTCTGGGCCTGGTGGGGCGACCCGTCGCGGCAGCCCGGCGTGGTCACCGGCAGCCACCTCGACTCCGTGCGCCACGGCGGCGCCTACGACGGCCCGCTCGGCGTGGTGTCCGCCTTCGCCGCCCTCGACCTGCTGCGCGAGCGGCAGGTCACGCCGGGCAGGCCCATCGGCGTCGCCTGCTTCACCGACGAGGAGGGGGCCAGGTTCGGCGTGCCGTGCATGGGCTCGCGGCTGCTCACCGGCGCGCTCACGCCGGAGCGCGCGCTCGCGCTCACCGACGACGAGGGCGACGCGCTGGCCGACGTCCTGGCGCGGGCCGGCCGCAAGCCGGAGGCGCTGGGCCGCGACGCCGAGACCCTGGCCACCATCGGCACGTTCGTCGAGCTCCACGTCGAGCAGGGCCGCGGCCTGGTGCACGAGGGCCGCCCGGTGGGCGTGGCCGCCGCCATCTGGCCGCACGGCCGGTGGCGGTTCGACTTCCACGGCAGGGCCGACCACGCGGGCACCACCCGGCTGGCCGACCGCGACGACCCGATGCTGCCCTTCGCCCGCCTGGTGCTGGCCGCCCGCGAGGCGGCCGAGCGGCACGACGTGGTGGCCACGGTCGGCAAGACCCACGTCTCGCCCGGCAACGCCAACGCCGTCCCCGGCCTGGTCACCGCCTGGCTGGACGCCCGAGGCCCGGCCGAGCCCGCGGTCCGCGCCCTGGTCGAGGAGCTCTCCGCGGCGGCCGGCGCCGACGTGCGCGAGGAGTCGTGGACCCCGGAGGTCGCCTTCGGCGCGGCGCTGAGGGACCGGCTGGCCCGCGTGGCGGGCGGCGACACGCCCGCGCCGATCCTGCCGACCGGAGCGGGCCACGACGCCGGAATCCTCGCCACGGCGGGCGTCCCGAGCGCGATGTTGTTCGTACGCAACCCCACCGGCGTGTCCCATTCCCCCGAGGAGCACGCCGACCAGGCAGACTGCCATGCGGGAGTGGTGGCACTCGCGGACGTGCTGGAGGATCTGTGTCGCTGACCTACTGGTGCGAGCAGGCCTGGTTGCCCGACGGGGTCGCCCACGGCGTCCTCATCGAGGTCGAGGGCGCCCGGATCGCCAGGATCGGGCGGGGGGGGCCCGGCTCGGCCGAGCGGCTGCCCGGCCTGACCATCCCCGGCCTGGCCAACGCCCATTCCCACGCCTTCCACCGGGCCCTGCGCGGCGCCACCCAGCGCGGCAAGGGCGACTTCTGGACCTGGCGCGACCAGATGTACGAGGTCGCGGGCAAGCTCGACCCCGACACCTACTTCCAGCTCGCAAGGGCGGTCTACGCCGAGATGGCGCTGGCCGGGGTGACCTGCGTGGGCGAGTTCCACTACCTGCACCACGGCCCCGGCGGCCGCCCGTACGAGGACAGGAACGTGATGAGCCACGCGCTCGTCCAGGCCGCGCGCGAGGCCGGGCTGCGCATCACGCTGCTCGACACCTGCTACCTGTCCGGCGGCATCGGCGTGCCGCTGTCGGGCACCCAGCTCCGCTTCAGCGACGGCAGCGCCGAGGGCTGGGCGGCCAGGGCCGATGAGCTGGCCGCCGCCTACGAGGGCCAGCACGACGTGGAGATCGGGGCCGCCGTCCACTCGGTGCGCGCGGTGCCGCCCGACCAGATGCCGGTGGTGGCCGAGTTCTCCCACCGGCACGCCGCCCCGCTGCACGCGCACGTCTCCGAGCAGCGCGCCGAGAACGCCGCCTGCGCCGAGACGTACGCCGCCACGCCGGTCCAGATCCTGCACGAGCGCGGCGTGCTGGGCCCGCGCTCGACCGCGGTGCACGCCACCCATCTGACCGACTCCGACGTGGAGCTGCTCGGCCAGTCGGGCACGTCCATCTGCATGTGCCCCACGACCGAGCGCGACCTCGCCGACGGCGTCGGCCCGGCCAGGGCGGCGGCCGACCGCGGCACCCCGATCACGCTGGGCTCCGACGGCCACGCCGTGATCGACCTGTTCGAGGAGGCCCGCGCGGTCGAGCTCGACGAGCGGCTGACCAGCGAGCGGCGCGGCCACTGGAGCGCCGCCGACCTGCTCACCGCCGCCACCGGCGCCGGGCACACCTCGCTCGGCTTCGCCGACGCCGGCCGGCTCATCCCCGGGGCCTGGGCCGACCTGGTCTCGGTCCGGCTCGACTCGGTCCGTACGGCGGGCATCGGCGGCCTGGAGGCCGTGGTGTTCGCGGCGACGGCCTCCGACGTGCACTCGGTGGTCTCCGGCGGCCGCAGGGTGGTCGCGCAGGGCCGCCACCAGCTCGGCGACGTCGGGCACATGCTCTCCGAGGCGATAGGAAAGGTGCGATGACCACCACGCTGATCGACGGGATCGGGCTGCTCTACACCGGCGACCCCGAGCGCGAGGAGATCACCGACGCGGCGCTGGTCGTCGAGGACGGCCTGGTGGCCTGGGTCGGCCCCGCCGCCCAGGCGCCCGCCGCCGACGAGCGCCTGCACGCGGGCGGCCGGGCCGTGCTGCCCGGGTTCGTGGACAGCCACGCCCACCTGGTGTTCGCCGGCGACCGTACGGCCGAGTTCCAGGCCCGCATGTCGGGGCAGCCGTACACCGGCGGGGGCATCAGGACGACCGTCGCCGCCACCCGCGCGGCCAGCGACGCCGACCTGGCCACGCACGCCCGCGCCCTGGTGGAGGAGATGCTCGCCCAGGGCACCACCACCGTGGAGATCAAGAGCGGCTACGGGCTGTCCGCCGAGCACGAGCGCCGCTCGCTGGAGATCGCCACCACCCTCACCGACGAGACGACGTACCTGGGCGCGCACGTCGTCCCCGAGGGCGCCGACGCCGACGACTACGTCCGGCTGGTGACGGGCGAGATGCTCGACGCCTGCGCCCCCTACGCCAAGTGGGTGGACGTCTTCTGCGAGCGCGGCGCGTTCGACGGCGACCAGACCAGGGAGATCCTGAACGCCGGGATCAAGGCCGGGCTCCAGCCCCGGGTGCACGCCAACCAGCTCACCGAGGGGCCCGGCGTGCGCATCGCCTGCGAGCTGGGCGCGGCCTCGGCCGACCACTGCACCCACCTGTCGGCGGCCGACGTCGACGCCCTCGCCTCCAGCGGGACGGTCGCGACGCTGCTGCCGGGGGCCGAGTTCTCCACCCGCTCGCCCTATCCCGACGCGCGGCGGCTCATCGACGCGGGCGTCACGGTCGCGCTGGCCACCGACTGCAACCCGGGCTCGTCGTTCACCTCGTCGATGCCGTTCTGCGTGGCGCTGGCGGTGCGTGAGATGGGGATGACGCCGCTGGAGGCGGTGCGCGCGGCCACGTACGGCGGGGCCCGCGCGCTGCGCCGCACGGACGTAGGGTGGCTGCGTCAGGGGGCCCGCGCGGACCTGGTCGTGCTCGACGCCCCCTCCTATGTCCACCTGGCGTACCGGCCCGGTGTTCCCCTTGTCCACCAGGTGTTTCAGGCGGGTCTCCTCCTTTAGGAGGACGTTCAAGACCCTCCCTCTGGCGTAGCTGTTTAGGGAATCTTTGCTTCCGGCCGGACGTTGGCCGGATATAGGACGCAGCTGCGGAACGAGGTGCCAGGGGATGGCAAGGCCTACGGGGAGTCGCACGCAGGAGCAGCACGTCGCTGACCGCGACCTGCTGGGGACGTATCTGGCCGAGATCGGCCGGGTCCCGCTGCTCACGGCGGAGGAAGAGGTGGAGCTCGCCAAGCGGATCGAGGCGGGCCTGTTCGCCGAGCAGCTTCTTGACAGCGGAGGCTCCGAGCCGCGGATCGGGGACGCGGCCGACGAGGAGCTGGAGCGCCTGGCCGTCTCCGGCCAGCGCGCCAAGGACGAGTTCATCCAGGCCAACCTGCGCCTGGTGGTGGCGGTGGCCCGGAAGTACTCGGGCCGGGGGATGCCGCTCATCGACCTGGTCCAGGAGGGGAACCTGGGCCTGGTCCGAGCGGTGGAGAAGTTCGACTACCGCCGGGGGTACAAGTTCTCCACCTACGCGACCTGGTGGATCAGGCAGTCGGTCGGACGGGCCATCCACGAGCAGGCCCGTCCGGTCCGGCTGCCGACGCACGCCGGGGAGCAGATGACCCGGCTGATGCGGGTGCGCCGCGACATGCTGGCCGAGTTCGACGCCGAGCCGACCGACGGCGACCTCGCCGAGATCCTCGACCTGCCGATCGAGCGGGTGCGCGAGCTGCGCCGCTGGGCCTCCGACCCGGTGTCGTTGCAGCTCGGCGTGGGTGACGAGGACGAGACCGAGCTCGGTGACATGATCGCCGACGAGACGTGGGCCGATCCCGAGCAGCAGGCCATCGACATCCTTGAGCGCGAGCGGCTCGACCAGTGGCTCACCGGCCTGGAGGGCGACACCAGCGAGATGCTGCGCTGGCGCTACGGGCTGGTCGACGGGCGCGAGCACACGCTGACCGAGGTGGGGGAGCGCTACGGCATCGGCCGCGACCGCGCCCGCCGCATCGAGCGCGACGCCCTGGCCCGGCTGCGCCGCATGGCCAACGCCGCCGCCTGACCTTTCTCCGCGTTTCCGGCCGCGCCGCCCGGCCTTCCGGGCGGCGCCGCCGTTTCCGGGCAGTCTCCGGACTCCGGGGGCCCGCCACGGCTTGAGGACGCGGGCTCTGAGGGCCCGCTACGGCTTGAGGACGCGGCGCAGGAACTCCTCCACGGCGGCCTCCGCCGTCGCCGTGTCGCCGCCCCTGGCGACCAGCAGGGCGCTCTCGTTGACGGCCGCCAGCAGCATGTGGGCGTGCAGGTCGACGTAGTCGTCGGGCACCGCGCCGGTCGCCTGCAGGGCCGCCTTCAGCATGCCGAAGGAGTACCGCTCCTCCATCGCCCGCCAGCTCTCCCAGCCCAGCACCGCGGGCGCGTCGATGAGCACGATGCGCCGGATCACCGGATCGCCCGCCAGCCTGACCCAGGCCAGCGCGCCCGCCAGCAGCGCCGCCGCCGGGTCGGCGATGCCGCGCACCGCCTTGGCGATCTTGACGCCGATGGCCGACTCCGTGGCCTCCAGCACCGCCTCGAACAGCGCGTCCTTGCCCGCGTAGTGGTGGTAGAGGGCGCCGCGGCTCAGCCCCGACTCCTGGAGCACGGTCTCGATCGACGTGTCGTCGTAGCCCCGCTCGGCGAACAGCCGCGTGGCGATGGCCAGGACCTTGTCGCGGGTGGCCGCGCCGCGCTCCGCCTTGAGGTTCATGCCCTCACTCTAGACAAACCGACCAACGGTCGGTAATTTCCTAGACCGACAGTCGGTCTGTAATTGAGAGGACGCCGGCATGGACGGCATCAACTACGTGGACGTGGGCCAGGGCCCGGTGACCCTGTTCGTGCACGGCGTGGGCACCAGCTCGTACCTGTGGCGCAACGTCATCGCCGAGCTGCGCGACGAGCGCCGCTGCGTGGCCATGGACCTGCCCGCGCACGGCGGCAGCGAGCCGCGCGACGACCTGTCCATCCCCGCGCTGGCCGAGGCCGTGGAGGAGCTGTGCGCCGGGCTCGGCCTGGCGGAGGTGGACCTCGTGGCCAACGACACCGGCGGCGCCGTCGCCCAGGTCTTCGCGGTACGCCACCCCGGACGCCTGCGCTCGCTCACCCTCACCAACTGCGACGTGCACACCAACACCCCGCCGGAGGCGTTCAAGGACACCGTGGAGCTGGCCGCCGGGGGCGAGCTGGCTGGGCTGGTGGCCGCCGTGCTTGACCACCCGGAGTTGCTGGCCGGAACCGCCCTGGGCGCCGGCTACGAGCGCATCGACGACCCCGCCGCGCTGGTGGACGCCTACCTGCGCCCGATCCTGGCCGGGCCGGGCGGCGGACGCGCCTTCGAACGCCTGCTGACCTCGATCGACGCCGCGGACATGGTCGCCATCGAGCCGCAGCTCACCGTGCTCGCCGTGCCGACGCTGGTCGTGTGGGGCACCGGCGACGTGTTCTTCGACGTGAGCTGGGCCCGCTGGCTGCGCGACACGATCCCCGGCGTGCGGGAGGTCGTCGAGATCGAGGGCGGGCGGCTGTTCTTCCCCGACGAGCGGGCCGCCGAGCTGGTCCCTCACCTGCGCCGCTTCTGGGGCCGGGCCTAAGCTCTCGATCATGCATGTCGAGACGTTGCGTCGCTATCCGGTGAAGTCGATGCTGGGCGAGGAGATCGCCGAGAGCGAGGTGACCGAGCGCGGCCTGTCCGGCGACCGGGCCCGGGCGGTGCTCGACGTCGCCACGGGGAAGATCGCGAGCGCCAAGAACCCGCGGCTCTGGCGCGACCTGCTGACCCTCGAAGGCGCCCGCGCGCCGGGCGGCGCGGAGCTGTCGAAGCTGCTCGGCCGCGAGGTGCGGCTGATCGACGTGCCGCCGGAGGGGGCCGAGCTGGAGCGGTCGGTGCCCGAACGGGTGCTGGCCGAGGGCATCGAGGCGGAGGTGCCGTACACGGTGGGCACGCTCGGCGGGGCCGCGCCGGAGGGCACCTTCTTCGACTTCGCGCCGCTGCACCTGATCTCCACCTCGACGATCGAGCGCATCGGCGAGCTCAGCCCGCGCGGGCACGTCGAAGCCCTCCGCTACCGGCCCAACCTGATCATCAGGACGGAGGCGGCGGGCTTCGCCGAGAACGACTGGGTGGGGCGCGAACTGCACGTTGGAGACGAGGTCGTGCTCCAGGTCATCGTGGCCAGCCCGCGCTGCGCGGTGCCGACGCTCGCCCACGGCACGCTCGGCCGCGACGCCGAGGCGCTGCGCGTGCCGGCCCGGCACAACCGGGTCCAGGTGCTGGAGGCCGGGCTCCAGGCGTGCGCGGGCGTCTACGCGCGGGTGCTGCGCCCCGGCCGGATCGCCCGGGGCGACCGGGTCAGGCCAGCGGGCTGAGGTACTTCTCCAGGTCGTCGAGGATCTTGCCGGCGGCGGTGACGCCGATGCCGGTCATCCAGATCTCGTCGTCCACGTCGTGGGCGTGGCCGGCCTTCACCGCGGCGAGGTTCTGCCACAGCGGGCCGCCGGTCACCGTGGCCTGCGACTTGGCGGCGGCCTCGCCGTAGGCGCTGTAGAAGACCACGTCGCCGTCGGCCTTGGCGATGTTCTCCTGGCTCAGCTTGCCGAAGCGCTTGTCGTCCTGGTCGGCCAGGCGCTGGGCCTCGGGCCGCTGGACGCCGGCGTCGCCGACGACGATGCCGCTGAACGACTCGGGGCCGTACATGCGGATCTCGGTGGGCATGAAGCGCACGATGCTCACCGACAGCTTGCCGAACTTCCCGCCCAGCGCCTCGGCCCGCTGCTCGTAGGCCGACAGCAGCCCGGACGCCTGCTCCTTCTTGCCCAGGGCCTCGGCGTCCAGCAGGAAGTTCTCCTTCCAGGTGACGCCCACCTTCTCGGTGAACACGGTCGGCGCGATCTTGGCGAGCTTGTCGTAGAAGGCGGCCTGGCGGAACTTCGAGCCGAGGATGAGGTCCGGCTTGAGGGCCATGATGGCCTCGATGTTGGGCTGCTGGAGCGTGCCGACCGGCTTGGTGGCCGACAGCGCCGAGCCGAGGTACTCCGGCCAGGTCTGGTTCTCGCCCGCCTGGGCCGCGCCGACGGGGGCCATCCCGAGGGAGACCATCGTGTCCAGCTTGTCGGTGTCGAGCACGACGACCCGCTTGGGGGTCATCGGCACCTTGGTCTCGCCCATGGCGTGCTTGACGGTCCGGGTGGGGCCGGCGTCCTCCGTGCCGGTGGAGGTGCCGCAGGCGGCCAGGGCGAGGACGGGGAGCAGGGCCAGAAGCCGGAGACGCATGAGGGATTCCTTGATCTATTAGGTTAGGCAATCCTAAGTATCTCATGACCGGATCGGCGCGTGTGAAGGGGCCGAAACCTACCCGAAACACCGTGCCGACGAGATTCACCGGCGCGAAACACTGCAGGTCGAGCCACGAAACCCCGGCCGAACACGCTGTGGCCACACGTCACATGTAAGGAGGGTCGCGTCGTGAAGATCGATAGCGGCACCACAGCCTGGATGCTCGCGGCCACCGCGCTGGTGTTGCTGATGACTCCAGGTCTCGCGTTCTTCTACGGGGGCATGACCAGGGCCAAGAGCGTCCTGAACATGATGATGATGTCCTTCGGCGCCATCATCACGGTCACCGTGGCCTGGGTGCTGTTCGGGCACTCGCTCGCCTTCACCGACAACGGCAGCTCGCTGCTGAACAACGTCGTCGGCGGCTTCGACGCCCTGGGCCTGCAGAGCCTGGTGGAGACGGCCACCAAGGACGACGGCACAGGCATGCCGAGCCTGGTCTTCTCGGCCTTCCAGCTGACGTTCGCCATCATCACCGTCGCCCTGATCAGCGGCGCGATCGCGGACCGGGCGAAGTTCGGCGCGTGGATCCTGTTCAGCGTCATCTGGGCCACCGTCGTCTACTTCCCGGTCGCCCACTGGGTGTGGGGCACCGGCTGGCTCAACACCATGGGCATCGAGGACTTCGCCGGCGGAACCGTCGTGCACATCAACGCCGGCGCCGCGGCGCTGGCCCTGGCCCTCGTGCTCGGCAAGCGCCAGGGCTGGCGCAAGGAGCCGATGCGGCCGCACAACCTCACGCTGGTCCTGCTCGGCGCGGGCCTGCTGTGGTTCGGCTGGTTCGGCTTCAACGCCGGCTCCGAGCTGGCCGTGGACGGCACCGCCGGGCTGGCGTTCATGAACACCCAGATCGCCACGGCGGTCGCCGCGGGGGCCTGGCTCGTCGTGGAGAAGCTGCGCGACGGTCACGCCACCAGCCTCGGCGTCGCCTCCGGCGCGGTCGCCGGCCTGGTCGCCATCACGCCGGCCTGCGGCTTCGTGGACCCGTGGGCCGCGATGGTCATCGGCCTGGCCGCCGGCGCCGTGTGCGCCTACGCCGTGGGCCTGAAGTACCGCCTGGGCTTCGACGACTCGCTCGACGTGGTCGGCGTGCACCTGGTCGGCGGCGTCATCGGCGCCGTCTCGCTCGGCTTCCTGGCCGCCTATCCCTTCCTCGACCAGCAGAGCAAGGGCCTGTTCTACGGCGGCGGCCTCGGCCAGCTCGGGCTCCAGGTGCTCGGCCCGGTCGCGATCGGCGGCTACTCGTTCGTCGCCACCTGGATCGTCGGCAAGCTCATCGACAGGACGATGGGCTTCCGCATCTCCGCCGAGGACGAGCTCACCGGCATCGACGTCACCACGCACGCCGAGACCGGGTACGACCTCGGCACGGTCTACGCCTCCGGCGTGACCACCCCGAACGGTCCGCTCACCCCGGCTCCGGCACCCAAGAAGGTGGAGGCATGAGGCTCATCACCGCGATCATCAAGCCGTTCAAGCTCGACGACGTCAAGGCGGCGCTGGAGCAGTTCGGCATCAAGGGCATGACGGTCAGCGAGGCCAGCGGCTACGGCCGCCAGCGCGGCCACACCGAGGTCTACCGCGGCGCCGAGTACCAGGTTGACCTGGTGCCGAAGGTGCGCCTGGAGGTGCTGACCGAGGAGGACGACGCCGAGGACGTCATCGACGTCATCGTCAAGGCGGCGCACACCGGCAAGATCGGCGACGGCAAGGTCTGGTCCGTGCCCGTCGACACGGCCGTGCGCGTACGCACCGGAGAGCGAGGGCCGGAGGCCCTGTGAGAGGAGAGGCGCGCTCGTACGCCGCGGCCCGCAAGGAGCGGACCGCGGACACCGACCGCTGGCTCAAGGACCTCTTCAGGACGGCGAGCGACGGCGACCAGGTCTCCCTGGTCGCCGTCGGCAGCCTCGGCCGCGGCGAGCCGGCCCCCGGCAGCGACCTGGACCTGGTCCTGCTGCACGACGGCCGGGCCGACGTCGCGCGGATCGCCGACCGCATCTGGTACCCGATCTGGGACTCCAGCGTCGGCCTCGACCACTCCGTGCGGACCGTGGCGGAGGCCGTGGCCGTGGCCAGGCAGGACCTCAAGGCCGTGCTCGGCCTCATCCAGGCCAGGCACGTCGCCGGCGACCCCGACCTGACCCGGAGGGCCAGGGAGGCGGTGCTGGCCGAGTGGCGGGCCGACTCGCGGCGCAGGCTGGGCGAGCTGCGCGCGTCGGCCGACCGGCGGGCGCAGGTCAGCGGCGAGCTGGCCTTCCTCCTCGAACCCGACCTCAAGGACGGCCGCGGCGGGCTGCGCGACGTCCAGGCGATGCAGGCCGTGGCGGCGGCGTGGGTCGCCTCGGCGCCGGGACCGCGGGCCCGCGAGGCCCACGAGTTCATCCTCGACGTGCGGCACGCGCTGCACGTCGTCACCGCGCGCGGCGCCGACCGGCTGGTGCTCCAGGAGCAGGACGCGGTGGCCGGGCTGCTCGGCCTGCTGGACGCCGAGGCCCTCATGCGCCGGCTCGCCGAGGCCGGCCGGACCGTCTCCCACGCCTTCGACGCCACCTGGCGCACGGTTGACAGGCTGCTGTCAGGGCCGGTCCCGCGCGGGCGCCGTCCGCTGGCCGACGGCGTGGTCGAGCACGGCGGGGAGGTGGTGCTCGCCAGGGGCGCGGACCCGCGCAAGGACCCCGTCCTGGTGCTGCGGGCCGCCGCCGCGGCGGCCGGCTCCGGGCTGCCGCTGGCGCCCGCCACGGTGTCCGTCCTGGCTGCTCAGTCGGCTTCGATGCCGGTGCCGTGGCCGGAGGAGGCGCGAGACGCGCTGGTGTCGATCCTCGGCGCGGGACGGGCCGCCGTGCCGGTGTGGGAGGAGCTCGACCAGGCGGGCGTGCTTGTCAAGCTGCTTCCTGACTGGGAGCGCGTGCGGCACCGTCCGCAGCGCAACCCCATCCATCGCTTCACCGTCGACCGGCACCTGATCGAGGCCGCCGCGAACGCCGCCGGCCACGCCCGCGAGGTCTCCCGTCCCGACCTGCTGCTGATCGGCGCGCTCCTGCACGACATCGGCAAGGGCTGGCCGGGCGACCACTCGGCGACGGGCGAGGTCGTGGTGCGCGACATCGCCCGCCGCATGGGGCTGCCCGCCCGCGACGTCGAGACGCTGGCCACGGTCGTCCGCCACCACCTGCTGCTGCCCGAGACCGCCACCCGCAGGGACCTCGACGACCCGGTCACGATCGAGAAGGTCGCCGCCACGGTCGGCTCCCGCGAGGTGCTCGACCTGCTGGCCGCGCTGGCCGTCGCCGACGGCAACGCGACCGGGCCGGCCGCCTGGAACGCCTGGAAGGCAGGGCTGGTCGCCGACCTCGTCCGCCGCGTGAGGTCCGTGCTGTCGGGCGCGCCGCCGCCCAGGGCGCCCTCGATCCCGCCCGAGCAGGCGGCGCTGGCCCGGCACGGCGGCGGCGCGGTGCGCGTCAACGGCGGCGCGGTCACCGTCGTCGCGCCGGACCGGGCCGGGCTGCTGTGGAGCGCCGCCGGGGTGCTGGCCGCCCACCGGATGGTCGTCCGCTCGGCCTCGGCCGCCTCCGCTGGCGGCACGGCGGTCATCGAGTTCGCCGTCGTGCCCGAGTACGGCTCGCCGCCCGACCCCGCCACCCTGGAGGCCGACCTCCGTCTCGTCCTTGCCGGCCGTCTTGACATCGAGCAGCGGCTGGCCCGCCGGACCAGGTCCGTGCGGCCGCCGCGGGTACCTGTGGCTCCACCTCGGGTGACACTGGTGGACGACGCCTCCGCGACGGCCACCGTGGTGGAAGTCAGGGCCCATGACAGGCCGGGGCTCCTGTGGCGCATCGGACGGGCGTTCGGGGAGTGCGGTCTTGACGTGAGAGCCGCCCGCGTGGAGACTCTCGGCGCGGAGGCGGTGGACGTCTTCTATGTCGTGGACCGCGCCGGTCGCCCCCTCAGCGACAGCGCGCAGCGAGCTCAAGTCCACGATCAGGTGCTGGCCGCACTGCGATAACCAACAGTGAACAACTGTCGGTCACATATGTAACGATTGTGTCCGAAATGCCTGTTAAGTCGGATGCTGCGGATACCTTGTGGACGGCTTTGACACCCGTCGTTGAACGGGACGATTGAGGGGTAGCGAAAGCAGTGATCACGGGGAACTCCGACAGCGGCCATGCCGCGAGGCGGGACCGCGGGAAGCGGTCGCTGCCTCGCCTCGGCCTGCGCAACTGGCGCGTGAGATGGCGTCTGACGGCGCTCATCCTCGTGCCCACCATCGCCGGCGTCGTGCTCGGGGGAGCGCGTGTGGTCGGCTCGGTCCAGAGCATCGGCGACTACGACCGCACGGCCACCGCGGCCGAGCAGTCCGGCCGGATCCGGGACCTGGTGCAGGCACTCGGCCTGGAGCGTGACACGGGGGGCTGGATCGGCGCCTATCCCAAGTTGCGCAAGTCGAAGGCCGGCGAGCTCGCCGAGTACAAGGCCGCGGTGGACAAGCTGGTCACCAGCGTCCGCGCGGACCTCGACACCATGGACGAGTCCTACGGCGAACGCGTCGTGAAGGCCGCCGGCCAGGCCAAGTACGACCTCAACCGGCTGTCCAAGATCCGCGCCGAGGGCCAGGCCGACACCATCCGGTACGACTTCCTCACCGACACCCTGCTCAAGCTGCACGACGAACTCGCGCTGCTGTCGGACGACTCCCAGATCATCGGCCACTTCCGCGCCCTGAGCGCGCTCGCGCAGGCCAAGGAGGAGATGTCCCGCCAGCGCGTGCAGCTGCTGAAGAACTCCTACAACGTCGAGCGCGTCGACGCCAAGGAGGTCGAGCGGTTCATCGCCTCCAACGCCCGCGAGCAGAGCGACATCGCCACCGTGGGCGCCGAGGCCGGCGTCGAGATCGGCCTGCAGCTGTCCAAGCTGCTGACCGGCAAGAACGAGTACGTCAACGTCCAGCTCACCAAGGCCCGCGCGGTCACCCTGGCCAGCGGCCGGGCCCCGGGCGTGCGGATCGCCGACAACCTGATCTCCTCCCGGTCCAACGCCCGCGAGCAGTGGTTCAACGACAACAAGGTCGCCATCGGCGTCCTGCACGAGATCGAGAAGGACCTCGCCGACAAGGTGAACCTGCGCAGCCAGGAGCTGCGCGAGTCCGAGATCCGCAACGCCATCATCGCCGGTGTGCTGATCCTGGCGCTGTTGCTGGTCGTGCTGCTGCTCACCGTGGCCATCGCCCGTTCGATGGTCGGCCCGCTGCGCCGGCTGCGCACCGAGGCCCTGGAGATCGCCGGCTTCCGGCTCCCCGACGTGGTCCGCCAGCTCCGCGTCTCGGGCGAGGCCAGCACCGACGTCCGCCCGATCGAGGTCGAGGGCCAGGACGAGATCGGCGAGGTCGCGCGGGCCTTCGACCAGGTCCACCGCCAGGCCGTGCGCCTGGCCGGCGAGGAGGCCGAGCTCCGCAGCAACATCAGCTCGATGTTCGTCAACCTCTCGCGCCGCACCCAGACGCTGGTCGAGCGGCAGATCTCGCTGATCGACGGCCTGGAGAAGGGCGAGCAGGACGGCGGCCGCCTGGCCGACCTGTTCAAGCTCGACCACCTGGCCACCCGCATGCGCCGCAACTCCGAGAACCTGCTGGTCCTGGCCGGCCACGAGGCCACCCGCCGGCGCAGCCAGCCGGCCAAGCTGGTCGACGTCGTGCGCGCCGCGCTGTCGGAGGTCGAGGGCTACGAGCGCGTCCAGGTCAAGGTCCACCGGGCCACGTCCGTGCAGGGCAGCGCCGCCAACGACCTCGTCCACCTGGTGGCCGAGCTGGTCGAGAACGCGATCCAGTTCTCCCCGAGCAACTCCCAGGTCCTGGTCTCCAGCAGCCTCATCGAGGGCGGCGGCGCGCTGCTGTCGGTGAGCGACTCCGGCATCAGCATGACCGAGGAGGAGCTGGCCGAGGCCAACCGCCGCCTGGCCGAGCCGCCCGTCGTGGACGTGTCGGTCTCCCGCCGCATGGGCCTGTTCGTGGTCGGCCGGCTGGCGCTGCGCCACGGCATCCGGGTGCAGCTGCGCAAGGGCGAGGGCGAGGGCCTGATCGCCATGGTGCTGCTGCCGCCCACGCTGATCGCCGACAACATGCAGCAGCCGCTGCCGCAGCGCCCGGCCTTCGGCGGCGGGACCGTGCCGCCGCCCGCGCCGAACGGCTCGTTCCGGTCGTTCGGCAGCTTCGACTCGGTCGAGGCGAACGGGGCCAGGCCGGCTCCGGGCGCCCCGGCCAGGTTCGGCACCGGACCGTCGGCGCCCGCCGCGCCCGCCATGCCCGCTGCGCCCCCGGGGGCCTTCGACAGCGCGGCCGCCGGGCCGCCGTCCTTCGACAGCGCTCCCTCGGGGCCGCCGTCCTTCGACAACCCGCCGCCGGCGCCCAGGCACGGGCTCGGGGCGTTCAACTCCGACCCGGGCCGTCCGGTCAACGGCTTCACGGCCGACACCGACGGCGGCTCCTACCGGCGGCAGCCGTCCTCGTTCGACTCCGGGGCCTACCCGTCGTTGCCGTCGGGCACCGGCTCGTTCCCGTCGTACCCGGCCGGCGGCAACGGGGCGTTCCCGACGCCGCCGCCGTACGCGACGAACTACGGGACGAACGACGTACGCCGTCCCGATCCGGCGCCCTCGGTGGACGTCTCGCCGATGGAGCCGGAGCAGGAGGAGTTTCTGCCGATCTTCGCGTCGGTGGAGTCCGCGTGGTTCCGCAGGCCGCCGGGGGAGCCGGCGCCCGAGGCGTCCTCGTCCGGCGAGAACGGCGGTGAGGCGAGGCCCGCGCAAGCCGTACCCTCTGGGGAGGAAGCGTGGCAGACGGCCGCGGACGCCGGTTGGCGTGCGGCGGCCAAAGCCAGCGAGCCCAGCCTCGGCGGCGTGACCGCCGCGGGGCTCCCCAAGCGCACCCCCAAGGCCAATCTGGTCCCCGGCACGGCCAGCCAGCCCGCTCAGCAGCAGGCTCAGCAGTCGCCGCCGCCGGCGCCGCCGGTCTCAGCCGACCGGATGCGCAGCCGCATGGCCAGCTACCAGAAGGGTGTGCGACGGGGCCGCCAGGAAGTACGTGGACAGGAGGAACAGAGTGAGTAAGCGTCCCGCTGGGGAGGATGCGTGACAACGCTGAGCCATGAGGCCAACCGCTTCGACTGGCTGATCACCGACTTCGTGCGCAACACTCCGGGGGTCGCGCACGCCGTGGTCGTCTCGGCGGACGGCCTGTGCCTGGCCGCCTCCGAGGGTTTCCCGCCGGACCGGGCCGACCAGCTCGCGGCGGTCTCCGCCGGGCTGCTGAGCCTGACGGTCGGCGCGTCCAGGGTGTTCGAGGGCGGCGCGGTGTCGCAGACCGTCGTCGAGATGCAGCGCGGGCTGCTCCTGGTCATGGCGATCAGCGACGGCTCCGTGCTCACGGTGCTGGCGGGTCCTGATTGTGACATGGGGCTGGTGGCGTACCAGATGACGCTGCTGGTAGACAGAGCGGGACAGGCGCTCACGCCGGCCCTGCGCGCCGAACTCCAGGCCGCCAGGACCCGGTGATGTGATGGAACTGATGGGAGAGGGCCGTGTACGGCAGTGACGGGACCGGGGACGACGAGCCCCTGTTCCGTCCTTACGCGGTGACCGGCGGCCGTTCCGAGCCGCGGTATCACCTCGCGATGGAGACGCTGATCTCGTCGATGTCGATCCCGGACGACGAGATGGCCATGCTCACCCCCGAGCAGGAGGCCATCATGCAGCTCTGCAGGACGTTCCGGTCGGTCGCCGAGATCTCGGCCCTGCTCCGCGTCCCGCTGGGCGTGGCGAGGGTGCTTGTGGCGGACATGTCAGACGAAGGTCTCGTCCGCCTGCACCAGCCACGCCTCAGCCAGGGACAGCCAGACCTCAACATGCTCGAAAGGGTGCTCAGTGGACTTCGCAGGCTCTAGCCCCGGCCTCACTTCGACGAAGATCGTCGTCGCTGGTGGGTTCGGCGTCGGCAAGACGACGTTCGTGGGGGCGGTGTCCGAGATCCTCCCGCTCACCACGGAAGCGGTGATGACCGACGCGTCCGCGGGCATCGACGACCTCGGGTTGACGCCGAACAAGCAGACCACGACCGTCGCCATGGACTTCGGCCGGCTCTCGCTCGACCGCGACCTGATCCTGTACCTGTTCGGCACCCCCGGACAGCACCGGTTCTGGTTCATGTGGGACGACCTGGTCCGCGGCGCCATCGGCGCGGTCGTGCTGCTCGACACCCGCCGCCTGGCCGACAGCTTCCCCGCCATCGACTACTTCGAAGAGGCCAAGCTGCCGTTCGTGGTGGGCATCAACGGCTGGGACGGGCAGTTCCCGCACACCGACGACGAGGTGCGCGAGGCGCTGGCGCTGGGCTCGCACGTGCCGATCGTGCGCACCGACGCGCGCAACCGCGAGTCGGTCAAGACGACGCTGATCTCGCTGGTCGAGCACGTCGTACGGCTGCGCGCGGCCCCCGTCCGCTAGCCGCCGACCGCCCACGGGGCGCTCTCCAGCGAGTTGAGCACGGGCACCAGCGCCTGCTCCTCGTCGTCGAAGTGGCTCTCCAGCTCGGCGGCGAGGCGTTCGATCGCCGCCGGGTCGCTCGCGGCGCGCAGCTCCTCCACCAGCGCCGCGATCACCTCGTGCCCGCGGCGCAGCCGGTCGAGCGCCTCCTTCAGCTCCGGGCGCACGCTGTCCAGGTGCGGGAACGCCACCCGGTCCTCGCCGGAGTGGTGGAAGCTCAGCGCGTCGCAGAAGGTCAGGCAGTGTGCCCGCAGGTCGTCCGTGACGGCACCGCCCGCGCGCAGCGCCGCCAGCTCGCCCCTGAACCAGTCGTGCACCTTGACCAGCTCGTCCCCGAAGGCCCGCACCCGCTCGTCCATGTCACTATCCTTTGCCCAGACGACGACAAATTAGCTTTGCAAACAAAGCTAATTTAGACAGCAAGGTATTGGTGATGTCAACCGACGGCTTGAGCGTGGACGAAGGCATCAGGACGCTGCTGCTCCTGATGCCGCGCATGGTGGGCCGGGCCAAGCGGCTCAAGGTGCCCGAGGCGCTGCGGTCGCTGTCGCTGGCCCCCCGGCACCTGTCGCTGCTGGCCTACCTGCTGTTCGACGGCCCGACGACGGTCAACGAGCTGGCCGGGCGCCTGGAGGTGGCGCCGGCCACCGTGAGCCTGATGGTGGGCGAGCTGAGCAGGAAGGGCGTGCTGGAGCGCCGCGAGGACGACGCCGACCGGCGCCGCACGATCGTCAGCATCGCCCCGGCCCACCAGCAGGCGATCACCGAATGGCTCGGCTACGGCGCCACGGCCTGGCGGGCCGCCCTCGACCCGTTGACGCCGCAGGAGCGGCAGACGTTCGTGCGCACTCTGCTGGCCTACGAGCAGGCGTTGTCAGCCCGCTGACCGGCTGTCGACCAGCACCTCGACCCCGTCGAGCACGCGCTGGAGGCCGAACTCGAAGGCGTGCTCGGGGCTGTAGGCGGCCTGCAGCGCCTCCCCGGCCGCCTGGCCGACGCGCGAGGCCGTGGGGAACATGGCGGGATCGGAGATCCGGCTGAGGAAGGGCGCGTGCGCGGCCCACCACTGCATGTCGGTCATGCCGGTCTGGCTCTCGGCCTGGGCGGCCTCCACCGCTCCCCGCGCGGTGCCGTGCACGAAGCCGGTGACCAGCGTGATCACCGAGTCCATCTCCAGGTCGGTCAGGCCGATGCCGTCGATCGCGCGCAGCTCGTAGTCGTACTTGGCGGTGACGTTGGGGCCGAGGACCGGGCGGCTCGCCGCCACCTGGAGCAGCCACGGGTGGCGCAGGTAGAGGGCGAAGTTCTCGCGGGCGATCAGCTCCAGCCGGGCCCGCCAGCCGCCCGGCACGTCCTCGGGGCGGGCGGTCTCGCCGTAGACGGTGTCGAGCATGACGTCGAGCAGCTCGGGCTTGCCCGGCACGTACGTGTAGAGCGACATCGTGCCCACGCCCAGCTTCTCGGCCACCCGGCGCATGGACAGCGCCGCCAGGCCCTCGGCGTCGGCCACGTCGATGGCGGCGCGGACGATGCGCTCGACGCTCAGCTCGGGCTTGCCCTTGCGGCTGGCCCGTTCGCTCGTCCGCCACAGCAGCGCGAGGCTGCGGGCCGGGTCGCCCTTGCCCGGGTATTCGACAGTCACCCTCGTACGGTACACCGTACGGTTGCGTGCGTCGATCGTATGCCGTACGGTACGGCGTACGCTTCAATAGGGGAGGTGGCCATGTCCGCAGTGCTCGCCCAGGGCCTGCGCAAGACCTACGGCTCGAAGACGGCGCTCGACGGCATCGATCTCGACGTGCCGGAAGGCACCGTCTACGGCCTGCTCGGGCCCAACGGCGCCGGGAAGACCACCGCCGTCCGCATTCTCACCACGCTCCTTCGCCCCTCGGCCGGCCGGGCGGAGGTGGCCGGGTTCGACGTGACGGCCGAGCCGCGCCGGGTCCGCGCCGCCATCGGCCTGGTCGGCCAGCAGACGGCCGTGGACGAGATCCTGACCGGCCGGCAGAACCTGGAGCTGTTCGGCCGCCTCTACCACCTGAGCGCGCCGGCCGCCCGCGCCAGGGCCGCCGAGCTGCTGGAACGCTTCGGCCTGACCGGGCACGACGGCCCGGCCAAGGAGCTGTCCGGCGGCCTGCGCCGAAGGCTCGACCTGGCCGCCAGCATGATCCTGGCGCCGCCCGTCCTCTTCCTCGACGAGCCCACCACCGGTCTCGACCCGCGCAGCCGCGCCGGGATCTGGGACGCGGTGCGCGAGCTGGTCGCGGGCGGCACGACCGTGCTGCTGACCACCCAGTACCTGGAGGAGGCCGACCACCTCGCCGACCGGGTCGCGGTGATCGACTCCGGCCGGCTGGTGGCCGAGGGCACGCCGGAGGAGCTGAAGTCCAAGCTCGGCGGCGACCGGCTCGACGTGGTGATCAACGACCCGGCGCGGCTCGACGAGGCGGCAGCGATCCTCTCGGCGGCGTCCGCGGGCCCCGCCGAGATCGACCGGGACACCCGGCACGTCAGCGCCCCGGTGGCCGACCGGGTCAGCGCGCTCACCCGGGTCCTGCCCGCGCTGGCGGCGGCCGGCATCGAGGCCGCCGACGTCGCGCTGCGCCGGCCGACCCTCGACGAGGTCTTCCTGAACCTGACGACCGCGGGAGGCGATCGATGACCGCACTCAGATGGGCGCTGGCCGACGGCTGGACCGTCGCCCGCCGCGACCTGATCCACTGGGCCAACCAGCCCATGACGGTGGTCTTCGGGGTGCTCTTCCCCGTGGTGATCACCCTGGCCTTCGGCTACCTGTTCGGCGGCGCGGTCGAGGTGCCCGCCGGAGCCGACTACTTCGCCTTCCTCATGCCCGGCATGTACGGCATGACGATGCTCTTCGGCCTGAGCTCCACCATGATCGCCGTCTCCTCGGACGTCTCCAAGGGCGTCACCGACCGGTTCCGGTCGATGCCCATGGCGCCCTCGGCCGTGCTGGTCGGGCGAGCCGTGGCCGACCTGCTCAACTCGGTCCTGATCCTGGGCGGGCTGCTGCTGTGCGGCCTGGCGGTGGGCTGGCGGCCCGCCTCGGCCGGGGGCGCGCTGGGCGCGATCGGCCTGCTGCTGCTCCTGCGCTTCGCCCTGCTGTGGGCGGGCATGTACCTCGGCCTGCTCACCCGCGACCCGGGCGCGGTGGTCGCGATCCAGACGCTGGAGTTCCCGATCGGCTTCCTGTCCAACGCCTTCGTCGCGCCCGGCACCATGCCCGGCTGGCTGGGCGCGATCTCGGAGTGGAACCCGCTCTCCTCCACGGTCGCCGCCGCCAGGCAGCTGTTCGGCAACCCGGGCTGGGGCGGCGACTCGTGGGTGGCCCAGCACGCCGTGACGATGGCGGTGCTGTGGCCGGCGGCGATCACCGTCGTCTTCTTCGTCCTGTCCGTCCGCCTGTACCAGCGGCTGGACCGGTAGACCGGCTCAGGCGTGGCGGTGGAAGGCCGTGGTGTCGGGGGCGAGGGGGGTGTTGCCGAGGATCAGGTCGGCGGACTTCTCGGCGAGCATCATGACCGGGGCGTAGATGTTGCCGTTGGTGACGTACGGCATGGCGGAGGCGTCCACGACGCGCAGGCCGTCCAGGCCGTGCACGCGCATGGTGCCGGGGTCGACCACGGCCAGGTCGTCCACGCCCATCTTGCAGGTGCACGACGGGTGGAGGGCGGTCTCGCCGTCCTTGGCCACCCAGGCCAGGATCTCCTCGTCGGTCCGGACGTCCGGGCCGGGGGAGATCTCGCCGCCGTCCAGGCCGGCCCAGGCGGGCTGGGACAGGATGGCGCGGGCGTGCCTGATCGCCTCCACCCACTCGCGGCGGTCCTGCTCGGTGGAGAGGTAGTTGAAGCGCAGCGCGGGCTTGGCGCGGGGGTCGGCCGACCGGATCCGCACCGAGCCGCGGGCGTCGGAGTACATCGGGCCGATGTGCACCTGGTAGCCGTGGCCGCCGGCCGGCGCCGAGCCGTCGTAGCGCACGGCGATCGGCAGGAAGTGGAACATCAGGTTCGGGTACGCGACGTCGTCGTTGGAGCGGATGAACCCGCCCGCCTCGAAGTGGTTCGTGGCGCCGGGGCCGCGCCGCAGGAACAGCCAGTCGGCGCCGATGAACGGCCGCCGCCACATCGCCAGCGACGGCTGCTGCGAGACCGGCTGCGTGCAGGCGTGCTGGACGTAGACCTCCAGGTGGTCCTGGAGGTTCTCGCCGACGCCCGGCAGGTCGTGCACCACCTGGACGCCCACGGACTCCAGCAGCGCCTTCGGCCCGACCCCGGAGAGCTGGAGGAGCTGCGGGGTGTTGATCGCGCCGCCGCACAGGACGACCTCGCGCGCCTCGATGCGCTCGCCGCCGCACTGGACGCCCACCGCCCGCGTCCCCTCGAACAGCACCTTCTCCACGTGGGCCCGCGTCCTGACCGTGAGGTTGGGACGGCGGCGCACCGGATGCAGGTAGGCGCGGGCCGCGCTGAGCCGCCGGCCCCGGTGGACGTTGCGGTCGAAGGCGGCGAAGCCCTCCTGGCGGTAGCCGTTCACGTCGTCGGTGAGGGGATGGCCGGCCTGCTGGACGGCCTCGAAGAACGCCTCGAACAGCGGGCCGCGGGCCGGGCCGCGCTCCAGCTTCAGCGGGCCGTCGCCGCCCCGGAAGGGCGAGCCGGGGTCGGCCAGGCAGTTCTCCATGCGCCTGAAGTAGGGCAGGCAGTGGGCGTAGTCCCAGGTCTCCATGCCAGGATCGGCGGCCCAGCGCTCGTAGTCGAGCGGGTTGCCGCGCTGGAAGATCATCCCGTTGATGCTGCTGGAGCCGCCCAGGACCTTGCCGCGCGCGTGGTAGATGCGCCGGCCGTTCATGTGCGGCTCGGGCTCGGACTCGTACTTCCAGTCGTAGAACCGGCTGCCGATGGGGAACATCAGCGCGGCCGGCATGTGGATGAAGACGTCCCAGAGGTAGTCCGGCCGGCCCGCCTCCAGCACCAGCACGGACACCGACGGATCGGCGCTCAGCCGGTTGGCCAGGGCGCAGCCGGCCGAGCCGCCGCCCACGATGACGAAGTCGAAGCTCAACGCGGGATCCAGTCCTTCCACACGATCTTGTTCTCCTCCACCCACTGCCGGGCGGCCTGCTCGGCGGTCTTCCTGCCGTTGATCATCTCGGCGGCCACGGCGTTCTGGTTGTCGTTGGTCCAGGTGAAGTTGCGCACCAGCTCGTACGCCTTCCCGCCGCGCTCGGCGAACCGCCTGCTGACGATCTTGTCCAGCAGGTACGGCGGGTAGTCGCAGGCGACCTTGGCGGGCACGTCGTCGCACCCGATCGCGTACGGGGGCAGGTTGACCTTGACCAGTTTGACCTTGGTGAACAGCCATTGCGGTTCGTAGAAATACATGAGCAGGGGCGTGCGGGCGCGCGCCGCCGTCTGCGCGGCCTTGATCAGCGCGTCCTCGCTGCCGGAGTAGACGACCTTGTAATCGAGGCCGAGGTTCTTGATGAGAACCTCGTCGTTGGTGACGAATGTCGGGTCCCCGTCGAGCACCTGACCCAAATTTCCGGTTTTGGAGGTCCGGAATAGGGGCGCGTACTTGTTCAGGTTCCGGTAGTCGGTTATGTCGGGATATTTCTTGGCCATCCACTCGGGGACGTACCAACCGATCACGCCTTTGTTGCCGGTGAGCCCGGCCGACAATGCCACCTTCTTCTGCTCGATGTAGATCTTCTTCAGGTCGTTGTGCCCCCAGTTCTCGACGATCACGTCCACCTTGCCGGATTCGAAATCGCCCCAGGATTTCTTCTCCTCCATCCGGCGCGTGCTGACCTTGTAGCCCAGCTCGTGTTCGAGCAGGTAGGCCAGGACGGCGGCCTGGGCCTCGTACCCGGCCCAGGCGTGCACGTCGATGTTGACCGTGCCCCTGGCCGCGACCCCGGTCTCGGGGGCGCCGCCGGAGCAGGACGTCAGGAGCAGGGCCGCGAGCAGCGGCCCGGCCAGCTTCTTGGTTCGCATGAGAGATCTCCGCGACCGCGTCTCCGCCGGCGCCCGGCCGGAGGGGAGGCGGTCAAGAGGGGTCACTTGGGGAGCCAGGCCTGCCACTTGGCGGTGTTGGCCTCGACCCACTTCTTGGCGGCCTGCTCGCCGGTCAGGCCGTTGTTGGTCATGTCGTTGGCGACCGCGTTCTGGTCCTCGTTCGTCCAGCTGAAGTTCTTGACCAGCTCGTACGCCTTGCCGCCGGTGTCGGCGAACTTCTTGCTGACGATCTTGTCGAGGTCCAGCTCGGCGTAGTCGCAGGCGACCTTCTTGGCGTCGGCGTCGCAGCCCTCGGTGTACGGGGGCAGGTTCACCCGGGTCAGCTCGACCTTGTCGAACAGCCAGTGGGGCGTCCAGAAGTAGAACAGCAGCGCCTTCTTCTGCGCCTGCGCCTGCTCGGCCGCCTTGAGCAGGGCCGCCTCGCTGCCGCCGGTCACCACCTTGTAGTTCAGCTTGAGGTTCTTGACCAGGGCCTCGTCGTTGGTGACGTAGCTCGGGTCGCCGTCGAGGAGCTGGCCCTTGCCGCCGGACTCCGACGTCTTGAACAGGTCGGCGTACTTGTTCAGGTTCTTGTAGTCGGTGATGTCGGGGTACTTGTCGGCCATCCACTTGGGCACGTACCAGCCGATGACGCCCTTGTTGCCGGTGGAGCCCGCTGAGAGCGCGACCTTCTTCTCGTCGATGAACTTCTTCTTCAGGTCCGGATGGCCCCAGTTCTCGATGATGACGTCCACGTCGCCGGTCTCGAAGCCCTCCCAGGCGACCTGCTCCTTGATCTCGGGGAGCTGCACGTCGTACTTGAGCTCGTTCTTCAGCAGGTAGGCGACGACGTTCGCGCTGGCCTCGTAACCGACCCACGGGTTGATCGCGATCTTGACGGTGCCGGTCGTCGCCGCGCCGGAGGCGGCGCCGGCCGACGGGGCGGCGGAGCTGGGGGAGGTCTCCACCTTGGCGCCACCGCCGCAACCCACGGCGGTGAGGCCGACAACGAGCAGGCCTGCGAGCAGGCGAATCTTCATGTGCGCTTCCTCTTTCGGGGGGAAGGGCGCCTGTCGGCGCCCTGCGTGATGCGGTCGAGCATGACTCCGAGCAGGACGGTCGCGATGCCCGCCACGAAGCCCATGCCGAAATCCGTGCGCTGGGAGAAGCCGACGACCACGTCGTAGCCGAGCGCGCCCGCCCCGACCAGGCCGCCGACGACGACCATGGCCAGCGTCATCACGATGCCCTGGTTGGCGGCCAGCAGGATGGCCCGCCGCGCCATCGGGAGCTGGACCTTCCACAGGAGCTGGCCCGGGGTCGAGCCGGCCGACGCGGCCGCCTCGACGACCGTGCCGGGCACGCCTCTGATGCCGTCCTCGACCAGGCGCACGACGGGCGGCACCGCGTAGATCACCGAGGCGAAGATCGCGGTGAACCGGGTCGTCTCGAACAGGGCCAGCGCCGGCAGCAGGTAGACGAACGCGGGCATGGTCTGGGCGGCGTCCAGCAGCGGGCGCTGGACGGCCGACCAGCGCGGCGAGCGGGCCGCGGCCACCCCCAGCAGCAGGCCGACGACGAGGGTGACGAGCACCGCCACCGCGACCGTGGTCATCGTCTGCATGGCGTGCTCCCACACGCCGAGCAGCGCGATGGCCAGCAGGCAGCCGAGCGCGGTCAGCGCCGGGCGTATCCCGCTCACCCGCCAGGCCAGGGCCAGCACCGCGAGGGCGACCAGCCACCACGGGGCGGAGGTGAGCAGGCCCTCCAGCGGGTTGAGCAGGAAGGCCGAGGTCAGGTCCTTGACGAACGTCGTGACCGGGTACCAGGTCGTCTCCGCCCAGCGGACGGCGTCGTTCACCGCGCCGGCGAAGGAGACCGTCAGGCCGTCGGGCCAGCCCGCGGGCAGCGCGAGCCCGGCCGCCACGCCCGCGACCGCCAGCCCGGCCGCTACCACCAGGTCCGGCCGGCCGAGCGCCGCGTGCGCCTGGCGGCGGGCCACCGACATGAGCATGCGGTCGAGCACGACGGCCATGACCACGATGGCCAGGCCCGCCGGGAGCATCATGCCGACCTGGGCCCGCGACAGGCCGCGGATGATGTCGCCGCCCAGGCCGGGGGCCGAGATCAGGTTCGCGATCACGACCATCGACAGCGCCATCATGATGGTCTGGTTCACCGCCAGCGCCATCGTCGGGCGGGCCAGCGGCAGCTGCACCTTGAACAGCGTCTGACGGCGGGTCGCGCCGAGCGACGCCGACGCCTCGACCGCCGTGGCCGAGACCCCCTCGACGGCCAGCGCCGTGATCCGGATCGCCGGCGGGATCGAGTAGATCATCGTCGCGATCGCCCCGGCCGGCGCGCCGATGTGGAAGAACAGCACGAGCGGCGCCAGGTAGGCGAACGTCGGCATGATCTGCATGACGTCCAGCACCGGCGTCAGCACCCGGCGCACCCGCGCCGACAGCCCGGCCCAGACGCCGAGCGGCACGCCGACCGCCAGCGACAGCAGCACCGAGGCCGCCACCAGCGCCAGCGTGTCCACGCTCGACTGCCACAGCCCGAGCACCCCGAACGCGCCCACGCCCGCCGCCGCCAGCAGCGCGATGCGCCAGCCGCCGGCCAGCCAGGCCAGCGCGGCCAGGACGCCGATGAAACCGGGCCAGTTCAGGGCGGTGAGCGCGGTCTGGAAGAAGGTGTAGACGCCGTCGACGAACAGCCGGACGTAGTTGAGGAAGTACAGGAAGAGCGGGCTCTCGTTGCGGTGGTCGTCGATCCATTCGCGCAGGTCGGTGACCGCCAGGAACTGCGGCGCCTCCTTGTCGTGCGGCAGCGTGCCGGTGCCGCGGAAGACCAGGTACGCCACGGCGAACAGGACCGCCACCCCGGCGGGACCGGCCCATCTGGGGATCTTGAGCCTGGTGGGGGCGCTGACCGCGGTGGTGCTCACGCGCCTGCCCTCACCGCGGCGTCCGCGCCGGCCAGGAAGGACAGCAGATCCACGCGGTCCACGACGCCGGTCAGCTCGCCGCCGTCCATCACCCGGATCGGGCGGGAGGAGGCCGAGGCCGCGGCGATGGCGTCCTTGACCAGGGTGGCGGCGGGGAGCTGGGGGCCGTCCAGCGGCTCGCCGGGCTCGGGGGCGCGGCAGATCCAGCGCAGCGTCAGCACGTGGCTGCGCGGCACGTCGCGGACGAAGTCGGCCACGTAGTCGTCGGCCGGCGCGCCCACCAGCTCCTCGGCCGTGCCGAGCTGCACGATCGAGCCGGCCCGCATGATGGCGATGCGCTCGCCCAGCTTGAGCGCCTCGGACAAATCGTGGGTGATGAACACCATCGTCTTGCCGACCTCGCGGTGCAGCCGGATCACCTCGGTCTGCATGTCGCGCCGGATCAGCGGGTCGAGCGCGCTGAACGGCTCGTCGAACAGCATGACCTGGGGATCGACGGCCAGCGCGCGGGCCAGGCCGACGCGTTGCTGCATGCCGCCGGAGAGCTGGTCGGGGTAGGAGCCGGCGTACCCGTCGAGGCCGACGAGGGTGAGGATCTCGGCGGCCCGCGCGTGCCTGGCGGCCCTGGGGGTGCCCTGGATCTCCAGGCCGTAGGCGACGTTGTCGATGACCTTGCGGTGCGGCAGCAGGCCGAAGTGCTGGAAGACCATGCTGACCCGGTGGCGGCGCAGCTCGCGCAGCTTGGCGGGGGAGGCGTGGCCGACGTCCTCGCCGCCGATGCTGATGCGGCCGGCGGTGGGCTCGACGAGCCTGGTCAGGCAGCGGACGAGGGTGGACTTGCCGCTTCCCGACAGGCCCATGACGACGAAGACCTCGCCGGGGCGCACCTCGAAGCTCACGTCGCGAACGGCGGCGGTGCAGCCGGTCTTCTCTCGCAGAGCGGCGGGGTCGAGGTGTCTGTCCTCGCTGTCCAGCACCTTTTGCGCCCTGGATCCGAAGATCTTCCAAAGCCCTTCGACGCTGATAGCCGCGCTGTCGGGAGAATCCCGCACCCTCGCCTCCTCGATTGCCGGGGCTCAACATATGCGGTGAATAACGCAAATCTCAACGCTGTGACCTGGGAGAGACCTGGCTGCTCCTCCCGTGTTATGCGCTTGGAACGCGCTAAACGCCCATATGTGGACATATGAAGGTATAGAGGGTTATTTCTGGTTGGACGGAAGGCAAGATGGGGCTCCAGCTTTCGTCCCACTGGGCACAGAAGTTGAATTACGCACCGATATGTGCGGCTGGCCACCTCCGCTTAGGATGTGTTCCAATTACCCGCACTTGCTGATTTCTCCCAAGGGCCACAGCCCTGACAAATACGCCGATTCGGGCGAGGTGCGTTCGGTGACAACACAGCTGGGCGAGCGGCAGGCCGTCGAAGGCAACTGGCGCCTGCGCAATTGGCGCGTACGTGCGCGCCTGGTCGCCCTCATCCTGGTGCCGACCGCCGCCGCCGTGCTGCTGGGCGGCGTCCAGGTGCTGTCCTCGACGGGCGCCGCCGCCGACTACGACCGGACGAACCGATTAGCCGTGCTGTCGGAGCAGGTGGGCGACCTGACCCACCAGGTCGCCGGCGAGCGGGCCAAGACCGCCTGGTACATCGCCAGGAACCGGCCCGTGAACGGGCTCGGCGGCGTCCGGTCCCAGATGGACCAGGTGGACGTCGCCATCAGGGACGTACGCGGCACCGCCCAGCAGATCCTGGCCGACGTCGAGGGCCGTACCGCCGACCAGATCGAGAACATGCTCAGCCGCCTGGACGACCTGACCTCGCTGCGCGAGCAGGCCATGGACGCCGACCTGCTGCCCGGCCCGGCCGTCGACCTCTACACGACGGTGATCGGCGACCTTCTCTCCATCCACACCGAACTGATCAAGGGCAGCTCCGACGACGAGCTGTTCCGCCAGACCCGCATGCTGGACGGCCTGGCCAGGGCGAAGGAGAGCGTCTCCTACCAGCAGGCGCTGCTCACCACCGTCCTCGTCGAGGGCGCCTTCGGCCAGGACCAGCTCAAGCGCTTCCTCGGCGAGCTGTCCGCCGAGACCGCCGAGCGCAAGGGCTTCGCCGCCGAGGCCACCGCCGACGAGCGCCGCTTCTTCGACGAGACCGTCAACGGCCGCAGCGCCGACCGCATGCTGTTCCTGCGCGAGCTGGTGCTCATCAGGGCCTCCGCCTCGCTGCCGCTGCGCGGGCTGGACCTGGCCAAACGCGACGACGCCAAGGAGTGGTTCGACGCCTCCAACGTCGTCGTGGACTCCATGCGCAAGGTCGAGCAGCGCCAGGCCGCCGGGATCGTCGCGCGCAGCGCCACGCTCAGCGCCGAGGAGCAGCGGCGGGCGCTGGTCATCGCGGGCGCGGTGCTCGCGCTGCTGGTCGCCGTCCTGCTGATCACCACCGGCGTGGCCAGGTCGCTGGTCCGGCCGCTGCGCAGGCTGCGCGGCGAGGCGCTGGAGATCGCCGGGCGCCGCCTGCCGGACTTCGTCCAGCACCTGCGCGAGTCGCGCGACGGCGCGGTCGACGCCGAGGTGCCGCCCATCGGCATCTTCTCCAAGGACGAGGTCGGCGAGGTCGCCCGCGCCTTCGACGAGGTGCACCGCGAGGCCGTCCGGCTGGCGGGCGACGAGGCGCGGCTGCGCTCCAACGTCAACGCCATGTTCGTCAACCTGTCGCGGCGCAGCCAGACCCTGGTCGAACGGCAGCTCACCCTGATCGAGCGCCTGGAGCGCGGCGAGCGCGACGACGAGCGGCTCGGCGACCTGTTCAAGCTCGACCACCTGGCCACCCGCATGCGCCGCAACAGCGAGAACCTGCTGGTCCTGGCCGGTCAGGAGGCCGCGCGCAAGTGGAGCGAGCCGGTCGAGCTCATGGACATCGTGCGCGCGGCGCTCGGCGAGGTCGAGAGCTACGACCGGGTCAGCGTCCAGGCGCAGTCGGACGTCGCCATCGCCGGGCAGGCCGTCACCGACGTGGTGCACCTGCTGGCCGAGCTGGTGGAGAACTCGGTCTCGTTCTCCTCCAAGGACACCAAGGTGATCATCTCCAGCAGCCGCATCGACGGCGGCGGGCTGATGGTCTCGGTGACCGACAACGGCATCGGCATGACCCCCGAGGAACTGGCCGAGGCCAACTGGCGGCTGGCCCACCCGCCGGTCGTGGACGTGTCCGTGTCGCGGCGGATGGGGCTGTTCGTGGTCGGGCGGCTCGCGCTGCGGCACAGCATCAAGGTGCAGCTCCGCCGCCAGGACATCGGCGGGCTGACCGCGATGGTGCTGATCCCGGAGATGCTGCTCGCCGCCGTGCCAGGCGCGGTGGCCGGGCCCCTGAACGGCTCGATGGCCGCGGCCGCGCACGCCCCGGCCATGTCCGCCATGGGCCGCCCGGACCAGGTGCGCCCCGAGCGCTTCCAGAGCCCCGACCCCTTCCGAAGCGCCGACCCCTTCCAGAGCGCCGACCCCTTCCACAGCGCCGACCCCTTCCACAGCGCCGAGCCTGTCCAGAGTGCCGAGCCCTTCCACAGCGCCGAGCCGTACGCGCCGCCCACGGCCCCGATGCCCGCCTACGGGCACCCGTCGTTCGACCCCATGTCGGCCGCGTCCGAGTCGTCGTGGTTCACCTCGTCCGCCTCGCAGTCGGTCGAGCAGCCGGAGCCGTCCGGCGGGTCGTACCCGTCGTTCGCCACCGGGCCCCAGCCGGCCGGGGCCGAGCCGGCGGCCGGGAGCGAGTTCCTGCCGATCTTCGCCTCGGTCGAGGAGAGCAGCTGGTTCAGCAAGGCCGCGCCGACCGCCGACCGGCGGGACCCGGCCTGGTCCTCGCCCGCCGACCAGGGCTGGCAGGCGGCGAACACGACCGCCGAGCCCGCCCAGGGCGGCACCACGAACTCCGGCCTGCCCAAGCGCACGCCGCGGGCGAATCTGGTGCCGGGCGCCGCGGTTCCCCAGCCGCCGCCCGCGCCGGTTCCGCCGCCGTCCCCCGACCGGCTGCGCAGCCGGCTGGCCAGTTACCAGCAGGGCGTGCGCAAGGGCCGAGCCGAGCTAGAGGAGGACTGATGAAGGAACTGAGCCAGGGGGCCAGGGACATCAACTGGCTGGTGAGCGCGTTCGTCGAGGAGGTGCCCGGCGTGGCCCACGCCGTGGTCGTCTCCGCCGACGGCCTGCCGATGGCCTTCTCCCGCGGCTTCCCCAAGGACCGCGCCGACCAGCTCGCCGCCATCGCGGCCGGGCTGGTCAGCCTGACGCAGGGGTCGGCGCGGGTCTTCGAGGGCGGCGGCGTCACGCAGACCCTGGTGGAGATGGAACGCGGGCTGCTGCTGGTGATGTCGATCAGCGACGGGTCGTGCCTGGCGGTGCTGGCCGCGCCGGACTGCGACATGGGCCTGGTGGCGTACCAGATGACGATTCTGGTCGAACGCACGGGGCAGGTGCTGACCCCTGCCGTACGGGCGGAGTTGTCATCCGCGCGCCCCTGGTGATGGGAGTGGACGTTGGCATCGTGGCATGACGGGGAGCCGGAGCCCCAGCGCAGCTCGCTGGTGCGCATGTACGCCGTCACCGGCGGCAGGACGGCGCCGCGCACCGGCCTGGCCATGGAGGCGCTGGTCTCGTCGGCGACCTCGGCCCGGCTCGGCATGACCTACACCCGTGAGTACCGCGCGATCAGCGAGCTGTGCCGCCAGGTGCGCTCGGTGGCCGAGATCTCCGCGCTGCTGGCCGTGCCGCTCGGCGTGGCGCGGGTGCTGGTCGCCGACATGGAGGCCGACGGGCTGGTCAAGGTCTACCAGCCGCAGCTTGAGGCCGGGCTGCCGGACCGCAGGCTGCTGGAGAGGGTCCTGAGTGGACTTCGCCGGCTCTAGCCCAGCGCTCACCTCGACGAAGATCGTCGTGGCGGGCGGGTTCGGCGTGGGGAAGACCACCTTCGTCGGCGCGGTGTCGGAGATCGTGCCGCTGACGACCGAGGCCGTGCTGACGGACGCCTCCTCCGGCATCGACGACCTCGCGCACACGCCGGGCAAGTCCACCACCACGGTCGCCATGGACTTCGGCCGCGTCTCGCTCGAACGCGACCTGATCCTCTACCTGTTCGGCACGCCGGGCCAGCACCGGTTCTGGTTCATGTGGGACGACCTGGTGCGCGGCGCGATCGGCGCGGTCGTGCTGGTGGACACCCGCCGCCTGGCCGACAGCTTCCCGGCCGTCGACTACTTCGAGGAGGCCGGGCTGCCCTTCGTCGTCGGCCTGAACGGCTGGGACGGGCGGTTCCCGCACGTGGAGAGCGAGGTGCGCGAGGCGCTCACGCTCTCACCGCAGGTGCCCATCGTGCGCACGGACGCCCGTGCCCGCCAGTCGGTCAAGAACACCCTGATCACGCTGCTCGAACACGTGATCGGCGCCCGCCCCTACTGAGGGTTCCACCAGTAGGCGGCCACCAGCTCGGCCACCAGCGTCTCGGTGAGCAGCGCCACGCCGGGGTCGTCGTCGTGCGCGTAGCGGATCGCCGCCGCCGCGTCCTTCACCTCGCCGCCCACGGAGATCACCGTGGAGCCGCGCTCGCGCACCCAGTCCATGGCCTGCTCGTCGTAGCGGGAGCCGGGGAACAGCAGCGCCCGGTAGTCGAGGGTCTTGGTGAGGTAGACGTCGACGTGCGACCAGTCGCCCGCCTCGCAGGCGTCGGCCGCGCGGCGCGGGCCCTCGCGGAACATCAGCGCCGACTGCTCGGCCGACGACAGCCGCTCGGCGGGGGCGATCGTGTAGACGCCGTGGGGCCCGTCGAGGAGCTCCATGGTCAGCGGGAGCCAATCGTCGCGGCGGTCCAGGAGGTCGCGGGTGGCCTCGGCGGCCCGGGTGAGCAGCGCGGGCAGGTCGCCGCCGGCCCCGGTGAGCCGGGCTTCGAGCGCCAGCAGCAGGGCCAGGGTGTGCTGGAACGTCCGGCAGGCCACGCCGCCGCGCTCCTCGCCCGCCTCCATGGGGACGACCAGGTCGGCCGCCTCGGTGACGGGTGAGCCGGGCACGTTGGTGATCGCGGCCACGTACGACGGGCCCCCGGCGTAGCGGGCGAGGGCGTCGAGGGTCTCGCGGCTGCCGCCGGTGGCCGAGATCGGTACGACCAGCGTGTGCGGCCCGGCCGGGTAGGTCGCCGCGGCCGAGGCGTAGTCGGCGTAGGCGTCCACGCCGGCCGCGCGCAGGCGCAGCGCCGCCACCCCGGCGGCGTACCGGGAGCTGCCCATGCCGAGGAACAGCACCCGGCGCACGCCCTCGGGCAGCCCGGCGAAGGGGTCGGCCGCGCGCAGCCCGTCGGCGAGGGCGGCCAGGGCGGCGGGCTTGGCCTCCAGGTCGGCCAGGTAGAGCTCGGGATTCACGGCAGGTTCTCCTCGGGGTACCAGGTGCGCAGCACGCCCATGGGGGCGTAGCGCCAGCGGGGCAGGTGGCGGGCGGCGTAGATCAGCTCGCGGCACTCCTGCTCGACCTCGAACGGGCGGATCAGGGTCTCGTCCAGCAGATCGGACCGGCCGAGGCCGGACAGGCGGTCGCGGTAGGCGTCCAGCAGGCCGGCCCGGGACCGCGCCGCCCAGGCCGCGGCGTGGGCGGGCGGGGTGCCCCGGCGCCTGACGGCGACCTGGGCCACGTGCTCCAGGCTCGTGGTGAGCTGGGCGACGTCCCTGGCGGCCGGCTGGCGCACGCCGGTGTCGGCCACGGTCGGGTTGCCGTCGAAGTCGATCACGGCGTAGCCGTCGCGCCACCGCAGGATCTGGCCCACGTGCAGGTCGCCGTGGATCCTGATCACCGGGCCCGCGAAGCCGGCGCGCAGCGGCTCCAGCTCGGCGGCCAGGGCGCCGGCCCGCGCGGCCAGCCACTCGCCGTCGGCGCCGCCGGTGAGGGCCAGCGCCTCGGCCAGCGCGTCCGCGGCCCGCGCCGCCGGGTCGGCCTGCCGCGCGGACGAGCCGCCGGGCAGGGTGGACAGCGCGACGTGCAGGTCGGCGGCCAGCCGGCCGAGCTCGCCGGCGAACTGCGTGCCGCCGGACTCGGCCTCGTCCACGCACCACTCCCAGCCGTCGCGCGCGTCGGGCAGGTAGCCCGTCACCAGCGCGAGCAGCTCCTCGCCGGCGTCCGAGGCGCGGGTCAGGGCCAGGTACGGGGGCGCGGTGCCGGTGAAGCCGACCTCGACGAGGTGGGCGAAGATCTCGGGCGTCGGGTGGGGGAGCGGGACCGGCGGGGCCAGCCACTTGACGACCATCCGCTCGTCCACCACGACCGAGTGGTTGGTCTGGTCGACGTGCGGCCCGAAGCCGCGCTCGGCGGCCGTCGCCGCGAGGACGGGAAGGTCATGGAACCGGCGGACGGCGAACGGGGGCGGCGGGTCGTGCGCCAGCGCCCGCAGCAGGCTCGTGGACAGGCCGTGATCCCGGTCGGAGACGGGCTCCACCGCGAGGGCGGCGAGCCGGGGCGCAATTGAATCCCAGTTCAACAGATTGACCATGGTTCCCGATCGACGTGTGGAAGGAAGTCTCGCTCAAGTTGATATCCGCTGCAACTTCGCCCTCTTCTGAGCCCGTCCGCGCATTAGGGGAAAAGCGCCCGCCGCCGGTCAGGAGGGTACGGCCCCGCTCCCGGTGCTCACTCCTGTCTCCCGGGCGAAGCCTTCACTGACGGGGCGGGCGCCACGTGCCGGCGACCGGCATCCCGCTTCGGATGGATCCCGATCCTTCGCCCGTTTCCTGAGCACCCGCCAGGGATCGCGCGCTCCCGAGCCGATAGATTACGGCTGGGAGAGATGGCGCGAAGAGCGCGGCCCAAAGGCGGTCCGTACGCGAGGTGAGAGGTCCCTCACGGACCGGGATGAGGCGACTCCGTTATTGAATCTCGATTCAACACTCTGATCAAACTTCCTGGTAGCAATGTCGGGAAAAGTCTTGCTCATGTTGATTTCTGCTGCAACACTCCTGCTCTGGTCTGCCGTGTCCAGTAAGGTCGCGCGACCCCTCAATCCTCAGCACCAGAAGGAGTAGCGGCCGTGTCCCGTAACCGGTTCACCCGTCGTCTTCCGGCCGCCGTGGCGGTGGCCGGCCTCGCGCTAGCCGTCGCGGCGTGCGGCGGCGGGTCGTCGAGCAGCTCAGACGGCACGACCGCGGCCAAGGCCGAACAGCTCCAGCCCAACGCCGACCTGACCAAGCAGTCGCTCCAGGTGACCGTCTGGCCGGGCTACACCCCGGAGGAGCTGCCCGAGAAGGTCAAGCAGCAGCTCAAGGTCAAGGAGATGGGGATCACCAACCACGACACGAACGAGCTGGCGATGGCCAAGCTGACCGCCTCCGGCGACAGCGGCATCGACGTGGCGTTCGTGTCCGGCCAGTACGCCCAGGCGCTCAACGCCCAGGGCCTGCTGGAGCCCATCCACGCCGAGCTGATCCCCAACCTGGCCAATCTCTACCCCGAGGCCACCCAGCTCTCCTACGACAAGGGCAACAAGTACTCGGTGCCCTACACCTGGGGCACGACCGGCATCTGCTACCGCAGCGACCTGGTGAAGACGCCGCCGACGAGCTGGAACGACATCCTCAAGCCCGCCTCCTGGGCCGAGAAGAAGGTCACCATGATGACCACCGAGCGCTGGCTGGTCCTGCCCGCGCTCAAGGCGCTCGGCTACTCGGTCAACACCGAGAAGGACGAGGAGATCGCCAAGGCCAAGGAGCTCCTGGTCTCGCAGAAGCCGCACCTGCTGCGCTACGACGACACCACCTTCGGCGACCGGCTGAAGTCCGGCGAGGCCATCATGGTCGAGGCGTGGGACGGCTGGTGCCCGACCACGGACGAGAAGCAGAACATCAAGTTCGTGGTGCCGAAGGAGGGCAGCGACCTCTGGGTGGACACCATGGTGATCATGAAGTCCTCCAAGAACAAGGAGGCGGCCCACGCCTTCATCAACATGATCCTCGACCCGGAGATCCACCGCTGGGCGGCCGAGAACATCAACTACAAGGTCCCCAACAAGGCCGCCATGGACAAGGTGACCATCCCCAAGGGCTCGCTGCTGGACATCAAGCCGGCAGAGCTGCTCAACGGTGAGTCGATCATCGACCTGGGACAGGCGTCGACCAAGTTCAGCCGCCTGTCGCAGGAAGTCACGGCCGGATAGTCGTTGGTGCAGTGAGATCCGAGGTCAAGGCCCGGCCGGTGTCCCGTAAGCGGGGTCGCCGGCTGGGCGCGTTCGTTTTCCTTTCGCCAGGTCTGACGTACCTGGTCGTGCTCCTCCTCGTGCCGCTGGCGCTGGTGCTCAGCTACACCGTCTTCCAGCGGGGGCGCTTCGGGGGCATCGTCTACGAGTTCACGCTGGAGAACTTCCAGCGCCTGTTCGACTCGCTCTACCTGAACGTCGTGGGCGACTCGCTGAAGATGGCGACGATCGCCACCCTGATCGCGTTGCTGCTCGGCTACCCGACGGCGTACCTGATCGCCCAGCTCCCGTCGAAGTGGAAGACGATCGCCCTGGTGGCGATCGTGCTGCCCTTCTGGACGAACTTCATCATCCGCGTCTACGCGTGGATCATCATGCTCAGCAGTCAGGGGCTGCTCAGCTCACTGCTGGGCAAGGAGATGGAGCTGCTGTACACCCAGGGCGCGATCGTCACCGGGCTGCTCTACTCGTACCTGCCGCTCATGGTGCTGCCGTTGTACTCATCGATCGAGAAGCTCGACCCGCAGTTGCGCGAGGCGTCGGCGAACCTCGGGGCCTCGGCGTTCACCACGTTCCGGAAGGTGACGCTGCCGCTGACCCTGCCCGGCGCGCTGACCGGGGCGATGTTCGTGTTCGTGCCGAGCTTCGGCAACTTCGTCATCCCCGAGATGCTCGGCGGCAACAAGTCCATCATGGTGGGGAACCTGATCCGCAACCAGTTCCTGGTCGCGCGCGACTGGCCGTTCGGCTCGGCGCTGGTGCTGGCGCTGATCGCGGTGCTGATCCTGCTGCTGCTCGTGCAGGCGTGGGCGGCCCGCCGTGCGTAGACCCAAGCTGCTGTACGTGCCCTTCTGGGCGACCTACGCCTTCCTGTACGTGCCGATCATCGTCCTGGTCGTCATGTCGTTCAACTCCGGCAAGTCGGCCTACACCTACGAGGGCTTCAGCCTGAAGTGGTACGGCGAGCTGGCCGCCGACGAGAAGATCAGAGAGGGCCTGGTCAACACGCTGATCGTGGCCGCGGGCTCGACGGCGATCGCCACCGTGCTCGGCACGCTGCTGGCCGTCGGCCTGGCCCGGTACACCAGGTCGAAGATCCTCGACGCGATCTCGCTCATGCCGGCCGTGCTGCCCGACCTGGTGCTCGGGATCGGGCTGCTGGTCCTGTACGCCATGATCAACACCTTCCTGGCCCAGTGGGACGCCCAGTTCGCGCTCGGCCTGCCCACGGTGACCATCGCGCACGCCGTGTTCTCGATGGCGTTCGTCGCGGCGGTGGTGCGCACCCGGCTCACCAACGCCGACACCTCGCTGGAGGAGGCCTCGCGCGACCTGGGTGCCGGGCCGGTGGTCACGTTCATGAAGGTCACGCTGCCGCAGCTGGTGCCGGGGATCGTCGCCGGGGCCCTGCTGGCGTTCACGCTGTCGCTGGACGAGTTCGTGATCGCCTTCTTCACGATCGGCAACGCCGAGCCGACGCTGCCGATCGTCATCTACTCAATGGTTCGTTTCGGGGTGACCCCGAAGATCAACGCGCTGGCCGCGATCCTGCTCCTCGTGAGCTTCACGGCGGTGATCGCCGGGCAGCGGATGACCAAGATCGGGAAATCACGTGCTCAGGATTGACGGGGTCACCCGCAGGTTCGGTGACGTCACCGCGCTCGACGGCGTCTCGCTGGAGATCGAGCAGGGCGAGTTCTTCGCCCTGCTCGGGCCCTCCGGCTGCGGCAAGACCACGCTGCTGCGCATCATCGCCGGGTTCGAGACGCCGGACGCCGGCGCGGTCACGCTCGACGGCGAGGACCTGCTGTCCAAGCAGCCCAACCGGCGGCCGATCAGCCTCATGTTCCAGTCGTACGCGCTGTTCCCGCACATGACCGTGGCCAAGAACGTGGCCTACGGCCTGGAGCGGGAGAAGCTGCCCCGGCAGGAGATCAAGCAGCGGGTCGGCGAGGTGCTGGAGACCGTGGGCCTGTCGGCGCACGCCTCGCGCAAGCCCGCCCAGCTGTCCGGCGGCCAGCGGCAGCGGGTCGCGCTGGCCCGTTCCATCGTCAAGCGGCCGCGGCTGCTGCTGCTCGACGAGCCGCTGTCGGCCCTGGACAAGAAGGTCCGCGCGGACATGCAGCTGGAGCTCAAGCGGCTGCAGAGCGAGGTGGGCATCACCTTCGTGGTCGTCACGCACGACCAGGAGGAGGCCATGTCGCTGGCCGACCGCATCGCGGTCTTCGACAGCGGCACCGTGCGCCAGGTGGACGCCCCCGTGGCCCTGTACGAGCGCCCGCGCTCGCCGTTCGTGGCCGACTTCGTCGGGGCGAACAACCTGTTCGAGGGCGTCTGCACCGGCCTGGACGGGATCAAGAGCGAGGAGTTCGGCATGCTGGCCGGCACCCCGCTCGAAGACCTGGCAGCCGACAGCAAGGCGCTGCTCGCGGTGCGGCCCGAGAAGATCGAGCTGGCCGACGAGAACGCGGCGCGGGGCCTGAAGGGCAGCGTCCTGGACGTGAGCTTCTACGGCGGCGTCTCGCACATCTCCGTGGACGTGCCGGGACGGGCCAAGCCCGTGCTCGCCGCGGTGCAGGGGGCGAGCACGGTGCAGCCCGGCGCCAAGGTGAAGGTGCGCTGGGAGGCCCAGGACGCCGTCATCATGGCGGTCGATCAATGAGCCAGGTCGTTGCCCGTCGCCGCCCGCGCGTACGACAGGATCAGCTCGGCCGCCTCGTCGGGGCCGATCAGCGGATGCCTGGCGGTGATGCGGTAGCCGTAGGCGTCCTCCAGGGCCACCAGGTTGCGCGCGACGGTCACGGAGTCGGCCGTCAGCCGGAAGACCCCGAGCGCGGCCCCGGTGTCCAGGATCGCCTGGTACATCGAGACCTGGCGGTCGTACAGCGAGGTGAGCAGCACGCCGTAGACCCGGTTGCGGCCCGCGGCGCCGCCCAGCTCGTTGAGCAGGCGGACGTCGGGGTCGAGCGGCCCGGTCGGCAACCCCGACCGGATCGTGACGACCAGCTTCTCGACCGGGTCGGTGAAGTCGGCCAGGCGGCGCATGCGCAGCTCGTAGAACCGCTCCATGCCCGCGTGCTGCGCCTCGACCAGCAGTTCGCCCAGGTCGGGGTAGTGGTAGAGCACGGCTCCGGAGGTCAGACCGGCCTCCTCGGCGACGTGCGAGAGCTGTACACCGTCGATGCCGTGGCGGATGATGGCTCGGCGCGCGGCCTCGATCAAGTCGATGCGCCGGTCACTACGGCTTTTGCGCTGGGCCACGACCACCACCCCCCGTGCGTTTGGTCACCATTCAGATCGGCCGTGACCATAGTGCACTTAACTTGCCCTTCACGCTAGATGAGTATTTGAATTCCTCTTCAATTTGACGAGTTCCCCCGGAGTTCACGATGTCCCTCACCATCCTGTTCATGCCAGAGAGCGCGTACGGCCCCACGAACAACTGCATCGGCATCGGCGACATTCTCCGCCGTCGCGGGCACCGCGTCGTCTTCGCCGCGGAGTCGTCCTGGAAGGGCAAGCTCGAAGCGCTCGGCTTCGAGGAGGACCTCGTCGACCTGGCGCCGCCGCCCGAGAACGCCGAGGAGCAGGACGCCGGCCAGTTCTGGAAGGACTTCATCCGCGAGACCGCGCCGGAGTACCGCAAGAGCACGCTGGAGCAGCTCGACACCGTCACCAAGCCCATCTGGGACTCCCTCATCGACGGCGCCAAGTACTGCGAGCCGCAGCTCAAGGCCATCATCGAGCGCGTGAACCCGGACGTGATCGTCGAGGACAACGTGATCACGTTCCCGGCGCTGCTCACGGCGGGCAAGAAGTTCGTCCGCATCGTCTCCTGCAACCCGCTGGAGGTGCGCGGCGAGAACGTCGCGCCGGTCTTCTCCGGCCTGCCCGCCGACGACCGCTCCGGCTGGGACGCCTTCCGCGCCGAGTACGAGCGCACCCACCGCGAGATCTGGACCGCCTTCAACGAGTGGTGCGTCGAGCAGGGCGCCGCCCCGCTGCCCGACCTGGACTTCATCCACGAGGGCGACCTGAACCTCTACGTCTTCCCGGAGATCCTCGACTACACCGACGCCCGCCCGCTCGGCCCGAGCTGGCACCGGCTCGACTCCTCGGTGCGCGAGACCGACGAGGACTTCACGCTGCCCTTCCAGCGCAACGACGGCTCGCTGATCTACTTCTCGCTCGGCTCGCTCGGCTCCTCCGACGTGGAGCTGATGCAGCGCGTGATCGACATCCTGGCCGGCACGCGGCACCAGTACATCGTCTCCAAGGGCCCGCTGCACGAGGAGATCAAGCTCGCCGACAACATGTACGGCGCCGAGTTCCTGCCGCAGACGAAGATCATCCCCCTGTGCGACCTGGTCATCACGCACGGCGGCAACAACACCACCACCGAGGCGGCGCACTTCGGCAAGCCGATGATCGTGCTGCCGCTGTTCTGGGACCAGTACGACAACGCCCAGCGGGTGGACGAGCTGGGCTACGGTGTCAGGCTTTCGACCTACACCTTCACCGACGAGGAGCTGACCGGCGCCGTGGAGCGCCTGCTCGGCGACACCGAGATGCGCGCGAGGCTCGCCGCGGCGGGCGAGGAGATCCGCCGCCGCGACGGACTGCGCAAGGCCGCCGACCTGATCGAACAGCTCGGCCAGTAGGGATTTCGAGGACTTTCCATGCGTGAACTGATCAACCCCGCCACCGGCCTCCCGTGCGCCGAGATCGCGGACACCCCGGTGGCCGACGTGGCGGCGGCCGTCCGGACCGCCCGGGGCGCGTTCGAGGAGTGGGCGCAGACCACCCCCGCCGAGCGCCAGCGGCTGCTGCTGCGCCTGGCCGACCTGGTGGAGGCCGACGCCGAGGAGCTGACCCGGCTGGAGGTGGAGGAGACCGGCAAGCCGGCGGCCGTCTTCAGGGACGGCGAGCTGCCCTTCGCCGTCGACAACCTGCGCTTCTTCGCCGGCGCCGCCCGCTCGCTCGAAGGGTCGGGGGCCGGGGTGTTCAGCGCCGGTTACACCTCGGTGCTGCTGCGCCGTCCGGTCGGGGTGGTGGGGTCGATCGCGCCGTGGAACTTCCCGTTCGTCATGGCGGTGTGGAAGGTCGGCCCGGCCGTGGCCGCCGGGAACGCCGTGGTCATCAAGCCGGCGCCGCAGACGCCGCGGACGACGCTGCGCCTGGCCGAGCTGTTTGCCAAGGCGGGCGCGCCCGAAGGGCTCGTCCAGGCGGTCACCGGCGACGCCGAGGTCGGCCAGGCGCTGGTGACCGACCCGGGCGTGGACATGGTCAGCGTCACCGGCTCGACCGGCACCGGCCGGGCGGTCATGACCGGCGCGGCGGCCACGCTCAAGCGGGTGCACCTCGAACTCGGCGGCAAGGCGCCCGCCCTGGTCTTCCAGGACGCCGACCTGGCCGAGATGGCCCGCGGCGTGGCCATGGGCGCCACGTACAACACCGGCCAGGACTGCACCGCGGCCACCCGCGTCTACGTCGCCCGCGAGATCTACGACGACGCCGTGGAGGCCATCCGGGCGACGCTCGCCGAGATCACCGTGGGCGACCCCTGGGACCCGGCGACCGACATCGGCCCGCTGATCTCGGCCGCCCACCGCGAGCGCGTGCACGGCTTCGTCGCGCGCTCGGGCGGACGGATCGTGCACGGCGGCGCGCCCGTCGAGGGCCCCGGGTTCTTCTACCCGCCGACGCTTGTGACCGATGTCGCACAGGACAGCGAGATCGTCCAAGGTGAACTTTTCGGACCGGTCCTTGTGGCGCTGCCGTTCGACGGCGAGGACGAGGCCGTCCGGCTGGCCAACGACACCCCCTACGGGCTGGCCTCGTCGGTGTGGTCGCGCGACGTCGCGCGGGCGATGCGCGTGTCGCACCGGCTCGACGTGGGCGTGACCTGGGTGAACGATCATCTGCCGATCGCCAGCGAGGCGCCGCACGGCGGCGTGAAGGGCAGCGGGTTCGGCAAGGACATGAGCCAGGAGGCGGTGCAGGAGTATTCGGTGACGCGTCACCTCATGGTCAAGCACGCGGCGCCCGTGGAGCGGGATTCGTTCCGGCCCGCCTGAAAACGTGTACGGCGATATGACGCCCAAAGTGTCGCTTTGGGTGCATTTAGTGGGAAATGTGCGGTTGGCCGTCTGGTACGGACTGTGTTCCAATTACCCAGCCGGACAGAATCCCATGCGCCACACGCGTGTCTGATTTCTTTCGAGCACGTACCGGCGAGAGGTAGCGAGAGTCAGTGAGGACGGAAAACCCCAGGCACACGAGGTCAGGGGAGTACACAGGCGGAAGGTTCCGGCTGGGGAACTGGCGTGTGCGCTCGAGGTTGATCGCGCTGATCCTCATCCCCACCATCGTGGGCGTGCTCCTCGCGGGCGTGCAGCTCGCCAACGCCATCGGGACGAGCTCCGAGTACCGCCGGCTGACCCAGGTCGCCGAGCTGGTGCAGCGCATCGGCGGGCTCAACCACGAGCTGGCCAAGGAGCGCACGCTCACCGCGTGGTACGTCACCGACCAGTCGAAGGCGGGGCGTTTCGTCCAGCTCAAGACCCAGCGCGCGGCCGTCGACGCGGCCAAGAAGAAGGTGCTGGCCTCGGCCAACGCCATCGACGCCGCGCACTCGGCCCGTATCCGCGACGGCGTGGAGAACATGCGCCGGTGGCTCACCGGCCTGGACAGCCTCCGCACGTCGATGGTGGCCGAGGGCGTGCCCCCGCGAGCCGCGATCACCACGTACACCACCATGATCGGCGTCTTCTCCGCGATCCAGGGCGACCTGGGCGACGGCGTGAACGACGACGACCTCCAGGGTGACGTGGCCGCCCTCGGCTCGCTCCAGCGGGTCAAGGAAGAAGTCTCCAGGCAGCAGGCCATTCTCATGATCGCGCTCATTGAGCGTGAGCTGGACTACGACGACCTGTCGGAGTTCCTCGGCTCGTGGAGCCGCCAGCAGGCCGAGCTGACCGCCTTCGAGCGGGAGGCCGACCCGGCGGACCTGCGGGCGTACCAGAAGAGCATGCGCGGGCCGGACATCGACCGCGCCGACGCCATGCGGCAGCGCGCCCTGGCCCAGGTCCGCGAGTACAACCGGATCCGTGACCTCGACGTCACCTCCGCCCGAGACCTGAGCCGCTGGTACGACAGCACCACCCTGGCCGGCAACACCATGCGCAAGGTCGAGGACTCCCTGGCCACCAAGATCGTGACCAGGGCCCGCGAGCTGAGCGACACCGAGCAGCGCAACGCCATCATCAGCGGCGCGACCATCCTCGTCCTGCTGCTGCTCGTCCTGATCATCACCACCCGGGTGGCCGGTTCGCTGGTCCGCCCGCTGCGCCGGCTGCGCGCCGAGGCGCTCCAGGTGGCCACCACCCGGCTGCCCGAGACCGTCCGCATCCTGCGCGAGTCCGGCGACGGCGCGCAGATGCCCGATGTGCCCTCGGTCGGCGTCAACACCCGCGACGAGATCGGTGAAGTGGCGCGGGCCTTCGACGAGGTCCACCGCGAGGCGCTCCGGCTGGCCGGCGACGAGGCCAAGCTGCGCGCCAACGTCAACGCCATGTTCGTCAACCTCTCCCGCCGCAGCCAGACGCTGGTCGAACGGCAGCTCCAGCTCATCGAGGGCCTGGAGCAGGGCGAGGAGGACGAGCAGCGGCTCGCGAACCTGTTCCGCCTCGACCACCTGGCCACCCGCATGCGCCGCAACAGCGAGAACCTCCTGGTCCTCGCCGGCCAGGAGGCCGCGCGCAAGTGGAGCGAGCCGGTGCCGCTGGTCGACATCGCCCGCGCCTCGCTGTCGGAGGTCGAGAACTACGAGCGGGTCCAGATCAAGATCCCGTCCGGCACGCTGATCGTCGGCCCGGCCGTCACCGACGCCGTCCACCTGCTCGCCGAGCTGATCGAGAACGCGATCTCCTTCTCGCCGCGCGAGAGCAAGGTCGAGGTCTCCAGCGTGGCCGCCGACGGCGGCGTCATGATCTCCATCAACGACCTGGGCATCGGCATGAGCCCCGAGGAGCTCGCCGAGGCCAACTGGCGCCTGGCCAACCCGCCCGTCGTGGACGTCGGCGTCTCCCGCCGCATGGGCCTGTTCGTGGTCGGCCGCCTGGCGCTGCGCCACGGCATCCGCGTCCAGCTCAGCATGCGGGAGACCGGCGGCCTGAGCGCGCTGGTGATGATGCCCGACATGCTCATCAGCGGCGGCGCCGGCATGCCGCAGCAGCCCGGCAGCCAGTACGAGGCGTTCACCACGTTCGACCCGAGCCAGTTCGGCGTCGCCGCCGCGCCGGCCGAGGCGAGCCAGAACGGCGCCCCCGTCTCCGCGCCGGACGCGGCCGACCGGGTGCTGGACACGCAGTGGCCGGGCTCGCTGCCCGCCCCGGGCACCGGCAACTGGCCGTCCTTCGCCGACGAGCCGGCCCAGGAGGAGACCCGCTGGGGATCCTTCGGCGAGGAGCCGGGCCGGGACGAGCCGCGCTGGCCGTCCTTCGCCGAGGAGCCCAAGCCGTCCTTCCCCGACGAGCCCAAACCCTTCTTCGCCGACGAGCCCAAGCCGTTCTTCGCCGACGAGCCGCCCGCGGCCCCGCCGGCGGCCCAGCCCGAGCCGCAGCCGCAGTCCCCGTGGGGCGAGCAGCGCTGGCCCTCCTTCGCCGAGCAGCCGCCGCCGCTGCAGGACGACGAGCCCCGCTGGCCGTCCTTCGCCACCGAGCCGCCGCAGAGCGGGACGGAGGAGCCCCGCTGGTCCTCCTTCGGCTCGCCGTCCTTCGGCGACACCTCGCTCGGCCAGTCGGCCTTCAACGAGGAGCCGCCGCGGCGGTCCCTGTTCGAGTCGGTCGACCCGCCGCGCCCCTCGGCGTTCGGCGAGGAGCCCTACCGCGCGGCCTTCGGCGACCTGCCGGGGTTCGGCGCGGAGGAGCCCAAGCCCGCCGACCAGTACGAGCAGAGCCGTCCGGGCGCCTACGGCCCGTTCGGCCAGGGCGACTACTCCTCCCAGGACCTGACCGGCCCGCTCCCCGTGGTGCGGACCTCGCCCCTGGAGGAGCAGAGCGAGGAGTTCCTGCCGATCTTCTCGTCCGTCGGCTCGGACTGGTTCCGCAGGCCCGACCCGGAGCAGCTGCGCCAGCAGGAGCACGAGCAGGAGCACGAGATCACCGCCGTGCACCCGCCCGTGCCCGCCGACCCTCCTGCCGCCGCGCCGCCCGCCGCCCCGGCGGTGGGCCGGTCCGGGCTGCCGCAGCGCAGGCCCGGCCAGTCGGGCGCCGGCGCGTCGTGGTCCTCGCCCGCCGACTCCGGTTTCCAGGCGGCCCAGGCCGCCGCGCAGCCCGCCCAGGCCGGCACGACGTCCTCGGGCCTGCCGCGCCGGGTGCCCAAGGCCAACCTCGTGCCCGGTACGGCCAGTCTCGCCGAGCCGCAGCCCACGTCACCGCCGCCGCAGATCTCGCCCGAGCGGTTGCGCAGCAGGCTCTCCAGCTTCCAGCAGGGAGTGCGGCAAGGCCGCGCGTTCACCCGCGGCGAAGAGAATGAGGAGGACAAATGAGAGAGATGAGCCAGGGAGCGCGTGGCATCAGCTGGCTGATCACCGACTTCGTGAACAACGTGCCGGGCGTCGCGCACACCGTCGTGGTGTCGTCCGACGGCCTGCCGCTGGCCTTCTCGGAGGGTTTCCCCAAGGACCGGGCCGACCAGCTCGCCGCGGTCGCCTCGGGCGTGATCAGTCTGACGCAGGGCGCCGCGCGGGTCTTCGAGGGCGGCATGGTCACCCAGACCGTCATCGAGATGCAGCGCGGCCTGTTGATGATCATGTCCATCAGCGACGGGTCCTGTCTGGCCGTCCTCGCGGCTCCCGACTGTGACATGGGCCTCGTGGCGTACCAGATGACGCTGCTGGTCGAGCGCGCCGGTCAGGTGCTCACCCCGGCCGTACGCGCTGAGCTGCAAGCGGCCCGCCCCCGCTAGCGGGCGGTGACAGGAGATCATGGTGTCAGGTCAGGGTTGGGCTGGTGATAGCACTCCGCCGCATCCGGCGGCCCCTCGTCCGCAGAAGCCGAGTTCCCTGGTACGGCCCTATGCCGTGACCGGGGGGCGCACCGCGCCGCGGATGAAGTTCGCCATGGAGGCTTTGGTGTCCTCCGTGACGTCGGAATACCAAGACATTTCCCTACTGAGTCCGGAGTATCAGGCGATCATTCAGCTGACCCGGAACGTCCGGTCGGTTGCCGAGATCTCCGCCCTTTTACGCCAGCCCCTTGGTGTGGTCCGGGTGCTGATCGCCGACATGGCGTCGGAGGGCCTGATCCGCGTGCACCAGCCTGCGCTGGAAGCGGGAAAGCCGGACCTCAACTTGCTCGAAAGGGTGCTCAGTGGACTTCGCAGGCTCTAGCCCCGGTCTGACCTCGACGAAAATCGTCGTGGCCGGGGGCTTCGGCGTGGGGAAGACGACGTTCGTGGGAGCGGTCTCGGAGATCCTGCCGCTCACCACGGAAGCGGTCATGACGGACGCCTCGGCCCACGTCGACGACGTCTCGCTCACGCCGAACAAGACGACCACCACGGTGGCGATGGACTTCGGACGTGTGTCGCTGGATCGCGACCTGATCCTCTACCTGTTCGGCACCCCCGGACAGCACCGGTTCTGGTTCATGTGGGACGACCTCGTGCGCGGCGCGATCGGCGCCGTCGTGCTGGTGGACACGCGCCGTCTGGCGGACAGCTTCCCCGCCATCGACTACTTCGAAGAGGCCAAGCTGCCCTTCGTCATCGGCATCAACGGCTGGGACGGCCAGTTCGCCCACGCGGAGGACGAGATCCGCGAGGCCCTGTCGGTCGGCGGTCACATCCCGATCGTCCGCCTCGACGCCCGCCAGCGCGACACGGTGAAATCCACCCTGATCACGCTGGTGGAGCACGCGCTGACCCGCCACTCGCACACGCCGGTGTAGCCGGACGCGCCCCGGGCGCGCGCAGCTGGATCAGCGCGCGCCCGCCCGCGCGGATCTGGGTCCGCGCGCGCCGGCCCGCGCCTCAGACGGTGGCGGCGTGGCCGCGCACCAGCCGGCCGACCTCGGCGCGGAGGTGCACGAAGTCGGGGTGCTCGCGGGTGGTGATCTGGTCGCGCGGCTCGGGCAGGTCGACCTTGAGGTCGCCGACCACGTGCGCGGGCGCCTTCGACAGCACCACGACGCGGTCGCCGACGTAGACGCTCTCGTCGATGTCGTGGGTGATGAGCACGATCGTCATCTGGTGGTGGCCGCGCACCTTCAGCACGAGGTCTTCCAGGTCTTCGCGGGTCTGGGCGTCGACCGAGCCGAACGGCTCGTCCATGAGCATGAGCGAGGGCCGGTAGGCCAGCGCCCGCGCGATCGCCACCCGCTGCTGCATGCCGCCGGAGAGCTGGAACGGGTACTTCTTCTCGGCGCCCTGGAGCCCGACCGACTCCAGCGCCTCCTGGGCGGCCTCGCGGCGCTGCTGCTTGTCCATGCCCCGGCGGCGCAGCGGCAGGGCCACGTTGTCGGCCACCGACATCCACGGGAACAGCGACCGGCTGTAGTCCTGGAAGACCACCGCCAGGTTGTCGGGGGTCTGCCGGACCAGCTCGCCCTCGACCCTGACCTCGCCGCCGGTCGGCCTGATCAGCCCGGCGATGGAGCGCAGCAGGGTCGACTTCCCGGCTCCCGACGGCCCGACGATGCACAGCAGCTCGCCCGCGGCGACGCTCAGGTTCAGCCCTTCGATGGCGTGGTGCGCGTTGGGGCCACCGCCGCCGTACACGTGGGAGAGGTTCTCTATCTCGAGCATGGATGTCCTAGGGGGCGAGGCCGCGAGCGGAGGACCGACTCGGGAAGCCGGAAATGTCGGGATGGCTCTACGGTGTCGGATCTTACCCTTGAGTCTTCGCGGCTGTCATGGGATGCGTACGCTCCACGACTCCCGCTCGTTCAGCGCCCGGACGTCGGCGTCGGAGATGCGCCGCTGCGCCCCGGCCATGGCGGCCAGCTCGGCCTCCGTCAGCACGTCGGCGATGTCGGCGAACCCGTCGGGCGCGCGCTCGGTCACCAGTGCGATCGTATCCTCGATGGGCAGCGCCCGATGCGCCACCACCAGCGCCGACGTGGGCGGACGCCGTTCCTCCTCGTACGCCTTGAGCGCCGTGACCGGGTCGCCGGACGTCGCCAGGCACCGGGCCAGCACCCGCGCGTCGAGCACCGCCTGCGAGCCGCCGTTCGAGCCGATCGGGTACATCGGGTGCGCGGCGTCGCCCAGCAGCGTCACCCGGCCCTCTCCCCAGACGGGCAGCGGGTCCCGGTCCACCATCGGGTACTCCAGGATGCGCGGGGAGGCCGCGAGCAGCCCCTGCACGTCGGCCGGCCGGTACCGCCAGTCCGCGAAGTGCGCGGCCACCTCCTCCAGCCGTCCCGCGTGCGACCAGTCGGCCTCCGCGGCGACGCCTGGCCCGGCCACCTTGACCTCGGCCACCCAGTTGACCAGCCGGGGGTTCTTGGCCGAGATGTGGTAGGTGACGAACTTCCCGGCCAGGTTGGAGCCGCCGACCAGCACGGTGGCGCCGTCCAGGATGGGGTCGGCCTCGGCCACCCCGCGCCACATCCGGATGCCCGCCCACAGCAGCGGGTCGTGCGACGGGTGCAGCAGGGCCCGTACCGTGGACTGCACGCCGTCCGCGCCGACGAGCACGTCCACGCGTTCCTCCACCAGCTCGCCGCCCTGCCGGAGGCGGACGAGGACCTCCTCGCCGTCCTGCTCGAAGCTCTCCAGGCGGACGCCCGTCCGCACCGGGCCGGCCCGTTCCTCGACCGCGGCCAGCAGCGCCATCTGCAGCTCGCCCCGGTGGATGCTGTACTGCGGCCAGCGGTAGCCGGCCGAGCGCCCGCGCGGCAGCGCCAGGATCACGTTGCCGTGCCGGTCGGCGAAGGTCATGAAGGTCGTCTCCACGCCCAGCGCGGCCAGCTCGCCGGCCAGCCCCAGCTCGGTCAGCTCCCGTACGGCGTGCGGTTGCAGGTTGATCCCGACGCCGAGCGGCCTCAGCGCGGCGGCCGCCTCCACGACCACGCACTCCAGCCCGGCCGCCGCCAGGCTGAGCGCGGTGGTGAGCCCGCCGATGCCGGCGCCCACGACCATCGTCCTCACGTCGCCCCCAGTGGTCTCGATCCGGTCCCACGTGTCCCTGACGGGGAACATGACGGTAAGTTTCTCGCCCTTTGCAGGCCGAAGACCAGACTTATCCCATTAACCTCGTTCCTATCTGGGTGTGAGGTGTGTGATGCGCGGATTCAGTGACGGGGAGTTCGCCTACCTGCTTGAGCACGACCTGGCGCGGCTCGCCACGGCCGGAGCCGGGGGGACGCCGCACGTCGTGCCCGTGCGCATCCATCTCCAGCCGGACCGCGGCATGATCGCGGTCGGCTCCCGCCTGCTGCCCGGCGGCGTGCGTCCCCGGCGGTACCGGCGTGACGTCAGGGACAACCCCGAGGTGTCGCTCGTCGTGGACGATTTCACCGAGGACGGGCCGCGCGGCGTCCTCGTCCAGGGCGTCGGGCGGGTCCACGCCAAGGGCGGCGAGCGGCTGAAACCCGGGTACGAGCCCGTATGGGTGGAGATCATGCCGCTGGCCGTCGCGTCGTGGGGCATCGACTCGGGCGCCTACGAGCCACCGCGCACCCGCCCGGTCGCCGCCGGCACGTTCACCGCTCCGTGAGCCGCCCGCACGTTCACTGCTCCGTGAGCCGCTGCGCGCCGAGGTGCCAGGCCAGCACCCGCCGCTCGGCCACCAGGAACAGCTCGTTGAGCAGGTAGCCCAGCACGCCGAGCAGCACGATCCCGGCCCACATCGCGGGCAGGTCGAACGTCGAGTACGCGGTGGTGAGCTGGAACCCGATGCCGTTGGAGGCCCCCGGCAGCAGCTCGGCGAAGACCATGACGATCAGCGACAACGACAGCGACAGCCGCAGCCCGGCGAACATCTTCGGCAGCGCCGACGGCAGGACGACCCGCAGCAGGCGTTCGGTCGCCGACAGCCGGAACACCCGCCCGGTGTCCAGGTGCAGCGGATCGACCGCCCGCGCGCCGTCGGCGGTGTTGAGCAGCACCGGCCACACGACGCTGAACATGATGAACGCCAGTTGCATGCGCAGCCCGAAGCCGAACACCACCAGGAACACGGTGACCAGCGCGGGCGGCGGGATCGCGCGCAGGAACTGCAGCACGCCGTCGAGATAGTCGTAGACCCGCGCCGACAGCCCGAACGCCAGCCCGAGCACCACCCCGGCCACCGCCCCGCCCGCGAACCCGGCGGCCATCCGGCCCAGGCTCGGCAGGACGTCGTCCACCGCCGCGCCGGTCAGGAACAGGCTGCCCGGCGGGCCGGAGAACCACATCTGGTGCATCCGGGCCACGATCGTCGTCGGCGGCGGGAAGAACGAGCTGCCCGCCAGCCGCGTGCCCGCCTCCCAGGCCAGGACCAGCACGGCCAGCACGGCCACCCGGAACGCCGTGCCGCGCGTGCGGTCGCGCGCCGACGGGCCGCGCCCGGCCCTGGTCACGACCCCTCCGTCAGCCGGGCGTGGTGCCAGCGGAAGGCACGCCGCTCGACCGCCACCAGCAGCGCGTTGACCAGCACGCCGAACAGCCCCACCCAGAACACCCCGGCCAGGATGTCGGTCATCCTGGCCGGGACCGCGATCCCGGCGAAGAAGATGAACACGCCGATGCCCTCCCCGCGCCCGGCCACGATCTCGGTGCTGACGGTCAGGATGAGCGCCACGGACGCCGCCAGCCGCACGCCCGTGGTGATGAACGGCGCCGCCGACGGCAGGCTGACGCGCAGCAGCACCGACAGCGGGCCGAAGCCGTAGGAGCGCAGGGTCTCCTTGGCGACGGGGTCGACGCCGCGCAGGCCGTACATGGTGTTGTAGAGGACGGGCCACATGGCGGCGTAGAGCACGAGCGTGACGCGGAGCTGCAGGCCGGTGCCGATCACGAGGGCGACCAGCGGGATCAGCGCCACCGAGGGGATCGGCCGCAGGAACTCCACCACCGAGCGGGTGGCGGCGTCGATCACCGGCACGCTGCCGAGCAGCAGGCCGAGCGGCACCGCCACCAGCACCGCGAGGCCGAGCCCGAAGGCCCAGGCCAGCAGGCTGGTGCGGGCGTGGGCCAGGAAGGCGGGGTCGGCGAGCAGCGCCAGGCCGCGCCCGACGATCCGGCTGGCCGGCGGCAGCACCTCGGCGTCCACCAGCCCCGACCGGCTCAGCAGCTCGACGAGGACGGCGAAGCCGGCCGCCCCCGCCGCCCGGCGCGACCACCGCGTGGCGGCGCCGGCCGGACGGCGGACGACGCCCGTAGCGGTGCTGCTCACCCCGACGTCGTCGGCGACATCAGCGTCTTGACGTCGATCTCCTTGCCCAGCCACTTGGCCTCCCACATCCAGTCGGCCACCCGCTGCAGCCGTACCGGGTTGTCGGAGCTGGAGAAGTAGGGGAAGGTGACCGTCGCCGCCGTGGACGCGTCGATCTGCGTGAAGTTCGGCAGCACCTTGGCCACCACCTCACGGTTGTTCTCCATCAGCTTGGCCGCGTTGTGGATGGCCCGCTGGAAGGCCGCCGCCGTCCTCGGGTTCTTGTCGTACCAGTCCTGGGTGCTGATGTATCCCGAGATCGGGAACTCCGCCGCCGGCCCGGAGGCCGGGTCGAGGATCTTGCGCGCGCCCATCGACGAGGTCGCCGCGGTGACCTGCGGCTCGCCCAGGTAGGCGGCGTCGATCTGGCCGCTCTTCCACGAGGCCATGATGTTCTGGAACGTCACGGGGACGTACTTGATCGTGCCGGGGTCGATGTTGTTGGCCTTGAGCACCTGGGTGAGCGCGAGCTCCTGGAAGTTGTGCAGGACGTTGACGTTGATCGTCTTGCCCGCGAGGTCCTTCGGCGTCTTGATGGGGGAGTTGGGCAGCGCCATGATGCTGAGCGAGTCGGGGGCGGCCCGCGAGCCCTCGGCGAGCACGTGGATCTTGATCGCCCCCTTGTCGTGCGCCTGGAACATCGACACGTAGTTGCCGAACATGGCGTCGATCTCGCCGTTGACCAGCATGGGGATCGCCTCGGGGGCGGCCTGGACGACCTGCGGGGTGACGTCGAGACCCTCCTGCTCGAAGAGCTTCTGGTCGATGGCGACGTAGATGGCGGCACTGTCGATGGCGGGCAGGGTGGCGATCTTGAGCTTCGTCTTCTCCAAGGCGCCGCCGCCGCCGTTCGCGGAGGCGGAGGGTGGTGCGCTGGCGGTGGTTGAGCCGCCGGTGCTGCACGCTACGGCGCCTAAAGTCACAGCGAACCCGATGATGGCGGCCTTGGCGGAGCGGCCAAGCCTCATGTCAGGGACTCCCTTCAAGACGTGGAGCCGGGGGGACCGGGTGGCTGAACTGCCCCCGGGGCTGAGTGCCTGACGAACAAGCAGGAATCGACCGTAGCACCACATTGGCAGTCATTATCAAGAAAATGACTCTTGTGGTTGCAATGTCCGTTTGCCGCTCTATCGTAAATAGAGGCGTGAGATGTCTTTGTCCGTTTTGGGAAAGAGGGTGGCGACCGGGGCGTCTGTTACTGGTGGGACTAGCTGACCTGGATCGTTCCGCGGGCGGAAGGGGGCTTGCGGAACACGTTTCGGCTGCCCGTTTTTGCAGGTAAACGGCGGTCTACCAATTTTGTCACAATTTTTGGACAATCCGGGATATAAGCCTCAGAGGGGCACTATAGGTGGTTGGTCCAGACCGGCACCTGTGCTCAAATGGCCCTCATCTCGATTGTACATATTGCCCCACGTGCATTTACCTGCATGGTCTTCGAGAATTCCCCTCCGGGGCGAGAGGTTGCGAGGCAAGTGAGAACGCAGAGCGCTGAAGCTTCCGCTGACCGCGAGCCGCACGGGCACCAGAAGCGACGGCTGCCCAAACCTGCTTCTAACAGGTTCGGATTGGGCAATTGGCACGTACGATCGCGCCTCGTGGCGTTGATCGTCGTGCCCACGGCTGTCGCGGTGGGCCTGGGCGGGCTGAACGTGATCACCTCCCTCAGGGACGCCAACACTTACCAGACACTCAGAGAGGTGGCCGAGCTCAGCGAGCAGCTCGGCGCCGTCACGCACGAACTGGCCTTCGAACGGGACGAGACCGCTCTCTACATCGCCCAAGGTCGTCCGGAGAGCCGCGCGGCCCAGCTCCGCACCACCTACAGCGGGGTCGACAACCTCATCGACGAGGCCAAGGTGCGGGCCGGCGCCCTCACCGACACCCACGCCGACTCCGTACGCCCGGTGCTGCGCCGTCTGGAGGAGATCCAGACCCTGCGCGACACCGCCGTCAAGGGCAAGATCCAGCCGCTGCCGATGATCCAGAAGTACTCCCAGATCATCGCCACCCTCCTGCAGTTCCACGACCAGGTGGGGCAGGTCGCGGTGGACGACGACATCTCCCACAGCGCCAGCTCCATGGCCGCCATCGCGCGCGCGAAGGAGCAGGCGTCCAAGCAGCGCGGCATCCTGGCCAGTGCCCTGGACAAGAAGAGCTTCGACAGCGGCGAGCTCGACGCGCTCTCCGACGCCAAGGCGCGCGAGGAGAGCGAGGAGACCCTCTTCGCCACCCTCGCCAGCATCGACCAGCTTGAGCTCTACCGCGACACCGTGGTGGGCAGGGACGTCGACCAGACCGACCTGTTCCGCCTGCGGGCCATGGCCCAGTCCGTCGAGGCCAAGCCCCTGAGCATCGGCGTACGGCCGGACAAGGACGTCGGCACCTGGTTCGACGTCAGCACCGGCAAGATCGACGCCCTGCGCAGCGTGGAGAAGTCGCTGGCCTCCTCGGTCATCCTGCGAGCCCGCGCCCTGGAGGAGGCGGCCAACCGCTCGGCGCTGATCTCCGGCGTGCTCATCATGATCCTGCTGATCGTGGTGCTGATCATCATCACCTTCATCGCCCGCTCGCTCATCAGGCCGCTGCGCAGGCTGCGCGGCGAGGCCCTGGACATCGCCGGCAAACGCCTGCCGGAGACCGTGCGGGCGCTCCGGGAGGCGGGTGACGGCAAGGTCGGGCCCGTCCCGCCGATCGGGGTGGACACCCACGACGAGATCGGCGAGGTGGCGCGCGCCTTCGACGAGGTCCACCGCGAAGCCGTCCGGCTGGCCGGCGAGGAGGCGCGGCTGCGCTCGAACGTCAACGCGATGTTCGTGAACCTGTCGCGGCGCAGCCAGACGCTGGTGGAGCGGCAGATCACCCTGATCGACGGTCTGGAGCAGGGCGAGCAGGACGAGCAGCGGCTCGGCAACCTGTTCAAGCTGGACCACCTGGCCACGCGCATGCGGCGCAACAGCGAGAACCTGCTGGTCCTGGCCGGCCAGGATCCGCCGCGGCGCTGGAGCCAGCCGGTCAAGCTGGTCGACGTCGCCCGCGCCTCCCTGTCGGAGGTCGAGAGCTACGAGCGCGTCGTGCTCCAGGTGCCCGACGGCGTGTCGGTGGCCGGCCAGGCCGTCAACGACGTCATCCACCTGCTGGCCGAGCTGGTGGAGAACGCGCTGTCGTTCTCGCCGCGCGAGACCCGGGTGGCGGTGTCGGGCAGCAGGATCGACGGCGGCGGCGTGATGTTGTCGATCACCGACTCCGGCATCGGCATGACCCCCGAGGAACTGGCCCAGGCCAACGACCGCCTCACCGACTCGCCCAGCGTCGACGTGTCGGTCTCGCGGCGGATGGGCCTGTTCGTGGTCGCCAGGCTCGCCCACCGGCACGGCATCAGGGTGCAGCTCCGTCCGCACAGCTCGGGCGGGCTGACCGCCATGGTGCTCGTCCCGGAGAACATGCTCGGCACACAGCCGCCCGGGTTCGCGGGCATGCAGCCGGCGGCGGCCGAGAGCACGGCCGGGAGCGAGCCGTACGTGGGGCCGCACGCGGCGCCCCCGGCCACCGACTGGCCGCCGATCTCGGCTCCGCCCGAGGCCGACTGGCCCGCGGCCGCCTCGGCCGCCGGGTCCGACTGGCCGCCCGCGCCGCCCGCCCCGGGAGCCGACTGGCCGCAGACGCCGCTCACGCCGGCGGCCGACTGGCCGCAGGCGCCCCCGGCCGCCGGACAGGACTGGCCGCGGCCCACCTACCAGATGGGGCCCGCGCACCCGTCGTACCCCTCGAACCCGGAGGCGGGGGGCAACTGGCCGCAGTGGCCGTCCGACGGCTGGCCCTCCGACCCGCACGGCGGCGGCTTCGACAGCCACGACATCTGGTCGCCGCCGCGCAACAACGGCGATCGCGGGCTGCCCAAGAGGCCCCCGGCCGAGCCGCCGCCCCCCTGGAAGCAGGACGGCTTCCCGCGTGCGCGGCCCGACTTCCCCGAGACCGAGTCGGCGGCCACCGGCCCGATCCCGCCCGTGCCGCCCGCCTCCGCCGGGGACGACTACCTGCCGATCTTCGCCGCCGTCGAGTCGGCCTGGTTCGGACGCGACGAGGGCGGCTGGGGCTCGACCAAGGCCGACGCCGGCTGGAGCGCGGCCGAGGCGGTGGCCGAGCCGGCCCGCGACGGCACGACCGCGGCCGGCCTGCCCAAACGGGTGCCCAAGGCGAACCTGGTGCCGGGCTCGGCCGACACCTCCGCCTCGCCCAAGGGCGTCTCCCCGATGCCCTCGGTCTCGCCGGACCGGGTGCGGAACCGGCTGTCCAGCTTCCAGCAGGGCTTCCGGGCGGCCCGCGACGACATCACCGGGGGCAAGGCGTTCCAGCCGGGCCCTCGCGGCTCCTTCAACGGTGAAGCCCACAACAGTGACAGAGAGGAGGGCGCATGAACGACCTGAGCCACGCGGCGCGCGGAGTCGACTGGTTGATCACCGACTTCGTCAGCACGGTCCCCGGTGTGGCACATGCGGTGGTCGTCTCGTCCGACGGGTTGCCGCTTGCGGCCTCGTCGGGTTTCCCGGCTGACCGGGCTGACCAGCTGGCCGCCATCGCGTCGGGGCTGGTGAGCCTGACGCAGGGTGCGGCCAGGGTGTTCGAGGGTGGTGCGGTCAACCAGACGATCGTGGAGATGCAGCGCGGGCTGATGCTGATCATGTCGATCAGCGACGGCTCGTGCCTGGCGGTGCTGGCGGCTCCGGACTGTGACATGGGGCTGGTGGCGTACCAGATGACTCTGATGGTGGATCGCGCCGGTCAGGTGCTGACCCCGGCGGTGCGGGCCGAGTTGCGCGCCAGCCAGACCAGGTGATGTAGGTGACGGACCAGAGATGGAACAGCGGCGGCTGGGCGCCTCCGCCCAAGCCACAGCCCCAGTCGCAGCTGCACCCCGACCCCGCCTCACCCGTCCGCCCGTACGCGGTGACGGGTGGGCGGACGGCGCCCAGGGTCAAGCTGGCGATGGAGGCCCTGGTGTCGTCGGCGACCGCCGAGCACCGGGAGTTCTCCCACATCACGCCGGAGTACCAGGCGATCAGCCAGCTGTGCAGGCAGGTCCGGTCCGTGGCCGAGGTGTCGGCGCTGCTGCGGATCCCGCTGGGCGTGGTGCGTGTTCTGATCGCCGACATGGCGGCCGAGGGCCTGGTCCGCGTGCATCAGCCACAGCTGGACGCCGGCAGGCCGGACGTTAATCTGCTCGAAAGGGTGCTCAGTGGACTTCGCAGGCTCTAGCCCCGGCTTGACTTCAACGAAGATCGTGGTGGCCGGCGGTTTCGGGGTGGGCAAGACGACGTTCGTCGGCGCGGTCTCGGAGATCATGCCGTTGACCACGGAGGCGGTGATGACCGACGCCTCCGCGGGGATCGACGACCTGGGCATGACGCCCCTGAAGTCGACCACGACCGTCGCGATGGACTTCGGCCGCGTCTCGCTCGACCGTGACCTGATCCTCTATCTGTTCGGCACGCCGGGCCAGCACCGGTTCTGGTTCATGTGGGACGACCTGGTGCGCGGCGCGATCGGCGCGGTCGTGCTGGTGGACACCCGCCGCCTGGCCGACAGCTTCCCCGCGATCGACTACTTCGAGGAGGCGCAGCTGCCGTTCGTGGTGGGCGTCAACGGCTGGGACGGCCAGTACCCGCACAGCGACGCCGAGGTCCGCGACGCCCTCACGCTGGCCCCCCACATCCCGCTCGTCCGGCTGGACGCCCGCTCCAAGGACTCGGTCAAGAGCGCCCTGATCCACCTGGTCGAGCACGCCCTGTCGATCAGGATGGCGGTGCCGGGCTGGAGCGGCGGCGGCTGATCCGGCCCGCCGCCGCCCTGCGCGCTCAGCGGGGCCGGGCCTCGATGAGGCTGGCTCCCGAGCCCAGCTCGACGACCTCGGCCAGGCGCAGGTCCGCCCGGTCGAGCAGTGCCGTGTACTCCTCGCGGCTGCGCTCGGCGCCGCCGTCGAAGATCGCCAGCATCCGCATGTCGATGTCCTTGCCCAGGTGCGGCGCCTCGTCGTCGGGCAGCACCACCTCCAGCACCAGGACGCGGCCGCCGGGGTTCATCGCCCGGCGGACGTTGCGCAGGATCGTGACCGCGTCCTCGTCGTCCCAGTTGTGCAGGACGCTGGCCAGCAGGTAGACGTCGCCGCCCGCCGGGACCTCGGTGAAGAAGTCGCCGGTGACGACCTCGCTCCGCTCACCCAGCCCCTCGGCGGCCAGCAGCTCCCTGGCCCGGCCGGCCACGTGCTCCAGGTCGAACAGGATGCCGCGCATGTCCGGGTTGGCGTGCAGGACGGTGGCCAGGATGTGGCCCTTGCCGCCGGCGACGTCCACCATGGTCGCGGTGGCCGGGAAGTCGTACCGCTTGGCCAGGCCCTCGGTGAAGGGGATCGCGCGGGCGGTCATGTAGTCGTCGAACAGCTTGCCCGCTCCCGGGTTGGCCGCCAGGTAGTCGTACAGGTGGCCGTAGCGGGCGGCGAAGGCCGAGCCGCCGTCGCGGACGGTCGCGGGCAGGTTGCCCATGGCGTGCCAGAAGCCCTCCTCGCCGAGCATCCGGATCGACGAGCGCACCGAGTCAGGCACGTCCGACCGCAGCGCCGTGCCGCGCTCGGTCAGGTCGAAGGTGTCCGGCCCGGCGCCGCGGACCACGCCCATCCCGGCCAGCTCGCGCAGCACGCGGCGCAGCCTGGGGGCGTCGGCCTCGCAGCGGGCGGCCAGGTCTGCGGTGGTGAGCGGACCGTGGGCGAGATGGTCGGCCAGGCCGAGCTCCGCCATGGTCAGCAGAGCGGCGAAGCGCGAGATGTCGGCCACGGCCCCCCAAAGGAGGTCATCCGAGTGGGGCATGGGGTCCTTCCAGAAAGTCAGACGTTGCGGTTGGCCTGCCGGTGCCACACCAGCAGGCGGCGCTCGGCCAGCACGAACAGCGAGTTCACCAGGTAGCCGAGGATGCCGAGCAGGGCGATCGCGGCCCACACGCCGGGCCCGTCGAAGCTGCGCTGGGCCTGCAGGAGCTGGTAGCCGATGCCGTCCGTGCTGCCGAACAGCTCGGAGATCACCATGAGGATCAGCGCCAGCGACAGGCTCAGCCGCAGCCCGGCGAAGATCTTCGGCGAGGCGGCGGGGAGCACGACCACGCGCAGGCGCTGCGCCTTGGACAGGCCGAACACGGTGGCGGTCTCGGTGTAGGTGCGATCCACGGCCCGGACGCCCTCGATCGTGTTGAGCAGCACCGGCCAGATCACGCCGAACACGATCGTGGCGAGCTGCATGCTGAGCTGCGCGTGCTCGGTGCGCGCGAACAGCGCGACGAACAGCGGCAGCAGCAGCGGCGGCGGGATCGCCCGGCCGAACTCGAACAGCGCGTCCACGTAGTCGGTGGCCGCCCTGGAACGGCCGAGCGCCACGCCGAGCAGCACCCCGAGCAGCGAGGCCAGGATCCAGCCGCTGAACATGCGGCCGAGGCTGGGCAGGATGTTGCCGATCGCCTCTTCGGTGAGGAACAGGTGGGAGACGGGCCCGGAGAACCACATCTGGTACATGCTGGTGACGATGGTCAGCGGCGGCGGGAAGTCGGTGTCGTCGATGAGCCGCCCGAGCAGCTCCCAGACGACCAGCACGACCGGCACCACCCACAGCCTGGACAGCCGCCTCACGACTCCGACGCTCCCATCCGGACGCGGTGCCAGCGGAACAGCCGCCGCTCGCCGGCCAGCAGGACGAGGTTCGCGAACACCCCGAACGCCCCGGCCCAGAACGTCGCCGCCATGATCAGGTCCATCCGGTTGCCGCTGCCCGCCTGGATCGTGTAGACGCCGATCCCGGCCGTGCCGCCGGCCAGCAGCTCGGCGCTCACAGCGAGCACGAGCGCGATGCCGGCCGCGATCCTGATGCCGGTCGCGACGAAGGGGGCGGCGCTCGGCAGGCTGACCCGGGCCAGCACGGCCAGGCGGCCGAAGCCGAAGCTGCGCAGCGACTCCTTGGCCAGCGGGTCCACGTCCTGCATGCCGTACAGGGTGTTGATCAGGATCGGCCACATGGACGCGTACACGATGACCGAGACCTTCATCAGGCCGTCCACCGGGATCAGCAGGATCGCCAGCGGGATGATCGCCACCGAGGGGATCGGGCGCATGAACTCCAGCAGCGGCCGGATCGCCCGCTCCACCGGCGGCACCGCCCCCAGCAGCACGCCCAGCGGCACGGCCACGACGATCGCGGCGAGCAGGCCGAGCGCCCAGTTGGTGAGGGTGGTGACCAGGCCCTGCGTGAACACCGGGTCGGCGAGCAGGCGCACGGCTTCGTACAGGATGACGGAGGGCGCCGGGAAGATCACGCCGTCGCTCAGCGCGAAGCGGATGACCAGCTCACCGGCGATGAGGAACCCCGCGGCGCCGGCGGCGCCGCGGAGCAGACGCGCGGTGTTCATCAGCTTGCAGGGGCGGCGATGACCGACTTCACGTCGACCGGGCTGGTGAGGTACTTGTACTCCAGCATCAGGTCGGCGACCTTCTGCAGCCGGTTCTCGTTCAGCTCGCTCGGGTACGTGCCGAGCGTGATCACCGAGGCCGTCTTGGCGTCGATCTTGGTGTACTTCGGCAGCGTCTCCTCGATGACCTTGCGGTCACTGGAGGCGAGCTGCTGCGCCTTGGCGATGGCCCGCTGGAAGGCGGCCAGCGTCTTCGGGTACTTCTGCACCCAGTCCTCGGTGGCCATCCAGCCGGCGATGGGGAAGTCCTCCGTCTGGCCGGTCATGGTGTCGGCGAGCTTGCGGAAGCCGAAGGTGCTCTGGTTGGCGGTGATGAAGGGCTCGGTCATCCAGCCCGCGTCCGCCTGCCCGGTGTTGATCGCGTTGCCCTGCTCGGGGAACGGCTTCTCCACGAACTTGACGTCGGTGTCGGCCAGACCGGCGACCTTGAGCTGCGTCTCCACGGCCAGGGTGGCGATGTTCTTGAGGTTGTTGACGTAGATCGTCTTGTCCTTCAGGTCCGCCACCGTCTTGATGGGGGAGTCCTTGGGCACCATGATGTTGAACGTGTTGGGCGCGGCCTGGTACATGTCCGCGACCAGCTTGATCTTCTTGCCCTTGCTCACCGCGAGGAAGGTCGAGACGTAGTTGGTCTGCGAGATGTCGAGCGCGCCGCTCTCGATCTGCGGCAACGCCGCCGCGCCACCGGTGATGGTGACCGGCTCGACGGTCAGTCCCTCTTCCTTGAAGAAGCCCTTTTCGTTGGCGAGATAGACCGACACAACGTCGGGCACGGGGAGGGCGCCGACCTTGATGGTGGTCTTCTCCAGGCCCTTGCTGTTGGCCGAGCTCTTCGCGGTCTCGCCGCTGCCTCCGCCGCAGCCTGCAAGGGTGAGCGCCAGAGCCACGCCGACGACAATGGCGTGACCGCGCATAGTGCGTGTCATGGGGGGGTTCTCCTACCAGGGGGAAGTTCCGGAGATCGGCACGGGATGCCGGGCGTGAAGCGTACCGGAGCCGTCTTCGGATCTACAGCGCTATGCCGCGTATATGTAGGTTTATCGCGAAAATATGACAAATCAGCGTTATAGATGTAAATCTAGAGATTAAGTATGTTTAGTGGTGATATGTCCGTATTGGGACGGTGGTTGCGCTCCGTGTGCAGTGGCATGCGACGTGAAGGGAGTGCGATGTGGAACGGTTGAAAACCACCGAAACGTTGGCCTAAGTATGAGGTTTGTGCTCAAATTGGGCCTCGAACTTGCCTGCGATCACTCGTCCGCGTGACGAAGCCGCTGATTCCCCCTGAAGCAGGCCATGGCGAGAGGTTGCCACCAGTGAGGACAACAACGACCGGACCCGGTCGTGGCAGGGCTCCGGACGCCCCGGAAAAGGCCGCGGACGGCGAGGTGCAGCAGGCCCACCCGCCCAAGGCGGGCAGCCCGTTCGCCCTGCGCAACTGGCGCGTGCGTACCCGCCTCATCGCCCTCATCGCCATTCCCACGCTCGTGGCCGTCGTCCTCGGCGCCCTGCGGGTCACGACGTCGATCAACAGCGCGCAGCAGTACCAGGACATCAGCAGCGTGGGAACCCTGGTCGCGCAGCTCGGCGAGCTCTCCCGCGACCTCGGGCTCGAACGCGACCTGGCCGTCCGCCACGTCGCCACCAACCGCGGAGCCTCCGACGAGCAGCGGTTGAAGAGCCAGCACGAGATCGTCGACAAGCGCATCGCCAGCACCCTTGACGCGGGCAAGAAGTCCGAGGCATCCCTGTCCGACCTCGGCAGGAAGTCGCTCGACCACATCCGGATCCGGCTCGGCCAGATCCCCTCCATGCGCAAGGCCGTCGCCGAGACCAAGCTCGGGCCGCTGCCCACCAGCGAGAAGTACTCCGAGGCCATCGCCGAGCTGCTGCAGCTCTACGACGAGCTCGGCCAGGGCTCCACGGACGAGGAGATCATCGCCACCAGCGCGGCCCTGCGCGCCGTCGCCCGCGCCGAGGAGGAGGCCTCCAAGCAGCGCGGCCTGCTGACCAGCGCCCTGATCAGAGGCTCGTTCGAGGAGCCGGAGTACAACGCCTTCCTCGACGCCCGCTCCCGCCGCAACAGCGAGCGCGACTCCTTCCGCGCCGTCGCCACGCCCGCGCAGCGGCAGTTCTACGACAACACCGTCGCCAGCCTGAAGATCGGCCGCGCCGAGTTCTACGCCAGCCGTGCGGTGCTGCTGCACAACGCCAACGATTCACTGCGCCGGCTCGACACCTCGACCAGGGACGACACCGACCAGTGGTTCCAGTCCATCACCGAGACCGTCGAGCGCCTGCACACCGTGCAGAAGTCGCTGTCGGAGCAGATCGCCACCCGAAGCGCCGACATCGCCAGCAGCGACCGGCAGCTCGCCGCGATCAACATCGGCGTCGTGGTGGGCCTGCTCGTCCTGGTCCTCGCGATCACCGCCCTGATGGCCGGCTCGCTGGTACGCCCGCTGCGCCGCCTGCGCTCGGACGCCCTGAAGATCGCCGGCCAGACGCTGCCCGACCTGGTCAGGCAGCTGCGCAACACCGACGTCAGCCCCGAACAGCTCCAGGTCCCGCCGATCGAGGTCAACTCCAGGGACGAGATCGGTGAAGTCGCCCGCGCCTTCGACGAGGTCCACCGCGAAGCCGTCCGGCTGGCCGGCGAGGAGTCCAGGCTCCGCTCGAACGTCAACGCGATGTTCGTGAACCTGTCGCGGCGCAGCCAGACGCTGGTGGAGCGGCAGATCACCCTGATCGACGGTCTGGAGCAGGGCGAGCAGGACGAGCAGCGGCTCGGCAACCTGTTCAAGCTGGACCACCTGGCCACGCGCATGCGGCGCAACAGCGAGAACCTGCTGGTCCTGGCCGGTCAGGACCCGCCGCGGCGCTGGAGCCAGCCGGTCAAGCTGGTCGACGTGGCCCGCGCCTCCCTGTCGGAGGTCGAGAACTACGAGCGCGTCGTCCTGGAGGTCCCCGAGGGCGTCTCCATCGCCGGCCAGGCCGTCAACGACGTCATCCACCTGCTGGCCGAGCTCATCGAGAACGCGCTGTCGTTCTCCCCGCGCGAGACCCGCGTCCCCGTCTCAGGCAGCAGGATCGACGGCGGCGGCATCATGCTCTCCATCAGCGACTCCGGCATCGGCATGACCGGCGACGAGCTGGTCCAGGCCAACGAGCGCCTGACCGACGCCCCCACCGTGGATGTGTCGGTCTCCCGCCGCATGGGCCTGTTCGTGGTCGCCAGGCTGGCCCACCGGCACGGCATCAGGGTGCAGCTGCGCCCGCACGGCTCCGGCGGGCTGACCGCCATGGTCCTCATCCCCGAGACGCTGCTCGGCGCGCAGCCCGCCGCGGTCGCCGGCGCGGGCGGCAACACCGCCGCCACGACCGCCCGCGAGGACGCCTTCGCCGCCTCCCAGCCCGCCGCCGGGGCCCAGCAGTGGCCCGGCGCCTCGGGCTTCGGGCTCGCCCCCGGGCACCCGTCCTACCCGTCGTACCCGTCCGAGCCGGCCGGCGGGTCGTGGCCGTCGATGCCGAACTCGCTGCCCTCCATGCCGTCCGCGATGCCGCAGTGGCCTTCGACGGAGTCGACGAACACCGGCTCCGACTGGCTGCCGGACTCCTCCTCCGACGTCTGGGTGTCCTCGCGCGGGCCGGTCACCGGGGAGCACGCGCCGCCGCAGCGCGGCCTGCCCCCCGAGGAGCCCCGCCCCTGGTCGGCTCCGCCGCAGGAGACGTCGCCCGCGTCCAAGTACGACTACCCCGAGACCGAGTCGGCGGCGACCGGCCCGATCCCCGTCGTCAAGCCCGCCTCCGGCGGGGACGAATACCTGCCGATCTTCGCCGCGGTGGAGTCGGCCTGGTTCGACCAGGGCGAGCCCAGCGCCACCTGGGGTTCGGCCAAGGCCGACGCCGGCTGGAACGCGGCGGCGTCCGTGGTGGAGCCCGTACGCGACGGCTCGACGGCGGCCGGGCTGCCCAAGCGGGTGCCCAAGGCCAACCTGGTGCCCGGATCGGCGGACACGGCGTCCGCGCCCAAGGGCGTGGCTCCCATGCCGTCGGTCTCGCCGGACCGGGTGCGCAGCAGGTTGTCGAGCTTCCAGCAGGGCTTCCGGGCAGCGCGTGACGACATCAGCGAGGGCAGGACATACCAATCCGGCCCGAGGAACGACAGTAGGGAGGAGGGCGCGTGAATGACCTGAGCCACTCGGCGCGCGGAGTCGACTGGTTGATCACCGACTTCGTCAGTACCGTCCCGGGGGTCGCGCACGCGGTGGTCGTGTCATCCGACGGCTTGCCGCTCGCGGCTTCGTCGGGTTTTCCGGCTGACCGGGCTGACCAGCTGGCCGCCATCGCGTCGGGGCTGGTGAGCCTCACGCAGGGCGCCGCCAGGGTGTTCGAGGGTGGTGCGGTCAACCAGACGATCGTGGAGATGCAGCGCGGGCTGATGCTGATCATGTCGATCAGCGACGGCTCGTGCCTGGCGGTCCTGGCGGCTCCGGACTGTGACATGGGGCTGGTGGCGTACCAGATGACCTTGATGGTGGATCGCGCCGGTCAGGTGCTGACCCCGGCGGTGCGCGCGGAGCTGCGCGCCAGCCAGACCAGGTGATGTAGGTGACGGATTCCTGGAACAGCGGCGGTTGGGAGCCCCAGCCGCCGGTCAGCTCGGACCCGGCCTCGCCGGTGCGCCCGTACGCGGTGACGGGCGGGCGTACCGCGCCCAAGGTCAAGCTGGCCATGGAGGCCCTGGTCTCGTCGGCTACGGCCGAACACCGGGAGTTCTCCCACATCACCCCCGAGTACAAGGCGATCAGCCAGCTCTGCCGTCAGGTGCGGTCGGTCGCCGAGGTGTCGGCGCTGCTGCGGATCCCGCTCGGTGTGGTGCGTGTTCTGATCGCTGACATGGCGGCCGAGGGCCTGGTACGGGTGCATCAGCCGCAGCTGGATGCGGGTAGGCCGGACGTCAACCTGCTGGAAAGGGTGCTCAGTGGACTTCGCAGGCTCTAGCCCCGGTCTGACCTCGACGAAGATCGTGGTGGCCGGCGGCTTCGGCGTGGGCAAGACGACGTTCGTCGGCGCGGTCTCGGAGATCATGCCGCTCACGACGGAGGCCGTCATGACGGACGCCTCCGCGGGCATCGACGACCTGGGCATGACGCCGCTGAAGTCGACCACGACCGTCGCGATGGACTTCGGCCGCGTCTCGCTCGACCGCGACCTGATCCTCTACCTGTTCGGCACGCCCGGACAGCACCGGTTCTGGTTCATGTGGGACGACCTCGTGCGCGGCGCCATCGGCGCCGTCGTGCTGGTCGACACCCGCCGCCTGGCCGACAGCTTCCCCGCGATCGACTATTTCGAGGAGGCGCAGCTCCCGTTCATCGTGGGGATCAACGGCTGGGACGGCACCTACGCCCACAGCGACGCCGAGGTCCGCGACGCCCTCACGCTGGCCCCCCACATCCCGCTGGTGCGCCTCGACGCCCGCCAGAAGGACTCGGTCAAAAGCGCTCTGATCAACCTCGTCGAGCACGCGTTGACCGTCCGGATGGCCGTGCCAGGCTGGAGCGGCTAGGAGAGCGGATAGGCTGAAGTCTTAGACGTACATTCGCTTCGAGGACTGGCCAACCACGTGTTCGAGACGCTTTCCGACCGGCTGACATCGGTCTTCTCCTCCCTCCGATCCAAGGGTCGGCTGTCCGACGCCGACATCGACGCCACCGCCCGCGAGATCCGCATCGCCCTGCTCGAGGCCGATGTCGCGCTCCCGGTGGTCAAGGCGTTCGTCGCCCAGGTCAAGGAGCGCGCCCGCGGCGCCGAGGTCTCCCAGGCGCTCAACCCGGCGCAGCAGGTCGTCAAGATCGTCAATGACGAGCTGATCGAGATCCTCGGCGGCGAGACCCGCAGGCTCCGCTTCGCCAAGACCGCGCCGACCGTCGTCATGCTCGCGGGTCTCCAGGGCGCCGGCAAGACGACCCTGGCTGGCAAGCTGGCCCGGTGGCTGCGCGAGCAGGGCCACGCGCCCATGCTGGTCGCCGCCGACCTCCAGCGGCCCAACGCCGTGCAGCAGCTCCAGGTCGTGGGCGAGCGCGCCAAGGTCGCCGTCTTCGCGCCCGAGCCGGGCAGCGGCGTCGGCGACCCGGTCGACGTCGCCCGCCGCTCGATCGACGAGGCCAGGCGGCTCAACCACGACATCGTCATCATCGACACCGCCGGTCGCCTGGGCATCGACCAGGAGATGATGAAGCAGGCCGCCGACATCCGCGACGCGGTCCGCCCCGACGAGGTCCTGTTCGTGGTCGACGCCATGATCGGCCAGGACGCCGTCACCACGGCCCAGGCGTTCATGGACGGCGTCGGCTTCGACGGCGTCGTGCTGACCAAGCTCGACGGCGACGCCCGCGGCGGCGCCGCGCTGTCGGTGCGGCACATCACCGGCCGCCCGATCATGTTCGCCTCCACCGGCGAGAAGCTGGAAGACTTCGACGCCTTCCACCCCGACCGGATGGCCTCCCGCATCCTCGACATGGGTGACATCCTCACCCTGATCGAGCAGGCGCAGAAGACGTTCGACGAGGAGCAGGCCGCCAAGATGGCGGGCAAGCTCACCTCGGGCGAGAACTTCACGCTCGACGACTTCCTCGAGCAGATGATGATGGTCCAGAAGATGGGCCCCATCAAGAACCTGCTCGGCATGATGCCCGGCATGGGGCAGATGCGCGACCAGCTCAACTCCATCGACGACCGCGACCTCGACCGCATCGCCGCCATCATCCGCTCGATGACGCCCGGCGAGCGGCAGGACCCGAAGATCATCAACGGCTCCCGCCGCGCCCGCATCGCCGCCGGCTCCGGCGTCACGGTCAGCGCTGTGAGCAACCTCGTCACGCGCTTCTTCGAGGCGCAGAAGATGATGAAGCGGGTGGCCGGGGGCATGGGGCTGCCGGGCATGCCCGGGGGGCGCGGGAAGGCGTCCAAGGCCCAGAAGAAGGCCAAGAAGGGGCGGCGCGTCAGCGGCGACCCGCGCAAGGCGGGCCTGGAGAAGTCGGCGTCCCCGTCGCCCGACGGCGAGGGCGCTTCGCCCAAGGCCGGGGGAGTGCTGGGGAACCTGGGCGGCAAGCTGCCGCCGGGGCTCGAACTGCCGCCGGGCTTCGACCCGTCGAAGCTGAAGCTGCCCGGCCAGTAACCACCACCCGGGGCGGGCCGCACCTGCGCCCGCCCCGCCCGCTGGCCGGGCCTGCCGCCTCTGCGCATCCGCGGGCTCGCGCCTTTCCCCATCCGCCGGCCTGGCCCGCCCGCATGCCTGCCCGCTGGGCCTGCGGCCCTTGCGCATTTGCCCGCTCGGTCTTGCCGCGCCTGCATGCCTGCCTGCTGAGCCTGCCGCTCCTGCCACCCACCTGCTCTGCCTGCTGCCTCTGCGTATCTGTCTGCCGGGCCTGCGGGTCTGCTCGCCTGCCTGTTGTGCCTGCCGGGGCGTCCCTTTGCCGCGAGTCTGTCTGGCGCTCGACGCGTAGCCGTGTTTCTCACGCGCGCCATGGCGCGGCCTGCCCTCCACCGGAAGTTCTGGACACCAGGCGCGCTTCTGCACCGGCGGTCCTTGCGCCGGCGGTTCTGTGCCAGCGGTCTTGATGCTGAGCGGCTTGGCGCCGGTCCGCTTCGCATGCCGACCCTTCCCTTGCCTGGACTTCGGGGGGACCCTTCGTGCGTCGGCCCCCTGCGCGGACCGGATCCATGACGGTGGTCGCGGGTCGGTGCTGCGCCGCCGTCCTCTGGCGCGTTCCGTCGCCCGAACGGGTGCGCGCCCGGGACCGTGGTCGGTCACCGGGCGCGCGGATGTGGGGCCGTTCGGCCTGCTCTAACGGCAGAGGAGCATCCACTGCAGAGCGGGGTCCATGAGGAGCCATCCTGAGGCGGCCGTTACGGGCATCCACATCGGCAGGCCGGTGAGCGGCGACCTCTGGGTCACCCAGGCGTCTTCGTGCGCCGGGCCGAACTCGCCGCCGTGGTCGCCGGGCCATTGGTGACCGCTGGGGCCGCCGTGGTGGTGCGGTTCATGCGGGTTGTGCGGCCACTCACAAGGAGGCCAGTAGCTCTTCTCGTGCGGTTTGTGAGTCTTGTGCGGCTTGTGAGTGCAGTCATGCGTGGGCGTTGGGCTCGGCGTGGGCGTCGGAGTCGGGGTGGGCGTCGGGTTCGGTGTCGGTGTCACGGTGGGTGTCGGCGTGACCGTGGGGGTGGGTGTCACGGTCGGCGTGGGCGTGATCGTGGGCGTGGGCGTCGGGGTCACGATCGGCGTCGGTGTCACGGTCGGAGTCGGAGTCGGAGTCGGAGTCGGAGTCGGAGTCGGGTTCGGCGTCGGCGTGACCGTGGGTGTAGGCGTCACGGTCGGCGTGGGCGTGACTGTGGGCGTAGGTGTGACCGTGGGGGTCGGTGTCACCGTGGGGGTCACTGTCGGGGTGGGCGTCACGGTGGGCGTAGGGGTGGGTGTCGGTGTGGGGGTTGGGGTCACTGTGGGGGTGATCGTGGGTGTCGGGGTGGGCTGGTTGGGGACGCAGTTGACCTCCACCCGGCCGATGATGACCGTCGTGAGCGGCCCTTCGTAGACGACGCCGCCGTCTTCGTCCAGCAGGCGGCCCGAGATGGTGATCGTCATGTCCGCCTCGGCGGAGGTCGCGTCGTTCGTCGTGGCGTTGTCGGTCCTGACCACCGTCAGCGTGCCGGAGGCCACGCCTGGGTACCCGAGCTGCGCGCCCGTCGCGGGCACCTCCGTGATCCCCTGCTCCACGGGCACGCCGAGCACCGTGATGGTCCCCGGCGCCGCCTGTACGGACGCCATCGCCGGAGCCGGCGGCGTGCACCGCGCGTGCGTCTCCACGTTGCCCGTGACCAGCAGCGGCTCGGACGCGTCCGGGTTGAGCTGAAGGGTGTTGACGACCAGTTGGGCGCTGGCCTCCCAGACGTCCGGCGCGTCGAGGCCGCTGGCCTGGAGCTGTTCGTTGGCCAGGCTGACGAAGTCGGTGACCCCGTCGGGGTCGCTCCAGTCGCCGGTGTCGGTGCCGGGCTCGGGCCCGACGGACGCCGTGCCCCAGGTGCCGGAGAAGCCCGGCTGGCCCAGTTCCGGGATCTCGGTGACGGTCAGGCCGATACCGTTGGCATTGGCGAACTCGCCCGCCGCGGCGGTGGCCGTAAGCCCGAACAAGGCGCCGGTGAGCAGGACGGACGCGCCGGCGGTGAGCAGCCGCGCGCGCGTGAACAGCGGATTGGTCGTGGTGGTCACCCACCCATTCCGCAGGGAAGTTGATCAACTCGGACGAGGTGACACGCGGCCCTTGCCGAGCCTTTGCCGCGGCCTGCCGGGACAGGTCGAAGGCACTGTCCGCAGTCTGGCAGAATGACATGTTGGAACATCGTGACCAGGTGGGTGCCCTCTCATCTCCTGCCGGCCACGCCTGTCCCTGGAGCGTCGTCTCATCGTGCCCCACTCGATGAGGTGCCGTTCACCCACGCTCGAATGCAGGAGAGACCACACCAGTGGCAGTCAAGATCAAGCTCAAGCGGCTCGGCATGATCCGCAACGCTCAGTACCGAATCGTCGTCGCCGACAGCCGCACCAAGCGTGACGGCCGGGCGATCGAGGAGATCGGCCTGTACCACCCGAAGGAAAACCCTTCGCGCATCGAGGTCAACGCCGAGCGTGCGGCCTACTGGCTGGGTGTCGGCGCGCAGCCGACCGAGCCGGTGCTCAAGCTGCTCAAGCTCACCGGTGACTGGCAGAAGTTCAAGGGCGAGGCCGCCCCGGCGCCGATGAAGGTCGCCGAGCCCGCGCCCGACCGCCACGCCCTCTACGAGGCCGCGGCCAAGGAGGCGCTGTCCGGTGGCGACACCGGCACGGCCGCCACCACGGCGCCCAAGCGTGCCAAGAAGAAGGAAGAGGCTGAGGCCGCCCCCGCCGCCGAGACCCCGACCGAGGGCGAGGGCTGACGTGCTCGAGGAGGCTCTCGAGCACCTCGTTAAGGGCATCGTCGAACATCCCGACGATGTCCGGGTCCGCGCTCGCCGCATTCGCAGCGGGCGCGTCCTGGAGGTCCGGGTGCACCCCGAGGACCTGGGCAAGGTCATCGGACGCGGCGGGCGCACCGCCAAGGCGCTGCGCACCGTTGTGAACGCCCTGGCCGACGGGAAGTACGTACGGGTCGATCTGCTCGACCTGGACGAAGCAGTCCGTTAGCGTCAGGAATTCGCGCCCTCATCGGTCCCGAAAGGGCCGATGGGGGCGCTTGCGTTAGGAGAAGGTGGGTTCACGTGCAGCTGGTCGTCGGCCGGATAGGCCGTCCGCACGGGGTACGCGGCGAGGTGACCGTGGAGGTGCGCACCGACGATCCCGAGCTGCGCTTCGCCGAGGGCGTGGCCGTCGCGACCGACCCGGCGAGCGCCGGGCCGCTCGTGGTCGAGCATCGCCGCTGGCACAAGGGCGTGCTGCTGATCGCGTTCGAGGGGGTTCACGGTCGTGACGCGGCCGAGGAGCTCCGGGGCACCATGCTGGTCATCGACTCCGCCGACGTGGAGTCGTCGGACGACCCGGACGAGTTCCACGACCACCAGCTCGTCGGGCTGGCGGTGGAGACCGTGTCGGGCGAGCCCGTCGGCGAGGTCACCGACGTGCTGCACCACGGCCAGGACCTGCTGGTCGTACGCCGGCGCGGGCAGGACGACGCGCTCATCCCGTTCGTGAAGGCCCTGGTGCCCGAGGTCGATCTGACGGGCGGGCGCCTGGTCGTCGACCCGCCAGAGGGCCTGCTGTGATGCGCCTCGACATCATCTCCATCTTCCCCGAGTACTTCGCCCCGCTCGACGTCTCGCTGATCGGCAAGGCGCGCGAGCGCGGCACCCTCGACGTGCGCGTCCACCAGCTCCGCGACTGGGCGCACGACGTGCACAGGACGGTCGACGACACGCCGTACGGCGGCGGTCCCGGCATGGTGATGAAGCCCGAGGTCTGGGGCGAGGCCATCGACTCGGTGATCGGCGACGGCGCGCCGCGGGTGATCGTGCCGACGCCGAGCGGGCGGCCGTTCACCCAGGAGATGGCCCAGGAGCTGGCCGCCGAGCCGTGGCTGCTGTTCGCCTGCGGGCGTTACGAGGGCATCGACTCGCGCGTCATGGCCGAGTACGGCGCCCGGCTGCGGGTCGACGAGGTCAGCATCGGCGACTACGTGCTGGCCGGCGGCGAGGTCGCGGTGCTGGTGATGGTCGAGGCCGTCGGCAGGCTGCTGCCCGGCGTGCTGGGCAACGCACAGTCGGCCGTGGACGACTCCTTCGCGCCGGGTTCGATGCAGAACCTGGTGGAAGGCCCGGTCTACACCAAGCCGCCGGTCTGGCGCGGCCACGAGGTGCCTGCGGTGCTGCTGTCCGGACATCACGGAAAAGTCGCCCGATGGCGACGGGACGAGGCGCTCCGGCGTACGGTGCGGAACCGGCCGGAACTGGCCGCGGCGCTCGATCCCGAGACGCTCGACAAGCATGACAAGAAGCTGCTCGACGAGCTCTCGTTTCGCGTCCGGCCGGAAGATGTGGCAAACTGAATCGCTGCCGACCATCACACGGTTGGTCCGTCATGCCCGGGTAACGGTCCCGGGTTCATCAAATCAGCAAGCGTGTCCGCCGCGAGCTCCGGCCGGGTGGACCTCCGCGTGCTCGCGAGGACTTGAGGACAGCTCTCATGCACACGAAGATCCAGGAGCTCGAGAAGGCGACCCTTCGCAGCGACGTCCCGGCGTTCCGCCCCGGTGACACGCTCGAGGTCCACGTACGAGTGGTCGAAGGCAACCGCTCCCGTATCCAGGTCTTCAAGGGCTTCGTCCTGCGCCGGCAGGGCAGCGGCGCCCGCGAGACCTTCACGGTCCGCAAGGTCAGCTACGGTGTCGGCGTCGAGCGCACCTTCCCGGTGCACAGCCCGGTCATCGAGAAGATCGTGCTCGTGACCCGCGGTGACGTGCGTCGCGCCAAGCTCTACTACATGCGCGACCTGCGCGGCAAGGCCGCCCGCATCCGCGAGAAGCGCGAGGCGACGCCCGCGAAGTAACCCCAATCTTTTCCGAAAGGCCCGTGCACCGCACGGGCCTTTCGGCTTTGCGGGGCCATTTCCTTTATGTGGAGCGACTCGTGCGTGGGTGTAACGTCGGTCGAGGCTTGTCGAGCCGTTCCATCATCTAGGCTCGTCAGCGATGACAAGCGAAGACCAGGAGTACGGCGCCTCGCGCCGCCCTGTCGAGGACGAGGTGGACGTGGTCGCCGAAGAGACTCAGAAGCCGGCAAAGGGCGACAAGGAGAAGAAGGGGTCGTTCTGGAAAGAACTCCCCGTACTTGTCGTTGTGGCCCTCGTGCTGGCCCTGATCATCAAGACGTTCGTGATCCAGGCCTTCTACATTCCGTCGGAGTCCATGGAGAACACCCTGCTCAAGAACGACAGGGTCCTGGTCAACAAGCTCGTCTACCACACCCGTGACATCGAGCGCGGCGACGTGGTCGTCTTCTCCGGCGTCGACTCCTGGGACGGCGAGTTCGAGGTCGAGGAGCCGTCCAACCCGATCGCGGGCTTCTTCCGCTGGGTCGGCACGGCCTTCGGCGTCGTCCCCGGCGAGAAGGACTACATCAAGCGGGTCATCGGCGTGGGCGGCGACCACGTCAAGTGCTGCGACTCCAAGGGCCGCATCACGGTCAACGGCACGGCCATCGACGAGGAGAGCTACCTCTATCCGGGCAACGTGCCGTCCGACCGGTTCTTCGACATCACCGTGCCGCCCGGGCGGCTGTGGGTGATGGGCGACCACCGTTCCGTCTCGCTCGACTCCCGCTCGCACACCGGCGACCAGGGCGGCGGCTCGATCCCCGAAGGTCAGGTCATCGGCCGGGCCTTCGTGATCGTCTGGCCGTTCAACCGGGCGGGCGTGTTGTCCATACCTGACACCTTCGCGCAGCCCGCGCTCCAAGCACTCGGAGGGGCCGTACCGCTGGTGGCCGGGTTCGGGCTGGCCGTACCCTTGGTCCTGGTTCGTCGGCGCCGGTTGGGGAGGAAGCGCTGATGGCCGTCACCAAGAAGGCGGAGGGCGTGGCCAAAGAGAAGAAAAAGGGCGGCTTCCGGGAGACCGTCCTGCTGCTGGTGCTCGGCGTGGGCATCGCGTTGTTGCTCCAGGCGTTCGTGATCGGGTCGTTCTACATCCCGTCGGAGTCGATGGAGAACACCCTGCTCATCAACGACCGGGTCTTCGTCAACAAGCTGGCGGGCGATCCCGAGCGCGGCGACATCGTGGTCTTCAAGGGCTGGCGCACCGGCGAGGACACCATCAAGCGGGTCATCGGCGTCGGCGGCGACAAGGTGGTGTGCTGTGACTCCAAGCACCGCATCAGCGTCAACGGCACGCCGCTCGACGAGGAGTCCTACCTCTACCCCGGCGACTTCGGCGGCGGCGACAAGTTCAGCGTCACCGTCCCGGCCGGCAAACTGTGGCTGATGGGCGACCACCGCACCGCCTCGGCGGACTCGCGGGCCCACATGGACGAGCCCGGCGGCGGCTTCATCTCCGTCGACGACGTGATCGGCAAGGCGGTCGTCCGCTACTGGCCGCTGTCGCGCGGCTACCTGTTCTCCACGCCCGACACTTTCGACAAGGTCAAGTAAGGGGCTTTCGGTCGCGGTTTGCGGCGAATGGGGCGTACGCTTCGAGTGTCATGACAGTTGCGTTCCGCCCTCGACCGAGCGTCGTCCGGCGCGATTCCGGACTCTACGCCTACGAGCGGGCGCTGGCCCGCCGTGGGCTGACCCCGATCGCGGGCGTCGACGAGGCGGGCCGCGGCGCCTGCGCCGGGCCGCTGGTCGTCGCGGCCGTCGTCCTGCGCAGGGAGATCGACGGTCTCGGTGACTCCAAGATGCTGTCCCCGCCGGTGCGCGAGCGCCTGTACGACCGCGTCGTCGCCACCGCCCACGTGGGCGTCGTGGTGATCCCGGCCGCCGAGATCGACGCCCGGGGGCTGCACAGGAGCAACATCTCCGGAATGCGGCGGGCTGTGGCGCAGTTGCCATGTGATCCGGAGTACATCCTCACGGACGGCTTCCCGGTGCCCGGCATGCCCGCGCCGTCCCTGGCGGTGTGGAAGGGGGATCAGGTGGCCGCCTGCGTGGCGGCCGCGTCGATCGTGGCCAAGGTGACGAGGGACCGCCTGATGGTCGAGCTGGATCGAAGGTTCCCTCAGTACGGTTTTGCCGAGCACAAGGGGTATGTCACGCCAGGACACCGTTTGGCACTGGAGAGACATGGCCCGTGCCCCGAACACCGTTACTCCTTCGTCACGGTGGCCAGGGGGATGGGTGAAAATGAGATGGGGGCCGGGGTTGCCTGAGCAGGCGAACCGGGGGACCGGTACGACAGGAGGACCGCGATGAGCGCAGAGGATCTCGAAAAATACGAAACCGAGATGGAGCTGCAGCTTTACCGCGAATACCGTGATGTCGTCGGTTTGTTCACATACGTCGTGGAGACTGAGCGTCGGTTCTATCTGACCAACTCGGTCGATCTCGACGTCCGTACGGCGGAGAACGGCGACGTCTTCTTCGATGTGAAGATGCAGGACGCCTGGGTCTGGGACATGTACCGGCCGGCGCGGTTCGTGAAGAACGTACGGGTGGTCACGTTCAAGGATGTGAACGTGGAAGAGCTGGCCAAGGCCGACCTGGAGATGCCCAAGGAAGGGTTCTCGGGGTAGGGCGAAGGGGGCGCCGTCGAGGCGGCGGGTGTGGTGGTGGTGCGTCCGGTGGCGGCGTGTCCGGGCGTTGTGCTTGTGTTCGCACCTGGAGTTCCAAGGTTCCGGTGTTGCGCGTGACGCCGCACGCGGCCACACCGTCGCTTCGAGCAGCTTCCGGTCCCAGGACGTCTTGGGGCTGGTTGGCCAACGCTGACCTCATCGGCCCGATGCCTTGGATGAGGCCTACCTGCAGGTTCTGAATACCGCCTCCTGCACGCTGGGGACCCGGCCTGCTGTCTGCTGGTGCGGTGACGGCACAGTCGGGCCCACTGGACACACGCTGGGCCCTGCCGATGCACGCTGGGCCCTGTTGGCATGTGCTGGGCTTGCCGGGACACATTGGGCTCTGCCGGCAGACGCTGGGCCCTGCTGGTAGACGCAGGGCTCTGCTGGCACACGCTGGGTGCTGCCGGCGCACGCTGGGCGCCGTCAGCGCGTGCTGGGCGCCATTCGGCTTGCGATGGGTCGTCGTCGAGCACAGGGTGAGGGCCGCCGGGCATGCGGAATCATTAGCCAGCTCTGGGTAGCGACGCCAGGTCCGCGATGAGTGTTGGCAGCCGGCTCAAGATGCGCTTCGGCTGGCCCACGGCGCCAAGCATCTGCCCTTCTCCTGCCACGCGCTACTCGCGCTCTCTGCCATGTGCCACCCCCTCCTTCAGGAGGTTGCGTCCCGTCGGGTGGTGTAGATCCGGCCTTGTACGGCGCGTCGCCTTCAACGACAGGGGGCCATCGCGTGAGTCTCTGTGTGAAACCGCC